>JBKQPN010000114.1:0-100529 GCA_052145015.1 Terriglobales bacterium
GCCTGCGCGAACACGGGCTCTACGCCCGCACCGTCCAGCTCAAACTGCGGTACAAGGATTTCTCCACCATCACCCGCGCCCGCAGCCTGCCGCGAGCGACCCAGCTTGATGGCGAGATTCTCCAGCCAATCCGTGCGCTTTTTCGTGCGAACTGGAAGCCGGGCGCCGAGGTGCGACTGTTGGGCGTTCATGCCTCATCCTTCGAAGCCGCCGAAGGGCAACTCGGGCTGCTGGACAGCCAAAAGCACGAACGCTGGCAGCAGGCTCTCTCCGCCGCCGACCGGCTGCGCGACAAGTACGGGGAAGACGCCGTCTCCCTGGCTACGGGGCTGAAGGGCGGGTTCCGCGAGCGCACCCACGAGAATCCCGCGGCGCTTCCGGGCAAGGCCCCGAAAAACCGGGCCTAGCCGGTGTGGTTTTCACTATTGCTCGTGCAATCGAGCGATTACCTGGCTTATAATTTTGCCGAGTTGGGCAAGTGAAGTGCCGTTTTACGCATTGAACGAAGTCCCTGCGGGCCAAAAAAGGCTCGGGGGATTTTTCGTTTTGGGCAACTCCCTTGTCCAGCCACCAGAGATTCTCACTGGTTCGCGTCTCCGGCGTGAAGGTAGTGGGGTCGAGTAAGGAGTATCAGTAAGCGAATGGCAGAGAAAGAACGTGGCACGGTGAAGTGGTTTAACGCCACCAAGGGATTCGGTTTCATCCAGCGGGAACAGGGCGGAGACGTGTTCGTGCACTATTCCGCCATCCAGTCGGATGGATATCGCTCTCTCAACCAGGGCGACGCGGTGGAATACGAAGTGCAAGACGGCCCCAAGGGCCTGCAGGCCGCCAACGTCACCCGTCTATAGCTGTTTTCCGCAACCGCAACTGATCATGAGCCGGCGCGGTCACGTGTTCGTGCAGGAGTCAGACTGACGTCCGTCCGCCGGCTAGGGTATGATTTGCCTTGGGATGGCACAAGAGTTCCAAACCGACGATTCTCGGCTGTACCCGATCCACGCGAAGGTTCTCACTCGCGAGCGCCTGAGCGCCGAAGACGCCCTCGCCCTCTACCGCAGCGGCGATATTCTCGCCGTCGGCTGGCTGGCCAACCACGTGCGCGAGCGGATGCACGGCAACAACACCTACTTCAACGTCAACCGCCACATTAATCCGACGAATGTCTGCGTGGCCGCGTGCCGGCTGTGCGCCTTTGGGCGCAAGAAGGACGCTCCCGGCGCCTACACCATGGCGCTTGAAGAAGCCTGGCAGACGGCGGCCTCGGGCTACAGCGAGGCGGTCACCGAGTTCCACATCGTGGGCGGGCTCCATCCCGATCTGCCGTTCGAATACTTTCTCGACCTGGTGCGCGGGCTCAAAGAACGGTTTCCGCAGGTACACATCAAGGCCTTCACCATGGTGGAGGTTGCGTATCTGGCGAAGCGGGCCAAGCTCTCCACCCGCGAAACGCTGGAGCAACTGAGAGCAGCGGGTGTCGATTCGTTGCCCGGCGGCGGGGCGGAGATCTTCGCCGACCGCATTCGGCATATCATCTGCGACCACAAAATCGACGGCAGTCAGTGGCTCGAGACGGCGCGCCTGGCCCACCAGCTCGGCCTGCGCTCCAACGCCACCATGCTCTACGGACACATCGAGGGCAACGAAGACCGGGTGGACCATCTGCTCAAGCTGCGCGCCCTGCAGGATGAAACCGGAGGCTTCCAGACCTTCATCCCGCTGGCGTTCCATCCGGCAAACACCCCGCTCGAACACCTGCCCACCACCACCGGCCTGAACGACATCCGGCAGATTGCCGTCAGCCGCCTGGTTCTGGACAATTTCGCGCACATCAAGGCCTACTGGCAGATGCTCAGCCCCAAGATCGCGCAGGTCGCGCTGCGCTTCGGCGCCGACGACCTGGACGGCACTGTGATCGAAGAAAAGATCTACCACGATGCCGGCGCCACCACGCCCCAGGGCATGCGCCGGCAGGAACTGGTGCGCCTGATCCGCGAGGCCGGCCGCGAGCCCATAGAGCGCGACACGTTGTACCGATCGGTGCTCAGGACTGAAACCTCGGTCACCGTCACTGTCTAGATTTCAAGAACTGACAACCGCCGAGGCGCCGAGGACGCCGAGGAATTGAGTCATCGCGTCATCGGGTCATTGAGCCATTGAAACCAAGCCCCCATGGCGGAGCCTATTTTTGTGGTTTTCAATGACCCAATGGCTCAAGGGCACAATGACCCAATTACTCAGCGTCCTCGGCGTCTCGGCGGTTATCCTGTTTTCCCGCATTTTTACTGCCCAAAATGCAACCTGCACTTTTCCGGTTGCGTCTATACCCACAGGTGTAGAATTTCTATGGAGTCGTTGCAGGGCGCGGACTTGGCCGCGGGGCTCGCACCCGTATCCGAGGCATCCATGAATGTTCATATCTCCTATAAGACCGCCAAGGCTCCTGACCTCGAAAAACAATTCAACCACCAAATCGAAAAACTGGGACGCCGGCTGCAGGTGTTTCGCCCGGAACTGGTGCACCTGAAGGGGATCATCGAGCAGAGCCGGACTCGCGAAGGCGTGGTGGTTTCGCTGAACCTGCGGCTGCCCTCCGGGCAGATGGCCTCGCAAGAGGCCGGCCCCACGGGGATCGCGGCGATGAAAGCGGCATTCAGCGATCTGGTATCGCAGCTCACCCGGCACAAGGATCTCTTGCGCTCGCAGCAGCGTCGCCGCCAGCTCCGCCGCTCGGTACGGGAACAATCGTTGCCTTCAGTTCCGTTCGAGGACACGCCCGCGGCGGTGCACGCTCCCCTGGTTTCGGCCGAGGACATCAAGTCCTACATCGACGCCAATCTTTCGCGGCTGGACCGGTTCGTGGAGCGCGAGTTGCGCTATCGCGAAGCCAACGGCTTCCTGCAACCCAACCTCATCAGCCGAGAGGAGGTGGTGGACGAAGCCATCGCCGCCGCTTTGGGCGACGAGGAAGAACGGCCGGAGCTGCTGTCGCTGGAGCGCTGGCTGTACCGGCTGTCCATCCATGCCATCGGGCGGCTGGCCTCGGGCAACGGCGAAGCGGTCACCGCGGTGCCGCTGGAGACCTCGGCGCGCAAGCAGAACGTGCGCGGCAGCGACGAGCCCCAGTTGCAGTACCACCAGCCCGACGAGATGCTGCTCCAGTCCGACGTCATCGCCGATCGCCGAATGGCCACGCCAGAGGACGTCGCCGCTTCCGACGAGATGGTCGACCTCGTCGATGGCGCCCTGAAGGGCGGCAGCAACGAGGAGCGCGAAGCCTTCATCCTGTTCACCTTCGAAGGCTTCACGTTGCGGGAGATCTCGGCCATTTCCGACCGCCAGGAGGACCAGGTGCGCGCTGCCATAGAGGCCGCCCGCCACCGTCTCCAACAGGCGCTGCCGGTCTCGCACTGGCGCGACAAGCTGCTGCAACATTCCAGGATTGCCTGACCTCGCATCACAGGGGGAAGCGCCATGATCACTCGTGAAGAACTCCGCCAATTGGCCCAGTTGGAATCGGCGGAAAACTCCGCCGTTACCTTCTATTTCCAGCCGCAGACACCGCAGAACAAATCGCATCGCGAAGAACAGATCCAGGTGAAAGACCTGGTGCGCGACGCCTTGCGCCGTGCCGAGAAGAACGGCAACAACCCCAGCCTGCGCGCCGACCTGAAGCGCATCCTGGAATTGGCCGAGCAACTGCACGGCAACCACGCGCGCGGCAAGGCGGTCTTTGCCTGCTCGGGGAAGGGAATCTGGCGCGAGTTCGACCTTCCCAAGCACCTGAAGCGGACGCAGCTCTACGTCGCGCACCGCTTCCACCTGCGTCCGCTGGCGGCGGTGGCTGCCTCCGCGCCGCGCTGCTGTGTGGCGCTGATCGACCGCGAACGGGCGCGACTGTTCGAGCTGTGGATGGGCGAGATCCGCGAGCAGGCCGAGATCGTCGATCCGCTGCCGCGCACCGGCCGCAGCAGCGGGGTCGGCGGCTACGACGCCGGCCACGTCGAGCGCCACGTCGAGAACCAGGCCATGCGCCACTTCAAGAACGTGGCCCAGCGCCTGCAGGAACTGCAGAACACCGGCTGCGAGAGCTTTGTCGTGGGCTGCCGCGAGGACGTTTGGCCGCAACTCGAGCCCCACCTCCACACCTACGTCAAGCAGAAGCTGCTGGGACGCTTCGGCATCGATCCAGCCGTCGCTACCGCCGACCAAGTGCGGGAGCAGGCGCAGCGCATCCTCGAGGAGCACAGCGCCAGCGAGCGCCAGACGCTGATCCGTGAGGTAGTGGGCGGCGCGCAACGCAACGGGCGCGGCAAAGTCGGACTGCGCGGGGTGCTGGAAGCGCTGGAACAGGGCGAGGTGCAGACACTGCTGTTCGGGGAAGCCTTCTACGCGCCCGGAAGCGAGTGCGGCAACTGCGGCCACCTCGACAGCAACCTGGTGGACACCTGTCCGGCATGCGGCAAGAACACGCGCGAACTCGAGGACCTCACGGATGCGATCCTGCGCCGGGCCCTCGACGGCAATATCGCCGTGGTCTATATCGGCCCCGATGCTGAGTTCGAGAAAGCCGGCAAGATCGGCGTGCTGCTCCGCTTCCGCGCCGACCAGGCCAAATCGGGGAAGGTAGCGGGATAGCAGTCAGTACTCAGCAATCAGCACTCAGCATTCAGCTAAAGCGGGCCGGCGTTCGCCGGCCGTTTCATTTTGCATGGGCGAAGGAACCAGTTTTAGCTGACTGCTGAGTGCTGACTGCTGAATGCTGACTGCTCTCTGCTATCCTGTCGCGTCTCTCAGGAGACCGCCATGCGCATCTCCCGCCGCGATTTTCTTGCCACGGCCACCCTGGGTTCAACCTCGATGGCCATGGGACTGGCTGCCGCTCCGCAGGAGGGCAAGCACATGGTCCGTCCTCCCGCGCCCGCCGGCAAGCGTCCCGCTTTGATCGCAAAAACCACGGGGCTGCACTCGCTCGACGCCGCCTATGACCTGCTGCGCCGCGGCAGCGACACTCTTGACGCCGTCACCCTGGTTTGCAAGGCGCAGGAAGATGATCCCAATGACCAGACTGTAGGTCTAGGCGGGCTGCCCAACGAAGATGGCGTGGTCGAACTCGATGCCTCCTGCATGCACGGTCCGACGCGCCGCGCCGGAGCGGTGGGCGCGGTGAGGAACATCAAGAACGTCTCGCTCTTGGCCCGCGCCGTCATGGACCACACCGGTCACGTGATGCTGGTGGGCGAAGGCGCCGAACGCTTCGCCGAGAAGATGGGCTTTCCCAAGGAAAACCTGCTCACCGAGCGCTCGCGCAAGATGTGGCTGCTGTGGAAAGAGACCATGCCGCGCCAAGGGTGGTGGGGACCGGGCCTGAGTGATCCCAACTGGAAGCCTCCGGCAGGTCCCACATCGGAAGAATGGCGGCGCAAGCGGGAGCTGATGGAGCAGGCGGCGGTGGAGTTGGGCATTGAGCCGGAGTGGCGCGAGTACGCCATCGAGCGCGTGATCCATCGTGAACACGGCACCATCCATTGCTCGGCGGTGAACGAAAAAGGCGAGATGTCGGGGATGACCTCGACCTGCGGCCTGGAGTGGAAGATCGCCGGACGCGTCGGCGATTCTCCCATCATCGGCGCTGGCTGCTACGCGGATCAGGATGTG
This sequence comes from Terriglobales bacterium, assembly GCA_052145015.1. Taxonomy (GTDB): domain Bacteria; phylum Acidobacteriota; class Terriglobia; order Terriglobales; family Acidobacteriaceae; genus JAHFUA01. The sequence goes on from JBKQPN010000114.1 coordinate 5,659, forward strand.
GGCTCGGCGGGAGCGACCGGCAATGGCGAGGAAAACATCCGCGTGGCCGGCGCGCACACCGTCGTCGAAAACATGCGCCGCGGGATGCCGCCCGCCGAGGCGGGGATGGACGTCCTGCGGCGGCTCGCGCACCTCTATAACAACGACATGACTCGCCTGCGCTACATCCAGATGGTCTATTACATTCTGCGCAACGACGGGGCCTATGCCGGAGTTTCATTCTGGAGCCAGAGCTACACTGGCAAGCGCATGCAGTTCGCCGTTCACGACGGCAAAGCGCGGCTGGAAGATACTGTCGCTCTGTTCGAAGGAGGCTACATCGAGTGGCCGCCGGTGCCGAAAATTCAGTAGTCGGTAGTCAGGAGTCGGGAGTCAGCAAAGCAAAACGGCCTCCCGCTCGGGAGGCCGTAGCTGACTCCTGACTACCGACTCCTGACTCCTACGCGAATCTCACCTTCACATCCGGCTTCTTCTCCAGGTGGATGCTCTCGATGAAGCGCACCTTGCCGGTGTTGAGCGTCAACACGATCGATGACGTGCGTGCGCCCTCGCCGAAGAAGCGCACTGCTTTCATCATCGTGCCTTCGGTCACGCCGGTGGCGGCGAAGATGATCTGCTTGCCCGGCGCCAGGTCTTCGGCCGTGTAGACTCTCTTGACGTCCTTGATCCCCATCTTGTGCACGCGCTCTTCCTGCTCCGGCTTGGTCAGCATCAGGCGGCCGACCATGTAGCCGTTCAGGCAGCGGATAGCGGCGGCGGTAAGCACGCCTTCCGGCGCGCCGCCCGAGCCCATTACCGCGTGTACGCCCGTGCCGATCACGGAGGCGGAGATGCCCGGCGAGAGGTCGCCGTCCGTGATCAGCTTGATGCGCGCGCCCGCCTTGCGGATGTCGGCGATCAGCTTCTCATGCCGCGGGCGGTCGAGCACCACGATCACCAGGTCCTCGACGTCGCGTTCCAGGCGCTTGGCGATGTTCTTCAGGTTGTCGGCCACAGGCGCGTCCAGGTCCACGCAACCTTTGCACGACGGGCCGACGACGATCTTGTCGATGTAGCAGTCGGGCGCGTGCAGCAGCCCGCCTTTCTCCGATGCCGCCAGCACCGTGATCGCGCCGGGCGAGCCGGTGGCGCACAGGTTCGTGCCTTCGAGCGGGTCCACGGCGATATCGATCTCGGGAACCTTGGTGCCGTCGGGGAACGCGGCCCCGACCTGCTCGCCGATGTAGAGCATGGGCGCTTCGTCGCGCTCGCCCTCGCCGATGACGATCCGGCCGTTCATGGGGACGGTGTCCATGGTCTTGCGCATGGCCTCGACCGCGACGTGGTCGGCGAACTTGCGGTCGCCCTGGCCCATGACCTTGGCGCAGGCGATGGCCGCGTTCTCCACTACGCGCAGGAATTCGAGGGCGAGATCGGTCTCGATGTTCTGTCCGTAGCTTTTGGCGATGGCTTTGGCGGGCTGAGATGTGACAGATGCCATGAGTGCCTCCGGGAATATTAGGATTGTGCGCTCCTGGGGTGGAGTCGCAGGCAGCACCGCGCATCATGCCCCTTCGGACGGAGGAGGTCAAGGACAAGTACCAAGTACCGAGTACCAAGTGCCGAGTGAGGCTCTGGCGAAATCCGCGTCTATCCGTGTTGATCCGCGGAGAAGAAGTTCAGAACGTGGCGGAGAATTTCAGAACGCGTCAATCCCCGTCACGCTGCTGCCGATGATCAGGGTGTGGATGTCGTGCGTGCCCTCGTAGGTCTTCACCGACTCCAGATTGGCCATGTGGCGGAAGATGGGATACTCGTCGGCGATGCCGTTGGCGCCCAGTATGTCGCGGGCCATGCGGGCGCACTCCAGCGCCATCCAGACGTTGTTCCGCTTGGCCATCGAGATGTGCTGGAAGCCGGCACGGTCCTGGTCCTTCAAGCGCCCCACCTGCAACACTAGAAGCTGCCCCTTGGTGATCTCGGAGATCATCCACACCAGCTTCTCCTGCACGAGCTGGTGCGAGGCGATGGGCTGGTCGTGGAACTGCTTGCGGAAGCCGGCGTATTGCAGCGCGCAGTCGTAGCAGGCCATGGCCGCGCCCAGACCGCCCCAGGCGATTCCGTAGCGCGCCTGGTTCAGGCACATCAGCGGCGACTTCAGGCCATCGGATTTTGGCAGCAGGTTGCAGCAGGGCACGCGCACGTCCTGCAGCGAAAGGCTCGAGGTCACCGACGCTCGCAGCGACCACTTGCCGTGCACGTCGGCGGTGCGGAAGCCGGGGCGATTGGTTTCGACCAAGAAGCCGCGGACCTTGCCGCCTTCATCGTCCACTTTGGCCCAGATCACGGCCACATCAGAGATTGAGCCCGAGGTGATCCACATCTTCTCGCCGTTCAAAATGTAGTCGGCGCCGTCGCGCCGGGCGCGCGTGCGCATGCCGCCCGGGTTGGAGCCGAAATCGGGTTCGGTCAGGCCGAAGCATCCCAGGGCTTCGCCCTTCTGCAGCGCCGGCAGCCAGCGCTCTTTCTGCTCGTCGCTGCCGAAGGTGTGGATGGGGTACATCACCAGCGCCGATTGCACGCTGACGAACGAGCGCACGCCGCTATCGCCGCGCTCCAGTTCCTGCATCACCAGCCCGTATTCGACGTTCGACATTCCCGCGCAGCCGTAGCCCTTCAGGCTGGCGCCGAAGTAGCCCATTTCGGCCATGGGCTTGACCAGCTCGCGCGGGAAGCGGCCTTCGCGGTTGCACTGCTCGATGATGGGGATGAGGTTGTCTTCGATGAACTGGCGCGTGGTGTCGCGCACCAGGCGCTCGTCGTCCGTGAGCAGGGAATCGAACTCGACGAAATCGACTCCGCGGAATTTAATGGCCATGGCTGCTTCCTCGGGTGGGCGAGGCCGGGGTGTGAAGAACACTAGAACCTACCAGAGGGCCGGAGGAGGGTCAATTGGGAGAGTACTGAGTACCAAGGACCGAGCAATGGGAAGTCTCGACGAAAATCCGCGTTCATCCGCCCCTCGACTTCGCTCGGGGCAGGCTGTCCGCGGCGAAGAAGTTCAGAATGGGCCCAGCGCAAAAAAAGAGGCGCCGAAGCGCCTCGAGCGTTGTAGGGAGAGTTATTTGCTGAATGAGACGCAGCCCTGGGAGAAAAGGTTTATGCCGGAGCGACACAGAGCGTCCCGTCATGTAAACTAGGTTTTCGTGGCGAGTCGGAATCGTCTTTCCGTTCTACTCCCAAACAATTCTCGATCCCGCTGATCGGGAGAGTTCTGTCAGGAGCCAATCATGGTCAAGGTAGCCAAGACGGCTGATCGAGTGAAGGTGATGGACACGACGAAGAGTCACGACTGTCCCAAGTGCGGCAAGCCCACGCGTATCGTCAAGCGGGTGAAGGACCGCGAGCGCGGCGTGCCCGGCGGGATCTACATTTCGTGCTCGGCGTGTGAGTTCTTCGAGAAGCTGTAAAACCAGTTGTCAGTCTGAAGCGGCTGAGGCTAAGGCGCCGATCTCGCGCAAAATCTGCTGCGCCGCCTGCGCTGGATTCTCCGCTTCTGTGATTGGCCTTCCCACCACCAGATAATCCGCTCCGACCGAGATGGCCTCCGCAGGAGTGTTTACGCGCTGCTGGTCGCCTTTGCCCGAGCCTGCCGGGCGGATTCCGGGAGTAACGATCACCAACCCCGCGCCCAGATTCTGCCGGATCACCCGCGCCTCGTGGGGTGAAGCCACGACCCCGCCACAGCCGCAGTTGCGGGCCAGCGTCGCCAGAACCAGAGCGTGCTCCAGGGTGCGTCCTGCCACCCCGGTCTGCTGCAGGTCGGCATCGGAAAGGCTGGTCAGAACCGTGACGGCCAGAATGATGGGCGGCTTGGGAGCTTGCCGCGCGGCGTCTATGGCGGCCCTCAGCATGGCCGAGCCGCCCGCGGCATGGACCGTGAGCATGGAAATGCCCAGCGCGGCCGCCGAGCGTACCCCGCCCGCCACCGTGTTGGGAATGTCGTGAAACTTCAGGTCAAGGAAGACCTTCTTGCCGGAGCCGACCAGCTCCCGCACCATGCTAGGCCCCTCGGCCGTAAATAGTTGATTCCCGACCTTATAAGTCGAAACCGCAGGGCCAAGCGCCTGGACGATCTTCTGTGCCTCGGTGGCTGAAGACACATCGAGGGCTACGATCAGGCGGTCTTCGGGCCTCATCGTTTTCCTCCTTTAAATTGCCGGGAACCCAGCAGACTAGGTTCGGTCTGCCGGGGATGGCTCATTCGCCGCCCATGTTCTGGGCCGTGGCGACCATTTGTGCGGGCACAATGTCCAACTGTACCCGTTCGACCCCAGTGTGCCGGAATTCCAACATGGCGGCAGCGCCATAGGAGAGGTCGATAATCCGGCTTTCCGGAACCGGCCCGCGATCATTGATGCGCACCATCAGCCACTTGCCGTTGCGCAGGTTGGTTACCTTAACCCACGTCCCTAGAGGAAGTTCCCGGTGCGCGGCCGTAAATTGGAACATGTCGTAGGGCTCACCGCTTGCGGTGGCTCGACCGTGGAAGGGCTTGCCATACCAGGACGCTCTTCCAATCTCGTAGGGTTTCTGCCGTTTCGGGGGACCTTGTTTCGTAGACCTCGGGCCCTTTGTAGCGGGTGCCGCCCCCACGGTAGCAACCAGAACCAGCATTGCCATGATGCAGGGTAGTACTCGTCGCATTGGATGTCCTTTCAGTCTATCTACTGCGTACTCTGTCTACCGTTCCTTTCCCTGGAGATTAGCTAATTATATGAAACTAAAGGGTGCCAGTCAATCTTTTCAGGTGGTATACCATTACTTCTGTACCGCCATGCAAACCGTTGCACAGCAAGGGATTGCCCGCCGTCAGCCCCATTCTGGGAGACAGATTAGGTCCTGCCGAGGGCGTGTTTGCCACCTGTCCGGGGAATCTGGTCGATCGGTGCCGATACCCCCAGGCCGCCTCTGGGCCGATCCGATCACCCGCCGGGCAGGCCGGCGACAGCCGATTCTCGTGACTAGCAAATGCTATCCACTGATCGCGCGACAGGGATGCCCTGGGGATCTCGCCGGGCATTCACCCCAGTCTCTGTTTTGACTTTTCATGAGGGTGCAAGCTGTGCAAAAAGTGAAGAATTTGTTTTGCGCGGCGCGCGATTGCCATTACATTCATGCAGCCATGCCCTCCGCGCCACCGGTCGTGCTTACTATTGCCGGTTTCGATCCCTCCTGCGGGGCCGGGGTAACCGCGGACATCAAGACCATTGCCGCCCACGGTTGTTACGGTACTGCCTGCATCACCGCGTTGACGGTGCAGACCACTGCCGGCGTGCGGCGGGTCGAGCCGGTTTCCAAGGAAATGGTAAGAGCAACCCTTCGCGAATTGGCGGCCGATATGCCTCCTGCCGCCGTGCGCATCGGCATGCTGGGTTCGGCGGAGGTGGTGGACGCGGTGGCCGAGTTCCTCGATGGCGCCAAGCCTCCCAATGTGGTGCTCGATCCGGTCCTCAAAGCGTCTTCCGGCGCCGCCTTGCTCGATGATGAGGGTGTGGCCCGGCTGGTCAAGGTGCTGCTCCCGCTGGCTTCCGTGATCACTCCCAACATCGACGAAGCGGCGGCGCTCACCGGACTTCCGGTCGCGGATCTCGAGCAGATGAAGGCAGCGGCTCGCAAGCTGCACGAGATGGGGGCGCAGAACGTGGTGGTCACCGGCGGGCACCTGGAGCGCGCCATCGATGTGCTCAGCACCGCGCTCCCGGAGGGAAACTCCGAGCAGTTGGAGTTCGTCTCCGACCGCCTGCGCTCCACTTCGACCCACGGCACTGGATGCGCCTTCGCCACCGCACTGGCAGCCAATCTTGCCCAGGGCCGCCAACTGCAGTATGCCATCGTGCTCGCCAAGGCGTATGTGACCAAAGCCATCAGCCGGGCGTTGCCGCTGGGCAAAGGTGCCGGCCCCCTTCACCACCTCTACCGCATGGACGAGCAACCGCGGCCGGCGCCGGATGTCTCCGTCCCCATGCACCCCAACACGCGCGGCGCAGGGGAATGATCGGGTCGGGCCGTCGGGTCATTGAAGACGCGCTTTAGATTACGCTGCGGCGTCCGCTCACCAGGTTATAGATCAGGACCACCACCGCCACAACGAGCAGCAGGTGGATCAGGCCCCCGCCTACGTGCAGGCCAAAGCCAAGCAGCCACAAGATCAGGAGAACAACCATAATCGTCCAAAGCATATTCGCCTTCCTTCCGCACCGTGAGCACCCGAGACCTGACCTTCTGCTCGGGTGCCACGCGCATTCCAAGTCCAACTACTACTTCTGTGCCACTACTTCTGTGCCACGGCCTGCGCCTTCGCGCTGCGGACCGCGTTCAGGAACGATTGCGCCTCGGGTGTCGCTGCTACTTTACCCGTCAGTACGCTCCGAGTCGTGACATGACGCCCGTAGAAGGCCCGCATGGAATCGTCGTCCCGGCGAACCGAAGCCCCCGACAACGTGAGCCCGGCAAAAACGCCCTTGGCTCGAGAATAGGTCAAGATCTCTGTATTGAGCTTCCAGTCGGTATCGGCCGAAGCGTGCCGTCCTACCGGTCCCGCTGCCGCCGAAGCATCGGCTCCCAGTTGGAACTTGCTGGCCAGCAACCGCTGCATGCCTCTGTCATTCTGGATGATCATGACCAGGTCCACGCCTTCGATGCCGATCTGCAATCCCCAGCTCCCGCCGGTGATGGCAAAGAACGCCGGTGCGCTCCATCCATCAGCGGTGCGGCATGTGGCCACGCCGCGGCCGTTCTCCGCACCAAACACAAAACCGCCCTTGATCATGTGCGGTACCACGGCCACGCACTTTGCGTGTTCCAGTACCTCTTCCGGAATCCCGTTATCCGGTGCGGCCATGATCTCGTGCAGCACCTTGCCTGCATTATCCAGGCGGTCAACCGACGACTCGCGGTTCTCCGCCCAGCCCAGGCTGGCAAAACTCAGCAACGCAACCAACAAGATAAGTTTTTTCACAGTTTCCGCCTCTTTTTTCTACCCCTGCGCCGCATTCGATCCTATTCGCAGCGCACGAGGTACTTTTTACGTTACCGCGTCAAGATGAAGCCGTCTGAGCAATAACGCTCACTGGCAGTGAAACGTGGCCGCGCTGGCCTGCCATATCTCCCAAAACGCCATCGCTAGACGTGTTTCTCCCGCGCGGCCGCGTGGAGCTCGGCCTCCAAATTCCTGCAGTACGGACCCATTTCAACGATGAGCATTTTTGAACATCAATTTCCCTTCCCACTGGTTAGGCTGTGTGGTTGCAATGGCAAAAGCTCACAAATTTATTCGCCGTGCCAGCGGTGCATTGGCATTGTCGGTGCTGCTGGTCTGCGCTCTGAGTCAGGTGTGCAGCGGCTATTCGGTGCTGACGCATGAACAGATCGTTGATCTGCTTTGGGACGAACAGATGAAACCCCTCTTGCTGCAGAAGTACCCTGGCACATCAGCCGAGGATCTGCGCGTGGCGCATGGGTATGCGTACGGCGGATGCCTGATCCAGGATATGGGTTATTACCCCTTCGGCAACAAGTTCTTCAGCGATTTGGCGCACTACGTCCGCAGCGGCGATTTTGTTCAGGCACTGCTTTCCGAGGCGGCCGACGTCAACGAATACGCATTCGCATTGGGAGCGTTGGCGCACTACACCTCCGACATCACTGGGCATCCGTCCGTGAACGCTGCCGTCGCGCAGGGGTTTCCCAAACTGAAGGCCAAGTATGGACCCCAAGTCACGTTTGCCGAGAATAGAAAAGCCCACATCCAGACGGAGTTCGGTTTTGATGTTGTCCAAGTCGCCAAGAACCGCTACACGTCCGATTCGTTCCACAATTTCATCGGGTTTCAGGTCTCAAAACCGGTGCTGGAACGGGCCTTCCTGAAGACGTATGGGATTGAGATGAAAGATGTCTTCAGCAACGTTGATTTATCCATCGGCACGTTTCGCCGGTCCATCAGCAGTGTCATACCTGAAATGACTCGCGTCGCGCTCCTCGTCAAGAAAGACGAGTTGGTCAAAGAGGACCCGACTTTCGCCAAGAAAAAGTTTCTTTACAACCTGAAGCGCACTGATTATGAGCGAGAGTGGGGGAAGGGCTACCAAAAACCGGGGGTGGGCGCCCGGATACTCGCCGTACTTTTTAGGCTCGTGCCCAAAATCGGCCCATTCAAGGCGGTCGGCTTCAAGATGCCGAGCCCGGATACTGAGACTCTGTATCTGAAGAGCGTCAACAAGACTGTAGACCAATATGGGATCTATCTCCGGGACTTGAAGGCGGAAAAGCTTTCTCTGGAAAACACGGACTTTGATACGGGCAAGCCGACCGTGGCAGGGGAGTACGAGTTGACAGATGAAGCGTATGCCAAGCTGTTGGACAAGTTGGCAGACCGTAAGTTTGCCGATATGACGCCAGCGCTGCGGGCGAACATATTAGACTTCTACAGCACCGCGGATGTTCCGGTTTTCGCCAAGAAGAATCCCGAAAAATGGAATAAGGTGCTCAAGAACGTTGCATTGCTGAAATCGATGGATCCCGAAGCGACAGCATCCCAGACGCAGGCAGTACCCAAGACGCAGGCAGCATCCCACTAGAGCGACGACCGTGCGCATCGACAAATCCCTCCAGAACCCAATGAATTTACGCCGCCTCATAATCGCAGTCGTGTGGGTAATTTCCGCCGCCGCCCTAGCACAAGATCACAGTTCCGCGGCACCCGCGGGCGAACTCATTAATGCCGTCGTGGCCAATGAGCTCAGAGACCGCGTGCAGCAGCGGAAATGGATGTATACGATCGAAAAGCGAGAGGGAAACCAATCCCTCACGGAAGAGCAGGTGGAGACCAAGAACGGCCCCGTCTACCGTGTACTTGCATTGGGCGGCATACCGCTGACCTCTGATCAGCGGCAGCAGGATAACGCGCGCATTGGCCGCCTTTTGCACGATACCAGCCAGCAGTCGAAGCTCAAGCAACAGTATGACGATGACGAGCAGAAGCTGGAAACCCTCATGCGGGTGATGCCGGAAGCGTTTCTATACGACTACGATGGCGTCGATGGAAGTTTTGTGAGGCTCAAATTCCGCCCCGACCCCAGCTACAAGCCTCCGAACTATGAAGCTCGGGTGGTGCATAGCCTTGCCGGAACAGTTCTGATCGATTTGCAACAGCAACGCCTGTCCAAGCTCTCGGGCCAGCTCGTAGACCGTGTGCAATTCGGCTATGGGGTCCTTGGCCACATCGACAATGGCGGCACCATCGAAATTGGGCGCGTACAGGTCGGACTCTTACAATGGAAGACCGCTTTGCTCAATATCCAATTGTCAGGGCGTCTGATTTTCTTCAAGACGATTAGTAAACAACAATACGAGACCCGATCAAAGTTCCGTGCAGTTCCCGATGATCTCAGCCTGTCGGAGGCGAACGAGCTTCTTGCTTCCCCAATCCTCCACCCGCCCAGTCCCGAGATCCGGCACAGCGAAGCTACAACCACCTCGCTTAATTTGCCCCAAGAGTTCCTACCTGAGTAGCGGCAACTCCGGACAACGCCTTATTCGGAGCCGAGCGTGCCCAGGAATCGCTTGTCGTCTCAGGCGTCGAAACCAGTAAGCGGGGAAGGGCCGGTGGCGGAGGCGTTGTGCTACATGCTGACATAGACCAGTTTTCCGATTTGCAGTTTGTTCAGCTCGCCGGCGAACGACTCCAAGGCGAACACGGCGCGGCCTGCATCGCTGTCGGGATTCGGCAACGTACCATTTCGCGCTTTGAATGCCTTGACGGTGTCGTACAGCCTTTCCAGTTCGTCAATTGCTGCCTGGAGCTTGGAGTTCGTCATGCGTCTCCCTTCGCTGTCCCTCTGGTACAGGCGCGGATCTCGTTCTAGCGACCTGCACCTTCAGCAGTCACGGCCAGGGCAATGCGATGCGGTGGTTGCTCTCGCAGGGTGCCGCATTCGATCCTATTTGCAGCGCCCGAGGTACAGCTTACGCTAGCGGGTCAGGATGAAGCCGTCTGAGCAATAACGCTCATAGAGGGCAAGAAAAGAAGAGCCGGCCCGCTGGTGCGGGCCGGCTCTCTGGCGATTACCGAGGCGTGGTTGCGCTTCGATTACCGAATTTGGGGGAGCATAACGGAGCTGATCGTGGTTCCGATCACCTCACCCGACACGATCAATTCGACGCGTCGATTCTGTTGACGGCCTTCGGCCGTGCTATTCGAGGAAACGGGTTGGGTTTTGCCCAAGCCCTTCGCCGTCATCGAGGGTTCTGGAACGCCTTGCTGGGCAAGGTAGCTCCGGACCGCCTCGGCACGCCTCTCCGAGAGGCCCTGGTTGTAGTCATCGCCACCAACGCTGTCGGTGTTGCCCTCAATTCCCAGCGCGAGCCCGGGATAGGCGAGCAGGATGCCGCTGATCTTGGCCAGCTTCTCGCGCGCAAGCGGGCGCAGGGTGTTCTTTCCGCTGTCGAAGAGAACGTCCGACATGTTAACCACCAGCCCGCGAGCGGTGTCGCGAGTCTCCAGGATGGCATTGAATTGTTGCAGCAGGCGGGCGCGAAGATCCTCGCGTTCACGTTCCGCTTGCTGGAGTTTTTGTTCGGAGGCGGCAGCGGCAGCAGCGGCGTCGGCGCGATTGCGCTCGGCGTCGGCCTGGGCGGTCTGTTGCATCTGGAGAGCAGATGCCTGGGCCGCCAGTTTCTGGCGCTCGGCCTCGTCACGTGCGCGCAGTGCGTTCGCGGTGTCAGCCTTGGCGCTGATGGTCTGAGCCTGGGCGTTGGCTTCGCGATCCGCTGCCGCTCTGGCTTCGGCGTCATGGCGTTCAGTCTCCATGCGCTTGACCGAAATCTCGCGCGCATCTTCTGCCGTCTGTGTAGCTTCCTTCGACACCGAAGTAAACGTTTTCTTGTCGACGTGCTTTCCGGTGGCGTATTCATCTGCCTGGTTCATCAGGCGGACCGCGTGCTGATAGGTGTCACTGGCGTACTGCTCAGCTCCCTCCGATTGCGCGATGCGCAGCGCATTGCGCGCCTCAAAGAATTCCAGCGGCAACTTGTCATTCATGACCACCGGATCGAAGTTATAGCCGGTGGGGATGTAGCCGCCCCGTTCGAGCAGCTCATACTTGGCATTCACCGCCTGGGTAGTTCCCACCGTGTCTTCGCGAACCACGTTTTCCAGCACAACCACGTTGCTGGGACGCCGCACGGCATAATAAGGTTCCGCGGTGACGATCAACGCGAATGCCTGGAGCTCCGTGGTGACATCCAGCTTGCTGCTCCTGCCGCCCATCACCAGTTCGCCCAGGTTCACGGACCGGCCCTCGGGCGTAATCGCCCACAGGACGTAGGTCAGGTACTCTCTACCGAAAGTCGTGGGGTTCTCCAGTTCGTGGAATTCGACTTCAATCGAGGTATAGCCCTTCTTGCTGTGCACTTTGGCTTGGGCGTGGGCTGCGGGCATCAGGTCCGTGCCCTTGAACCCCAGCAGCGTAGCGGCGCCGCGGTTCCGATAATTCACTGCCTGCACGCTCCGGCTGACTACGGTCACCCGGTAGGTGAACGTCGGTGTCTGAAGCTGCCTGGCTTCATCTCTTGAAATGGATTGTTGGGGCTGGGGAGGGGGCATGGCCAGAGCGCACGTCCCGATAATCAGCAAGGACGCCGCTTGGAGTATTCGTGGGACTTTCATCGGTAGGTCTCCTTTTCCTGCGGCTATCTTGCAGCTTCGCCAGTCTTAATGCTGAGCAGAATTGACCGCACCGGTTTGTGAAATCCCAAACTGGCCGAAGACTGGCGGGGCTGGAAGAAGCGCGATGCGTGGAGATCGAGAAGACCGGTGGGACCGGCTCTGGTCAAAATCGAACAGACTTGCTCCGCGCAACGGCGCATGATGGGGCCATGAAAACTGAACGGCAACAAGCCTTGGCTGTTCGTTGCCCTACTTGTGGCGCTAAGCCACGAGAGCAGTGTGAGCTTGGCACTGGCCAACCCCGCACGGAGCCGCATCGAGATCGGCGCGTGGCGGCTTCGGAAAAGCAAATGGTGAGCAACACTTTTTCGTCATAATAATCTGCCGTTATGAAGTCTGGCTGTGACAGTCAGGAAGAAACGCGGGCTCGCCCCCAATGCCTTCCTGGCGAGAGCAAGAATACCCGGCTCAGCGGCGCCGCCTAAACGGCACTTGCATGCCTGGCCCGGCTACTCGTTGGCTTCCGCACTCTTGGGCGGAGCGCCTCGCCAAACGTACAGGTATTTCTCGTCGCTCGAGGTTTCCACGGGAATGTTTTTCTCTCGCGTCGCGCGGTTCAAAGCGGACCTGAGATTCTGCATCTTCTCGCCCTTCAAACTGCTCAGCGGGATCTTGACCGCTTGCTGGGGGGTCAGCTTGGAAAGGTCGCCCAGAATGTCCGCCACCGCCTTCCGATGTTTTCCTTTGCGGCCCTGCGGAACATCCGAGCGATTCGCCGCGGAGTAGTGGAGTCCACCCTTTCGGTTTCCGTTGCGTCCCATGCGAGCACTCCTTTCATCGGAAATCGCATCCATGCGCGAACAATCGTACTGCAACGAATCGTATGCTACAACTAAAATCTGCTAGGAACGTAACCTTCCAGCGATCTGCCGCGTATGCCTGCAATCTTCCCCGTATTATCAAGAGAATGCACGGGCTGCGTTGCGCTAAGACTTGCTGAGAGTTCACCCGTATGGCCAGATCAGCTTTATTCTGGTGTGCGGTAATGAGGGGGAACTCCACGATGGCCACCGTTGCGATGGCTAAAAACACGCGCAATTTCGATCCCCATGCTTTCCTGGCGACGATTGGCAACGGCCGGAAGACCGTGGCGGTTGCGAAAGAGCAAGCGATATTCTCGCAAGGGGATGGGGCAGACGCTGTCTTCTACATCCAAAAAGGCAAGGTGAAGCTCACCGTCGTATCCAAGACCGGCAAGGAAGCGACGATCGGCATCTTGAGTGCGAAGAGTTTTTTTGGCGAAGGCGCGCTGGCCGGCCAGGTTCTCCGCATGGGATCCGCGGCCGCCTTAACCGATTGCGAGCTGCTGCGGGTCGACAAGCGGGCGATGATGGAGGCGCTGCACCGCGAACACTCGTTTTCCGATATGTTCGTGGCGTACTTGCTGGAGCGGAATATCCGTTACGAAGAGGACCTGGTGGACCAGTTGTTCAATTCCAGCGAAAAGAGACTGGCCCGCATCCTGCTGTTGCTGGCCCATTTCGGCAAGGAGGGTGTGCCGGAAACCGTGGTCCCCAAAATCAGTCAGGAGACCCTGGCCGGAATGGTCGGTACCACTCGTTCGCGAGTCAGCTATTTCATGAACCGCTTCAGGAAGTTGGGTTTCATTCACTACAACGGCGGCTTGCAGGTCCACAGCTCGCTGCTCAATGTAGTTTTGCACGATTGAGCGCCCCACTCACCGCGACAAACCCTTGAACATCTGCCCCGGAAGGCGATGCGCCTGATTTGGACACTTCCTCGCGTGGTGCGGCGCAATCGCCTCTTTCCCTCTCCGCTTACCTACCGACGTGGATCCTGGAGAGCGAGGCAAACAGCCCAAACACATTCAGGAGCCACACCACCACGGCGATGACGACGACCGCGTTCACGATCGACTTGATGGTGGCTTGCATGGGGATAAAACGATCCACCAGCCACAGGAGAACCCCAACTACGATCAGGGCCATTACGATTTGCAGTAAAGGCATAAGCTATCGCCCCCTTCTCTTCGCAGGCAGACACTCCGAACCCGCCAAGGCGTTGCACCGGTTTCTGTGTTGACCCAAAGAACTGTTACCGCCGACTGGAGTGGAAAGGAACCTGCGATCTCCGGTTTTGCTCAGGCGGAACCTGTTGGACTTGTTTTCGCCTTGGTCCTATTGCTTTACCTGGCCACCATCTTAGAAGGGGCGAAAGACAGATGTCTGTTCACTTGTGCACACATCCGTCGTGCTGTCTGGCTCAGGCAACTCGCCGCGCATTTCTGTCAGGATGCTCACGCAGGATTCTCTCGATATGCACTTGTAATTCGGTTGCCATGTTCTTCTTGGCATCTTCGAAACTACTGCCACGGACAGTGACCGACGGTTTCTTACAGAGCCCCTTCCAGCCATCCTCTTCCGGCCAGAACTCGCAGTCAATCGGCACACTGGCGGTCACCTGCAGGTTGACTGCTTGAGAATCCATAATTACTCCATTCGGAATCTGGGTTCCGCCGGCAAAGGTTCAGGACGCTTTCGCCGGCGTTCTCCGCTGCCAGTCTTCTTCTTTGTTCTCTGCGGGAGAGGCTACGGAGAGAGAAAAATCAATGATGTACAGGACCTTGCTGAAGCAGAAAATGCAGGCCGTCTCCACCACCTCGGGATTGACATCTTCGGTCACATGCAGCGGAAATGACCGCAAGCATTCCGTACAGGTCAGCACAATGTAAGGGATTCCGCTCGAGTCTCTTCCGTTTCTTGGAATCCACACCGGGGCCGATTGCTGCCGGTGTGCCGTCCGCCTCGAGGCCGAGGTCTGGAGCACGTCAGCGACGATTCCCAACAAAGCCTGAGGATCGGACTGGCCTTTGGCATAAAAGGCGTCGGCAATCACTCCGCCGGGAACGGACTCCCCGCGGTCGTAGGCGCCACTCATGGCGATAACCAATAATTCCGGGAAGCGGCGGCGAACAACGGAGAGGAGCTCGAAGCCCGACATCTGCGGCATGTTGAGGTCAGAAACGATCAGTGCAGGTTCGGTCTTTCGCAGTTGCAGAAGAGCATCAAAGCCGTTTTCTGCAGTGCTGACCCGGTAGCCGGCTGACCTCAGCAAAATCGCGACGGTGTTGCAGACGGTCGGGTCGTCATCGACTACCAGAACTCGTGGCGTGGAGTCTTCCGGCATTGGGGGGAGGGCCTCCGCCAAGTCTAAAATCCTACCGACCGGCAGTTCCGCTTTCTGTTCAAAATTGCACACCCTCAGCAATTGTTTGCCAGTACGGCCCTCCCTCGCTGCAGAGATGACATTCTGTCCAGCACCCGCCCTAGCCTACGCTGTACGGCCTGCTAGAGGGAGATGTTGATCGCAATGCCGACGCCGGGGTACCGAGTGTCATACAGGTAGTAACCGTCGCCAACGTAGTCCACGTAAACGTCGTCGGTTTCGTACCAGTTCGCTGCCCAGTCTCCCGGCCACGGGTCAACGCAACTGAACCAATAGCCGCCGTACTGGAAGCGCGGAAACCCGCCAGCCACCATGAAGGGCAGGTTGTAGATGCGGAATCCGTGATCCCGGCCATAGTTGCTGCGGAAATATGCGTCAGGAATGCGGTAGCCGTTGTAGCCGCCGCGTTGCTGCCAGTTGCGGTGTTCGGACTGCCAGTTACTTGCGCGATGCTGCTGCCAGGCGCCCTGCTGTGCGCGTTGCTGTTCTGGCGTGGCCTTTTGCTGTTGCGGCGCGCGCTGTTCCTGTTGCTTGTTCTGCTCCGGCTGCTGTAGCTGGGCGTGTTGTTGCTGCTGCTGCTTGTTCTTGGTCTGCTGCTTTTGCTGCTGGGCTTGCTGCTGCTTGTTTTGGGTCTGCTGCTTTGGCTGTTGCTGCTTTTGTTGCTGGGCTTGCTGTTTGGGCTGGGCTTGCTGTTTGGGCTGAGCTTGCTGTCTGGGCTGAGCTTGCTGTTTGGGCTCGGCTTGCTGTTTGGGCTGAGCTTGCTGTCTGGGCTCGGCTTGCTGTTTGGGCTGAGCTTGCTGTCTGGGCTGAGCTTGCTGTCTGGGCTGAGCTTGCTGTCTGGGCTGGGCTTGCTGTTTGGGTGGGGCTTGCTCTCTGGGCTGAGCTTGCTTCTCAGGCTCTCGCTGACTTTCGCCCTGCTGCTCATGCTGTGCGCATGCAGGAACCGCGGTCCCAAGAACCAGGAACAGAAATGCGGTGCTGATGACTCCAACTGGCTTCATTTGGCGGCGCTCCTTCCGTGCTAAGTGTGATCCGTTGATCCCTTAGCAGGCGGTTACGACCTGGGCGTCTGTGCAAGAAGAGAACACTTCACCCGATTTCGGTCGTAACAAAATCCTACGAGCCGGCAGCTTCCGCCGTATGTACACAATTGCACAGGCTGAGAGGTTGTGTAATTTCTATGGAAGGAGGTGGTCTCCGCGTCCACGGGGCAGCGCAGGTTACTTGCGCCCGCCCACCGCGCGTTTGCGGAAGTAGGCTTCCGGAGGAGTGTAATGGCGGTTTTCGCGGAAGAAGGCGTTGCCTACGATGGCCAGCGCGTGGGTCTGGAACTGCTCGATGTCAATCGGAGCTCCGAAACCGCGGCCGTCGTATTGGGTTACTGAAACCAGGTCCAGCCCGGCGAGGGCGGAGTTCAACGAGCCCTCCAGTTCGAAGATGGCCTCTTGGCCGATCATGGAACCGAAGTCGCAGAGCACGCGGCCGCGGTAGTGATGGCCGTGCCCCAGCGCATTCCTGGCGGCAGTCGCAATGGCGTCGATGCTGGTGCGCACGTTGGATGTGATCTCTACCTGGATGATCTCGTGCTCCGCGCGCCGAACGCCGAGCATCTCCAATTCATTGGACAGAACCTCAGAGGCGTTCGCGATACAAGCCATGACCACGCCTTCGAGGCGAGCTGCACCCTCCAGCAGGAACCCGAGCAGGCGCTGTTGTTCGGTCTTGTTGTAGTAAAAGTGAATCACACAGCCGCCCACGGGGACGCTGTAACCGTTGATTTCGATGCTTTGGTTTTGCCGGATCACGGACGTGTGGCGCCCTTTCGGTCCGATGCCAGCAGCACGGGTGCCAAACTGGTTGAATTTTCCCAGCGACTGCAACTCAGTGATTTAGCAGTGGCGTTGAAGCGGAAGACAAGAATCGGGGTACTTGCGGCAAGGATCTCGATGCCCATTTCGGGCTGCAGGGCTCGCCGCGGGCCTCTTTGCCGTTTCAAATTGGAGCGCGGGCAAAAGCAAAAGGGCGACGCTCGGAGGCGTCGCCCTTGACCGGCTCGGGGGAGAAAAAACTATTCGGGTTTCGGACCGCGGGCCCGCAACAGGATTCCCGCCACGAAGGCTGCGATGGCAGCCAGCAGCCATTCGATCCGCCAGATCTGCACTGCCTGCCAATCGAGCACGGTGGCGGCGGTATAGACCAGCCCGGTTCCAATCGCGGCCAGGGTGCAGAGGATGCCCACACTGAGGGCTATCACCGACGCCAGCGGCAGACCTAGCCGCTCCTGCAGGCGCAGAATGTTCAGCGATCGCGCCCACTGCAAGCGGCGAGCCGCGGCCTGAGGCGCCCGCTCGGCGCCGCAGACATGGCAGAAACGAGAGGCTGCGACGTATTCCGTCCCACAGTGCGCGCAGCTTTCGGTTTGAACCCCAGGCACGGCTTCCTGTCGTGTCCCGAGCGGCGGTCTCCAGAACTCGCCGTGGTCTTGAACGTTGCTGGCTGTGTTTGCCATTTCCACACCTTTACCTTGCTTTCGCAAACCAATGACCAAAGAACAACCGTTGTAACCCCTTGGCGAGCAGTAAGTTCCGGGAGCCCTACCGCCAGCCCGCACCGTTCTACCGGGCAAGAATTACGTGCGCCCCCGAAGGTTTTGGAATCCACATGCCATCGGATAAACTGCCAATAGTCTCGGTTTGATGATATCTCACGGTTTTCCTTTCGCAGGACGCCACTTCCTAGCCGGGCTCTTGGTGTGTTCGCTGGTTGCCGTGGCCGTAGCTCCGCTTCGCGGCGCCTCTCCCACCGGCCCTCCGCCGCAGGATGCGCTGACGCGCAGCGGCTTCGAGCACTATTACGATCTCGACTACGACGGCGCCGTCAGCGATTTCGAGCGGGTGTTGAAGGCCCATCCCGACGACCCGTTCGCCGTCAACCACCTGCTGAGCGCGGTGTTTTACCGCGAACTCTACCGCGTGGGAGCGCTCGACACCGGCTTGTACTCGAGCAACAGTTTTCTGGTCAAGAAGAAATTCCCCTTTGACTCCAAGGTGAGCGCGGAGGTCAACGAGCTGACCGATCGGGCGCTTTTGCTCTCCGGGCAGCGGCTGGCCAAGGACCCGCAAGACGTGCAGGCGCTCTACGCGCGCGGACTCAGCCGCGCCCTGCGCGCCGAGTACTTGGCGCTGGTCGATAAAGCCTGGTTGGCGGCCCTGCGCAATGCCATCGGCGCCCGTCGCGATCATGAAGACGTTCTCAGGCTGGCGCCGGATTACGCCGACGCCAAGACCATCGTGGGCGTGCACAACTACGTCGCCGGCAGCCTGCCCTGGGCAGTGAAGGCGGCGGCCTCGCTGGTGGCCCTGAACGGAAACAAGCAGAAAGGCATCCAGTATCTCTACGACGCGGCCAACGCCGATGGCGAAACCAGCGTGGATGCGCGAGTCGCGCTGGCGCTGTTTCTCCGCCGCGAGCAGCGCTACGAGGAAGCGCTCACGTTGGTGCACGGCCTGACGGCTTTTCATCCCCGCAACTTTCTCTTCGCGCTCGAGGAGGCCAACGTTCTCAAGGATGCCGGCCGCGGGCCCCAGTCGGCCGCCGCGTACCGCAAGGTGCTCGCCCTCGGCCGCCAGGGTAATGTGTACTACTATCCTCATCTCGAGCTGGCCGCCTTTAGACTGGCCGAGGTGCTGCGCGAACAGCGCGACTTCGCCGGCGCCGCCGAGGCCTACGAGTCCGTGCGCGAGTCGCCTACCGCCGACGGCGACCTGCTCGAAAAGGCGAACCTGGCCGCGGGGGAGATGTACGACTTGCTGAACAAGCGCGAGCTGGCGGTAAAGAAGTATCAGGCCGTGATCACCGCCAACGCCGGCTCGCCCAGCGCCGAGGCCGCCCGGCGGTACTTGAAGGAGCCGTACCGGAATCCCTAAGATTTATTGGAGCGGGAACGGAACTGCTGGCGTCCGTCATCGTATATACAATGGGGGAGGAGCGCTTATGTACTGCAACTACTGTGGCAAGGTGATCCAGGACGACGCGCAGCTCTGCGCCTACTGCGGCAAACGTGTGGCCGCGGTGGCGGCCCGCAAGCGGCTGGTGCGTCCACACGCAGGGAGAAAAGTCGCCGGCGTCTGCCTGGGTTTCTCCGAGTACTTCGATCTGGACCTCAGCCTGGTGCGGGTGGTGTGGCTGGTGGGCGCGTTCCTCTCCGGAGGCGCGGGCCTGATCGCCTACATCATCGCCTGGATCGTGATGCCCAATGAACCGCTGCTGCTGCCGGCCGCGCCGGTCAGCGCCGAACGCGTACATAATCCCTGAACATGCGCCTGAGCAGCGACGACGCGGAGCTCTTCTACACCGTCATGGGCAAAGGCCCGCCCGTCGTGCTCGTGCATCCTTTTCCGGCGAACCACGAAGCTTGGCTGCCAGCGGCGGAGCTGCTGGCGGGCCGCTATCGCCTGATCCTCCCCGACCTGCGCGGGCACGGGCAGTCCAGTCCCGGTGCTGGCCCCGCCACCATGCAAAAGCATGCCGCCGACCTGCTCCGACTCTCGGATGCTTGCGGCGTGGGCAAGGCGGTCTTCGCGGGCGTCTCCATCGGGGGGTACGTGCTGTTCGAGTTATGGCGGCGGCATCGAGAGCGAGTCTCCGGTCTCATCCTGTGCGACACCCGCGCGGGTGCCGACACCGACGAAGGCCGCGCCAACCGCCTCAAATCCGCCGACGACGTGGAGAAGCAAGGCCCTGTCCCTTTCATCGACAGCATGATTCCCAAGCTGCTGGGTGACACAACGCGCACTACCCGCCCCGACTTGGTGGAGCGTGCCCGCAAGATGATGCTGGAGACGTCCGCCGCCGGGATCGCGGCGGTGCAGCGCGGGATGGCGGTGCGGCCCGATTCCGTCGCCGACTTGAAGAGCATCAATATTCCCACGCTGGTGATGGTCGGCGCCGAGGACACGCTCACGCCGCTCAGCGAAGCCGAATTCATGCAGCGCAACATCGCTGGCAGCCGTCTTCAGGTCATCCCCCGCGCCGGACACTACGCGGTCTTCGAGCAGCACGAGGCTGCAGGCAAAGCCATCCGTGAGTTCCTGGACGGGATCAAGAGCTGGTAAGCGAGCGGCGGGGCACTTTCCGAGTAGCCGACGACACACCCGAAATGGACTGGGCGTACAGCATTTCCACTTGCGCCTAAGCTAGGAGTTTCTCGAGCGGCTCCCAATAGTGGGCTTTCCATCCCGCCGCCAGGTGTTCCCCCGTGCCCTTGGGAAAGCCGGTATGGTCAAAGATGATCTTGGTCCCGGAGCCCTGCTCCGCGAGGTCGAACCTCGCAATCGAGTAGACGCCCGGATCCCAACTGCCCGCTCGCCAGGCTTGGACGATTCGTTGGTTCGGCACGAGTTCGATGTGTCGCCCCGTGATATACCCGCCGAATAGAGCGAACGCGCCTCCCTCTTCACGACTGATCTCGGTGGGCTTGCCTCCCGAGGGCATCGACTTCATGACTCCACTGAGCTGTATGACCTTGTCGAACTGTTTGGTGTCGGTGAGCGCTTCGTAGACGCGCTTCCGGCTGGCTTTGAAAACAGGTTCTTGATGTATGGATTCCGCCGTACGAGAAATTTCCTCCTCACCTCCCGCCCGAGCCTCAGTGAAGCCCAGCGCTAGTCCGCCAAATGCGATCGCAGCACAGACCATCGCTTGCCGCCGCGTGGGCCCATGGGCCAGTGCTTCCAGGTTCGCTCTATCGCTCATCATCGTCCTCCCGAATTCTTGCGATCAACCGTCCCCCGCATAACAGCACCGCGCGAAAATATGTTCAACATAATATTTCTCTGTACAGGCGAACTCCCTTCGAGGCATACTTCGGTGCCTAAGCGAACGGTTTCATGCCTTACCCCACTGGCCATCGCGCGGCAGTAAAGAAAAACATCATCGACAGCGCACGCAAGCTGTTCAATCGGCATGGCTTTGAGAGTGTCTCCCTCAAACAGATCATGGCCGGTGTGGGCCTGACGCACGGTGGATTCTATAGCTATTTCAAAAGCAAGAGCGATCTGTACGCCGAGGTACTAGGGTGCTTCTTCACCGACCCGCAGTGGAAAAGCTGCTGGGAAGGTGTGCACGTGGATCTGTCATCGACTGACGTGGGGTCGCAAGTCGTCCGTGCCTATCTCTCTCGCCAGCATTTCGAGGACGTCGAGAACTCCTGCCCCATGGTCGCATTGCCGACCGACGTCGCCCGTAGCGGCATAAGTGCGAAGCGCGCCTTCGAAACCGTGTTCAAAGCCATGGTAAGCGTCCTGGAGCGGAGCTTGGTCCAGAATGGCCGGCGCCGTCGCACCACAGCGCAGGGCATAGCTGCCTTGTCCATCGGGGGCATGGTCGTGGCTCGTACCATGGTCGACCGCGTTCTTGCGGACGAATTACGCGCTGCCTGCATGGCGGTCGCGCTCAATCTTGGCGGCTGGAACAAAGGGGGCAAGTCGAAAAACGGCAAATCCAAGCGACCCCAACCGAACCGCGTGGCAGCGTCCGACGCGGTAGACTGACCCACCACCGCTAAGCGCGGCGTCGGCGAAGCCGAGTTCATGCAGCGCAACATCGCCGGCAGCCGCCTGCAAATCGTCCCCCGCGCCGGACACGCGGTCTTCGAGCAGCACGAGGCGGCAGGCAAAGCCGTCCGCGGATTCCTGGACGGGATCAAGACTTGGTGAGCCGCGCGGCTGGTAAAATACCGGCGGGCGGCCTACCTTCCGTGGGCAGCAAATGGGAGCAGGTCGGCACGTCATGAAACCACTAACGATCCCAAAAGACACATCGGTCTATCTTGGCAGCCCTGCCAAGCCGATTCCGCAGGGGTTGTCAGATGCGATAGGAGACACGGTGCGCAGTATTGCTGGCATTCGCGAGGCGTATCTCCCGCAGTGTTACGTCAAGGGAATCGTGGAGCCTCCGGCGCAGATTCTGGTGCTGGTGTTGGACGGCTCAGCCGACCACCAGAGCATTCTGGATTCGGTCGGCCAAGGCTTGACGCGTGTGCTACCGCAGGGGGTCCATCTTGATGTTTGGCCATTGACTGACGGGCACAGTTTGCTCGACACAGTCAGGGGGACTAGGACGCACATTCATTGCTCACCGCCATCAGAGAAGAAGCCGTGGTGGAGGATTCTTGGTTGAATGTGAGCACGTGTTCTAGCAAGATTGCTCGAGCCAAGGTCGGTTGGCGCCTTCAGCCCGAATAACCCGGCGATCCGGAAACTGACCCACCACTGTTAAACGCGACGGCTGGAAAATCCCCGCGTCGCCGACTAGAATCGGCGTGTCATGTTCAACGCTTCTTTGATTCCCGACAAGACCGTGGTGCGCGACAAGGGCGACGGCCCGGCGGTTGATGTTTCTTCCGCCGCGGGCAAGGTCCTGCTCCTGACCCTGAACATCACCGACATCATCGAGCAACAGTCGCTCGACGTGGCTGTCTGGGGCTCTCCCGATGGCGCTGCCTGGGGAGAAAAGCCGCTGCTCTCCTTCCCGCAGAAGTTCTACCGCGGGCAGCACCCGCTGCTGCTCGACCTGTCGAAGCACCCGGGCGTCAAGTTTCTGCGCGCACGCTGGGGCGTGGGCCGCTGGGGCCACCACGCCGAGGGGCCGCGCTTCGAGCTGCAGTTGAGCGCGCAGGAAGTGCCGCAGGACGTTCTGGCTGAGGCGCGCGCGGGCGCGGCATCGTAGCGGCCGCTCCGTGACGCCGCCAAACGACATCGTCATCCATCCCGCAAAGAACGTGGCCGGGGCGGTGCGGCTGCCGGGCGACAAGTCCATCTCCCACCGCTACGCCATGCTGGGCGCGCTCGCCGAAGGGACGACGCGGCTGCGCAATTTCTCGACCGGCGCGGACTGTGCCAGCACGCTGGGGGCGCTCTCGTCCGTGGGTGTCGCCATCCGGCGCGGCGAAGAGGGTGCAGTCGAGATCGAGGGCTCGCCCTGGCGCGCGCCGCGTGCGCCGCTCGACTGCGGCAACTCCGGTTCGACCATGCGGATGTTGTCCGGCATCCTGGCAGGGCAGCCCTTCTCCGCCGAGTTGACCGGCGACGATTCGCTTTCGCGGCGCCCCATGGGCCGCGTTATCGAGCCGCTGACCAAGATGGGCGCGCGCATCGAAGCCGGCCCCGGCGGACGGCCTCCGCTGCGCATCACCGGACATGAATTGCAGGCGATCGAGTACCACTTGCCCGTCGCCAGCGCCCAGGTGAAGACCGCGATCCTTTTCGCCACCCTTTTTGCACGGGGCACGACCACGGTAGAAGAACCGGTGCGCACCCGCGACCACGGGGAGTTGGCGCTCCATGCTTTCGGCGCTGAACTCACGCGCAACGGCAACCGCGTCACCATGATAGGCGGGCAGACGCTGCACGGCATCGAAGCCGGCGTCCCCGGTGATATCTCTTCAGCCGCGTTCTTCCTCTGCGCCGCCGCGCTGTTTCCAGGCTCGAACCTCCTGCTCGATTCCGTGCTGATGAACCCCACGCGTGCCGCGCTGCTGGACGTGCTCATGGGGATGGGCTGCCGGATCTCGGTGGTCAACCTGGAGGAAAATCACGGCGAACTGGTCGGCAGCGTCGCCGTGGAAGGCGCGGCGCTGAAGGGAACCACGATTGCCGGCGCGCTTTCGGCCGCGCTCATCGACGAACTGCCGGTGCTAGCGGCCATCGCTCCGTACACCACCGAGGGCATCGAGATTCGCGACGCGCGCGAGCTGCGGGTGAAGGAGTCGGACCGCATCGCTGCCGTCGCCGCCAACCTCCGTGCCATGGGCGCGACTGTCGAGGAGCGCGAGGATGGACTGCTGGTTTCCGGCAACCAGCAGCTTCACGGGGCGGAGGTCGATTCCGCCGGCGACCACCGCATCGCTATGGCCTTCGCCGTGGCCGCCCTGCGCGCCACGGATGATACCCTGATCCGCGGCGCCGGCGCCGCCCAGATTTCCTATCCTGAGTTTTTTACCACGCTGGAGGCGCTGGTTGAGCGCTAGGCGGCCCTTCCCAACCAGAGGGCGACCGTTTAGACTCAATGTCTGCCCGCTTACGTTTTGCTCATGCCCAAGTCCAATAAGCCGAGGGAAATTACTGTGCGCTTTACACGTCTGATTGCTGTCCTTCTGTTCGTTGCTGCACTGTGCGCCTCCAGCCTGGCCGCCGACAAGGCGCCCGCACCGGGGGCGGCGACCATCCTGGCCGGAACGCCCGAGCAGTATCTGTCGGCCTGCCATGCCGACATGGACCGGGCGAGGTCGCAGATGGCCGCGCTCAAGGCCATGAAAGCGCCGCGCGATCCCATCCCGGCGCTGGACGCCTACGACGAAGCCGAGCTGGCGCTGGCAAATGCGCTGTTCCGCTCCGGGCTGGCCCGCGAGGTTGAGCCTACCGCCGAGATGCGTGCTGCAGCGGAGAAATGCGAGCAGGAAGCCGACGCCCTGAACACCGATTTCTCCCTCGACCGCGGCATCTACGACGCGCTGGCCGGCCTCGATCGCTCCAAGCTCGACGCTGAGACTAAGTTCTATCTGGAGCACGCCCTGCGCGACTTCCGCCGTGCCGGCGTGGACCGTGACGACGCCACTCGCGCCAGGATCAAGGACCTGCGCGAGCAGCTCGTGAAGACCGGGCAGGAGTTTGGCAACAACATCAAGTCGGGCGTGCTCAAGATCGAAGTCGATCCTGCGGAGCTGACTGGGCTTCCCGACGATTTCCGCGCCGCGCACAAGCCCGGGCCCGACGGCAAGGCCACTCTCACCACCGACAACACCGACTACATCCCCTTCATGACCTACTCTGCCAGTAACCGGGCGCGCGAGGAATTCTGGAGGACCTACCGCCAGCGCGGGCACCCCAAGAATCTCGGCACGCTGGCCGAGATGCTCCAGGAGCGCTACGAACTGGCCACACTGCTCGGCTACAAGGATTGGGCGGATTACATCACCGAGGACAAGATGATCGGCAGCGAGAAGAACGCCGCCGATTTCATCGAGAAGATCGCCACCGCTTCCCGCGCGCGCATGGAGCACGACTACCAGGAACTGCTGGAGCGCAAGCGGCAGGACGATCCGAAAGCCACGGTCGTCTATCCCTGGGAGAGCCCGTATCTGTCGGAGAAAGTCAGGGCGGAGAAATACGACTTCGACGCGCGCACCGTTCGTCCCTACTTCCAGTACGCCAAGGTGAAGCAGGGAATCATGGACTTGACCAGCAAGATGTTCGGCATCAGCTATCGCCGCGTGCCGGATGCCAGGGTCTGGCACCCCGACGTTGAGACTTACGACGTCTACGATGGCGACCGCCTGCTGGGGCGAATCTACTTTGACATGTTCCCCCGCGAGAACAAGTACAAGCACTACGCTACCTTCGGGATGGCCAATGGCAAACGCGGCCGGGCGCTGCCCGAAGCCGTGCTGGTGTGCAATTTCCCCCGGCCTAGCGGCGATGATCCCGGGCTGATGGAGCACGGCGACGTGGTCACCTTCTTCCACGAGTACGGCCACCTGCTGCATGCCATCTTCAGCGGCAACACCCGTTGGACCGGCCCCAACCTGGAGTGGGATTTCATCGAAGCGCCCTCGCAGATGCTGGAGGAGTGGGCGTGGGACCCGGGCGTACTGCAAACCTTCGCCAGGCATTACAAGACGGGCGAGGCGCTTCCGCTTGATGTCGCCAGGCGCATGAAGACCGCCGACGACTTTGGGCGCGGCCTGCAGGTACGGCAGCAGATGTTTTACGCCGCTCTCAGCCTGCAGCTTTACTCGCGCAACCCCAAAGGGCTCGACAGCAGCGAGGTGGTGGCCCAACTGCAGGACCGATATACCCCGTTCAAGTACGTCAAGGGCACCTACATGCAGGAAGGCTTCGGGCACCTGGACGGCTATTCGGCGATCTACTACACCTACATGTGGTCGCTGGTAATCGCCAAGGACATGCTCACCGTCTTTAAGCACGATGGCCTGCTCAGCCCGGAAGCGGCAGCGCATTATCGTCATGCCGTGCTGGAGCCGGGCGGCTCCAAACCCGCAGCCACGCTGGTGACCGACTTCCTCGGTCGTCCGTACGGGTTCAAGGCCTACGAAGACTGGTTGAACGGGAAGATGTAGAGCGCATAACCTTGCTCAAGACGGGGGCGTGCCAAGGGCCACCCTCCCGATGTTTTTGCTGCTGGCTGGCCCAATGTTTTGCCGGGCCCAGCCCCGAATCCCGCACAATTGCCCGGCAAAGCCAAGTTCGTAATCCTCAAGATAACGCCCGTAATCACCACCAGCACCGCTGTCACCCTGTGGCTGCTAAATTTACTTGCCCCATTCTTGGTGCATCGCGTATGGTTAGCCTCTCCCCTGCCAGAGCCCTCCCTTTCGCCTGTCTGACGCGCAGTAGAGCTTTCGGTTCACGACGCCGCTGCGCACGCTCCCGCCGGAGCGTTATCGCGGAGCAAACACTAATGCGAGTATTGGCCATCCTCGGAGTGCTGGTAACCGGTGTCTTGTTCTGGACCGGAATCGGTTGCAAGCACGATGTAAGGACGGTTCCGACCGCAGACGAACAAGTGTGCCTCGAGTGCGGGTCTCGGAGACGGTACGCGTCGGGCGAGAAACCCGGCCACTGGAAAAAGTAGCCGGCATCCGCCGACGGCAACGCCTCGCCCACTCTCCATCGCCGCGGATCAGCGCGAATTTCAACCGCGAATCCGAGTTGCTTCGCGCTTATCCGCGGCGAATGAAGTTCAGAGCTGCTTGCGGGACTACTTGCTCATGTTGTCTTTGTTCATGCTGTCGTCTTTCATCTTGGAGGCGGGCAGCATCTTCACGCTCATCACATGGATCTGGTTCTTGTCGGCGTAAACGTGCGCGCTGACCTGTACGTGATGTCCTTCGTGCCCCTTCAGCGCCTCGGGATTCACGACCTCCCAGGACTTGCTGTCTTTGTCGGCAACGAACCAGGTTTTGCCGCCATCGGCCTTCACCGTGCCCTTGATGTTCTTCAGCGGCGCCGAGGCCGAACCGTCCTTCTTCATGTCGCTTCCCATGCCCGACTGCGCCACCGCGATCCCGGTCAGGATCGACAGCGCCAACGCCACCACGAAAACCTTCTTCATACCGGCTCTCCTTGTGATTCGATTTGTGGACCGGTTGAGGTACGCTGGCCAGGCGGATTTGGATGCGGGGCTCAGCGGAGAGCCGTTCCCTCACTCGCAAATTGTTGAGATCAACTGGGAACAGCGGTCAGCAGGCGGAGTATTCGGGGTATACGTGGGTTAATCGCTTTCCTGGCCGAAGGTTGCGCATGCCCTCGTCGGCATCAGCCCTTGGTAGGTCTTGCGGCCTGTTTTCCGGCAGTTCAGTTTCCAACCTGCTCCCACACGATGCGCGCTTTCCTGGCCACCGCGTGCTCCTTGCGGTAATCCCGCGCCACGTCGCCAAGCGGAGTTTCCGCTGCCGGGCTAAGAACCTCCCACGCCGGAAGTTCACCCTGCGCCATTGTAATGCCGCCGATTTCCCGCAAATCGTATTCAGTGCCCAAGCTGTGGCGCATCGCGCGCTGCGCATGATCGGGCGCGGTCCACACGCTGGTCATCGGCGCGGCTGCAATCGACTGGCAGCATTGCCCGAAAGCTCCAACGCCCAACAGCAGCAACAGCGGTATCAGGAAGATAGTCTTCATGGTGTTCAACCTCTCGGTTTCCGCCCACCGGCTTGATTTCGTAATCCTACCGTGAGTAGCGCGGGGCGAATTCCTCAGCCTAAGCCTTGCTCGAATCGTACCTGCTTGGCTCACTACACATTGAGCACTTTCCGTGCCAGAATCGTCCCGCGGAAATCGCGGCAACGCCTTCGGTTTTCAACTCGTTAGGGGCTTGGCTGGAAGCAGGTTGTGCGGGCCGCCAGCTACGTGCAAAAGCTTGCACACTGCGAAATCGTCCGCAGCCTTAGTGCGTACCGCCGCAGGACCCTGGTGCTGGAATCTGTTGATCCTTGTTCTCGGCGTAGCACCAGCGGACCAGCGAATCCGGCGCTTTGCCCGCGTTGGCTAAGCGGAGAGCGTCAAGCCCAAGTTCCTCGAAGTCAAACTGGATCGATCCGTCGGAAAGAACCGTCCCCAGCAGGAACCCGTAGACGTCCGTCTTGGCGATTTTCCCGACCGTGATTTCCGGAGGCAGCCGATAGCGGACGGCTCCGGCCGTGCCTACGATCCACCCCGGCAACTCCCGATCCTTCCAGTACGCCGTGCGATAGACGTCGTCCATCACGAAATGAGAGTGGCTGGCGAGAACGTAGACTTTCTTGCCAGCCTGCTGCAGGCTCCAAAGCAGGTTGTAAACTTCGCGTCCGCTCGCAACCCCTTTGGGCGAGTCACACATGCTGTGGCTCAACCCCTTGCTGCCGGGCAGGGCTTCGTGCATGCCAACCACGATCGTAGTGACAGAGTCGGACCGTTGGTCCGCGGCAATACGGGTCCGGATCCAGTCCATTTGCGCCTTATCGAAGCTGTTCTCAGTGGCGTTGTCGAGTGAGATGAAATCGACAGAGTTCATCACCCAATGAAAGTAGGAGCGTGCCCCGCCGGCCGTGTCTTTATCCTGTTCGCGCTGGGCGCGAAGCCGTGGGCTGTCCAGGTAGCCTGCGAACTGGGCGAGGTACGCCTCGCGGGTTCGAGGGAAGGTTGTTTCATGGTTGCCAATGCCAAGGAATAGTTCAAGCGCACCGAAAGGACGGAGTTGGTGCTCGATGAAATCCGGCCACGCTTTAGCGAGGTAAGAGCTGATCGTAAGGTGGGGCGCCTCGAGTTGCAGGCGGGCGGGAGGAACCATATCCTCGTCGAAGTCATAGATCGCTCGAAAATCGCCAAGATGCCAGTAGAAGCTTGCTCCGTTCTGCAGCACCTTCGCGGCGATGGCGGGCATAACGATGTCGCCGCAATTGCGGGAATCGCCCGAGACGGCAAACTTCCATACCGGCGCGGGGGGAGTCTGCGCCAGGCATGACAAACCACAAACCAGAAATAGTGGCAGGAGCTTCTTCATTGAGATCTCTCTTGCTGCCGCACTCGCCAAGCCTGCGATGATTTATTTGCTGTTCGCCAAGATCTCCGTTCGCGTCGGCAATTGAGACGCATCCCATCCGCCGCCGAGCGCTTCGATCAGCAGGACACTCGCCGTCATGCGCCGCGTGAGAATATCCACGGCCGCTTTCTCGTCCTGCAGAGCGAACGCCTGAGCCGTGATCACCTGCAGATAAGTGGCAATTCCCTGCTTGTACTGATCGGTGGAAATCGCCAGCGACTCCTCCGCATCCGCCACGGCCGCATCTTCGGCGTCGGCTTCCTGTTCGAGGATGCGCAGAGCCGCCAGATTGTCTTCCACTTGCTGGAAGGCCGTCAGGACCGTCTGCCGGTAGTTGGCAACCGTCGCGTCGTAGGCGGCGCGTTCCAGGTCCAGTTGGGCGTGACGCTTACCGGCGTCGAACAGCGTCTCCGCCACTTGCGGGCCAACCGCCCAGAAGCGGCTTGGCCAGGACAGCCACGTAGAAAAGCTAGCGGATTCAAAGCCACCAGTGGCGCTGAGCAGTAGCGACGGGAAGAACGCTGCCTTGGCAATGCCGATCTGCTCGTTGGCCGCCGCCACCTGCCGCTCCGACGCGGCGATGTCCGGCCGGCGTTCCAGCAGAGCGGAAGGAACACCGATTGGAACCGCTGGCGGTGGGGTCTTGAGCACCATCGCAGGGATGGACAACTCTGCCGGCGGCTTGCCGATCAGGATCGAGATGGCATGCTCGAATTGGGTGCGTTGCACCCCCAGGTCAATCAACTGCGCGCGGGTGGTATCGAGCTGGGTCTTCGCCTGAGCCACGTCGGCGCCCGAGGCCACTCCCAGCTCGAACCGGTCCTGGGTCAGTTTCAGATATTCTTCATAGACCTTGACGTTGCGCTGCAGCAGGTCGGTATCGCCATCCAGTCCGTGCAGTTCAAAGTAGAACTCCGCCAGTTCGGCCTGGAACGACAAGCGGGCATTCTCCAGGTCGGCGGCGGAGGCTTGCGCGTTCGCGTAACTCGCTGTGAGGTTGCGCCGGATGCTTCCCCACACATCTGCCTGATAGGAGACATCAACCGGCAGGTCGTAAACGGTTTGGTTCGTCGGGGTGGTGGGCGTCCGCTGGTTGGTCACCGCGGGCGACGTCGTTACGGTGGGGAACAGGCTGGAGCGAGCGATCCGCACGGAGTCCCGGGCCTCGCGATACTGCGCCGCTGCCGCCAACACGTTCTGGTTGGAAATGCCGATCTGCTCCTCGAGAGCATTCAGTTGCGGGTCGTTGTAGATTTCCCACCATTTGCCGCGGATCGCTCCGGCATTCGGTTGTGCTTCCTTCCACCCCTCGGGCGGCGGTTCCTTGAAAACCTGCGGCGTCGGGGCCGCGGGCCGCCGGTAATTCGGGCCGACCGCGCAGCCGCCGGCCAGCATCATGATGCCCACCAGCGCAAGAACGACGAAGGGGTGAAACCGGCGAGCTGCAGCGACAGGTTGGTTCATAATCCTCTTTCGTAGAACTTGCGGTCGGCTATCACAGCATCACGCCTCGGAGCCAATCGGCCCGGCTTCTCTCTCACGACGTCGCGCGCGGACGCCGTCCCACCAATGCTGGAGACGGTCGAAGTACAGATAGACCACGGGAGTCGTGTACAAGGTCAGCACCTGGCTGACGATCAGCCCGCCGATAATGGTGATTCCCAGCGGCCGGCGAAGCTCCGATCCGGTGCCGTGGCCGAGCGCCAGCGGCAAAGCTCCCAGCCCGGCGGCTATCGACGTCATCAGAATCGGGCGGAAGCGCAACAGACAGGCTTCAAAGATGGAATCGCGCGAGCTTTTGCCTTCGTTGCGCTCGGCGGCTAGCGCGAAGTCAACCATCATGATGGCGTTCTTCTTCACGATGCCGATCAGCAAGATCAGGCCGATCATCGCAATCACGCTGAGATCAGTGCGCGTGATCAGCAGAGCTAGCAAGCCGCCGACGCCGGCCGAGGGCAGCGTGGAGATAATGGTTATGGGATGGACGAGGCTCTCGTACAGGATTCCGAGCACGATGTACACCGTCGCCAGGGCGGCGGCGATCAACAGCGACTCATTGCCGAGCGAATCCTGATAGGCCTGTGCGGTTCCGGAGAAGGTGGTATGGATGGTCGAGGGCAACCCCACCGTGAGCGCGGCCTTGTGAATTGCGGTTACGGCGTCACCCAGGGCGACGCCCGGCGCCAGATTGAACGAAACCGTTACCGCCGGAAACAGGCCCTGGTGGCTCACCGCGAGCGGCGCAATCGCCGGGCCGTAGTGGGCAACAGCGCTCAGGGGGACTTCTTGCCCATTCGGCGCCTTCACCCAGGTGTCGCGCAAGGACTGCGGATTCTCCCAGAACTGCGGCGCCGCCTCCATGACCACGTGATACTGGTTCAGCGAGGTGTACATGGTGGAGACCTGGCGCTGCCCGAACGCGTCGTAGAGCGTGTTATCGATCAACTGCGGCGAGATCCCGAAGCGCGCCGCCGTAGCGCGATCGTACTGCACCAGCGACTGCAGCCCGTTGTTCTGCTGATCGCTGCTGACATCGGTAATGATCCGGACGTGCCGCAAGGCTTCCAGCATGCGGGGCGCATAATTGGTGAGATCGTCCAGATTGTCGCCCTGCATGGTGAATTGATAGAGCGCGTTGCTCAAGCGTCCGCCGACGCGTACGTCCTGCAGGGCTTGCAGGTAGAGCGTGGCACCCGGAACTTTGCCCAGCTTAGGCCGCAGGCGCGCGATGATGTAGTCGGCGGTGATTTTGCGCTCACTCAGCGGCTTGAGCGCGATAAACATGCGCCCCGTGTTGGTGGTGGTCCCGCCTCCGCCACCGCCGGTGAAGCCGAGGACAGTGTCGACCGCGGGATCGGCTTTGACGATAGCGATCATCTGCAACAGGAGGTTGTTCATTGCCTGGAACGAAGTGTCCTGGTCGGCCTGGATCGACCCCGCCATGCGGCCATTATCCTGCTGCGGGAAAAAGCCCTTGGGGACGCGAATGAACAGAAAAACGTTCAACGCGATGGTCGCCAGCAATATCACCAGCGTTATCGCGGGGTGGCGCAGCACCCGCGTGAGCGTGCGGCCGTACATGTTCACCACCCACTGGAAGCCGCGTTCGCTGAGCTCATAGATCTTGCCATGGGTTTCGTGCTGTTTCAGCAGATGGGCACACATCATGGGGGTCGCGGTGAGCGACACCACCATGGAAATGCCGATCGCCACCGACATGGTGACCGCGAACTCCCGGAACAGGCGGCCCACGATGCCACCCATCAGCAGCAAGGGAATGAACACGGCGACCAGCGAAATGCTGATGGTCAGGACGGTAAAGCCGATCTCTTTCGAACCTTTCAGCGCCGCCTCGAACGGAGTCGCACCCTGCTCCAGGTAGCGGGTGATGTTCTCGATTACCACAATGGCATCGTCCACTACGAAGCCGGTGGAAATGGTCAGCGCCATCAGCGACAGGTTATCCAGGCTGTAGCCACACAGATACATGGCGCCGAACGTCCCAATCAGCGACAGGGGAACAGCAATGCTCGGGATCATTGATGTCCGCGCGCTTCTCAGGAAGAAAAAGACCACCAGGATGACCAGGATCACCGAAATGATCAGCGTCCTCTCCACGTCATGCACCGAAGCGCGGATGGTGACCGTCTGGTCCAGCGCCACCGCCACGTTGATCGCTTGCGGGATGGCGGCTTGCAGTTGCGGGACCACGGCGCGGATGCGATCCACCGTGTCAATGATGTTCGCCCCGGGCTGGCGAAAGATGATAATCAGGATCGAAGGTTTGCCGTTGGCATAACCCGCGTTGCGCACGTCCTCGACGGAGTCGATGGCCTGACCGACATCCGAAATGTGGACCGCCGATCCGTTACGGTAGGCCACGACCAGGGGCTGGTAGTTGACCGCCTTCAGCAGTTGATCGTTGGCCCCCACCTGCCACATGCGCTGGCCATCGGAGAAGTTTCCCTTGGGCATGTTGGCATTGGTGCTGCTCAACATGGTGCGCACCTGCTCCAGGCTGATGGCATACTTGTTCAGAACGGTCGGGTTCAGCTCGATGCGCACGCCGGGCAACGAACTGCCGCCTACCACGACCTGGCCGACACCATCCACCTGGGCCAGCTTTTGCGCCATGATGGTCGAGGCGGCGTCATACATCTGGCCCTTGCCGAGCGTGTCGGAAGTCAGCGCCAGGATCATGATGGGAGAATCGGCGGGATTTACTTTGCGGTAGTTAGGATTATTCGGCAGGTTGGCGGGGAGATAGCCGCGCGCCGCATTGATGGCCGCTTGTACATCACGGGCCGCAGCATTGATGTCGCGGTTCAAATCGAATTGCAGCGTGATCGAGCTCGCCCCCAGAGTGCTAGACGAGGTCATTTCGGTCACCGCCGCGATGCGCCCGAACTGTCTTTCCAGCGGGGTGGCCACCGACGAGGCCATCGTCTCCGGGCTCGCACCCGGCAACTGCGCACTCACGGAAATAGTAGGGAAGTCCACCTGCGGCAGCGGCGATACCGGGAGCAACCGGAAAGCCACTGCTCCCGCCAAGGCGATGGCGACCATGAGCAGCGTGGTCGCCACCGGCCGGCGGATGAATGGTTCACAAACATTCATGGCTACTTCACCGGCACCAGCTCCGTACTCGGGCCTTCATTGCCGCGCTTGGAGACCCGCCGGGCGAGCCGGTCGAACCAGAGATAGATCACCGGCGTGGTATAGAGCGTCAGCAACTGGCTGAGCAGCAGGCCGCCCACGATGGTGATGCCCAGCGGCCGCCGCAGTTCCGATCCGGTCCCGCTTCCCAGGGCCAGCGGCAGCCCGCCCAGCAGGGCCGCCATGGTGGTCATCATGATGGGGCGAAAGCGCAGCAGGCACGCTTGATAAATGGCATCGAGCGGGGTTTTGCCTTCCTTGCGTTCCGCTTCCAGCGCGAAGTCGATCATCATGATGGCGTTCTTCTTCACGATGCCGATCAGTAGCACGATGCCGATCAAAGCTATGACGCTGAAATCGATGCGGCAGATCAGTAGGGCCAGCAGCGCGCCCACGCCCGCCGAGGGCAGCGTCGAAAGAATGGTGATGGGATGAATGTAGCTTTCGTACAAGACCCCTAGCACGATGTAGACCGTCACCACCGCGGCCAGGATCAACAGCGGCTCATTCGCCAGGGACGTCTGAAAGACCTCCGCCGTGCCCTGGAAGCCGCTCTGAATGCTGGCCGGCATTCCGATCTCCTGCTTGACCTGGTTCACCGCTTTTACGGCATCGCCCAGCGAGGCGCCGGGATCCAGGTTGAAAGACAGCGTGACCACCGGGAACTGGCCTTGGTGATTGACCGTGACCGGAGCGGTAGTGGCCTCCCAGTGGGTGAACGCGCTCAAGGGCACTTGACTGCCACTGGCAAAGACCTGAGACGACGCGATCGGACCGCCGGTCAAAGATCCCGTCGGGGCGGCCGCGAAGGTGCTGGACGAGGAGGCGGCATTGGCCGAGGGTGTGCTCGAAGGCCCAAATGTCTGCGAGGTAGCCGTCCCCCCCGCCACTAATCCGCTGGAAGCGGTGTTGCTTGCTGCTCCGGACCGGATGTAGAGGTCACGCAGATCGGTTGGATTCCTGTCAAAGTTAGGTTTTACCTCCAGCACCACGTGGTATTGGTTCAACTGGGTAAACATGGTGGAGACCTGGCGCTGCCCGTAGGAATCGTAGAGCGTCTGGTCGATCGCCGCCGGCGTGATACCCAGGCGCGAAGCGGTGTCGCGATCGAATACCAACTTGGCCCGCAGCCCCAGCGCCTGCTGGTCGCTGGTGACGTCACGCAACTCGGGCTGCTGTTGCAGTTTGGCGAGCATTTGCGGGGCGAAAGCGTCCAGCTCGTCGACATTGGGATCTTCCAGCGTGTACTGGAACTGGGTGCGGCTCACCCGATCCTCGACCGTGATGTCCTGCACCGGCTGCATGAACAGGGTGACGCCCGAGATCTGGGCCAGTTGCGGCTGCAAACGGCGAATAACGTCGCTGGCGCTGATCTTGCGCTCATTCAGAGGTTTCAGGTTGATCAGGATCCGGCCGCTGTTCAGGGTGGTGTTGGTGCCGTCAATCCCGATGAAGGAGGACAGGCTCTCGACGGCAGGATCTTTCAGAATGACGTCCGCCAGCTTTTGCTGGGATGCGGACATTTCCGGGAACGAGACCGTCTGCGCGGCTTCCGAGATCCCCTGGATCACCCCGGTGTCCTGGATGGGAAAGAATCCCTTGGGGACCACGATATAGAGAAAGATCGTCAAGACGAAGGTGGCAGCGGCGATCAGCAGGGTTGTGGTCTGGAATCGGAGCACCGTCTGCAGGGTTCGGCCATAGAAAGCGATGACCTTATCGAACGCCCGCTCGGAAGCGCGGTAAAAGCGCCCCTGTTTTTCCGCGGGAGTGTGGTGCAAGAGCCGCGCGCACATCATCGGCGTCAGCGTCAGCGACACCACCGCCGAAACCAGGATGGTGACGGCCAGAGTCACGGCAAATTCGCGGAAGAGCCGGCCCACGATGTCTCCCATGAACAGCAGCGGGATCAGCACCGCGATGAGAGAGATGGTCAGCGAGATGATGGTGAAGCCGATCTGCTCGGCGCCTTTCAGCGCTGCCCGTAGCGGAGGCTCACCTTCTTTGATGAAACGGGAGATGTTCTCGATCATGACGATGGCGTCATCGACCACGAAGCCGGTCGAGATGGTCAGCGCCATCAGGGTCAGATTGTTCAGGCTGTAGCCGAGCAGGTACATCACGCCGAAGGTGCCGACGAGCGACAGCGGAACCGCCACGCTCGGAATCACGGTCGCAGCCACATTGCGCAGGAACAGGAAGATCACCATCACCACCAGCGCCACGGTCAGCATCAAGGAGAATTCAACGTCCGTCACCGACGCCCTAATGGTGGTGGTGCGGTCGGTCAGGACCTTGACCTGGATCGAATTGGGCAGCGCGGTGGTGAGCTGCGGCAGCAGTTTGGTGATGCGATCGACCACCGCGATGATGTTGGCGCCGGGCTGCCGCTGGATGTTCATGATGACCGCGGGCGTGTCGTTCATCCAGGCGGCCTGGCGGACGTTCTCCGCATCGTCCACCACCGTGGCCACATCCGACAGCTTGATCGGGGCGCCGTTCTTGTACGCGACCACCAGCGGAGCGTAGTCGGCGCTCGACAGCAGTTGGTCGTTGGCGCCGATCTGGTAATTCTGGTGCTTGCCATCAAAGTTGCCCTTCGCCAGATTGACATTGCTGGCGACGATGGCGCTGCGGAGATCCTCCAGGTTCAATCCGTAAGACGCCAGTTGGGTGGGATTCGCCTGGATGCGCACCGCCGGCTTCTGTCCGCCGCTGATGCTGACCAAGCCTACCCCGGGCAACTGCGAGATTTTGGGCGCCAGCCGGGTGTCGGCAAGGTCTTCGACCTTGGAGAGCGGAAGGGTGTTCGAGCTGAGCGCCAGGGTGAGGATCGGAGTGTCGGCGGGATTGATCTTGCTGTAGAGCGGAGGCGTGGGAAGATCGGCCGGCAAATACGTGCCTGAGCCGTTGATGGACTGTTGCACCTCCTGCTCCGCCACGTCGATACTCAGGCTGAGGAGGAATTGCAGAGTGATGACGGAACTCCCGTCGGAGCTGGTCGAGGTCATCTGCTGCAGCCCGGGCATCTGGCC
This sequence comes from Terriglobales bacterium, assembly GCA_052145015.1. Classification (GTDB taxonomy): domain Bacteria; phylum Acidobacteriota; class Terriglobia; order Terriglobales; family Acidobacteriaceae; genus JAHFUA01. The sequence goes on from JBKQPN010000114.1 coordinate 42,400, forward strand.
GAACTGGCGCTCCAGCGGAGCCGTCACCGACGACGCCATAACATCCGGGCCCGCCCCCGGGTAAAACGTGACTACCTGGATGGTCGGATAATCCACCTCGGGCAGGGCCGAGACCGGCAACTGCTTATAGCCGACAGCGCCGGCCAGCATGATGGCTACCATCAGCAGGGATGTGGCGATCGGCCGGAGGATGAAGGTCCGCGACGGACTCATGAACTCGGCCTCGGAGGCTTGCCGTCGGTGACCTGCGCGTTCACCTTGCTTCCTTCCTGCAGTTTGTCAACCCCGGTGGTGACCACCACATCCCCGGGAACCAGGCCGGAAGCGACCTCGGCTTCGTCTCCTTCCGTCGTTCCCAGGCTCACATTGCGCACGGTGACGGTTTGGTCCGGCTTGACCAGGTACACGAAGGTTTTTTGCGAATTCCGCTGGATTGCCGCCGTGGGCACCAGGGTCACGCCGTGCTTTTCCTCCACCAGCAAGCGCGCGTTCACGAACTGATTCGGAAACAGCCCGTCGTCTTTGTTGTCGAAGATCGCCCGCAGCTTCAGCGTGCCCGTGGTCTGGTCGATCTGGTTGTCCATGGTCGCCAAGGTCCCGTGCGACAGCTTCTTCTTCAGATCGCGATCGTAAGCATCCACCCCCAACCGCTCTCCGGCGCGGAACCTCTTGATCACCGGCGGCAACTGGTCTTCCGAGATGGTGAAGATCACGCTGATGGGCTCGATTTGGGCGATGACCATCAGACCATTGGTGTCGGCGGCGTGAACGATGTTTCCCGGATCAACCAGCCGCAATCCCACGCGGCCGGTGATGGGCGAAGTAATGTGACAATAGACCAGATTCAATTTTGCGCTGTCGATCTGGCCTTGATCGGTCTTGACGGTCCCTTCATCCTGAGTGACCGTCGCTTGCTGGGTCGCCAGTTGCTGCTCGGCGACGGCGTTCCGCTTGAGCAGTTCCTGGTAACGGGCCAGATCGATGCGTGCGTTCTGGAGCCCCGCCTGGTCCTTGATGAGCTGTCCCTGGGCTTGCGTCAACTGGACCTCAAAAGGGCGGGGGTCGATCTCCACCAGCGGCGCACCCTCGCGTACCGTCTGGCCTTCCTTGTAGTAGATCTTCATCAGTTGGCCGTCGACGCGGCTCTTCACCGTCACGGTGTAAAGCGGCGTCACCGCGCCCAGGCCGGTGTAATACACGCCGATGTCACCCTTGTGAGCGGTTGCCGCCGTCACTGGCACGGCCGCCGGCCCTCGTCCAGCGCCGGCTTGCGACGCCGGGCTGCTCTGGTGGGTGCGGAGCAGGAAATAGAGAACAACTACGGCCAGCAAAATGCCGGCGGTTAACCACAGCCAGCGCTGGCGCGGCCAACGCCGTGCGGCGTGTTCCTTATCCCGATCGTCGGTAAGGCGGGGAGGCTCTTCGTGTTGGGTAGGCGGAAAAGTGGGTTTGTTCATGAGTTTACGAAAACGCGCCCTGTCGGCGCGTGCTGAGTGTTGCAGGCCCCGTGTGTTGATTTCTTTCAAACGCTACGGGCAATTTATGACACCGTACTTCGTTTCTGCAAGAGCCGGTATGCGGGACCCACGTCAATAATCGACCGTCGCACCGGACGAGGCTGCCTCATACGATGAGGCCCTTACAGCCATGGAATCACAATTTTCTGTAAAGAACTGCAAAGATTCGGTCACTTTTTGTTGTTATCCTCGATGCGCAGGTCCCATTCCCGGTTGGCTGCCTCTTAATCGCGGCGGATCACAAGCATCAAGCTGATCCGTACCAGACCATCGAGGACCAACTAAGCCCTTCCCTTTGTGCTAGATTGATAGGGTTGTGGGCGCGTAGCTCAGTTGGTAGAGCAATGCCCTTTTAAGGCATGGGTCGCAGGTTCGAGTCCTGCCGCGCTCACCAGGTCCCCCTGTGAATCTTCGCGAATGAGGTGGGTTGCACCATGAAGATCAAGCTCGCGCGTCTGCTGGCAGCGGCAGTCGTTTTGCTCGCGCTCGCCTTTCCCGTAACCACGCCTGCCAACCCTCCCGAGCATCATCCCGAGATCCGAGGGGCGATGGCCTCGCTCCGCCGGGCCAAGGCGTACATGGAGCATGCCGACCATGATTTCGGTGGCCACCGCGTCGAAGCCATTCGGGCCACCGACGAAGCCATGCGCCAGCTTGAGATGTGCCTGAAATACGACAGGCACTAAGCGGGCGGCCGTTTCGCTGCGGAGGGGCAAGGCGCCGCCTCGCTCCTCGGCTTTCCGACCTGCCTACTTCCCCTGTTCCTTCACTACCCTCCAGCTCCGTTGCCGCACTATAATTCGCGGTGCAGCCTGCGCCCAGGGCTGCGCACAAAATCAAGAGAGTGCCGCGCGCGAACAGCCCGCGGCGCCGATTCGAACGGAGGCCTCTCATGGCTGGAATCCTTACTCCTCCTACACAGAAAGCGCCTGCACTTAAAGATCCGCGTCTCTTCCGGCAGCAGGGCTACATCAACGGCGAATGGGTGGATGCCGATAACCGCTCCACCTTCGAGGTCACCGATCCCGCCGACGGCGCCGTGCTCGGGCATGTCCCCAACATGGCCGCCGCCGAAACGCGCCGCGCCATCGAAGCGGCCAACGCGGCCTGGCCCGCCTGGCGCGCCCGGACGGCCAAGGATCGCGCCGCTATCCTGCGCCGCTGGTACGAGCTGATGCTCGCGAACCAGGAAGACCTTGCACACCTGATGACCGCCGAGCAGGGCAAGCCGTTGGCCGAGTCCAAGGGCGAGGTGGTCTATGCGGCGTCATTCATCGAGTGGTTTGCCGAGGAAGGCAAGCGCATTTACGGCGACACCATCCCCCAGCACCAGTCGGACAAGCGCCTGCTCGTGATCAAAGAGCCGGTCGGAGTTTGTGCCGCCATCACGCCGTGGAATTTTCCGGCCGCGATGATCACGCGCAAAGTCGCGCCCGCCCTGGCTGCCGGCTGCGTGGTGGTGATCAAGCCCGCCGAGCAGACGCCGTTTTCCGCCTTGGCGCTGGCTGAACTGGCGGAACGCGCCGGCCTGCCCAAGGGGGTGATGAACATCGTCACCGGAGATCCGCCGGCGATCGGCAAGGAACTGACCTCCAATCCCGTGGTCCGGAAGTTGAGCTTCACCGGCTCGACCGAGGTGGGAAGGCTGTTGATGGAGCAGTGCGCCCGAACGGTCAAGAAGCTGTCGCTCGAACTGGGCGGCAACGCGCCGTTCATCGTCTTCGCCGACGCCGATCTCGACGCCGCCATCGAAGGCGCCATCGCTTCCAAATACCGCAATACCGGTCAGACGTGCGTGTGCGCCAACCGCATGCTCGTTCAGGACGAAGTCTATGACGCCTTCGCCCAGAAGCTGGCCGAGAAGGTGCGCGCCATGAAAGTGGGCAACGGCATGGAAGCGGGCGTGGTGCAGGGGCCGCTCATCGACCAGGCGGCGCTGGCCAAAGTGGAGGAGCACATCTCCGATGCCGTCGCCAAAGGCGCGCGGGTGCTCACCGGCGGCAAGCGCCACGCGCTGGGCGGGACCTTCTTCGAACCGACCATCCTGACCAACGTCACGCCGGCGATGCAGCTCTCGCGCGAAGAGACCTTCGGCCCGGTCGCGCCGCTGTTTCGGTTCAAGACCGAGCAGGAAGCCGTGCGCCTGGCCAACGATACCGAATACGGCCTGGCCGCCTACTTCTACACCCGCGACATTGGCCGCGTCTGGCGCATGTCGGAGGCGCTGGAATACGGCATCGTCGGCGCCAACACCGGGATCATCTCTACTGAAGTTGCGCCCTTCGGCGGCATGAAGCAGTCCGGCCTCGGCCGCGAGGGCTCGAAGTACGGCATCGAGGAGTACCTGGAAGTGAAGTACGTTTGCATGGGAGGTGTCGACCGCTGAACGGTTGCTATTCGGAACCCTGGGCTTGCGGCGCTCGATTGCTCGATACGCTCGGCAGGCTTGACGCGTTCCACCCTCCGCCCAGGGCCTTGATCAACAGCACAGTGGCGTTCATGCGCCGACGCAGGATGTCCACCGCGGCGCGCTCGTTGCTCAAGGCTGTGCTTTGGGCGGTGATCACTTCCAGGTACGTCACCACGCCGCCCCGGTAGCGATTGTTGGAAAGCTGCAGCGAATGTTCTGCCGCATTCACGGCGACCGACTGCGTCCTGGCTTCATCGTCCAGAATGCGCAAGGCGGCCAGGTTGTCTTCCACTTCCTGGAAGGAGGTCAGGACCGTCTGCCGATAGTTGGCGACAGCCTGATCGTAAGCGGCCTGGGCCTGCTCGACTCCCGCGCGCCGGCGGCCAACATCAAAAGCTGTTACCAGCGCGGAGATGCCCGCGGCCGCAAAGCCGCTGGGGCCGTCCAGCCACTTGCTGATCGAACCGCTCTCGTACCCAGCGGTCGCATTGAGCGTGATCTGCGGAAAATACGCGGCGCGGGCAATGCCGATCTGCGTGTTGGCGGCAGCCATGTGACGCTCGGCAGAGGCGATGTCGGGACGGCGCTCCAGCAGGTCCGAAGGAAGTCCGGGCGGAATGGCCGGCGGCGGCGCGTCCCACGGCGCAGCCGGAATGCTGAAGCTCGATGCCGGCTGCCCGATGAGCGCGGCGATGGCATGCTCGAACTGTTGCCGCTGCACCATGACGTCGATGGCTTGCGCGCGGGTGGTCTCGAGTTGCGTCTGCGCCTGGGCCACATCGACGGCGGAGGCCACGCCGCCCTTGTACCGGTTTTCGGTCAACTCCAGCGCTTTCTCGAACGCGGTCACGGTGGTGCTCAGCAGCCGCTCCTCCGCGTCAAGCGTGCGCAGTTGGAAGTAATCGGCCGCCAGTTCGGCGTGAACACTCAGCGAGACCGATTCCAGGTCGGCGGCGCTGGCCTGGGCATTGGCTCGCGCCGCTTCCACCGTCCGCCGTACTCTTCCCCACACATCTGCTTCGTAGATGACATCGGCGGGCAGCACCATGTCGGTGTAGTTGTTTACGGTCCCGGTGCGAGGGCCATTGATCGACAACCGGTTCTGCGATGCGGAAACGCCGGCAGTTACGGTGGGATAAAGGTCGGCGCGATTGAGGCGCACCAGCGCCCGCGCCTGCAGGAACTGCGCCTGCGCGGCTTTCAGGTTCTGGTTCGAGACGCTAACCTGTTCCTCGAGCCCATTCAACTGCGGGTCCTGGAAGACCTCCCACCATTTGCCGCGGACCACCTGGTCGGCGGGCTGCGCCTGCTTCCAGTTGGGAGGAGTCTCTTTATACTCGGGAGCTGCGGGCGCCTGCGGCCGGGAATAGCGCGGGCCTACGGTGCAGCCGGTTAGGAGAACGGGGAGAGCCAGCACGACCGATATCGCTAAGGTGCGTGCGGAAAAAAGCCGAGATGGAGCTGTCTTGAAGGGGCGCGGCTTCAAGCCGCGCCGCAATCCGCCCCAGAGAGTTGTCATCCCGAACGAAGCGCGACTGAACGCAGAGAAGAAGCGCGAGTGAGGGATCAGCAGTTGTGCTGGGTCTGGCAGGACTTCAGATCCCTCGGTGCGTGCTCGCCTCGCAAGCTCGGCTCGCACTTGTTCGGGATGACAAATCCATAAATATGCCTTTTCGGCGCGGCTGAAGCCGCGCCCTTTCAAGACAGCTCCGCTTTCCGAATCCTGCAAAGTCGCGCCCCGACACGATCCTTGCACACGGCTCACTGCGGCGCTCCGGAAGCGGGCGTCTGCACGATGCGTACCGCTTGGCCGGAGATGAGGGAATCGGGCGGGTTGATGATCACGGCCTCGTCTCCGTTCAGACCGGCGACCACTTCGACCTCAGAACCAAAATCGTGACCCAGCGTGACCGGCTTGAGTTCGGCGTGCTGGCCGTCGGGCACGGTGGCGACGCGCAGTCCCTCCGAGCGGAACAGCAACGTATTCACCGGCAGGATCAACGATGAGTTCGCGCCCGGCAGCTTCAGATGCACTTCGGCATAGGCGCCGCTCAGCAGCGTGCCGGTGGGGTTGTCCACATCGATCTCGACCAGCAGGGTGCGGGTATTGGTGTCGATGGCGCTGGCCGTGCGCACCAGCTTGCCCGGGAAGCGCCGCCCGGGAAACTCAGCCAGGGTGAGGTCGGCGGTCAGGCCGGGCTTGGCGGCCTGCGAATAGGCTTCCGGAACGTTGACGTAAGCCCGCAGCTTGTCCGGCTGCACGATGTGGAACAACTCGGTGCGCGTGCCGCCGACCGCGCCCGAATCGATCAACGCGCCAATATCGGTATTGCGGGCGGTGATCACGCCGGTGAACGGCGCGTAGATCTTCTGGAACGACTGCAGGTCTTCCAGGCGCCTGACGTTGGCTTCCGCGGAGTGAACGATCGCCTGCTTGGCCGCGTAGTCGCCGGCGGCGTTGTCGGCATCCTGCTTGGAGACGGAATCGGTCTTCAGCAGATCCCGGTAGCGGTCCGCGGTAATCCGCGACAGGTTCAGGTTAGCTTCCGCTGTGGCTAGGTCGGCCCGCGACTGCCCCAGGGCTTGATTGACTTCAGGGGTGTCGATCTCCGCCAGCAACTGGCCCGTCTTCACGCGGGAGCCGATATCTACATACCATTTCTTCAAGTAACCGTTGGTGCGGGCGTAGATGGGAGCATCGATGAACGCCTGCACGTTGGCGGGGAGCACGATCTCCGACGACGCCGGCGCGCGCGTGGGATGAACGACGGTCACGCTGGCTATTGCCATCTCCCGTGTTTCCCGATGCAGACTGGCGCGCGCCTGGATGCGCGGCAGGATGCCAGAGACGATGAGTCCGACAACGGTCAGCACGGCGATGATGGCGATCCAATAGTGATGCGCCGGGCGGCCCGCCGCCTTGCCGTTTTCCGGTTCTGCATTCATCGCGAGGCCTCCGCCTTGGGCGGCCGCGCGCGCAGGCCGTGCAGCAAACTAAAGAATGCGGGCACAAAGAACAGGGTTGCGACCGTCGCGAAAACCAGGCCGCCAATGACGGCGCGGCCCAAGGGAGCGTTCTGCTCGCCGCCTTCGCCCATGCCCAGCGCCATGGGAACCATGCCGATGATCATGGCCAGCGCGGTCATCAGCACCGGCCGGAAGCGGGTGAAGCCAGCCTGCAGCGCGGCGGCGACGGAATCCCTGCCCTCCTCCATCTGTTCCTTGGCGAAGCTGACCACCAGGATGCTGTTGGCGGTGGCCACGCCCATGCACATGATCGCGCCGGTCAAAGCGGGCACGCTGATGGTGGTCCGGGTGATGAACAGGATCCACACAATCCCCGCCAGCGCCGCCGGCAGCGCCGAGATGATGATGAAGGGATCGAGCCAGGACTGGAAGTTCACCACGATCAGAAGGTAAACCAGCACGATAGAGAACACCAGCCCGCTCAGCAGCCCGAAATAGGAAGAGCGCATGGTCTTGATCTGTCCCCGCACCACCAGCGACGAGCCGCGCGGCAACTGCTTCTGTGCGTCATTGATGATCTTGTCGATGTCGGTTGAAACGCCGCCCAGATCGCGTCCCTGGACGGAACCGAAAATATCAATCACCGGCTGGATATCGTAGTGCGAGACCACGGCCATGCCCGCGCCGCGGCCGATCGAGGCCAGGCTGCCGAGAATCTGCGGTTTGGCCCCGTTGCCGCCGCCACCGGTAACCGGAATGTTCTCCAGGCTCTGCAACGAATCCACGCGGTACTGTGGGGTCTGGGTGACGATCGTATAGCTGACCCCGGTCTTCGGATTCAGCCAGAAGGTGGGCGAAGTCTGAAAACTTCCGCTCAGCGAGATCAGAAGGTTATTGGCAATATCGCGCTGTGTATAGCCCACCTGCTCCGCCTTGGTGCGATCCACGTTGATGTGCAGCTTGGGCTGATTGAAGGGCTGGTGGATGCGCAGATCGGTGATGCCGTCCACATACCTGATGCGGTCGAGCAGCTTCTGGGCGTACTCGCGGTTGGCATCCAGGTTGTAGCCAACGATCTGGATGTCGATGGGCGCGGGCAGACCGAAGTTCAGGATCTGGCTGACAATGTCGGCCGGTAGAAACGAGATGCTGACGCCGGGGAATTCACGGGCCAGTTGCATCCGCAGATCGTGCACGTATTGGGCCGTCGGCGCGTGGTGCTCGGACAAGCTGACCAGGATGTCGGCGTCGGCGGGGCCGATGGGCGCGGAATTGCTGTACGACAGGTTGATGCTGCTGTAGGGCAGCCCGATGTTGTCGATGATGCTGGCGACCTGCTCCTGCGGGATATGCTCGCGGATGGACCGCTCGACCAGGTCGCACAGCCGCGCCGTCTCCTCGATGCGGGTCGCGGTGCGCGCGCGCAGGTGCAGCTTGAACTGGCCGCTGTCCACGGCGGGGAAGAAGTCCTGGCCCAGCCAGGGGATGAGCACCACCAGCGACGCCGCAGAGAACGCGACGAAGGCCAGCAAAACAGCGTTCCGGCGGTGCTGCAGCGCCGTTTCCAGCATGTCGCGGTAGCGCTCGCGGAACCGCTCAAAAGCTTTTTCAAAGCGGATCTGCATCCGCACCAGCGGATTGCGGCTTTCCGCCGGCACATGGTCGGCTTCTGCTTCGTGTCCCTTCAGCAGGTACTTGGCCATGGTGGGCACCAGGGTTCGCGAAAGCAAGTAGGAAGCCAGCATGGCGAAGACCACGGCTTCCGCCAGCGGCACGAACAGATACCGCGCCACGCCGGTCAGGAAAAACATGGGCACGAAGACGATGCAGATGGCAAGGGTGGATACGAACGCCGGCACCGCGATCTGCTGCGCGCCATCCAAAATCGCGCGCTCGATCTCTTTTCCCTGCGCGATGTTGCGGTTGATGTTCTCGATCTCCACCGTGGCGTCGTCCACCAGGATGCCGACCGCCAGCGCCAAGCCCCCCAGGGTCATGATGTTGATGGTTTCGCCCAGCGCGCTCATCACCACGATCGAGGTCAGGATGGAGAGCGGGATGGAGACCGCGATGATCACCGTGCTGCGCCAGTTGCCGAGGAAAATCAGGATCATCAGCCCGGTCAGGCAGGCGGCGATCATGGCCTCGCGCAGCACCCCGTCGATAGAGGCGCGCACGAAGAGCGATTGATCGGCCAGCGGACGGATCTGCAACTCTGGCGGCAGGCCTGCCTGAATGCCGGGCAGCATCCGCTTGATGCCGGCGATGATATCGAGGGTGGAGGCGTTGCCGGTCTTCAGCACCGTCAGCAGGGAAGCGCGCTGCCCGTTCACGCGCGCGATGTTGGTCTGCGGCGGGAAGCCGTCGCGCACGAACGCCACATCGCGGATGTAGATGGTGGTGTTCCCCATGGTCTTGACGGGGAGCTGGTTCAGTTCCTCGACTGTCTGCGGGCTGCCGTTGATGTCGACGTCATACTCGAGCGCCCCGATCTTCGAGGTGCCGGCCGGAAGGATCAGGTTCTGCGCGCTGATGGCGTTGACCACGTCCAGTGGTGACAAGCCCTTCGACTGCAGCGCCGTGGTGTTCAGGTCCACCTGGATCTGCCGCTGCTTGCCGCCATAGGGATACGGTATGGCCGCGCCGGGTATGGTCACCAGCCGGGTGCGGATGAAGTTCACGCCCAGGTCGAAGAGCTGCTGCTCGGAAAGCTTCTGCCCCGAGAGCGCGAGCTGGATAATCGGAACGCTGGACGCGCTGTAGGTAATGACCAGTGGGGGAGTGGTCCCAGGCGGCAGTTGCCGGAGCTGCGTCTGCGAGATGGCCGTTACCTGCGCGATGGCCTTGTTGATGTTGGCACCCGGCTGGAAGAAGACCTTCACCACCGCAATGCCGTTCAGCGACTGCGACTCGCTGTGCTCGATGTCGTCCACGGTGGTGGTCAGCGAACGCTCGGTGAGGCTGATGATGCGATTGCTCATCTCCTCCGCGTTCAACCCGGTGTAGTTCCATAGAATGCTGACCACCGGGATATTGATGTTGGGAAAAATGTCAGTCGGGGTACGGAAGATGACCAGCGGGCCCACGATCAAAAGAACCAACGCGGCCACCACGAAGGTGTATGGCCGCCGCAAGGCCAGTCGAACAATCCACATCTGCCGCTGACTCCCTTGCCGAAGTAAGTAAACGCTTACACGGGCAGATAGGATGATATCAAAGCTGCCGTGGATTCGGGTTTTCGGACCTTACGCAAGATGCCTCGCGGATGCCCCGAAGCTTGTTCTCCTCGATTCCCGCCGCTTTTTTGTGTTCTAAGGAAACGGTTGGCAGGATATAAATGCAGGAGACCGGAGCGCATCCTTGCTCTTCCAACCGCGACAATTCCCGCGCGTGTCCCTGGCTACGGAAGTGAAAGTGCAGTGCGGCGATGAGGTTTTCGTCGCCCGCTCGCAGGAGATCGGCGCCGGCGGCATGGCGCTCCAGAATGCCGACCGCCTCTCGGTGGCGCAGCCGGTACAGCTTTCCTTCACCCTGGCTCCGGCACTGGAACTGAAGCTGGACGCGGTGGTGTGGTGGAAACGCGACCACCGGGTGGGCATCCGCTTCGATCCGCGCGACCCTAAATGCCGTCTCATCCAGCGGTGGGTCGAAGAGCAGATCAAGCTCGCCACAACGCCGCAAGTGTAACTCTAACCGTTCTTGGCCCCAGCGTCCTTCGCGTCCTCGGCACTTGGCTTTTCCGGGCGCAACAAGGGAAACAGGATCACGTCGCGGATGGAGGGCGAGCCCGTCAGCAGCATGGTGAGGCGGTCGATCCCGATGCCTTCTCCCGCTGTCGGCGGCATGCCATAGGAGAGCGCGCGGACGTAGTCGTAGTCAACTTCCGCCATGGCCTCTTCGTCTCCGCGCTGGCGCTGGCGCACCTGGTCCTCGAAGCGGCGCAACTGCTCCTCGGGGTCGTTCAGCTCGCTGAAGGCGTTGCCGCATTCTAGGCCGCCAATGTATATCTCGAAGCGTTCCACCCAGTCCGGTTCGTCCTGCTTGTTCTTGGAGAGCGGCGAAATGGCGGCGGGGAAGTCGTAGAGGATGGTGGGCCGGATCAGGTGCTCCTCCGCGGCCGCTTCGAACAGCGCCGCGATGGTCTTGCCCGCCGGATCGGCAGGGTCGAACGGCATGTGCGGATGGTGGGCCGCATTGAAGCGTTGCACCAGCGCGCCCACAGACTCGGCGGTGGCGAAATCCGCCATCTGCGGCTGGGGCCCGGCATTCTCCGGCCAGTACTTGATGACGGCCTCCCGCATGGAGAGCCGCTGCCAATTTGCAAAGTCAATCTCGTGCCCGCCATACGTCACCGCGGTCGAGCCCGTGACCTCGCGCGCCACCTGGGCCAGCAGCTCTTCCGTCAGGTCCATGAGATCGCGGTAATCCGAGTACGCCTGGTAGAACTCCAGCATGGTGAACTCGGGATTGTGCTGGGTGGAGATGCCCTCGTTGCGGAAGTTGCGGTTGATCTCGTACACGCGATCGAGGCCGCCTACCACCAGCCGCTTCAAGTAGAGCTCGGGCGCGATGCGCAGGTAGAGGTCCATGTCGAGTGTGTTGTGATGGGTTATGAACGGCCGTGCCGACGCGCCCCCGGCGATAGGTTGCATCATCGGGGTCTCGACCTCGATGTATCCGTGGGCGTCGAAGAAGCGCCGGATCGACTGCACCACCTTGCTGCGGCGGACGAACACCTCGCGCACCTCCGCGTTCATCGCCAGATCCACGTAGCGCTGCCGGTAGCGCAGTTCCACGTCGGTGAGCCCGTGCCATTTTTCCGGCAAGGGCAGCAGGTCCTTGGAAAGAAACGTCAGCTCCTGAACGTGGACCGTCAGTTCTCCGGTGCGGGTGCGGAACAGGAATCCGCGCACCCCGATGTGGTCGCCGATATCGAGCAGCTTCCAGAGCTGGAATCCGGGCTCGCCCAGGTCATCTTTCTTGACGTAGATCTGCAGCCGCTGCCCGCCTTGTTGCAGGTGCGCGAATCCTGCCTTGCCCATCAGGCGGATGGCCATCATGCGTCCGGCGATGCGCACCTCGACCCTGGGATCCTCGAGTTGTTCGGCGGTGCGGTCGTTGTAGCCGGCCAGGATCTGCGGGATCTGGTGCGTGGTCGGGTATTTACGCGGATAAGCGTGCTGGCCCAGCGCTTCGATCTGCTCGAGCTTCTGCCGGCGAAGCTGATAGATGTTTTCGTCGAGAGGCATAATTGCGTGCGCAATGAGAGAAGAGAACAGGGATTATAGCAAGCGCCATGAGACCGGCCGTCAACGCGGAAAATTTGTGATTTGCGATTTGTGATTTGCGAATGCTGCCCTCGGTGCCAAATCGCAAATCAGAAATCAGAAATCGCAAATCGTCGCTTGAACCCGCGCTCCCGCCGCGCTACTATCTTTAGTTCTTCCGAGGGTCCATGCCCCAGAATTACGTCCCCATCTTCATCTTCATCGCCGTGGTGGCCGTCCTGATTCCGCTCACCCTGGGGATCGCCAAGCTGGTGCGCCCGGAGAAGCCGGAGAAGGTCAAGCTGATGCCCTACGAGTGCGGCGTGGACCCCATCGGGGATTCCCGCCAGCGCTACACCGTGCGCTTTTACATCGTGGCCATCCTGTTCGTGATCTTCGACGTGGAGACCATCTTCCTGTTTCCCTGGGCGGTGCTGTACAAGTCGCTCGCCCTGTTCGGGTTCATTGAGATGATGGTCTTCCTGGCCATCCTCATCGTGGGGTACGTGTGGGTCTGGAAAAAGGGAGCGCTGGAATGGATTTGATGGCGGATTTGTGATTTGCGATTTGTGATTGGTAATTTATAAACAGTGTGGCCGTGGCGAAGATTACAAATCACAAATCGGAAATCGCACATTAGAAATGCCTGAGGACAAACCAGAGCAGAAGCCCGCCTCTCCTCCTCCGCCCGCTGCGGGAGAAAAACCCGCCGCCGCTGCTCCTCCCAAACCCGCCGCCCCGGCCAAACCTGCCGGGCCCACGCCGCAGCCCTGGGAGTCGGAGATGGTGGCGCGCCTGCGCGGCCGTTACGGATCGGGCATCGATCCCAAGACCTATCTGGGCCAGAACTACATCGTCGCCGATCCCTCCATCGTTTACGAGTTGCTGCAGATCCTGCGCGACGACGAGCAGTTCGATTACTGCGTGGACGTCACCGCCGTGCACTATCCGCAGCGCAAGGACCAGGAGTTCGACATTGTCTGGATTCTTTACTCGTTCGAGCACAATCAGCGGGTGCGGGTGAAGGCCATGATCAAGGACGGCGATCCGGCGCCCAGCGTGGTGGCGCTATGGAGCACCGCCAACTGGCTGGAGCGCGAGTGCTTCGACATGTTCGGCACCCGCTTCGAAGGCCATCCTGACCTGCGCCGCATCCTGCTGCCCGACGGCTGGAAGGGCCACCCTCTGCGCAAGGAGTACGGCATCACCCAGCAGGACACCGAGTGGGTGAAGATCAACCTCGGAATCGAGAGCGGACAATAGATGGCCGACATCCTCAAGAGCGAGCAGAGTTCGTCCTCGGTCGAGCACATCGAGGCCGAGAAGGGTGTGGCCCCGCCGTTTCTCGATGCAACGGAACTCATCCTCAACATGGGACCGCAGCATCCTTCCACGCACGGCGTGCTGCGCGTCATCCTGAAGCTCGACGGCGAGAAGGTGCTCAACACCGAGTGCGTGATCGGCTATCTCCACCGCGGGGTGGAGAAGATCGCCGAGCACCGCACTTACACGATGTTCAACCCCTACGTGGACCGCATGGACTACGTGGCCGCGGTCTCGAACGGCCTCGGCTACTGCGAAGCGGTGGAGAAGCTGCTGAACATGGAGGCGCCGCCGCGCGCGCAGTGGGTGCGCACCATTCTGACGGAGCTGAACCGCATCGCCAGCCACCAGCTCTGGCTGGGCACGCACGCCCTCGATATCGGCGCCATCACCCCGCTGTTCTACACTTTCCGCGACCGCGAAGAGATCCTGAAGATCTTCGAGAAGTACTGCGGCGCCCGGCTCACCACGCACGCCTTCCGCATCGGCGGCTGCCTGTACGAGACCTACGACGGCTTCGAGCAGGATGTAAAGAAGTTCTGCGACTTCGTCACGCCCAAGGTGGACGAATACGAGACCCTGCTGACCACCAACCGCATATGGCTGGAGCGCACCAAGGGCGTGGGCATTCTCAAGGCGCAGGACTGCATCGACCTCGGCGTTACCGGGCCGGTGCTGCGCGCCAGCGGCGTCAAGTGGGACCTCCGCAAAGCGCAGCCCTACGCCGCCTACAAGAACTTCGAATTCGATATCCCCACCGGCCAGAACGGCGACACCTACGACCGGTACATGGTGCGCGTCGCCGAGATGAGGCAGGCTCTGCGCATCATCCGCCAGGCGGTGGACTCGATCCCGGAAGGGCCGATCATGGGCAAAGTCCCCAAGGTCATGAAGCCGCCGGTGGGCGAGATCTATCACTCGATCGAAGCGCCCAAGGGCGAACTGGGCTATTTCATTGTCAGCGACGGGTCCACACAGCCCTACCGCATACGCGTGCGCCCGCCGTCGTTCGTCAATTTGCAGGCGCTGGGCAAGATGGTGGAAGGCGCCCTAATGGCTGACGTGGTGGCCGTGATCGGAACGCTGGACATCGTGTTGGGCGAGGTTGACCGATAGGAGATTGGGTAAGTGGGTAATTTGGTAATTGAGTATTGAGATGGGCGATTTCTTGAATTATCTGAACTCGAGTCTCACCCCCGGCCAGGCCGGCGCCTACCTCTGGGTGGTGATCTACATCCTGATCATCTTCGCGGCGGTATCGGTCGCGGTCATCGCAATGAACTGGCTGGAGCGCAAGATCCTGGCCCACATGCAGGTGCGGCTGGGACCGATGCGCGTGGGCCCGCACGGCCTGCTGCAGCCCTTCGCCGACGCCCTCAAACTGCTCCTCAAGGAAGACATCATCCCCGCGAACGCCGACAAGCTGGTCTTTTGGATGGCGCCGCTGGTGGTGGTCATCACCGCGTTCACCACCTATATTGTGATCCCCTTCGGCCCGACCCATGCCGTCACTGACATGAACATCGGCATCCTGTTCATGCTGGGCGTGGCTTCGCTGGGGACGCTGGGCATCATCATGGCCGGGTGGGCGTCGAACTCGCACTATCCGCTGCTGGGTTCGCTGCGCTCCAGCGCGCAGATGGTGTCGTATGAAGTTGCGATGGGCATGGCCGTAGTCTCGGCGGTGCTCATGACCTCGCTGTCCGGAGCAGGCGTGTACGGCATCGGACCGGGCGGCGGCGATGCCATCGGCACGCTCAGCATGATCGAGATCGTGCGCGCGCAGATGAACCAGCATGTCTGGTTCATCTTCAAGTTCTTTCCGTTGGGACTGGCTGCATTCGGCATATTCGCCATCGCGATGGTCGCCGAGACCAACCGCGCGCCCTTCGACCTGCCAGAAGCCGAGAGCGAACTGACCGCCGGCTTCCATACCGAGTATTCCGGCTTCCGCTGGTCGCTGTTCTTTCTTGCGGAATACGCGGCCATGATCGCGGTGTCGTCCATCGCGGTGACGCTGTGGCTGGGCGGATGGATGCGTCCCTTCCCGCACTGGCTCGGCGGCGGCGCGTGGGACACAGCCTTCTCCCTATTCCCGGCGCTGACCTTCTTCTTTCTCGCCGGGCTGACGCTGCGCACTACGGTGCGGATGCCCAAGACCTCTTACTTCAAGATCCAGAAGACGGGGCTGGGAGTCTTTGGTCTGTTGCTGGGCGGAATCGGGCTGGTGCTGCTGGTGCCCCCGGTGCGCGATCGCATCCAGGACATCTACTGGTTTGCCATCAAGGTCGCCGGCTTTATGTACTTGTACATCTGGTATCGCGGCACCTTCCCGCGCTACCGCTTCGACCAGTTGATGAGCCTGGGATGGAAGTTCATGATCCCGACAGGTGTTGCTGTACTGATCGCCACCGCGCTGGTGGGGGTGCTGTGATGCCCGTGCAGGAATTAACCCCGGTTGCCACACCGTATTTCTTTTACGGGCTGTCGGCGGTTGCGGTGCTGAGCGCCATCGGCGTGATCATGCGCCGCAACCCCGTCCACTCCGCCGTATCGCTGATCTTCACCTTGCTGTCGCTGGCCGGGCTCTACCTGATGCTCTACGCGCCGTTCGTCGCTGGCGTGCAAATCATCCTGTACGTCGGCGGCATCGTGGTGCTGTTCCTGTTCGTGATTATGCTGATCAACATCGAGCGCATGGAGCGCGAGTACCAGTTCAACAAGCAATGGCTGGTGGGACTGCTGGCCGCGGCCGTGCTGGGCGTGCTGTTCGTCGCCGTATACGTGAAGGGGCAGGCGATCTTCCCGCAGCACGCGGTGCGCTTCCCCGAGCAGTTGAACACGCAGCAGGTGGGGAAGATGCTCTACGTGGATTACCTGCTGCCGTTCGAGATTGCGTCGCTGCTGCTGCTGGTGGCGATTGTGGGCGCAGTGGTGATGGCGAAGAAAAGGATTTGAGGATCGGGTGATCGGGTGATCGGGTCATCGAACTGAGTGCCGGGTACTGAGTACCGAGTACTGGCTTATGGAAATTACGACGCTTCATTATCTGGTGGTTGCCGCGGCCCTGTTCATCATCGGGACCATCGGAGTGCTGACCCGGCGCAACGTGGTCATCATTCTGATGTCCATCGAGCTGATTCTGAATGCCGTCAACCTGAACCTGGTGGCGTTCTCGCGGCTCTACGGGTTGCACGGCCAGGTGTTTTCGATCTTTGTGATTACGGACGCGGCTGCAGAAGCGGCCGTCGGACTCGGCATTCTGATCGCCTTCTTCCGTAACAAGGAGACGGTCAACGCGGATGAGATTGATTTGCTGAAATTTTAGGTGGAAGTTTTGGCGGGAGGGCACGGCTTTAGCCGTGCCGAATAGGGCTTAATGAAGGCGGGGCTTTAGCCCCTGAGGTAGCCAAGAGCCAAAAGCATGTTCTTCTTAAACCACATTTGGGTTATCCCGCTGCTGCCCGCGCTGGGCGCGGCGCTGATGTTCTTCTTCGGCCGCAAGCTTTCGAAGTCGGGGGTGAACTTCTTCTGCGTGGGAGCCGTGGTGGTGGCGTTCGTCTTTTCCTGCTTCACCGTGTTGCAATACACGGGATGGGCCGCCGCGCACAATCACCAGCCGTTCGAGAAGATCGTCTACACCTGGCTGGGCAGCGGCACCGGCCATCTTGGCTACACCACCGCTTCCGGCGGCGCCGCCGACTTCCACGTGGACGCCGGCTTCTTCCTCGACCCGCTTTCCGCCATCTGGCTGCTTTTCGTCACCGGCGTGGGCATGCTGATCCACATTTACTCGGTCGGCTACATGGCGCACGAAGGCGGCTACTACCGCTTCTTCGGATACCTGAACCTGTTCATGTTCTCCATGCTGACGCTCATCCTGGGGAACAACTACGTCTTGCTGTTTGTCGGCTGGGAGGGCGTTGGGCTGTGTTCCTACCTGCTGATCGGGTTCTACTTCCTGAAGAAATCGGCCACCAACGCCGCCAACAAGGCATTCATCGTCAACCGCATCGGTGACGCCGGCTTCATCCTTGGGATTTTCACCATCGCCTGGTACCTGGGCTCGGTGCGCTTTACCCAGGTGAACGAGGTGGCGCGCAGCGGCATCTTCCACATCGGTGACCCGACCCTGACTCTGGCTTGCCTGCTGCTGTTCGTCGGCGCGTGCGGCAAGTCCGCCCAGGTTCCGCTCTACGTCTGGCTGCCCGACGCTATGGAAGGCCCAACTCCGGTCTCCGCGCTGATCCACGCCGCCACCATGGTGACCGCGGGTGTGTACATGGTGGCCCGTTCCAACGCGCTGTTCGTGCTGGCGCCGAACGCCATGAAGACGGTGGCCATCATCGGCGCGGTAACGGCCATCTTCGCCGCCTCGATCGGCCTGGTGCAGAACGACATCAAGCGTGTGCTGGCTTACTCCACCGTTTCGCAGCTCGGCTACATGTTCCTGGCGCTGGGCGTGGGAGCATTTGCCGCGGGGGTGTTCCACGTGTTCACCCACGCCTTCTTCAAAGCGCTGCTGTTCCTGGGGGCAGGCTCGGTGATCCACGCGCTCTCCGGCGAGCAGGACATGCGCCACATGGGCGCGCTCGCCCACAAGATCCCCACGACGTTCAAGACCATGTTGATCGCCACGCTGGCCATCTCCGGCATCTTTCCGTTCGCCGGGTTCTTCTCCAAAGACGAGATTCTGTGGCAAGCCTGGGCGAGGGACAGCAGTGCCTATAAGGCCCTGTGGATCATCGGCTATGCCACCGCGCTGATGACCGCGTTCTACATGTTCCGCCTGATCTACCTGACTTTCTGGAGCCCGTCGCGAGTCGAGCATGAGGTTGAGCACCACATCCACGAGTCGCCCAAGTCGATGACCGTGCCGCTGATCATTCTGGCGTTCTTCTCACTGTTCGCCGGGTTCCTCGGGTGGCCACATAGCCTGAAGGGCTCCAACCGTTTCGAGAAGTTCCTCGAGCCGGTTTTCGCGAAGGAAGCGGTGGCGTTCGAGACGAGCGGCAAAGAGGCGCAACTGGCCGCGGGCATGAAGGAAGCAGAACACAGCAATCCGACTGAATATTTGCTGATGATTCTCTCACTCGGCGCCGCGTTCGCCGGATGGGGACTGGCCAAACGCGCTTACGGCAAGGCCGCTGAAGGCTACACCGAGCCCATCGACCGGGTCGCTCATCCGGTTTACCAGGTGCTCTATAACAAGTGGTACGTGGATGAGGCTTACGATTACCTGTTCACCGGCCGCCGCAAGCTCGGGCCGGTGCGCCTGGGCGTGATGGGCGCCGGCGAGGCCGCCTGGGCTTTCGACGCCAATTTCGTGGACGGCGGCGTGAACGGCGCTGGCTGGACCACCCGCGCCATCGGCACGCTCTCCGTCTGGTGGGACAAGTGGATCATCGACGGCCTGCTCGTCAACGGCATCGCCATCGTGACCAGAGCCGCCTCGTATCCCGTGCGCCTGCTGGAGTGGGGACTGGTGCAGTGGTACGCGTTCGTGATGGTCGCCGGCATACTAGGTTTCGTTTTGTACTACGTGTTTCGCTGAGAACTGAATTTATGCAGAATCACATTCTCTCGATCATTCTGTTCACGCCGATGGTCGGCGTCTTCGTCCTGCTGTTGGTGCCCAAAACGGCGAAGGACGCCATCCGCTGGATCGCCAACCTGTTCGCGCTGGCCGGCTTCATCGTGTCGCTGCCGCTGGTGCCGTGGTTCTGGGCGGTGAAGAGCCAGCCGGGCTTCAAGTTCATGGCAGGCGCGCCCAGCAACTGGATTCCCTCCATCGGCGCCGGCTACTACATCGGCATTGACGGCATCAGCTTCCTGCTCATCATGCTGACCACGCTGCTGGGCTGGATCTCGATCATGTCCTCGTGGACGGCGATCGAGGACCGGGTGAAGGAATACTACATCTGGTTTCTGGTGCTGCAGACTGGCATGCTAGGCGTCTTCATGTCGCTCGACTTCTTCCTGTTCTACGTTTTCTGGGAAGTCATGCTGGTGCCCATGTACCTGCTGATCGGCATCTGGGGCGGACCTCGGAAGCTTTACGCCGCCATCAAGTTTTTCCTCTACACGCTGGTCGGTTCGGTGCTGATGCTGCTCGGCATCCTGTACCTCTACTTCCACCACCAAACCGTCACCGGCGTGTACACCTTCAACATCCTCGAACTCTACAAGACCGCGCCGCAGATCACCGGCACGGCGGCCATCCTGCTCTTCCTCGCATTCTTTGTCGGGTTTGCCATCAAGGTGCCGATGTTTCCGTTCCACACCTGGCTGCCGGACGCGCACGTGGAAGCGCCCACCGCTGGCTCGGTCATCCTGGCCGGCGTCCTGCTGAAGATGGGGACGTACGGCTTGATCCGCTTCTCGCTGCCGCTGTTCCCCAGCGTCGCCATGAACCCGAAGGTGCGCTTCTGGCTGATCGTGCTGTCGCTCATCGGCATCATCTACGGCGCGCTGGTCTCGCTGATGCAGAAGGACATGAAGAAGCTGGTGGCGTACAGCTCGGTCAGCCACCTCGGCTTCTGCACTCTGGGCATCTTTGCCCTGACGCCACTTGGCCTTTCCGGGTCGGTCTTGCAGCAGATCAACCACGGCATCTCGACCGGCGCGCTGTTCTTGATCGTGGGCGTCCTCTACGAGCGCCGCCACACCCGCGAGATCTCCGAGTACGGCGGCATCTCCAACGTCATGCCCTGGTACGCCGCGGTCACCCTGATCATGTTCCTTTCTTCGATGGGGCTGCCGCTGCTCAACGGATTCATTGGGGAATTCACAATTCTCCAGGGCGTCTATCCCGAGGACAAGCGCTGGGCGGCGTGGGCGGTGATCGGCATCGTGCTGGGCGCGGCCTACCTGCTGTGGCTCTACCAGCGCGTGTTCTTCGGGCCGGTGACCAACCCCAAGAACGAAAAGCTGCATGACCTGACGCCGCGCGAGGTCGCCTACTTCATGCCGCTGCTGATCCTGGCGTTTGTGATTGGAATCTATCCCAAGCCGTTTTTCCAAATCCTGGAACAGCCTTGCAACCAGATCGTGCGGACCGTGCGTCCGGATTACCCGCTGACGCCGGCGACGGTCGAAGCCGCCATGCCCGAGCATGTGGGCCAGCCGCCCGCGGTCCATCCCGCCAAGACGGTGGCGGTCAGGGTTGAGGAGAAGCGCTAGTGTCCGCCTTCCCCCAATATTTCACCGGGTTCGACTACACGCTGTCGCTGCCCATGGTGATGCTTGCGCTGTTCGCGCTGGGCGTGCTGCTGATCGACCTGATGCTGCCGGCGGAGTGGAAGCGGCTGAACGCTGTCACCGCCCTGCTGGGCATCCTCTTCTCGGGCATCGCGCTCTTCCTACGGATCCAGCAGCCGTATCGCGCCGCGCAAGCTCACGGCGTCTCGCTCGACCGCTTCACCCACGGCTTCGGCGGCACCATTGCCATGGATCCCTTCGCCATTTATTTCTTCTACCTGTTCCTGGCGGCGGGCGCGATCACCATCCTCATGTCCACGCGCTACCTGGACGTCGAGAAAGAGAACCACGGCGAGTTCTATGCGCTGATCCTGCTGTCGATGGTCGGCATGATGGGCATGGCCTGCGGCACCGATCTCATCATGCTCTTCATCAGCCTGGAGTTGATGGCCATCTCCACCTACGTGCTGGTCGGCTTCCTGCGCCGCGACCGTCGCTCCAACGAGGCGTCGCTGAAGTACCTGCTGCTGGGCGCGTTCTCCTCGGGCATCTTCGCCTACGGGCTCTCGCTGCTCTACGGATTGACCGGCAGCACGCGCCTGCCGCAGATCGCCGCCACGCTGAATGGAGACATGGCAACGCGGTCCACCGACCCCATCTTGATCTTGGCGTTGATCACCACCGCCACCGGCCTGCTGTTCAAGATCGCCGCCGTGCCCTTCCACCAGTGGGCGCCGGACGCCTACGAAGGCGCGCCCACCTCCATCACCGGGTTCATGTCCGTTGCCGGCAAGGCCGCGGCCTGGGCGCTGCTGCTGCGCATATTCCTCTACGGCATCAGTCCGCTGCGGCCGCTCTACCTGCCGTTGCTGGTGTTTGTCGCCATCGCCACAATGACCGGCGGCAATCTCGCGGCCCTGACGCAGACCAACCTCAAGCGCCTGTTCGCCTACTCCTCGATCGCGCACGTCGGCTACATGCTGCTGGGCTTGATTGCCGGCGACCAGCACAGCGTCAGCCCGGACGGCATCAAGGGCATCCTGATCTACCTGCTGGTGTACACCTTCATGAACCTGGGCGTGTTCGCGGTGATCACTTCGCTACGCCGGCGCGAGATCATCGGCGACGAACTCGAAGACATTTCCGGGCTCTGGTTCAAGGCGCCCACGGAAGCCGTCCTGATGATGATCTTCCTGCTGTCGCTGGCCGGAATCCCGCCACTGGCGGGCTTCTACGGGAAGTACTTCATCTTCTTGTCGCTGATCGAGACTGGACACTACGCGCTGGCGTCGCTGGCGGTGGTCTACGTGGCGGTGGCGCTCTACTACTACATCAAGGTGGTGAACGCCATGTTCATGCGCCCCGCGGAGGACACCGTACCTGTCAGCCTCTCGCCGGGGATGCGTGTGGCGCTGTTCGTCACCGCGGTCGCCACCATCGGCATCGGACTGGTCCCCGACCCATTCATCCGCGCCGCCACTTGGTCGCTGAACCTCGCACAGTACACGCCCGTCGCGCAGTTGCTGCGCTGAAGCCATGCCCGGGCCGCCGGACGAGCGCGATTCCGAGAAGCGGAGTTTCCTGGTGCTGGCCGCGCGCTACAGCTCGCTCGCGCTGGCGCTGCCGGCTTCGACCTTTGTTGGCTGGGTCATCGGCACGTTGCTCGACAAGTGGCTGCACACCACCTGGCTTTATTTGGTGGGCCTGATCGTCGGCAGCATCGCCGGGTTCGTCGAGTTGATCCGCGCCGTGACCAGCTCGGAGTCGAAGCAGTAGCGCCGGCGTCTCGCCGGCACCGAACGACTACAATGCCGTCCATTCCCATGACCGACCAGCCGACGATCCCGCCGCAAGCGGAGAGCTTCTCGGGAGCTTACGCCCGCATCATCCGCTTCATGCTGGCGCTGGGGATTGTGGCGACGATCGCTGTGCTGGTGCGATTCGGCCTTGCCGTGGCCGGCGGCTTCGTAGTCGGGTGTGCCATCGCATTCGTGAATTTCCATTGGCTCAAGCGCGTGGTCAGCGCCTTGGCCGACCGCACGATCGCAGCGGGCGAGCGGTCGTCCAGCAAGGGCGTGGTGCTGCGCTTCCTGTTGCGCTACTTTTTGATAGCCCTCGGAGCCTATGCTATATTCAAAATTTCGCGGGACGGCCTGTACGGCCTCCTTGCGGGCCTGTTCTTGCCGGTGGGCGCGATCATGATGGAAGCAGGTTACGAACTGTACGGTGCCTTGCGGCGAGGGGTGTGACGGGCTAGTGAAGGGGCACGACTTTTAGTCGTGCCGTTTATGAAGGTTTAGACTCCGGGCTTTAGCCCCTGGGGTCAAACGCCAGACCTCAGGGGCTAAAGCCCCTGATATTTCAGGCCCTTTTCGGCACGGCTGAAGCCGTGCCCTTTCACCTGATGTCTTGGTGAAGCCCGGTTATTTAGCGGCTTTTATGGAACAACTTCCTTTTACCGCTCTTCTGAATAAGTATTTCGGCGGCGTCGCGCTGGCGATGCTGCACCGTCTACACATCGAGCCCAGCCATTCCCAAACTCCAATCACGAATCCCGTGGCAATGGAGATCCTGGTTGCCGTCCTTTTGCTGGTTTTCTTCGTTTTGGTGCGTAGCCGGCTTTCGGTGGAGACCCCTGGAGGCCTGCAGCACATCGTCGAGGGGCTGCATGGATTCATTCAGGGTCAGAGCGAAGAGATCATCGGACACCACAGCGAGCGCTTCACCCCATTTCTGGTGACGCTCTTTATTTTCATCCTGCTTTGCAACCTGCTGGGAGTGATTCCAGGATTTGAGTCTCCCACCGCCACCCCATCGGTGCCTCTGGGATGCGCCATTCTGGCCTTCCTGTATTACAACTTGCAGGGATTCAAGACGAAGGGCGCACGCTACGCGGCCGACTTTCTGGGACCCGTCTGGTGGTTGTCCTGGCTGATGTTGCCCATCGAGCTCATCAGCCACTTTGCCCGCATGCTGTCGCTCACCATCCGGTTGTTCGCCAATATGTTCGCCGGCGACATGGTGACGCTGGTGTTTTTTTCGCTGGTGCCGCTGGGCGTACCCGTGGCTTTCCTGGGGCTGCACATCGGCGTGTCGCTTCTGCAGGCCTACATTTTCGTGCTGCTCACCACCGTGTACTTGTCCGGTGCTGTCGCGGCCGCGCACTGAGTTTTCGGTCACTGGTTCGCTGTTCAGCGTGAGGGCGTCTGCACGAGGATGACGCCAACCACCCACTGGCGGCAATTTAATAGCAGAGGAGAGTCACCATGCGTCGTACCTTGAGCTTCATCTTCATGGCACTGGCGGTGATGTGCTTCGCCGTGCCCGTCTTCGCCCAGGGAGGAGCCGCCGGCTCCGCCACCAACTGGGTCGCCATCACTTCCGGCTTCGCCATGGCCATCGCGTCTGCGGTCTGCGGCATCGGCCAGTCGAAAGCCACCGCCGCCGCCTGCGAGGGTCTGGCGCGCAATCCGGCGGCCCGCGCCGGCATCCAGCTCTCGCTCATTCTCGGCCTGGCGCTGATCGAGTCCCTCGCCCTGTATACGCTGGTGATCATCTTCGCCAAGGTGAAATAGCGAAGAGAGTTCTGACTTTGAAGCCCCTGCCCAGGCGGGGGCTTTTCCTTTGTAGCGCCGGCGTCCCGCCGGCTGTCGGGAGGGCGTCTCGCCCTCCCATCTCTGTTAGCAGCTAAAAGCTGCTTCACCGCACCAGCAACGCCGCCCCGCGGCTGGCGTAATCGAGGACGCGTCCCGGCAGCACTCCGAGATAGATGGTCGCGGCCACGGTCAGCGCCAGCGCAACTCCCAATGGCGCGCTGACACGTTCGACCGGCGGCGCAGCCTCCCGCGGGTCGCGCATGTACATCAGCACGATAATGCGCAGGTAGTAGTAGGCGGCGATCGCGCTGTTGACGACGGCGATGATCACCAGCCACACCAGGTTCGATTGCAGGGCGGCGCTGAACACGTAGAACTTGGCGAAGAACCCGCCGGTGATGGGGATACCAATCAGCGAGAGCAGGAAGATGGTGAGCGTGGCGGCCAGCGCCGGCGAGCGGCGCCCGAGCCCGGCGTAGTCCTCCAGATTCACGTAGCGTTCTCCCGCCGACGCGAAATGGCTGACTACAGCGAACGCTCCCACGTTCATAAAAGCGTACGAAGCCGTGTAAAACATCGCCGCCGAAATCCCGATGTCGCCTGCGGCGGCGAAAGCCACCAGCAGGTAGCCCGCGTGCGCGATGGACGAATACGCCAGCAGGCGCTTGACGTTGTCCTGCACCAGCGCCGAGATGTTGCCCAGGGTCATCGAAAGCGCGGCCGAGATCCACACCGGCCAGAACCATCCTGGAGTGGCCGCCGCGAAGAAGATGCGCAGCAGCACCGCGAACGCCGCGGCTTTGGGAGCGGTCGACATAAGGCCCACGATGGGCGCCGGCGCTCCTTCATAGACGTCCGGGGTCCACACGTGGAACGGCGCCGCTGCGACCTTGAAGCCGATCCCCACGAACATCAGCGCCACCGCGGTGAAGACCATCGGCGAGTGCTGTCCGCCTTGGATCGCCTCCGCGATCATGTAGATCCTGGTCGAACCGGTGGCGCCGAACATCAGGGCCACACCATAGAGGAAAAACGCAGTGGCGAAAGAGCCGAGCAGGAAATACTTGATCGACGACTCGATGCTCGAGGGCGCACGCCGGCGGAATCCCGCCAGCACGTAGGTCGAGATCGAGGAAATCTCCAGCGCGATGAAGATCAGCACCAGCTCGACCGCCGACGACATCAGCACCATGCCGCCCGCGCCCAGCAGGATCAGCCCGTAATATTCGCCCCCACGGATCTGCTGCGCGTCCAGATACTCGAACGACGACAGTACCACCAGCGCCGCGATGAACGCGATCAGGAAATGAAAGAAGATGCTGAAGCTGTCCACCCGCACCATGCCGAAGAAGGCCATGCCAGGAAAGCCGGCCTGATACACCGTAGCGGCCAGCGCGGCGAGCGTCCCGACGAACGCCAGCCATCCTAGCGGCCTGCGGCTGGCGCGCGGCGGCAGCGCCGCTTCCCCCATCATGACGGCCACGCCGAACAGCGTCAGCACGATCTCGGGCAGCACGCGGATGTAATCCAAAGACTGGATCATCGCACCAGGCCCTCCGCCATCTGCACCAGCGGCGAGAGCACGGTGCGCACCGCCGGCTCGATCGCGTTCACCCAGAACAGCGGCGCGATGCCCATGGCCAGCGCGGCCAGCGCCGTCGGCCAGAGCGCGATGCGCTCGCGCGCGTCGATGTCCGGCAGCGTGGCGTTGACATCTTTATTCACTTTCCCGAAGAACACGCGCTGGTACATCCACAAGAGATAGCAGGCGCTCCAGATGATGCCGGTCGCGGCTAGGATCCCGTACACCGCCTTGGCCTGGAACGCGCCGCTCAGCACCAGGAACTCGCCCACGAATCCGTTGAGCAGTGGCAGCCCCACCGACGACAGCATGATGACCATAAAGAACGTCGCGTAGACCGGCATGGGCGTAGCCAGTCCGCCGAACTCGGAGATCTCGAAGGTGTGCCGCCGCTCATACAGAATGCCGACCAGCATGAACAGGGCGCCGGTCGAGACGCCGTGGTTCAGCATCTGGTAGACGGCCCCGTCCACGCCCGCCGTGGTGAAGCTGAAGATGCCAAGCACGACGAAGCCGAGATGGCTCACCGACGAGTAGGCCACCAGTTTCTTCAGGTTAGGCTGCACCATCGCCACCAGCGCGCCGTAGATGATGCCGATGATCGCCAGCGTGATGATCCAGGGAGCGTGTTCGCGTGCCTGCTCGGGGAAGAGCCCCACATTGAAGCGCAGCAGTCCGTAGGTCCCCATCTTCAGCAGCACGCCCGCCAGCAGGACGGAACCAGCGGTGGGCGCTTCGAAGTGCGCGTCCGGCAGCCAGGTGTGCAGCGGGAAGATGGGCACCTTCACCGCAAACGCCAGGAAGAATCCTAGGAAGCACCACAGCGCGGCCTGCCAACTGATCTGTCCGCCTTGTACCGCTGACTGGATCGCCGTGTACTCGAAACTCCCCGTCTGCGCGTATAGCCAGATGATCGCCGCCAGCATGAACACCGACCCGATCATGGTGAACAGGAAAAACTTCACCGCGGCATAGACGCGGCGCTCGTGGCCGAAGATGCCGATAATCAGCGCCATCGGGATCAGGGTGGCTTCCCAGAAGAAATAGAAGAGGAACAGGTCGAGCGAGACGAAAACGCCGATCAGCGCCGTCTCCAGCAGCAGCAGCAGGATGAAAAACTCCTTGACGCGATCGTGTACCGACTTCCACGAGATCAGCACGCACAGCGGGCTGAGGAAAGTGGTGAGCACGACCAGCCACATCGAGATGCCGTCGATCCCCAGGTGGTAGTGGATGTTCGGGCTGGTGATCCACTGGATGCTGATCTCGTACTGGAAACCGCTGGCGCCGCGGACGAAGTGCAGCGGCAGGTGCAGGGAGAGGACGAATCCCAGCAGCGTGACGATCAGCGCGAACCGGCGGACCAGGTCGTCCTTGCGGGGGAAGAAGACCAACAGCAGCGCGCCCGCGAGGGGCACGAAAGTGACGAGGGTGAGGATGGAGGGGCTCATCGCTTCACCCTCTTTCTGGTGGGTGGCTCCAATTCATAAATCTGCTCATGCCGGATGGGCATGAGCACGGTCCCCTTCACCGCTCCCAGCGGGTCCGCAATTTTGCGATCCATGCTGATGTCCTGCCGCAGGCTCTTCTTCGTGCGGGATGACTTCGTGCGTGAGGGCTGCCGACGATTCATCGCACCCCCAGGTACACCATGTAGGCGATGACGAGAGCGGCGCCAGCGGCCACCCATCCCGCGTAGGAGCGCACGTTGCCGGACTGCATGTGGCGGAGCGCGTCGGAGACGTGCTGCGCGGTTTCGGCGGATTCATTGGCGGTAGCGTCGATGGCGCCGGCATCGATCCCGCGCCACAGGATGTAGGTTGAGCCCTTGATCAGCGGCTGCACGATAGCGGCGGCGTAGCCCTCGTCCACGTAGTACTTGTCGCGCACCGTGGTATAAAGCCCGCCAAGCGCGGCGGCGATCTTGTCGGGCAGGTCGCGGCGTCGCTGGTACAGCAGCCACGCAAAGAAGAGCCCGAGCAGCGCTGCCAGCACCGAGACACCCGCCAGCAGCAGTTCCTTGCTGTGCTCTGCAGCAGAGACAGCAGCTTCTTCGGCGTGCGTGCCGAACACCGGTGCGAGGAAATGGTCGAAGCGCTGCGTTCCGCCCAGCGACTCCGGCCAGCCGATCCAGCCGCCGATCACCGAAAGCACTGCGAGGATCATTAGCGGCACGAGCATCACCCTCGGGCTCTCGTGGATGTGGCCGGGCCCATGCTCGCCGGCGCTCGCTTCCGTTCCGCGGAATTCGCCGAAGAACGTCAGGAACCACAGCCGGAACATGTAGAACGACGTCAGGAACGCGGTGAGAAGTCCGATGGCCCAGAAGATCCAGCTTCCATACTGGCTGGAGAACGCGCTCCAGAGGATCTCGTCCTTGCTGAAGAAGCCGGCGAAGGGCGGAATGCCGGCAATGGCGAAGGTCGCGGCGGTCATCGTCCAGAACGTCCACGGGATGTGCTTGCGCAGGCCGCCCATGCGGCGCATGTCCTGCTCGCCGCCGAGGGCGTGGATCACCGAGCCGGCGCCGAGGAACAGCAATCCCTTGAAGAAGGCGTGCGTCATCAGGTGGAAGATGCCGGCGGAGAATGCCGCCACGCCGCAGGCCAGGAACATGTAGCCGAGTTGGGAGATGGTGGAGTAGGCGAGCACTTTCTTGATGTCGGTCTGCGCCATGCCGATGGTGGCGGCGAACAGCGCGGTCAGGCAACCCACGATGGCGACGACCAGCATCGCCGAGGGGGCGCGGCTGAAGATCACGTTCGAGCGTGCCACCATGTAGACGCCCGCGGTCACCATGGTCGCAGCGTGGATGAGCGCGGAGACCGGCGTGGGGCCTTCCATCGCGTCCGGCAGCCAGACGTACAGGGGGAGCTGCGCCGACTTGCCGGCAGCGCCCATCATCAAGAGCAAGCCGATAGCGGTGAGCAGGCCGGGCGCGGCGTTCTCGACGCCGATCTTCGAAATCATCGGGAAGAGTCGGCTGAAATCCAGGTAGCCGAAGTGTTTGATCAGCAGGAAGAGCGCAATGAGGAATCCGAAATCGCCGATACGGTTGACGATGAACGCTTTCTTGCCCGCCGATGCCGCTGAATCGCGCAGGAAGAAGAATCCGATCAGCAGGTACGACGCCAGCCCCACGCCTTCCCAGCCGATGAACATCACCAGGTAGTTGTTGGCCAGCACCAGCGTCAGCATGAAGAACATGAAGAGGTTCAGGTACGAGAAGAATCGGTAATAACCGCCTTCATGCGCCATATAGCCGATGGAGTAGATGTGGATGAGGAAGCCGACACTGGTGACCACCAGCACCATGATCATCGAAAGCTGGTCGAGGTAAACGCCGTAGCTGACCGAGAAGTCGCCCGCACGAATCCACGTTGCATAGTCGCGCACATACGGCAGCATCTCGTGGGGCAGGCTGAGGAAGCGTGCGAACGCCCACCATGCCATCGCACAGCTTGCGCCCACAAAGACGTTGCCGACCCACGCGACAGCACGCTTTGAGAAGCGCCGCCCCAGCAGGCCGTTAATGGCCGCTCCAACCAGCGGCAGCAGCGGAATGAGCCAAAGATGTAGGTGCGGTTTCATAGTTTGAGCAAGTTCACGCGGTCCACGTTCAACGTCTCGCGCGTGCGGAAGACGGCGATGATGATGGCCAGTCCGACCGCAGCCTCGGCCGCCGCCACCACCATCACGAAGAACACGAACACCTGCCCGTTAAGCGATTTCCATTGCCACGCGAATGCCACAAACGCCAGGTTGACGGCGTTCAGCATCAACTCGATCGACATGAACAACGTGATCAGGTTGCGCTTGATCAGGAAGCCGACCACGCCCAGCGAAAACAGAATCGCGCTCAGCACGAGGTAGTAGGAGACCGGGACCATCTATCTCTCCTTCCTCGCCGGCGGTTCCGGAGTGCCGGGCCCGGTCGTGGTCCCCGCCGGACTGGCCAGCACCACCGCGCCCATAATGGCGATCAGGATCAGCACCGAGGTGACCTCAAACGGCAGCAGGAAATCCCGGAAGATCAGTTGCGCGATGGCGGTGGGCGAGCCGACGAAGCGCCCGCTGAGGTCGACCGTAACGGGATGTGGATTGTGGGTGAGCAGCGTCCACCCCAGCAATCCGGCCAGCAGCACCACGGCGGGGAATCCCAGCAGCTTGGCGACGCGGCTGCCGGTAGTGCGCTCCTCCTCGCCGGCGTTGAGCAGCATGATGACGAACACGAACAGCACCATGATCGCGCCGGCGTAGACGATCACCTGGATGGCGGCCAGGAATTCCGCTCCCATCAGCAGAAAGAGCGCAGCCAGCGACGCCATCACCACGATCAGCGACAGTGCGCTGTTGATGGGATGCCGTTGCACTAGCAGGTTCACCGCCGCGGCCACGGCGATGGTCCCAAAGACGAAGAATAAGACGAGCTGAAGCATTTATTTTTGCAGCGCCACAATCAGACTGGTGACCAGCACGTTGGCCACCGCGAGCGGGAACAGGAACTTCCACCCGAAGGCCATCAACTGGTCATAGCGGAAGCGCGGCAGCGTGCCACGGATCCATATGTACAGAAAAATAAAACCAAACACCTTCAGCGCGAACCAGAAGACGGGCAGGATGGCCACCAGCCACCAGGGCCCGAACACCGGTCCGTGCCAGCCTCCCAGGAACAGCAGCGTGGCGATCGACGCCACCGTGATCATGTTGGCGTACTCCGCCATGAAGAACATGGCGAACTTCATCGAGCTGTACTCGGTGTGGTAGCCGGCGACCAGCTCGCTCTCAGCCTCGGGCAGGTCGAAGGGCACGCGGTTGGTCTCGGCAAATGCCGCCGCCAGGTATACGAAGAAGGCGACGAACTGCCCGCGAAAAATGTTCCAGCGCGGGATCCACGCCCACATGTGGCCACCCTGCATGTCCACGATGTCGCGCAGGTTCAGGCTGCCGGACATGATCAGCACGCCCACCAGCGACAGGCCCAGCGCGATCTCGTAGCTCACCATCTGCGCGCCGGCGCGGAGGCCGCCCAGCAGCGAGTACTTGCTGTTCGACGACCATCCCGCGAGCGCGATGCCGTATACGCCCAGCGAAGTGATGCCGAGGATGATGAGTAGGCCGATGTTGACGTCCGTGATCTCGAGTGGAGTGTCGATGCCGCGGACTGTCACCCAGTTGCCGATGGGCACCAGCGAGATCGAGGTCAGCGCCAGCGTCAGCGACAATATGGGCGCAGCGATGTAGAGCGGCCTGTAAACGTGCGGCGGTGTGAGGTCTTCCTTGAAGATAAACTTCAGCCCGTCGGCCAGCGGCTGCAGCAGCCCGAAGGGCCCCACCCGCTGCGGACCCCAGCGGTTCTGTATGTGGCCGACCAGCTTGCGCTCCAGCCATGTGGTGTAGGCCACGGCGGTAAGCAGCACCACCAGCGCGATCACAATCTTGATCACGGAGAGCACAACGAAGGTGGTGACGCTCAAGCCCACAACGAACAATAACCTTTCAGCCGCGGCTTAGTCCGCCACAACCTCTTTCTTCTCGTTGGGTAATCCGAGCCGGCGTTCGATGACCTTATTCAGCACATGGGAATAAAGCCCCAGGGTGCCGGAGGTGAACAGGGTGTCGTTCGAGGGCACGAGCGAGCGGTCTGCCTCCGCTTTGCCGGGCGCGAACCCTGCGGTCGCGGTGTGGACATCGTTGCCGGAGAGCAGTTCGAGCCGGCCCACGTCGTACCCCGGCACCAGACGCTGAATCTCTTCGAGCACGGCGAACGGGTTGAACGGGCTGACGCGCGGTTCGTAACCCTGGCGCCGGTTCCAGATCGCCTGCCGGTCCGCCTCGCCCGACTGCACGCCGCGCGACTCGCCAAAGTCGGCGCGCATCCCGCCGGGGCTCATGGGCACAAGCTGGCGGATATCGAATCCCATCCGCTCGGCAAGGCGCACGATGATCTCCAGATCGGGCTTCACACCCTCGCAATCACCGGCCTTGTGCAGCAGTTGCAGGTCGCCGCAGGTATTGGTGAAGCTGCCGGACTTTTCATACGCACAGGCGGCCGGCAGCACCACTTCGGCGACGTCCGCGGTCTCGGTGAGGAACAAGTCCTCGACTACCACGAAGGTATCCGCCAGCGCGAACGGGTCAACGTCGTAGCGCGCGAGCGGGTTCGAGCCGACCACGTATAGTGCCCGCAGCTTGTGTTCTTTCCCCGCGGCGGCCATCTGTTCGAGATTCATGCCGGGCTGTTGCGGAACCGACTTCCACGGCTCACCGAAGCGAGCCGCTTCGCTGAGCGGCAAGTATCCGGGAAGCAAGTCGGGATAGAGGCCCATGTCGGCGGCGCCGCGCGAGTTGGCATAGTCACCAAGGCAGATGAACTTTGCGCCCGCAGCAGCGGCAGTCTGGACCAGCCCGGCAAACTCCTGTCCGCGCAGCTCCGAGCCGAAGATGACGATCAGGTTCTGCTCGCCCTGCAACTTCTCGCGGAAGCTCATCAGCTTCTCGCGCGTCGTCTTGTCCGTGACCAGCGCCACGGCAGCGGAATCGTCGCCACCGAGAAACGCCGCGGCTTTGCCCTCCGCGCCTTCGGGGATCTGCACGAACCCCCTCGCCTGGCGCGTCAGCTTGATCGGCCACGAATTGACGACGTACAAACGCGCGCCGTGCAGGCGGACGTTGGTGCGGATCTGCCACGCGAGCAGAGGATGCTGGTAGGTCGGGTCATTGCCGATCAGCAGCACCGCCTGCGCCGACGACAGGTCGCGCATGCTGGCCGTGGCGTTGGCGTGCCCGGAAATCGCATTGACGAACGCCGGATAATCGGCGGTGCGGTGGTGGTCGATGTTGTTGGTCCGCAGCACCAGGCGCGCGAACTTCTGCAGAAGATAATTCTCCTCGTTGGTGGTGCGGTTGGAGCCGATGACGCCGATGGAAGCGCCACCGGCGATGTCGCGCGCCTCGCGGAAGCGCCGCGCCGCCAGCTCCAGCGCTTCTTCCCACGATGCCGGCGTGAGTGTGCCGTTCTTGCGCACCAGCGGCTGCTTCAGGCGGTCGGGGTGCTCGATGAAGTCGAAGGCATACCGCCCCTTGATGCAAAGGAAATCGCCGTTGATGCCGCTCTTGTCGCGGTTATCGCTGCGGACGATCTGGTTGCCGCTGCCCTGGCGGCGCACGCCGAGCGTGGTCTTGCAGCCATCGCCGCAGTGCGTGCAGATGGTGCCAACGTGGTTCATCTCCCAGGGACGCGTCTTGTAGCGGTAGGCGCCCGAGGTCAGCGCGCCCACCGGGCAGATATCGATGCACATGCCGCACTCTTCGCACTCCAGGTGGTCGCCGTGGTTGGGCACGATCAGCGAAAGCGATCCGCGGTTCTGGATGCCCAGCGCCGCTACGTCCATGCCTTCGTTGCAGACGCGCACGCAGCGGTAGCACAGGATGCAGCGCGGACGGTCGAAGAACACCACCGGCGACCACTGCTCCTCTTCCTTGTGGTTCTTGAAGTCGATGAGCTTGGACTCGGAGGCGCCATAGCTGAACGTCATGTCCTGCAGTTCGCACTCGCCGCCGGCGTCGCACACCGGGCAGTCGAGTGGATGGTTCTGCAGCACGAACTCCAGCATGGCCTTGCGCGCCTGGTGCACGGTGTCGCTCGTGGTGGTGACCGCCATGCCTTCCTGGATGACGGTGGTGCACGCCGTCTGCAGCTTCGGCATCTTGGCGATCTCCACCAGGCACATGCGGCACGCCCCCTGCAGCGAGAGGCCGGGGTAATAGCAGAACGATGGCACCTCGATGCCGGCGCTCTTGCAGGCTTCGATCAGCAGCGTACCCGCGGGCGCCGTCAGCTTCCTGCCATCGACCGTGATGTTGACGTCAGCCATAGATTCTCAATGTGCATGCGTCCAGGGATCGGCCGCGCGATGGTCATACGCCGTGAGCACCGGCAATTGTTCGACCTTGCCATGATCTTCGTATCGGCACGGCTTGCCCTCGAGGTGATCCTCGAATTCTTTGCGAAACTTCTTGACCAGGGAGATGATCGGCATCGCCGCCGCATCGCCTAGCGGACAGAACGTCCGTCCCAGCATGTTCTCCGCCAGGTACTGGATATTGTCGATGTCGCGCCGCACCCCGCCGCCAGAGTGGAAGCGGACGAGCGTCTTCTTCAGCCAGTCGGTGCCTTCGCGGCAGGGGATGCACCACCCACAGCTTTCGTGCTGGTAGAACCGCATGACTCGCAGCGCGTACTTCACCATGCAGGTGGAGTCGTCGATGATCACCACCGCGCCCGAACCCAGCATGGACCCGGCCTTTCCCACCGAATCGAAGTCCATTGCGATATCGACCTCGTCAGCGGTGAGCACCGGCACCGACGACCCGCCCGGCTGTACCGCTTTCAGCTTGCGCCCGTTCCAGATTCCGCCCGCAACCTCGTCGATCATCTTGCGCAGGTTGTAGCCCATGGGCAACTCGTACACGCCGGGTTTGTTCACGCTGCCGCTCAGGCAGAACAGGCGCGTGCCGCCGTTCTTGGGCGGGCCCAGGCCGGCGTACCACTCCCCGCCGCCGACGATGATGTGCGGCACGTTGGCCAGAGTTTCGGCGTTGTTGATAACCGTGGGCCCGCCATATAGCCCAACCACCGCGGGGAACGGCGGACGGACGCGCGGAATGCCACGCTTGCCTTCGAGCGACTCCATCAGCGCCGATTCTTCGCCCACCTCGTAGGCGCCCGCGCCGGTCTGCACCGCGCACTCGAAATCGTATCCGCTGCCGAAGATGTTCTTGCCCAGGAAGCCGCGGGCGTAGGCGTCGGCCACCGCCTTCTCCATGATCTCGATCAGGTAGCGATATTCGCCGCGCAGGTAGATGTATCCCTGGTGCGAGCCGACGGCGATCCCGGCGATGATCACGCCCTCGATGACGGAGTGCGGATCGTGCTCGAAGATCAGGCGGTCTTTGCAGGTGCCGGGCTCGCTCTCGTCGCCATTACAGAGCACGTATTTCGGCTTGGGTGACTGCTTGGGGACGAACGACCACTTCATGCCGGCGGGGAAGCCGGCGCCGCCGCGCCCCCGCAGGTTCGACGCTTTCACCTCGTTGATGATCGCATCCGCACCCATGGCGAGCGCTTTCTGCGTGGCCTTGTAGCCGTCGAGAGCGAGGTACCGGTCGATGTCAGTCGCACCTTGGCCAAAGCGCTTCGAAACGACGCGAACCTCGTCGGGATGCGATACCAAATTTGCCATCGCTATGGTCGGCTCCGATATCGGTCGAGCACCTCGTCGACCTTTTCCCTGGTCAGATTCTCGTGGAAGTCATAGTTGACTTGTAATGCTGGGCCCCAGCAGCAGGCGCCGATGCACTCGACCTCCTCGAGGTGGAACAGGCCGTCGGGTGTGTCCTGCTTGTGCCCGATGCCCAGGCGCTTGCGGATGTGGTCGAAGATGCTTTCCGCCCCGCGCAGCATGCAACTGATGTTGGTGCAGACCTGTATGTTGTATTTCCCGATCGGCTTGGTGTGCAGCATCGAGTAGTAGCTGACCACGTTGCGCACTTCCAGGTCGGTCAACTCAAGCCGCACCGCGATCTCGTGCACGACCTCATCACTCACACAGCCGACCTCATCCTGCGCATAGAGCAGCATCGGTATTAGCGCCGAGCGCTTGATGGGATAGTGAGTCAGCAGCTCGGCGAAGCGCTTTTCGAGTTGGTCTGAAAACTTCATGCGATTTGCGATTTCTGATTTGTGATTGCGGCGAAAAAATCACAGATCAGAGATCACAAATTCCTCACCGGTCAACTTCTCCCAACACAATATCTATGCTCCCAATCGCCGCCACCACATCGGCAATTAACCGTCCTTCGCACATGGTGGGCAGCGCCTGCAAATTCGCGAATGAGGGCGCGCGTACGTGTACGCGGTACGGCTTGGGGCTGCCGTCCGAGACCACGTAGTAGCCCATCTCGCCGCGTGGCGACTCCACCGCCTGATAGACCTCGCCCGCCGGCACCGGGAATCCCTCAGTCACGATCTTGAAGTGATAGATGAGGGCTTCCATCTGCGTCTTCATCTTCTCGCGGTCGGGCAGGACGATCTTAGGAGCATCGGCCTTGATAGGCCCCTCGGGCACGCCTTCCAGCGTCTGGCGCACGATCTCGTTGGACTCGCGCATTTCCTGGACGCGCACCATGTAGCGCGCGAACACGTCGCCGTCGTGCGACACCGGCACCTTGAACTTGAATTTCTCATAGCCGGTGTACGGCATGTCGCGCCGCAGGTCGATATCGATTCCGCTGGCGCGCAGCGTGGGCCCGGTCGCGCCCAGCGCGACGGCATCTTCGGGCGAGAGGTACGCCACCTTCTTGGTGCGCTCCATCCAGATGGGATTCGAGGTCAGCAGGTTTTCGTACTCGTCCACGCGGGAAGGGAAGCGCTTGACGAACTTCCGGACCGCGTCGAACATGCCCAGCGGCGGTTCCAGCGCCAGCCCGCCGATGCGGAAGTAGGAGGTCATCATGCGCTGGCCGCTGACCATCTCAAAAATGCGCAGCACGTCCTCGCGTTCGCGGAAGCAGTAGAGGAACACCGACATGGCGCCAATATCGAGCGCGTGCGAGCCCAGCCAGACCAGGTGGGAGTTGATGCGCGTCAGTTCGTTCAGCATCACCCGCAGCCACTGCGCCCGCGGCGGGATCTCCAGGCCGAGCAGCCTCTCCACCGCCAGCACGTAGCACAGGTTGTTGGTGAGCGGGCAGAGATAGTCGATGCGGTCGGTGAGCGGCACTCCCTGCTGGTAGAACTTGGCCTCGCAGGTTTTCTCGATTCCGGTGTGCAGGAAGCCGATGTCCGGCATCATCCGCACGATGGTCTCGCCATCGATCTCCAGCAACAGCCGCAGCACGCCGTGGGTGGAAGGATGCTGCGGACCCATGTTCAGGGTCATGGTGCGCGGGCCGGTGGCCTCCAGCGTCGGCGTGGGGGTGAACATCTGCGGCATCAGCGGTAGCCCTCGACGGGATAGTCCTTGCGCAGAGGATGCCCCTCCCAGTCTTCCGGCATCATGATGCGCCGCAGGTTGGGATGGCCCGAGAAGCGCACCCCGAACAGGTCGTACACTTCGCGCTCGAAGAAGTTCGCCGACGGCCATACCGAGGTGATGGACTCCAGGCTGGGATCGTCGCCGACAAGCCTGACCTTCAGCCGCAGCCGCGCGTGCCGCGGGATCGAGAGCAGGTGGTAGACCACCTCAAAGCGCGGCTCGCTCGGATACCAGTCCACGCTGGTGATGTCGGCAAGGAAGTTGAACTGGAGCGCGGGATCGTCGCGCAGAAGGGCACAAGCCTGGCGGATCGCCGGGCGCTTCACCACGATGGTCAGCTCGTCGCGGTCGAACTTGGCGGCCTCGACCGCGGCCGCGTCCCAGGCCAGCAGCCGCGCCAGCGCCGGGCGCTCTTTCAGTTGCTCCAGGTCGGTGATGGCGGGCGCGAGCGGCATGGACTACAATCCGCTCCCTTCCGGCTTGTTCCAGTCCAGCACGCCCTTTCTCCAGATGTAGTAAAACCCGGCCAGAAGGACGAGGATGTACACCAGCATCTCGTAGAAGCCGAACATCTTCAGCTCGCGGAAGATCACAGCCCAGGGGTAGAGGAACACGGCTTCCACGTCGAACAGGATGAACAGCATGGCCACCAGGTAGAACTTGACCGAGAAACGCTGGCGGGCGTCGCCGACGGGCGGCATGCCGCATTCGTAGGGCTGGAGCTTGGCGCGGGAAGGCCGGTGCTTGCCCACCAGGGTGGACAGGATCACAAACGCGCTGGCAAGCGCCAGCGCAAACAGCACGTGAATCAGGAGCGGGAGGTAGCGGGCGAAGTAGTTGTCCGGCATAATAAGGGGGCGGTATATGGCCCGCGACAACAACCAGTTGCCAAACTATTGAATATAAGTTTCGCCCTCACCACTGTCAACAGGGAGGGACTCGCAGCAGGGGTTCACGGCGCGCCACCAT
Source organism: Terriglobales bacterium (assembly GCA_052145015.1). Classification (GTDB taxonomy): domain Bacteria; phylum Acidobacteriota; class Terriglobia; order Terriglobales; family Acidobacteriaceae; genus JAHFUA01. The sequence goes on from JBKQPN010000114.1 coordinate 80,270, forward strand.
GATCTTCGGCTTCAACACGGCTGTGCGGCTGGACGACACCGTCTACCACATCCAGAGCGAACCGCGGGACCGCGAGCGGATGCTGGAAACCCAGGTGTTCGTCGGCGGCCGCTGCATCGGCAAGCGCGCCGTTTCCTACGACGAAGTGTTCTTCCAGCCGGGGTCGATCGAGGACCAGCTCCATGACCTGCTCCGCTCGCAGCACCGCCAGGTGGTGGAGGCGGTGCGCGACGGCCGCTTGGACCAGGTGCTGGGCGAGGCTGCTCCGCAGGCCGAACTGTCGGTACAGTTTCTCAACGCCGATTCGGTGTTCGCCGACGACGCTGTGGTCATGCGTTTCCGCGTAACCGCCGGCGGCCAGGCGGTCCAGGGCGCCAGCCTGACCTCCCGGCTGCGCGTGCTCGAGGCGGATCCGGTTTTTGCGCAGGCGATCACGGATGCGACGGGAACCGCCGAGATGAGAGTGGCCTTGCGCGAAGCCACACTGCAGGACGCTGATATCCTGGTGGAAGCCATGCACGGCGGCAGGTCGGCGGTGCGCAAGTTCCGGCTGCGAAAATCGAAGTAGCAGCCGCCGCGACGGCGGCGCTACACCATGTACCCCTCAGGACTCCTTCCCGGCGCCCTGCTCCATCTCCAGCAACGCCTTCTTCCGCTCCGTGCCCCAGCGATAGCCGCCGAGATCTCCGGTCCCGCGCACCACGCGATGGCAGGGGATAGCCACCGCCACGGGATTGCTGGCGCAGGCGCTGGCCACGGCGCGCGCGCTCGACGCCTGGCCGATGGCGCGAGCCACTTCACCGTAGGATTTCGTCGTGCCGTAAGGGATCGACTGCAGGTGCTCCCATACGCGGCGCTGAAATGCCGTCGCCTGCACGTCCAGCGGCAACTGCGGCAGCGGACGCTCGCCGTGGAGCTGTTCCAGCAGCGCGCGCACCCAGCGCCTCAGCACGACGTCGCCGCGGCGGACGGTCGCATCCGGAAACTCGCGCCGCAATCCCTCCAGCAGTCCGCCGTCGGATTCGCCGAATGAGATGGCGCACACTCCATGGTCGGTGGCTGCCAGCAGCATCCGCCCGACCGGAGAATCGAGCGTCGTATAGCGGATGAACATGCCCTTGCCGCCGCGCTGGTAGGTGGTGGGAGTCATGCCGAGTTGCGGGCCGCTGCGCTCGTAGAGCCGGCTGCTGGAGCCGAAGCCGGCTTCGTAGATAGCGTCGGTCACCGAGCGGCCGGAGCGAAGCTGCGACTTGAACGACTTCATGCGGAGGGCGTCCACGAACTCGCGCGGGCTCACCCCCAGCACCGACTTGAAGACGCGCTGCAGGTGGAACGGGTTCATGCCGAAGCGCTCGCCGAGTGCGGCCAGCGTTACCGGCTCGTCGGTGTGCTCGCGGAGAAAGTGGCAGATGCTTTCCACGGTCTTGATGCGCGAGTCAGGATCGCGGGGCCGGCAGCGCAGGCAGGCACGGAATCCGGCGCGCTCCGCCTCGTCCGGCCGCGAGAAGAACCGCACCCGCTCGCGCCGCGGCCGCCGCGACGGGCACGACGGCCGGCAGTACACGCCCGTCGAGGTCACGGCGAAAACGAAGACGCCGTCCCGGCTTGCGTCCCGCGCGATCACCGCCTGCCAACGCTGTTCCTGGTTACCGCTGCTCATCAGAGGATTGATTATCGTATCGCTCATGAGGAGACGATACGGTTTGGATGGTTTCCCCGACTATCCGATTCTTGCGTTCAAAATAATTTTCCGCTTCCGGTTATCGGGAAACTCCTACAATGTTTCTCGATGAAGCTCCTGATCAATGGAGAAGAGCGCAGCTTCGACGGCCCTCTGACGCTGGCGGCGCTGGTCGACCAACTGGGCGTCAAGGCCGACCGCGTCGCGGTGGAACTCAACCATATCATCGTGCGCCGCGATGCTTGGGCTGGGACCAAGCTCCGCGATGGCGATCGCCTGGAAGTGGTGCACTTCGTGGGTGGCGGGGCTGCTACTAGATAGAAAAGAGGGTGTCATTCCGAGCGCAGCGAGGAATCTATGAATTTGAATTGTCCGCCGGTTGGTGTTGGTATCTGAAATCCATCTTCTTGGCTTGCTGGATCCCCTTGAACAAATGCATAGATTCCCCGCTGCGCTCGGAATGACACTTCGGGCGGGATGGGCGGGGTAGCTCCCACGCCTGTTGTCCACTCCGGTTCTTTTCCACAGACAATCTGCTTGACACCCCACAGACCAGCCCTAGAATGTTTCAAACAATTGAAACAATAATTGTTTTAAACAGATTGCACCTTTTGGAATGGCTGATCTCCTCACTTCGAATGAAGTCGCGGCGCGCACCGGCATTTCGCTGCGCCAGTTGCAATGGTGGGACGAGCGCGGGCTGGTGGTCCCGGCGCGCCAGGGCCACCGGCGCCTCTACTCGCTAGACGACCTGGCCGAGGTGGCGGTGATTGCCGAGTTGCGCCGCAAAGGCTTCTCGCTGCAGCGCATGCGCAAGGTAGTGCGCTTCCTGCGCCAGGAACTGGGCAAACGGCTGGTCGAGACCGTCAGCGGCGGCGCCGATTACCACCTGCTCATAGACGGTCGCCGCATCTATGTGGAGAACTCGGCCCAGCAGGTGATCGACATCCTGAAGAACGCCCGCCAGCCGATGTTCGCGGTCTGCCTCACGGACGCAGTACGCCGCGTTCATGCCGAGTTGCGCGGGCGCAAGTCCGTGAGTTCTGCCCGCGGCGGCGGAGGCACTCCGCTCAGAAAGAGAGTCAAGCTCCGCGCCTGAGCGGGGCTTTTTTGTTGTGCGACGAATTTGCGCACGGAGGCTCGATGGTTGCTGAACTGAATATCCTGAGCGAATGGATCCCGGAGCAGATGGAGCCCGGGACGGTGTTCGTGCTGGAAAACGCTGGCGAAGTGGGCGAGTCCGATGACCCCTACTGGGCCGTGCTATCGTGTCCTTCCTGCGGTACGCTGGGGCTAATCACGCGCCGCCAGATCGCCGGGCTGATCCCCGTGATCTGCGGCTCGAATAGTTGCCCGGCACAATTCCTGATCCGTGAAAGCGAAATCGTGGCGCGCAAGCCGAGCTAGTCTCCGCGGCGCGAACCAAGAGCTTGAAGTGAAGGTGGCGGCCTGCCTGCAGGCCGCTTTTTCTGTCTCCGCCGAACCCGCAAAACGTGACACCTGAAACGTGAAACTAGGTGATCGCGCCGTGCGTGACCGAAATCGGGATCTGCTCCACGATCTCGATCCCGTAGCCCTGCAGCGCCGCCACTTTGCGCGGATGGTTGGTGAGCAGGCGGATGGCGGAGATGTTCAGGTCGGAGAGGATTTGCGCCCCGATGCCGACTTCGCGCTGCGTCTTCCGCTGGTGGTCGGGATTGGAAGGATCGCGCACGTCGCGGTGAAAAGTCAGGATGGGGCGGTCGTTCACCCGCTCGACGGAGAAGCCCTTCGAGGTCTGGTGCAGGTAGATGAGCGCGCCGCGGCCCTCGGCGGCGATCATCTCCAGCGAGCGCCGGATGATCTGGTGGCAATCGCACCACGTCGCTCCGAAGACGTCGCCCACCAGGCAGTGCGCGTGCATGCGCACCAGCACGGGCTTCGAGCCGTCGTGCTCGACGTCGCCCATCACCAGCGCCACGTGCGAGTTGTGCGCCATGTCGCTCTCGTAGGCGATCATGCGGAACTCGCCGAAGGGCGTGGGCAGCATGGATTCGCCAATGCGATGCACCAGCCGCTCGTGGCGCATGCGGTAGCGGATCAGTTCGGCCACCGTCATCATCTTGAGGCTGTGCGTGCGGCAGAACTCGATGAGCTGCGGCACCCGCGCCATGCTGCCGTCTTCGTTCATGATCTCGCAGATCACGCCCGCGGGCACCAGGCCTGCCAGGCGCGCCAAGTCCACCGAAGCTTCGGTCTGTCCAGCGCGCACCAGCACGCCGCCTTTGCGCGCACGCAGCGGGAAGACGTGTCCCGGCCGCGCCAGGTCGTCGGGACGGGTAGCGGGATCGATGGCCACCTGGATGGTGCGGGCGCGATCGAAGGCCGAAATGCCGGTGGTGACGCCCTCGCGCGCGTCAATGGCCTCGCAGAACGCAGTGCCGAACTGGGCGGTGTTCTGCGCGCTCATGGGACCGATGCGCAGGTGCTCCAGCCGCTCCTCGGTCATGGCCAGGCAGACCAGCCCTCGCCCATGCCGCGCCATGAAGTTGATGGCTTCGGGTGTGACCTTTTCGGCCGCTAGCGTCAGGTCGCCTTCGTTCTCGCGGTCTTCGTCGTCCACCACCACGACCATCCGACCTTTGCGGATTTCGTCGATGGCGGTTTCGACATCGCAGAATGGCGAAGCTGGTGTCATGCGTGTGCTCTAAGATTGTAGCAAAGGCACCCAACTGCCAAAGAGAAAGGCCGTCACCTGGGACGGCCTCTCGAACGTCCGGGAGATTGCTTACAGCGTCGATTCGATCTCGAACCCCCAAGCCTGCAGTAGGGTTTCGGGGATGAACTTGGAGTTCTTGTTGCGCCGCGCCCACTCTCGCAGACGCGTGGAGCGCAAGTACTGATCGGGCTGCAGCTTGAACTCCTTCACTGCCTGCTCGAAGGAGGTGACCGTTGGAACCACCGGTCCAATCGGCTCCGGTTTCCCCCAGTTGGGATTGCCACGTCGCTTAGCCATGATAAGTTCGTCCTGCCTTTTGTGTTAGTTCCATCGTATTGGATTCAATTTCGCCTCCCTGGGATTCTCCCAGGCCGCGCGCCCCAGAGTACCTTCGAAGGGGCATCCAAATCGGCTATCTTACCTTCATTTAGACGCAAAAACAATGGGTTTGGGATGAAAAAACCACCATGGGAGCGCGCTTGAGGAGCACTAAAATATAGGTAAGTAGTGTTATTTCAATAGCTTATGATAAGCATTTAACTTATCAACAGCCCGCCGGAGGGACTGGAGACGGGCGCAGACAAGGCCGTTTTGGTAGCCCTGGCCCGCAAGTGAGCGGAAACGCCTGTCCCGCAAGGGATTCGGCCGGCTTTCGGGGTCAAATTGGTGGCTGATGTTAAGCTGTACGGCGAGCCCGGGTGGCGAAACTGGCAGACGCACGGGACTTAAAATCCCGAGGAGCGAAAGCTCCGTGTCGGTTCGATTCCGACCCCGGGCACCAGTGTCTTCCTGAGATCCCTCGCTGCGCTCGGGATTTCGGCGCGCGGACTCCCGCTCAGCCTGCCCCGAGCGAAGTCGAGGGGCTCACGCCCGCTAGAGGCCTCAAGTTCGATTCCGACCCCGGGCACCAGAACTCACAGCTCCCTTAACGCCACCGCAACCCGCGCCCTTGCGGCGCGGATGGCTGGGGGTACGCCGCCGGCGACTCCCATGGCCAGCGCGAAAATCACTCCTCCAACCAGCAGCGCAGGGGTCACGCGGAAGGCGAACGCCATGTGGGAGAAGGTCTGCCAGTTCATGGTGCCGGTGGTGTAGCCGTTGAGCGGCAAGACGGCAATGCATCCCAGCAGGCCGCCGATCAGGGCGATGCACAGCGCCTCGAAGGTGAAGGAGAGCACGACGCTGCCGGCGCCGAAGCCCACGGCGCGCATGGTAGCGATTTCGCGGGCGCGCTCGGCCACCGCCGAGTACATGGTGTTGAGCGCGGCGATGATGGCGCCCACGCTCATCACTCCTCCCACCAGCAGGCCGAGGAACGTCACCAGGCGGGTGAAGGCGCGGGACTGCTTTTCGTAGTACTCGATCTCGCGGTCGACCTGCAGGGTGACACGCGGATCCGAAGTGATGGCGTCCTTAAAAGCTGGATAGGCGTCAGGGGAAGTCAGGCGGGCAGTGACTGACTGGTAGATATTGGGCGACCGCTTATAGACCTGTTTGACGACCTGCGCATCGGCCCAGAGTTCGGAATCGAAGGCGCTGCCGCCGGCGTCGAAGATGCCAACCACGGTCCACGTCCCGCCGCCGAACTTGACGGTGCTGCCCAGGTCGAAGCCGGCATAGGTACGGGCGACGTTGCGACCCACCACGAGTTCGTCGAGGCCGGGGTTGAAAAAGCGGCCGGCGACGATCTTGACCTGGTCGCGAACCTCGAGCGCGCGCGGCGAAACCCCACGCACCTGCACGTTGGCGTCGGTGCCGGTGGCCTTCAGCGGAAAGGCGGCGACCACCACGCTTTCCGGGCTGACCAGGGGTTCCGAGCCTTTGCGGACCACGCCGGGCATGTCTTCGATGACGTGCACCTGGTCGAGGGTGACCGCGCTCTCCATCTCCGAGGTGGCGCCAGCGCGGCGGATGATGGCGTTGCTCGGCGAGCCTGACGACACCAGGGTCGCCCTGAATCCTCTGGCCAGGGCCAGCATGGCGACGAAAACCCCGACCGTGCCGGTAATGCCCAGCACTGCCACCACGGTGGAGGTCCAGCGAACGCGCAGGCTGCGCAGGTTGTAAGCGAGCGGGATGGCCATGTCACACCCTCCGCAGCGCGTCCGCGACGCGCAGCCGCATGGCCGACCATGCGGGCAGGATTCCGGCGACCACGCCCACGGCCAGGGCGCTAAACAATCCCAGAATCACCACCGGCGGTGCCAGATAGAAATAAGGCATCAGGCCGCCGGTGGGATCGCCGCGGAGGGTGAAGAGCTTGCAGAGCGCGAGTCCGATTCCGCCACCAATGGCGGCGAGCAGCAGCGATTCGCCCAGCACGAGGGAGAGGACGAAATTGTCGGAGAAGCCGACCGCCTTCAACACCGCCAGCTCGCGCATACGTTCGCGCACGGCGATGGCCATGGTGTTGCCCGTGACCAGCAGCAGCGTGAAGAAGACCACGCTGCCGATGCTGACCAGGAGGAACTCGATGTTGCCGGCCTGCTTGACGAATCCCGCGGCGAAGGCTTTCTCGGTCTCGGTCTTGGTCTCCCAGGGAGAGTTGGCGAACATCTCATCGACGGCGCCGGCCACGCGGGTGGCGTTATCGGGATTGTCGATGCGCACGGTGTACCAGCCGATCAAGCCCTTCCAAAAAGCGTTCTCGCGCTCCTCGAGGTACTTGTAGCGAAACCAGAACTGGGTGGTGTCGTCCTGCGGCCGGCTGCCCCGATAGATGCCGTGGATGTTGAATTCCCAGGTGCCGGGAAAGATCGTGCCCTTGATGGGGACGCGGTCGCCGACCTTCCAGTGGAAGCGCTTAACCAGGTCTTCGCCGACGATGGCCCCTTCGCGGTCGCCGACGAAGGCGTTCCATTGGTCTTCAGGCACGATGAACTCGGGAAACATCTGGCGATAGGTTTCGTCCTCAATGGCGAATTGGGGGAAAAAGTTGCGCTCGTCCTGGTAGACGCCGCCGAACCAGTTGGCGTGCGTGACCAGCGTGACCCCGGAAATCTGCGCCAGCTTCTCTTTGTATGAAATGGGCAGTGGCTGGATGATGGAGACCTTGTTGACCACGACTAGGCGGTTGGCGCCGGCAACTTCCAGTCCCTGGTTGAAGGCGCCGCGAACCACCGCCAGCAATCCGAACAGGAACAGCGCCACCGCGAACGAACCCAGCGTCAGCGTGGTGCGAATCTTCTTGCGGAAGAGGTTGGCGAAGATGAGGTGGCGGTACTTCATCGGACCTCCGCCGCCTGGCCTTCGACCAGCACACCCTTTTCCAGGTGGAGAACGGTCTGCGCGCGCTGCGCGGCGATGGGGTCGTGGGTGACCAGCAGCACCGTCTTGTGGTGCTCGCGCACCAGGCGCGTGAGCAACTCCATGACCTCGTCGGCGCTTTTGCGGTCGAGGTCGCCGGTAGGCTCGTCGCAGAGCAGGAAGGTCGGGTCGGCGACGATGGCGCGCGCAATGCCCACGCGCTGCTCCTGCCCGCCGGAGAGCTGGCGCGGGTAGTGGGCCATACGCTCGGCCAAGCCAACGATTCCCAGCGCGGCCTCCACGTGCTGGCGGCGCTCGGCCTTCGAGAGCTTGGTCAAGAGCAGCGGCAGCTCCACGTTCTGAAAGGCCGTGAGCACGGGGATGAGGTTGTACATCTGGAAGATGAATCCGACGTGGCGGGCGCGCCAGGCGGTGAGCTTGCCGGCCGACATGTGCGTGATCTCATCGCCGGCCACGGTAATGCTGCCGGCGGAAGGCAGATCGATGCCGCCCAGCAGGTTGAGCAGCGTGGTCTTGCCCGATCCGCTGGGGCCCATGAAGGCGACGAAGTCGCCGGCGTCCACGTCGAGGTTGAGTCCCTGGAGCACGTGGATCTCCTCGCTGCCGCGCTGGTATTTCTTGTCCAGACCTCGTACGCGGACCAGGCTGTTGCCGTTGCCGCGACCATCGACTCTGACCATGGGTATCTCCCGTATGGGGCTGCGAATTTGGATGTCGAAATGAAAAGGGACGATTCTACTTGCGGGTTGTTACAACACGGTTAAGATGCTTTGCCCCACATCACTGCTTCACATCCACGCGCTGGCCGTCTTTCAGCGGCTCGCTGCCGACCACCAGGCGATCGCCATCCGCCACCCCGGCGATGATCTCCACGTCGTTGCCCTGGGTCGCGCCCACGCGCACCGCGCGGCGCTCCACCTTGCCGTCACGGTAAAGGAACACCACCGGCTGGCCGTTCTCCTGGCGCACGGCATCATGCGGCGCCAGCACCCGCACCGCGGCTTTTGCCGCACCGGTCTCCTCGCCCAGGAACGTGACCTTTACTCCCATGTCGGGCAGGATGCGCGGGTCGAGCTTGTCGAAGGAGATCCTCACCTTCACCGTCGCCTTCTGGCGGTCGGCGGTGGGAATCACGGTGCGCACGTGCGACGGGATCCTCCAATCGGGATAGGCGTCGAGCACCGACGTCACCGGCTGCCCCGGCTCGACGCGGGCGATGTACGACTCGTTCACGTCCACCTCGACCTCGTTGGAATTCATGTCCACAATGGTGGCGATGCCGGTGCGCGTGAAGCCGCCGCCCGCCGATACCGGCGAGACCATCTCGCCTACCTGCGCATCTTTGGAAACGACGACGCCGGCGAAGGGTGCGCGCACCGTGCAGTTGTCCAAGTCCTGCTGTGCCATCTTGATGCGCGCATCAGCGGCGCGCACCTGCTCGTCGGTAGACTGGATGCGCGCGCGATAGCTGTCCGCGGTGGTTCGCGCCAGGTCGAGGGCCTGCGGGCTGCTCACGCCGGCCTTCTCCAGCTCCTGGGTGCGGTGCAGTTCACGATCGGCGTTGACCAGATTCACTTGCAGGTCGGCAAGCGCGGCCCAGGTTGCATCGCGGTCCGCCTGCGCGGAAACCAGGCGCGTGCGCGCGTCGGATTCATCCAGCACCGCCAGCACCTGGCCTTCCTGGACCTGCATGCCCTCTTCGGCGTTCATCCTGACCACGCGGCCGGTGATCTTAGCAGCGACCGTGGCCCGGCGGCGCGGGGTCACGTATCCGCTGGCGTTCAGCAGCGCGACCCGCGTGTCACCGCTCGTGCTGTGGACGGTGGCCAGTTGCACGTTGGGAGCCTTCCCGATGAGAACAAAGCCCAACGCAAACACAAGAAAGCACACGCCGACTGCGGCGGCAACCCAGCGCAGCCATTTGCTCCCGCTGCGGGAGCGAGCGTGCTCGTCGATCTTCAGTGCCGACAGATCAGGCTCGGTCGGACGTACGGGCATCCCCCAGCTCCCTTTCCTTAACCCAAGTTACACTGCGCACGCGGGGCTTTCAACATCCCGCGCTCCGCTCCACCACCCCAGCGAACCAAACTCACCTTGTTGCGCCGTCACAGCCATGCGTGCGCTCCGTCCTATCTGCGCCGTTGGGCCGAGCCCAGAATCAGACGAAGGAAGAAGGTCTTCAGGGGAGGTGTGTATGCGCAATGCGGCCTTCCTGCTTGCTCTCTGTGTGGTCGGCGCCCTCATGCTGGCCCAAACCCTTTCCAACCCCGCGGTGATGGACCGTGCTCCTGGCGCGAGTCAAACGATGCCGGCCCACCAGACCGGAATCGGCGAACGCATGTGGCGGCGGGCGGAGATCCGCGTGGTGCCGCTCGACCTCTATCTCGCCAACAAGGTGGAACTCGATTCGCTGCGGGCGCGCGTGGATCAGGCCCAGGCCGACGCGGCCAGAATGGAACCGCCCGACCCGGCAGCTCGCGAACTCCTGTACCGCCAGCAGCAATTGCTGAAGTCGCTGCTGAACCTCGCCGGACGGCAGGAGTCGAATGCCGGCAAGGGGCCGGCCGTCCTCGACGTGCAGCGGCACTTGAACGAGATCGAGGGAAAAGTGCAGTGCGAGGCGTGCCACACCGGCGTAGTCGCCCGGCAAGCTTCAGCTCGGTAACGCGAACGACTGGATGGCGGCGGTTTCGTCGGTCTCGACCGGGAAGAAGTGGTCAAGGCGAGTGAGCCGCAGAACATTGACCACCTTCACCGTCGGGTTGAGCAGCTTGAGCTGGCCGCCCTGCGCCTGCACCTTGGTAAAGGCGCCCACCAGTTCTCCGATGCCGGAACTGTCGATGTAGCTGACGTTCTTCAGGTTGAGCAGGATCTTTTGCCGCCCCCGCTTCAGCAGGTCACGAACGATCTCGCCGATGACTACCGGCCGCTCACCCTCCCCGGGGTGGTCGCCGCCTTCCGAGTCATGCGCCAGCGCCTCGCCCAGAGTGATGGGCCCCTTCAAATCGATGAGGGTCACATCGCCGCTTTGCCGGATCTTGTATTCGAGCATGGCCAGCCCTGCAGAAGATCAGCAGAAGATTGTAGCACCCGGCTCGCGCGCCGGGCGCGATCAGATCAGAACCCGATTGCGCTCGCGGGCGCTTGTCTGCGGTGTTTCGTGTGAATACGCGCAGCGGATGTTCCACCGCTTCATCCACAGGAACAGGATCAGAAGCCCCCACAAGTGGTAACCGAGGTTGGCTCGCCTTTCCAGATGATCGCCGATGATGGCCTGAATCCCCTGCCAGCGGAACAAGCCGGTCTGCCCGACCGCCGCTTCGGTCACGGTGTCGAGCAGCAGCGGCTTCAAGAGGCCGCGGAACCAGTCGTGTGCCGGGATGTCGAAGCCGCTTTTCTTGCGATACAGGATGGAGCGCGGCAGTTTGCCCTTCATCAGCTCCCGCAGGATGAACTTCAGCTCCGAGCCGCGGACCTTGTAGGCTTCCGGCAGGGCGGCGGCGAATTCCACGATGCGATGGTCGAGGAACGGCGGACGCACCTCCATCGAGTGCGCCATGCTCATGCGATCGACCTTGTAGAGAATGTCGTCGGGCAGGTAGTAGCGCTGGTCGAAGAGCAGGAAGCGGTCGATGCCGTCGCTGGGCGGCACATCGCCAAGCAGGCGGCGCATCGGCTCGGGGTCAGCCTTCAAGAAGAAGGCACACAGCTCCGCGGCGGAGAACGTTCCGTTCCAGAACACGTGCGCTTCCTCGGGAGGAAGCAATGAGCCTTTCAGAAAGCGCTTGAGCTTGTATTCGAAGCTGATCTTGTCGTCGGAAACCGGCCAGAGTTGAACGGCCGAGGCGGCGGCGCGCCGCAACAACGCCGGGACTGCCCGCGCCATCCGCGCGTAGCGATCAGCGCGGTAGGTGAGATATCCGCCAAAGAGCTCGTCGGCGCCTTCTCCGCTGAGCGCCACCGTCACCTGCTGCCGGCTCATCTTCGAGAGGAACCAGACGGGGAGCGAACCGGCATCGGCGCTGGGCTCGTCCGAGTAGTAGGCGAACTGCTGGATGGCATCCACCAGCTCGGCCCCGGGGCTGAGGTCGAACTCGGTGTGGTCGGTGCCGTAGAGGTGCGCTGCTTCGCGGATGTAGCGGCTCTCGTCGAAGCTGCGCCCCTTAAAGGTGATGGAGAACGTTTTCAGGCGCGACGGGCTGGCCGCGGCGGCGTAATGCAGGATGGTCGAGGAATCGATGCCGCCGCTGGCCCACACGCCCAGCGGCACGTCCGACACCAGGTGCTCCTTCACCGAGCTTCGCAGCAGCCCATCGAGCTGCTGCTTGGCCTCTTCCAGCGTGGTTTGCGCGGGCATTGGCTCGGGCGCGCAACGCCAGTAGCACTCGGTGCGTACGTGGCCGTCCTCCCAGACCAGGAAGTGTCCGGGCAGGAGCTTCACGATGTCGCGCACCAGCGTGTGCGGCGCGGGAACCCAGTTCAGGCGGAGATAGCAGTTGAGCCCGTCGAGATCGATGGTGCGGTCGATCTCGGGGTGAACGAAGATGGCCTTCAGCTCCGAACCGAAATAGATGTCGTCGCCCCGGCGGGAGTAATAAAGCGGCTTGATGCCCATGCGGTCGCGGGCCAGCACCAGTCGCCGCCGCGATTCCGTCCACAGGGCCAGCCCGAACATCCCGCGCAGGCGCGCGAAGCAGCCGGTGTCCCACTCGAGAAACGCCCTGAGCACGACTTCGGTGTCGCTGCGGCTGGCGAAGCGATGGCCGCGCGCCTTCAATTCCTCGCGCACTTCGGCATAGTTGTAAATCTCGCCGTTGAAGACCAGGACGGTGTCGCCGTCGTCGCTGCGCATGGGCTGCTCGCCCGAAATGAGGTCGATGATCTTCAGCCGCACGGCGCCGAGCGAAACGTTGGGCGTCTCGAAGACGCCCTGCTGGTCTGGGCCGCGGTGGAGCAGCGTGGAGGTGGCTTCGCGGATGCGCTCGCCGGCCGAGAAGCGGTCCTTATGCGTGAATCCTACGATGCCGCACACGAGGCGATTCTAGCAAAAGGCGGCTGAACCAGCCGGTCATATATACTGACACTCTCGCCACCCCACGCGATGAAGCGCAAACTCCTCGACTACCTGGCTTGCCGGCCGTGCGGCCGCCCTTTCGTGCTGCGCGCCGAACACGAAGAAGACGCCGAGATCATCGAAGGCACGTTGTCGTGCCCTGCCTGCGGCGCGAATTTTGCGATCGTGCGTGGCATCCCGCGATTTCTCTCCGCGGAGCTTTCGGCGGAAAAGCGCGCCACCGCTGCCGCCTTCGGGTACGAGTGGACCCACTACTCGGAGCTGAACGAACAATACCGGGCGGAGTTTCTCGACTGGATCCATCCCCTCCAGCCGGAGGCCTTCCGCGGCCGCGTGGTGCTGGACGCAGGCTGCGGAAAAGGCCGCCACGCCTGGCTTTCGGCGGAGTTTGGCGCGCGCGACGTGGTGGGCATCGATCTCTCGGACGCGGTCGAAGCGGCTTACCAGAACACGCGGCAACTGCCCAACGTACACATCCTGCAAGCCGACATCTACCATCTGCCGCTGCTTGCGGCCTTCGACCTGTTCTACAGCATCGGCGTGCTCCACCATCTTCCCGATCCCAAGCAGGGATTCCTGGCGCTGGTCCGCCACCTGCGGCCGGGCGGCCGCGCCGTGATCTGGGTGTACGGCAAGGAAGGGAACTGGTGGATTGAGAAGATCGTCAACCCGGTGCGCATCCACTTCACCTCGCGCGCGCCCAAGGCAGTGACCCGTGCGCTGTCGTTCGCGCTCTCACTGCCGCTCTACACCGCGCTCAAGCTGGTGTACGGCCCGGCGCGGAACCGTCCCCGGCTGAAGAAGCTGCTGTTCTACTCCGAATATCTCTGCACGATCTCCAACTACTCGTTCGCCGAAAACTTCTGGAACGTCTTCGACCACCTGGTGGCGCCGACTGCCTTCTACCACAGCCGCGCCGAGATCGAGGACTGGTTCGCGACCGCAGGGCTCTCCGAGGTGCTGATCACGCAGCGCACCAACAATAGCTGGCGAGGGACGGGAGTGAAGAAAGATTGAGTCATTGATTCATTGGGCGAGTGGTTTTCAATGGCTCAATGACACAATGACTCAATCCCTATGTGATTCTGACCATCTTGCCGCCGACCTCCAGGCGGTAATGCTCGCCCCGCCATAGGATCCGGTCGCTGAAATAGCTGGCCACCCAGAAGCCGAAGCCCATGAGGTCACGGAAAGGATAAAGCCAGCAGTAGGCGAGCGAGCGCTGGTCGCGCAGGGCGCCCCAGCCGGCGATGATGGAAAGCAGCGCACGGTTGAGAAACGTGGCTGCGAGGATCATCACGCCCGCCAAGAGCCTGCCCGAAGCCGCTCCGGCCAGCAGGCCGAGCACACCATAGGGCATGGCGAAGGTCAGCGCCATTCCCAGGTGTCCCATGGGCCGGGAGTAGCGCGTGCTTTTCATCCAGCGCGTCTGATGAGCGAGCGATTGGCGCAGCGACTCGTGCAGGATGACATGGTCGATGACGTGGGGCGAGAGGATGACCTTGTAACCGGCGGCGGCGATCTCTTTGCCCAGCAGGAAATCGTCCGAGCAATAGTCGGCAAGGGTGGCGAAGCCGCCGATCTTTTGCAAGGCTTCCCGGCGCACCGCCATGGTCGGCCCGAGGGCGAACTTCATGCCTTCCAGCATCTCCGCCACCAGCACTCCCGAGGTCATCTCGACGGACATGCCCAGGGCTTCCAGGAGGGCCCACAGCCCATCGGTCGGTTTGCCGCGGTAGACGGTGGTGACGCATCCGACCCCGGGCGCGAGCAAGGCCGGAATCAGATGCCGAAGATAGTCGGGTGCGACCTCGACGTCGCTGTCGCTGATCACTAGGTAATCGAAACTGGCTTCGCCCACCATCTTCGCCAGCGACCAGCACTTCGCGTTCGGCCACGGCGGGTCGCCGGAGGTGACCAGCTTGACCGGCACCTGCGGGTAGATCCGCATCAGCTCGTGAACGACGGCGAGGGCGGGGTCGTCGCCGGTGCGGGCTCCGAAGATGATCTCAAATCGCGGATAGTCGAGGCGGAAGAAACTTTCGAGGCTGTCCCGGAGCTGCGGTTCGATTCCGTGTACGGGCTTGAGCAACGTAACCGGCGGGAGCCCGGCTCCGCCGCAGGCCAGGCGTTTTCTACGGAAACGCAGCACCGCCAACCCGACCAGCAGGAGGTAGAAGGTCGAGGTGAGCAAGCCGGCCAGCGCGATCGCCATTAGTACGCGTGCGACCATGCGTGAGGTCTCGATTCGGATTGTAAATGGTGAGTGAGGATTTTCACGCTGCCATTGAGGCCAGTTTGGAATCTGCGCTGGGTTTCCTGTAGGCTGCCGACGCATGTTCGCCTCCCGCACTGGATGGCCGCTCGCGCCCAACCGCTTTTCCGCTGCGCTCGATCGCCATCGGGCTGCGGGCAGGGAAGTGCTCGACCTGACGGAGTCGAACCCGACGCGCTGCGGGTTCGCTTACGATCGGTCGTTGCTTGCCGGGCTCGCGGACCATCGCGGCCTTGCCTACGATCCCCATCCCAAGGGCCTGCGCGCCGCGCGGGAAGCGGTGTGCGGCTATTACCGGCAGCGCGGCGCAGAGATCGATCCGGAACAGGCGATCCTCACCGCCAGCACCAGCGAGGGATACAGCTTCATCTTCCGCCTGCTGTGCGATCCCGGCGACGAGGTGCTGGTGCCCGCGCCCAGTTATCCGCTCTTTGAGTTCCTGGCTTCGATCCAGGACGTGAAGCTGGTCTCGTATCCGCTGCTCTACGATCACGGCTGGCAGATCGATCTGCATGGGCTCGCCGAAGCACTGAGTTCGCGCACCCGCGCCATCCTGGTGGTTCACCCCAATAATCCGACGGGCTCTTTCGTGAAGCCGGCGGAGACCGACATCCTCGATTCGCTCTGCCGTGCGCGCGAGCTGGCCCTTGTGGCCGACGAAGTGTTTCTTGACTACGCTCACGATAGCGTTACCCGGCAGAGCTTTGCGAGTCCGCGCCAGGCCCTGACCTTCACGTTGAGCGGGATCTCAAAAATCTGCGCGCTGCCGCAAATGAAGCTGGCGTGGATCGTCACCGGCGGCCCGCCCGAACTGGCGCGAAAAGCGCTGGCGCGGCTGGAGGTCATTGCCGATACCTACCTGTCGGTCAACATGCCGGTGCAGCTTGCATTGCCGGATTTCCTCGCACGGCGCGACGAGATCCAGCGCCAAGTGAAGGAACGGGTGGCGGCGAACCTGGCCGAACTCGACCGGCAGCTCGCGACGCAGGAATTAGTTCGACGTCTTGAAGTTGAAGGCGGCTGGTATGCGGTGTTGCGAGTGCCGGCGACACGCTCGGATGAAGAACTGGCCATCGCGCTGCTCGAGGAGCAGTCGGTCGTCGTCCATCCGGGACATTTTTATGATTTCCCTGCCGAAGGATATTTGGTGGTGAGCCTGATTACGCCGTCGGGTGTGTTTGCGGAGGGGGTGAAGCTGGTGCTCGGATGCTTTTGAGCGGAGTTTGTTGGTGAAATGGCGATTTCTCAACAATTCAGAACTCTGGGGCATAGAATTCCTTGGTGATGCTCTTATAGATGAGCAACCCATTGGCTGTGAGCTCTCTCAATGATCCGGCTCGTACAATCCTTAACAACCACCGTTCTAATTCTCTGCTGTCTTCCGAGCGCCGGCAGTCAGGGCGACCGGCCCAAAAGCAGCGAATCAGACCACGCCTTTCCCATCCCGTTTGAACAAGGCGCCAAATGGGGCTATGCAGATGCCAATGGAATCGTGGTTATCAGCCCGCAGTTCGAGAAGGCGCGGAATTTCGCCGACGGTCTAGCGGCTGTTTACGTTCGCACCGCCGCCCCTTCAAAGATCGGATTCATCGACTCGCGTGGCGCGGGCACGCCGGCCGTGCGAGAAGTCAAGAAATGGGGATTCATTGACAATACTGGGAAGATGGTTATCGCCCCTGAATTTGAAGGTGTGGGGGAGTTTTCGGAAGGACTCGCATCTGCATCGCGCCAGATTCCTGTCGGTGAAGACACTTGGGGCTATATCAACAAAGAAGGGAAGATGGTCATTAAGCCTAAGTTCAGTGCTGCCGCTCCATTTTCAGAGGGGCTTGCGCTTGTCCGGGCCGGAGGGATGCACCTTACCGACTCCGTCCTGAAGGATTTCGTCAAAATGGGGTACATCGATAAAACCGGACGCTGGCTGATTGAGTCAAGGTTGCTGTACTTCTTCTATGACAGCTTCTCCGAAGGTGCCGTGCCATTCAGGAAAAATGGTGGAAAGTGGGGCTACATGAACAAGAAAGGGGTGGTGTTCATATGGCCACGATTTGATTGGGCCGGCAATTTTTCACAAGGATTGGCGCCCGCCCTGATTTCCGGTAGTTGCGCTCACATCGATAAATCTGGGAATGTGGTAGATCAATCTCCGCTGCCGGACACGGGCCAGAAAAGAAGGCACGGTACATATACGTGGCATCCGCATCCACCTCCGTGCCAATAGCGGATTTGCCTCGCCCCCTTTGCCGGCGATGCGTGGAAGGCTTACGCCGTGGGTTGTTGTTATTCGCCATACCGGCCGAGAATGAACGGATTCGTCTCCCGCTCTTCGCCGATGGTGGTCAGCGGGCCGTGGCCGGGAACCACGACCGTCTCGTCCGGTAGGGACATCACCGGGCCTTTTAGCGAGTGCATGATCTTCTTGAAGTTGCCGCCAGGCAGATCGGTGCGGCCGATGCTGCCGGCAAAAAGGGTGTCCCCGGCGATCAGCTTCTGCTGGGGAGCAAAGTGCAAGCAGACGCTGCCTTCGGTGTGCCCGGGCGTGTGCATCACCTCCGCCTTCAGGCTTCCCACGCCCACCACGTCGCCCGCGGAGAGGTCTTGGTCGATATCGATTTTGCCGGGGGGTGTCATGCCCAGCCAGGTCGCGACCTGGTCGGCGGTCTTCAGCAAGTCGTAGTCATTCTGGTTCAGCAGGACGGGAGCGCCGGTGAGCCGCTTCAGCTTCATGGCCCCGCCGACGTGGTCGATGTGTCCGTGGGTGACGACGATCTGCTTTACGGTTAAGCCGTGCCGGCCGACGATGGCCATGATCTCGTCGACGTCGTCGCCGGGATCGATGACCATGGCTTCGTGGGTGACCTCGTCGCCGATGACGGAGCAGTTGCACGCCAGCGGCCCGACGGGAAAGATCTCGTGAATCATAAGTCAGTTCCCAGTTGCCAGTTGCCAGTTATTTCGGGATCGCGGGCGGCGACTCCGGCTTGGGGGCCGGCTGCTGGGCGGGCTGGCTCTTCGTCTGGCTGGGCTTGATGTTGCCGAGCACCGAGCTGCTGGTCGCGCGGCGGGAGGCGATGATCGAGAGCGTGATCGAGGTGATCATGAACAGAATGGCCGACCAGGCAGTGGCGCGCGTGAGCACAGTAGCCGAACCGCGCGGGCCGAAGGCGGTCTGGCTGCCCATGCCGCCGAAAGCGGCGGCTACATCGGCGCCGCGCCCGCTCTGCAGCAGCACCACGATGATCAGGAAAGCGCAAACCAGTACGTGAATAACGGTTAGAGCTGCAACCCACCACATGTCGGATCAGATTAAGGCGCGTCGGGCGCCCATGCCTTTCTTCGTATTTGCGGAGGGTTGGATGGTGCGGAAGGCGGGACTTGAACCCGCATGCCTCGCGGCGCCACCCCCTCAAGATGGTGTGTCTGCCAATTCCACCACTTCCGCAGTCGGACAAAAACTCTCCGCGTGCGCGAATCACGCGCCTTGCAGTGAGGGCAATAGGGATTATATCAGGAGGCAGGAAGCAGGAGGCGAGACCGTCTGGACTCTTCTTGCATGAGATGGCGTGTGTCCGAGGTACAATCCAGCCATGCGCCAAGAAGCCACCGACCTCCTTAGGAAAGCTCTGGCGCTCACGGCCAAGGAGCGCGCCGAACTGGCTAGCTCTTTGATCGAAAGCCTGGACCCGATCAGTGATGGGGATGTCGAAGCTGCCTGGCAAGCGGAGATCGCTCACCGTCTCGATGATCTCCGATCAGGGAAAGTAAGGATGGTTCCTTGGGACCAGGTCCGCAACAAGGCTCGCGCAATCCTCCCCGATGAAACTACCCGTTGAGTTTCTTCCTGAGGCAGAGACGGAGTATCTGGCGGCGTTGGCGTGGTACCGAGAGCGGAGTCCAACGGCAGCGCTCAAGTTCGAGGCTGAGTTTAGCCTGTCTATTGAGAAGATCCAGGAAGCCCCCGAACGGTGGACGCCGTCTATGACAGGTTGCCGCCGATTCTTGCTTCACCAGTTTCCCTTTGCAATCGTCTACCAGACCTCTACGAACCTCATCCAAGTGCTGGCCGTTGCGCATTGCCATCGCAGGCCAGGCTACTGGAGAGGTCGGATCTGATCCGCTTCGCTAATACTTCGTGATGGCAGTAAACGACTTGGCATCCAGGCTGGCGCCGCCGACCAGCGCCCCGTCAATCTCGCTTTCCGACATCAGGGCCTTGGCGTTATCCGGCTTCACGCTCCCGCCATAAAGAATGCGCATGCTTTCCGCAACCGCCTGGCCCAGGGCCTTGGCGGCTTCGGCGCGGATCACGGCGTGCGCCTCGGCGGCGAGCTGCGGCGTCGCTGTCTTGCCGGTGCCGATGGCCCACACCGGCTCGTAGGCGATCACCAGCTTGCGCGCCTTTTCGCCGGAGACGCTGCTCAGACCGCGCTGGCACTGGCGGCGCAGGACCTCCTCGGTCAGCCCGGATTCGCGCTCCTGCAAAACTTCGCCCACGCAGACGATGGGCGTGAGCCCGGCGGCGAGCGCAGCTTGCAGCTTGCGGTTCACCGTGTCGTCGGTTTCGCCGAAATACTGGCGTCGCTCGGAGTGGCCGATGATGACGTGCGTGCACCCCACCGCGACCAGCATGCCCGCCGAAATCTCGCCGGTGTAAGCGCCTTCTTTTTCCCAGTGCAGGTTCTGCGCGCCCACGCCGATCGACTGCCCGGCCAGCGCCTCCACCACCGCCGGCAGGCACACGAACGGCGGGCAGATGGCGATCTCATCGCGCGTGTGTCCCTCGACCAGGGGCAGGAAAGCGCGCAGGAACTCCTGCGCCTGTTGCGGCGTTTTGTACATTTTCCAGTTGGCGGCCATCAGTTTCTTACGGGCCATTATGTGCCCCCAGTCTTAGTGTTGCGGTCATGATCTCATAGGGCCGGCCCGATGCCGGGCGACGTTGCGCAATGATAACCTTCACGAATGTATCGAAGGTCGGCCGGTCAAACAGCACGAATTGAACGACGCCGAGGTGTTTGGCAGAGCGCAAGCTGTCGATCGCTGTTGGTATGGCCACCCAGGCGGCTTGCTCGACCGGGTAACCGAATATTCCAGTCGAGATCGCCGGAAACGCAATGCTGTGGAGTTTCAGTTCATCGGCGATCCGTATTGCCTCGCGATAACAACTGCAAAGTAGCTCCGACTCGCCGTGATCCCCGCCCTGCCACACGGGGCCGACTGCATGAATCACGTACTTGGCATGGAGCTGGCCGCCGGTAGTCGCAA
>JBKQPN010000115.1:0-9578 GCA_052145015.1 Terriglobales bacterium
CGGCCTCTTCAGCCTGGGCGGCCAGGCGGCCATCGAGCAGCCGGACAACGAGGCCGCGGCCGTGGCCATCGTCGAGCGGGCGCTCGATCTGGGCGTCAACTACATCGACACCGCGGCGATGTACGGCGGCGGCAAGCGCTGGAGCCAGCGCTACATCGGACAGGTGATGAAGCGGCGCCGCAACCAGGTCTACCTGGCCAGCAAGACCCACGACCGCAGCCGCGACGGCTCGCTGCGTCTGCTCGAGGAATCGCTCAAGCTGCTCAACACCGACCACCTCGATGCCTGGCAGCTTCACCACATCGACACGCAGGACGACGTCGATCGCATCTTCGCCAAAGGCGGAGCGCTGGAAGCTGCGCAGCAGGCGCGCGAGCAGAAGATGGTTCGCTACCTGGGCGTGACCGGGCACACCGATCCCGAAGTGCTGATGGAATGCCTGCGCCGCTTCCCCTTCGACCAGATCCTGATGGCGGTCAACGCCGCCGACAGACATCACCTCAGCTTCCAGGAGAAACTGCTTCCACTGGCGGTGGAGAAGCAGATGGGCATCATCGGAATGAAGATTCCCTCGCGCGGACGGCTGATTTCGAACTGGCCCGCGGTCGGAGCGTATGCCCACGGCAAGATGCAGGCGGGGCCGCTCACCATGAAGGATGCGCTCTACTACGTGCTCTCGCTGCCGGTGAGCACCGTCATCATCGGTTGCGACAACGTGGTGCAGTTGGAAGAGAACGTCAAGCTCGCCCGCGAGTTCACGCCCTTGAGCGAGCCGCAGCTCGCGGCGCTCTCGGCCCGCACCGTGCCCATCGCGGAGCAGGCATTATTTTTCCGCAGGTGGTCGTGAACCCGGGGGTATCAGCTCCCAATCCGATTACTTGTAAGAAAGCGATTTTTCAACAATCAGCCCTGGGGCCATCGGGTCTACCAGAACGGCCAACAAGTCATAGGCCAGCAAACGAACATTGCCCAAGAAACGACGGCGACCGCGAGACAGTAAAGGCCCCTCTGCCACCACTGAAGTTCCTCCCATGACTTTCTCGAAGCGCGGAATCTGCCAGTTGCGAGTCCTGCAATGAGAAGGAAAAGCACGACAAGAGCGTACAGTATCAGCCGTCGAGGGAAGGGGGGCCGTTCGGCGGGCTGAAACGCGGCTGCCGAGGCGAGCGTCAAAATCATGACTGCAGTAAGAATGGTTCTCACGACCAACACTTTACGCTGAACGGCGGGCAGGTTCCCATCATGATGAGCGACAACAGGCATTTGCACTAACTGAGAAGTTGCACCGGCCCCGGTGCATAGGCATTGCTAGCAGCGTGGGCATTACAATCTTGGGGATATGCGAATGAATGCCCGTATGAGGCGTCTGGTTCGGGCGAGGCTGCCCGAGGTACGTCAACTCCAACCTGCGCTTGCTGGCATTGCCGAAGGTGGACTTACTCGCATCGACGATTGCATCGTGTTCTCAGGGCAGCGCGACAATAGGAGCGACTTCCCTGACAGAACGGGATACGAGTGCTCTGCGAATCACATCCACGTTGACGATTTGGTCTTGGAACGCAACCCTGAAGCTCTGGTGGAGCAAGCTGTTACGCTTGCAGCCTCCCTGAACCACCAGCTATGCACAGTGGCACCAAATTCGGCGTTCCGCTTCATCATTTCCGTACACGATGATGGCGGTTGTACGTTGCGGTTTCACACCGTCAGGGCTGGTGAGGAATGGGTTGCCGAGAATCTAGAACAGTACGCGGAGGAAGCCGTAGCAGTGATTGAGTCGGCTGATTTAAAGTCCGCGCCTCAATAGCTGGCGTGAACAGGCCTTCTCACAAGTGACCGAGGTCGTTCGGTTCCATGCTGGAGTAAGGTATCCAGGCCCTTCGCGCCTTGGGGGATGCCCTATTGCCCGGCACCCGTCTTCTGCGACGCGATCCATCCATCCATGCGCTTCTCCAGAACATCCAGCGGGACCGGCCCTTCGTCCAGCACCGCGTCGTGGAACATGCGGATGTCGAAGCGTTCGCCCAGGCGCTGGCGCGCACGCTCGCGCAGTTCGATGATCTTCATCTGTCCCAGCTTGTAGGCCAGCGCCTGTCCCGGCCACACGATGTAGCGGTCCACTTCGGTCACGATGTTCTGCTCATCCATGGCGGTGTGCTGGCGGAAGAAGTCCAGCATCTGGTCGCGCGACCAGTGCTTGGAGTGCACGCCGGTATCCACCACCAGGCGCACCGCGCGCCACATCTCGTTGCCCAGCCGGCCGTACTCGCTGTAGGGATCCTGGTAGAAGCCGACCTCCTTGCCCAGCCGCTCCGCGTAGAACGCCCAGCCTTCGGAGTAGGCGGTGAACTCGGCATACTTGCGGAACGGCGGCAGCTCGGGCAGCTCCGCGGCGATGGTGAATTGCAGATGGTGTCCGGGGATGCCCTCGTGGTACGCGATCGCCTCCGCGTTCAGCAGCAGCCGCTTCTCCGGAGCGTACTCGTTGACGTTGATCCGCCCCGGCCGCCCCGACTGCGGCGCTCCCGGCGAGTAGTCGGCCGGCACCTCATCGGGCGCGCGATAGTCCTCCATCGGCACCACCTCCAGCTTGTTGTGCGGCAGGTGCCCGAACAGTTGCGGCAGCTTGGCGTACATCTGGTCGGTGTAGTGCTGATAGAGATCGAGCAACTGCTGGCCCGAAGTGGCGTAGAGCTTGCGGTCGGTGCGGATGTGCGCGTTGAAGCTCTTGAGGTCGCTGAAGCCTTGCTGGCGGGCGATCTTCAGCATCTCGGCTTCGATCTCATCGACCTGCTTCAGGCCCATGCGGTGAATGGCTTCCGGCGCCAGATCGGTGGTGGTCATCTGCCGGACGTCGAAGCGATAAATGGCGTCGCCGTTGGGCAGCGCCCACACGCCGTAGTCGGTGCGGCCCCTGGGTGCATATTCGATGCGCACGAACTTGGCGAACGTCGCGTACGCGGGCCCGACTTGGTTCCTCACCGCCGCCAGCACCGCATCGCGCAGCCGCTTCTGATCGGCTTCCGGAATGCCGGAGGGGAACTTGAGCACGGGTCTGGCGAAGGGGCTCGCTTCCGGCAGCTTGTCGGCGATGTCCTCGGCCTGCGTGGCGACCTTCTCCATCACATAGCGCGGCGGCATCATGTGGTCCTTCATACCCAGGCGCATCACGGTGATGGTCTGATCGAAGGCGCGCGGCATCTGATGCAGCCGCGCCAGGTAGTCTTCGTAGTCCTTCGCGGTGCGGAACGGCAGTTGCGACGGCATGGCGGCATATTCCAGATGAATGCCGCCCATCTGGTTTACCGGCATCTCCCATTCCTTGAGGAGCGTGCTTTCGGTCTGCTCGCGCAGCTCGCGCACCGCCAGTTGCTGGTTCAGCTTCTCCTGCTCGGGAAAGCCGGTGGCGTCGATGGCCTCGATGTGCTTCAGCGCTTCCTGCGCATGCTTGAGGTCTCGTTCGACCGCCTCGGGAGAATAATCGCTCAGCCTGTCGTTGTAGCGGCTGTCGCCCACGTAGGTGGCGAACTCAGGATGGGTGCGCAGCGCGTATTCCCACTCGTCATCGAGAGCGGACTTCAGTTGCTTGCGGCGCGCTTCCACGCCAGCGTCAGCAGCAAAACCGGTGATCGTCATAAGCATGATCGAAAGAGCAACTGCCAGGGGCCACCGCATCATTCATCGCCTCATCTGCCATGGTTGGCTAACACGTACACGGTACATCAAGCCAGATGATTTCCTCCGCGAGATTCGCGTTGGTCCTTCGCTATCCCGAAGCGCCCGCTTCCGCGGCGTAGGTTTTGCTTCCCATCTGCGCCAGCCAATAAGTCGCAAACGCCACGCCGAATCCGACAAACCACGAGTAGTCGTAAAGGAAGCGCAGCGGCGGCGCCACCAGTCCGATCCAGGCCGCCAAACAGCCCAGCAGCGTGGCCGCCACCCCGCGCCAGTTCCATCCGCCGTAGATGCCGTCTTCGAGATAGAGATCCTGAACCTCGAGCCGCCGGCGGCGCACCAGCCAGTAGTCGGCGATGAGCACGCCCGCAATCGATCCCAGCCCGCCGGAATATCCGAGCAGCCACTTGAAGATGTAGCCCGAGGGATCGGCCAAGAGCTTCCAGGGCTGCATCACGATTCCGATCAGGCCGGTGAGCAGGCCTCCGCGCCGGAAGGTGATGAAGCGGGGGAAGGCGTTGGCAAAATCGTTGGCGGGCGAGACCACGTTGGCGGCGATGTTGACCGAGAGCGTCGCCACCACGACGGTGAACATCGAGACCGCCACGATCCACGGCTCGGTGAATTTTCCCACCAGCTCAACCGGGTCCCAGATGGCCTTGCCATAGATGATGGCGCTGGCGCTGGTGATGATCACGCCCATGGCGGCGAAGACGGTCATCGTGGTCGGCAGCGCAATCACCTGTCCCACGGCCTGCTCGCGCTGGCTGCGGCCGAAGCGCGTGAAGTCCGGCATGTTCAGCGAGAGGGTCGCCCAGAAGCCGATCATGGCCGTCAGCGACGGCACGAAGACTGGCCAGAATTCGCGCCAGGTGGCGAACTTGCCCTTCTGGGCCAGGATGGGGCCGAGCCCATGCGCTTGCCCGAGCGCCCACCACACCAGCAGCGATGTCATGATGAGCACAAACGGCGCCGCCCAGTTCTCCACTTTGCGCAGCAGGTCCATGCCGCGGTAGATAACGACGATGTTCAGCGCCCAGAAGATCAGGAACGCAATCCACTCGGTGGGCGCGTGGCCGCCGAAGTTGCCGGGAATGGCGGTCTCCCATCCCGGCCACAGCGAGCGGAAGAACACGTGCAGCGCCTGCCCGCCGATCCACGCCTGAATGCCGAACCACCCGCAGGCCACTAGCGCACGCATGAGAGCCGGAAGGTTCGAACCGCGGGTGCCGTACGCCGCCCGCGCGAACACGGGGAAGGGAATTCCGTACTTGGTGCCCGGGTGCGAGTTGAGCAGGATGGGAACCAGCACGATGGTGTTGCCGAGGAGAATCGTGAGTAGCGCCTGCCGCCAGCTCATTCCCGCGCCAATCAGCCCCGAGGCCAGCATGTACGTGGGAATGCAGTGGGCCATCGAGACCCACAGCGCGGCAAAGTTATACGTACCCCAGGTGCGCCGAGAAGGGTCGGTCGGCGCGAGGTCCGGGTTGTAGAGCGGGCTGGATTCGACGGAGCGAGTTCGTGTGATATCAGCCATGTTTACTGCAGCGACAACCGCACCCCTTGTACGGGGTCTAACGGAATCATTAGCTTACAGGACTGATACCGTCGGTCAACCGTCGCGAACTGATGAAATCTTACCCGCACAAACAGTTCCGCAAAGGGGTTAGGTGGCATTCTTCGGTGTTTTGGCGGCGATTCGTCAAAGAGCGCGAGTTAGATGGATGTTATCTTATAGGCAATATATACCAATAATCTATATCTACTTGGGAGTTGATGTCAAGCAGTTATGGATCTTGGGCACCCATATGCTGTGACCGTAGCCTCGTTACGCGTTGGACCGGCGAATACCGTACTGTTTCAAGTCGGAGCTGTCGATGGTATCGGCCTCCGTCAGCTTGTAGTGACGTTCGCCCACTATAGACACCTCATCGCCATCGAAAGTAGTTTCGAATAGGGCGATGGTGTCGTCCGCAAGAAACTGCGCCGAGACGGCACGGGGAATGCAGTCCTTAAAGCGCTGTTCGGTGTTACAGAAAGTGATGTCTTGGATCGTCTGGATCGCTCCAAGGATGTCTTTACCGCCTTTCGCCTGAACAGGCACGATATACTGCACTCCTCTGCTGTCTAGCCCGACGTATAGCTCGTCGACCTCGATCTGCCCGTAGTTCAGGATTTTCGTGCGCAGATGGCTCTGCAGTGAATAGGCGGTAATGCCGAGAAAAATGTCTATCAGCCTGTTATAGCGAACCTTCGCAAGCAGGGCCTGTTCGTCTGTTAAGGCATAGTGCGAAATGATTTCCGGGGTGGCGTCGGGTATTTTGCGGACCAGTAGTCCCTTCGTCGGTCGGATGTGCGTGAGCTTGTTCAGGCGGAAGCGGTACCGCGCATCGCCCTGTCCAAGAATCAGCCAACCCCGATCTTGAGGTTGGGTGTTTAGGATAAATTTCGGCAGCGGACGACGATACCTGAAGCTATAGATCACATCACCGAGGTTCTTTGGCTGATCGATATTGAGTTCTTTGCAAACCTGCGCCAGCTCGTCGCGTTCAAAGACAAATTCGGTCTTGCCTCGCCTCCAGTAGCGTTTAAAAATCGCTTCAATGATCTGGGCGTAGCGCGCCGCCTTCTTGCCGTCCTCGGCATCCTTGCCGGTCGACGTTGTCATCGCCGCCCTTTAGTGGGCCACTCTAGCAGCAAGACTTCCTCTCGCAATTGTTCGCGTGTCGCCGTCGCCAGTCTCGTTCGGAAAAGGTCAATTCCTGTAACCCGATAGCCCAGGCGCTCCGCGATTTCTCCCAGAATTTCACCAGTCCGAATCATGACGCGCAAGTACGAGGCTTGATCACCGACCACATAGGCCAGTTTCGCACCAGGTTTCAACAGCGCCTGTAACTCACGGAGGTGACGTGCCATCCCGCCGAAATAAAGCTTTGTCACTCGCGCGTACAACCTTTCAAATCCGCTTGTCTTTCCCAGAGCAACCCGCCGCTCTTCTATGTCCCGGGCAATTTTCTGAATCCGGGGGAAACAGGAGACCCACCGATCGTCATCATCGGTGACGTATACACCTCTGGTGTTCGATCTTAGTAGCCCTTGCTTTAACTGCCGCAATTCCTCTTTGCTGCGAACTAAGCCAAGAATCACTGATTCCAGTCTCGTAGTCCGCGTGTAGTCCTTCTCATTGGGGTATGGTGGTGACGTAATTACGACGTCAACCGAGGATGGGAGAACTTTGGATTCCATTCCAGAGCGCGAGTCGCCGGGGAATACCGACGCGGAGGCATCGTCCGTGTTTCCGAGAACCCGTAGATCCTCGGCCATCTTTGTTACCTGATTTAGCCACAAGCCGAGCACATCAACGTCGTCCTTTGGTGGTCCGATTCCGACCTCCGGCCCGAAATGCAGATTACCGACCTCGGCGACAAGGATTCGTGCAACCGCGAGCTTTAAGTGGCCGCGATAAAACGAGCCGCCAGATTCGTCGATAGCGCCGAGTAGGACGAGCGTTCTATGCAAGGGCAGCGGAGAAATGGAGTCCCTCAGGATTAGCTTGTGCCGCTCGGGAGCCAGGGATAATAGCTTTGAGGGGTTCGGCACAGACGTTTGCAGTTCCGCTAGCCCGCGAGCCGCGAAGTGCTTGCGGACACGAGAAGCGACCCTTTTGGCACCCTTCACCAATTCGTCAGGGTCAGGACTCCAGTCGGACTTGACTTCTGAGGCATACGCGGCCATCGGGTTTGCTTCAATGCCGATGGATCGGAGGCCCAGGCGCTTGCATTCGACGATTGTGGTCCCCGTGCCACAGAAGGGATCCAGAACCACGCCGCCTGCATGAAGCCCAAACTTTCGAACGTATTCGCGGACCAGGTGAGGAGGGAACGACAAGACGAATCGGTACCAATCGTGAATGCGGCGGTCGCTTGAATCGAGGCGATTGCGACTGCCGTTCTTCGTGGTCTCGCGCGAAACCTCAACTAGAGTTGCCAATTCGGACACCCCGCAAGCGGAGTTACACTACCACGAATAAAAGGCGAATAGCAATTAGAAAAGAGGTCCTAGGCTGTGGATAATACTTCGCCGTGACGATCTCAGCCGGGTGCCCCAGGCAAGCCCAGCTTGCCTGGGCTGAATTGCATCCGCGGGGACGCAGTCTTCCAGGCACCCCCGCTACCTAGTTTTGTGGCGAAGCCCCAGAACCAGACAAGATTCCTCGTCCTCTTGGATGAACTGCTTGACGATGGGCAGTGCCGCCCGCAAGCGATTCTCGATTTCGGTGCTGTCGCAATTGGCAGCGCGGAGCCAGATGAGCTTCGGCGGATGACCGTGGAAAACGCTTCGGTCCTGAAAGTCCGAGTCCTTCGAGACAATCGTAAAGGCGTTGTCTTTGGCATATTGCCAAATGGCAGAATCGTCCGCGCTGCCTAGTCCGCATTGATGAACGTGCGTCGAACCTGGATAAATATCAGCTAAGACCGCGGGCAGACAGGTTTTCATCGAAGAGCAGCTTCACGCGTTCGAAATTTCCAGTTTGCGCTCGCGATCAGCGGCGTAGGCGAGACAGGCCCGAATGTCTTGTTCGGTGAGATAAGGAAATTCCCGCAAGACGTCGGCCTGGGTCATGCCGCTGGCCAGATATTCCAGAACATCATACACAGTGATTCGCAGCCCGCGAATGCAGGGCTTGCCGCCCCGCTTGCCGGGCTCCATCGTGATGATGTCAGAGTAGGTCACACCCTCACTCTATTAGAAACAACCAGTCTCGGGCAATTGGAATCGTAAGCGAGCCACCGGGATTGGCCCAGCCCAGGGCCAGAGCCCCTCATGCTGGTTGCCGAGCCCGCAGGACTGCGCGCTTGGCTTGCAATGGAAGCTTGATCGGCACGAAATACCCTTCCGGAAACAGGTAGTCTTCCCCGGATTCGTCAATGACGCACAACATTCCATGCTCGCCCGCTACCCGGTCGGGCAAAGCGATGTAGATTTTTCGCAGCTCGAGCGAGGCCGGGTAGTCCTCGTTCTCCACACCGGCCGTTACTGCCGCGCGTGCTCCTGGTGGAGGAAGTGCTTGATCTTGATTTCGTTTTTGCCGATCCCGTGTGCTTCATACCAGTGAAGTTCGACAAACCATATCGTAGCATCGGCCAGCCTTGACACGGTCTATGCTTAGCTAATATTCTTAGCTAACATGTACACGGTGCATCAAGCCAAGACCAATTTGTCCCGGCTCCTCGAAGAGGCGGAGAAGGGCAAAGAGGTCGTTATCGCGCGCGGCCGGACGCCGGTTGCCAAACTGGTGGCCATCGGGCGCGGGCACAAGCAGCGGGTTCCCGGCAAGCTCAAGGGGCAGCTTTCCATCAAGCCCTCGGCCTTTGATCCGATGACGCCCGCTGA
This sequence comes from Terriglobales bacterium, assembly GCA_052145015.1. Lineage (GTDB taxonomy): Bacteria > Acidobacteriota > Terriglobia > Terriglobales > Acidobacteriaceae > JAHFUA01. The sequence goes on from JBKQPN010000115.1 coordinate 9,067, forward strand.
GCTGAAGGAGTGGGGTACCGAGTGAGAGTTCTGCTCGACACCCAAGCGCTCTTTTGGTGGTTCGACGACTTTCCAGCGGTTTCACGCAAAGCGCGCCGCGCGATTGCCAACTCGGAAAATGAGGTCATCGTCTCCGCGGCTTCCGCTTGGGAACTGGCCATCAAGACCAAGATTGGGAAGTTGAATGCTCAGCCGCTGCTGGACCGGCTTGACGAACATCTGACCGAGCAGGGGTTTCTGGCCTTGCCCATCACCCTGGAGCACGCGGTGAGGGCGGGAATGCTCGTCCTGCATCACAAAGACCCCTTCGACCGCATGCTGGCCGCGCAAGCCCAGGCGGAAAACCTGCCGATCATCAGCAACGACCCGGTTTTCGCCCGCTACGGAGTGCGCCGAATCTGGTGACGCTACGGCGTGACCGTGAACAACGCCACCATGCCGCCTTTCAAGTGATCGTTGACGTGGCAGTGCAACAGCCAGGTTCCCACCTTGTCGGGCACCATGTCGGCTAC
>JBKQPN010000116.1:0-5314 GCA_052145015.1 Terriglobales bacterium
CCTCCGGGACTCGGCCGCAGGTGCGGGTGTTCGCCGAAGCACGCGACCGCAGCATACGGCTGTGGATGGAAGATAACGGCCTGGGCATCGCGCCTGAGCACCTGCAGCGCATCTTCCTGCCCTTCGAGCGGTTGCACGGCCCCGCACCCTATCCCGGCACGGGGATCGGGCTGGCCATCGTGAGCAAGGGTATGGAACGCATGGGCGGCAGGGCGGGAGTGGAATCCGAGCTGGGGCGCGGCAGCCGCTTCTGGATCGAGCTGCCTGCCGCCGATGAGGGCCAATGAGTACCGCGTGCACCATCCTGTTGGTCGAGGACAACCAGAGCGATGTCTTCCTGGTGGAGCGCGCCTTTCATAAGGCCAAAGTTCCGCACCTGCTCCAGGTGGTCGAGGACGGTGAACAGGCGGTCGCCTACCTCAGCGGCGCCGGACCCTACGCCGACCGCAGCCGCTTTCCCCTGCCGGTGTTCGTGCTGCTGGACCTGAAGCTGCCCCGGCAGTCCGGCTTCGAAGTACTGGAATGGTTGCGGCGGCAGCCGGCTATCCGCCGGGTCCCGGTGGTCGTGCTCACTTCTTCGAACCACATCGAAGACATCGACCGGGCCTACGATTCAGGAGCGAATTCCTATCTGGTGAAGGTGGCCGACCCCATCGCAGTGGCCGAGCTGGCCCGGGCCATCGAGCAGTACTGGGTGAATCTGAACCAGCAGCCCGAGCTGGGGTAGCTGCCCAAGAACCGGCCAGGGATTTTCACGGATCAAGAGTGAATCGGTGAAGATCCGTGCGAATCCGTGGCGTTTTTCCCGCCTCCGCGATAATCTGCCGCCGTGGCCATGGACTGGGCGGCGGCGGTTTCGCAGATCGGCTTTCGCGATTCGGAGGCGGCACGTGCCAACCTGGCGCGCCTGGAGGGGCGGCTGTCGCCAGGAGTGGTAGCGGCGCTGCCCACGCTGCTGGCCGAATCCCCCGACCCCGATTCCGCGCTCAACCTGCTGGAGCGGCTCACCGGCGCGCCCGAGAGCTACGAACCGGTGCGCCGGCTCGACCGCAGCCGCTTCCTGATCCACTACGCCATCGCCATCTTTGGCTACAGCCAATGGCTGGGCGAGACCCTGATCCAGAACACCGACCTGCTGCAGAACCTGGGGCGCGACCGCACTCTCGACCGCTCGCACTCGCGGGAAGATTTTCTGGAGCACTTCGCGCGCTTCCGCTCCCGCTCCTTCGAGACCGACATCTCGCTGCTGCTGGCCCGCTTCAAGAAGCGCGAGTACATCCGCATCATGCTGCGCGACGTGCTCGGCATCGCCCCCCTGGCGGAGACCACGGCGGAGATTTCCGCGCTTTCCGACGTGCTCATCGAGGAGGCCCTGCGCTCCGTGGACTCCGCCCTGCGCAACCGCTACGCTACGCCGCGCCACATCGACCACGAAGGCCGGGTGGTGGATACGCCCCTGGCCGTGCTCTCCATGGGCAAGCTGGGCGGCAACGAGCTGAATTACAGCTCCGACGTGGACCTGCTTTTCCTCTACGGCGACGGCGAACCCGACCCGCCGGGCGAGATCACCAACCGCGAGTACTTCATCCGCCTGGCGCAGCAGGTGACCGAGGTGCTCGCGCGGGTGAGCCGCGAGGGGCCGGTGTTCCGCATCGATCTGCGCCTGCGTCCGCAGGGCGCCGAAGGCGAGCCGGCGGTGCCGCTGGGCCACGCCATCCGCTACTACGCCAACGTCGCCCATGACTGGGAGCTGCAGGCGCTGATCAAGGTGCGTCATTCGGCCGGAGACCTGAACCTGGCGCGAGATTTCATCCGCGCGGTGCAGCCCTTCGTCTATCGCGAGGAGCTGAACTTCGCGGCCATCGAGACCGCGGTCAACTCGCTGGAGAAGATCGGGGCGCACCGGCGCAAGCGCCTGGCGGAGGTGCGGCGCTCCGGCGGGATCGACGTCAAGCTGGACCGCGGCGGCATCCGCGACATCGAGTTTCTGGTGCAGTGCTTGCAACGCGTCTACGGCGGAGCGGAAACCTGGCTGCGCTCCGGCGGCACTCTGTTCTCGCTGCAGAAGCTGCACGACAAAGGACACATCAGCGGCAAGGACTTCCACGAGCTCAGCCAGGGCTACCTGTTTCTGCGCACCGTCGAGCACCGGCTGCAGCTCCGGCGCGGGCAGCAGGTGCACCGCTTGCCGGCGTCCGAGGCCGACCTGCGCGTGGTCTATCGCTCGGTCGTGGGCGAGGAGGCGCGCGACCGCACGGCCGAGGCCTTCGTGACCGAGCTCCGCAAGAGCATGGCCGCGGTGGCCGACATCTACGAGCGCATCATCCACAACCAGCAGACGCAGCAGCGCCAGGAGCGCGAGGGCGGCGAGTTCCGCCTGGCCCCGCCCGAGACGGGCAGAGAAAAGTCCTATCAGCAAATCCTGGAGCGGCTGGCGGCGGACGCTCCCGCACTCTATGAAGTGGCGGCGCAGCGCGATCTCACCACCCACACCCGGCGCAACCTGCAACGCTTCCTGAGCGCCGCCTTCACCAGCTCGGAGCGCTACGCGGCGCTGGTTCACAACCCGGAGGCGGTGGGGCGCGCGCTGCGCCTGTTTCAGGTGAGCGACTACGTCACCGACATCCTGGTGCGGCATCCTCAGGAGCTCGACACCATCGAGAAGATCGCGGCTCCGCCCAACGGCGACCAGAGCGCCGCCCTGTTCAAACCGGAAGCGCCGGGCGGAGCGGGACACGATCCAGTTTTCGGTTTCCTGGCGGCCGCGCCGGGTTCGCGCGGCGAGAAGCTGGCCATGCTGCGCCAGCACTACCGGCATCGCATGTTCGCGGCCGGCTCCCGCGACGTGATGGAGCTGCGCCCGGTGTACGAGTCGCTCTCCGAGATGAGCGCGGCCGCCGACGATGCCATCGCCGCCGCCCTGAACATCGCCGGCCATCCCCCGGGATTGGCCGTGCTGGCGCTGGGACGGCTGGGGAGCTGGGAGTTCGACCTGGGGTCGGATGCCGATCTGCTGTTCGTGCGCGACGAGCAGGCGGAGACGGAACCGCTGATCAAGGTTGCCGAACAGGTGGTAGAGGCCCTGGCCGCCTATACCCAGGACGGCACGCTGTTCCCGGTCGACCTGCGGCTGCGTCCGCGGGGCACGGAGGGCGAGTTGCTGGTTACGCCCGAGAGCCTGGCCGCCTACTTCTCCAGCGAAGCCCAACCCTGGGAGGCGCTCACCTACACCAAGCTGCGCTACGTCATCGGATCGGAGGATCTGGCGCTGCGCGCCATGACCGCGGTCGAAGACCACGTATTGCGCTTCGCCAACGACCCCAGCTTCGGCGCCGCTGTCCGCACCATGCGGGCCAAGCTGGAGAGGTCGGACAGCGAGCCCAACTTCAAGGTCGCGCCCGGCGGCTTCTACGACATCGATTACATCCTGTCGTATCTGCTGGTGATGTACGGCGTCAAAGACGTGCAGGGGAACACCCGCGAGCGCCTGCACACCCTGGCGGCGCGGGCGCTGCTTTCCGACGACGATTGCGCCACGCTGGACGCCGCGGCCGAGCTGCTGCGCACGGTCGGACACGTGGTGCGGCTGGTCACTGGCCGCTCCCGCAAGTCGCTGCCCATGGGCGACCATCCCCGGCGGGTGAGCGAGCAATTGGTGTCGCGCATTCTGCGACGGACGTTTCGCGACGGCCTCGAGCGCGAACTGGAGCGGACGTACAAGCTGGTCCGCCCGGTGTACCAAAAAGTGCTCGGGGTCGGGGAATGAGAACCGCAGAAGGCACGGGAGCGACCGAAGTTGCCCGTTTTTCTTCCTTCCCAGACTTGGCCTCCGCGGCAATCTCGGCAGTGCGCCCTGGGGAATCCGTGGGACGCGCCGGAGGGGTACAATATTCGGGTGGCCAGCCTCGTCTCCCGACGAAGTGATGAACGTCACAATCACCTGTGACGATTGGCCTACGCCCGCCAGCGCGCCGCTGGCTATAATTTCCAGTCTTTAGAACAATCTCGCGGAGGTGTGTGACATGGCGGATTCATACAACGGGCTGCCCGTTCCCAAGGATGGCACCCGAATTACTTACAGCAACGGGAAATACAACGTTCCCGACAACCCGATCGTGCCCTTCATCGAGGGCGACGGCACCGGGCGCGACATCTGGAAGGCGTCGGTCCGCGTGTTCGACGCCGCGGTGCAGAAGGCCTATGGCGGCAAGCGCCGCGTGGTGTGGTACGAGGTCTTCGCCGGCGAGAAGGCCATGGCCAAGTTCAAGAACTGGCTCCCCGACGGCACCATCGACGCCCTGAAGGACTTCCGCGTCAGCATCAAGGGCCCTCTCACCACCCCGGTGGGCGGCGGCATCCGTTCGCTGAACGTGGCGCTGCGCCAGATCCTCGATCTCTATGCCTGCGTGCGTCCGGTGAAGTGGCTGGGCGCGCCCTCGCCCGTCAAGCATCCCGAGCGCATGAACGTGGTCATCTACCGCGAGAACACCGAAGACGTGTACGCCGGCATCGAGTGGGAAGAAGGCACGCCCGAGGTCAAGAAGCTGATCGAATTCCTGAACAAAGAGATGCTGAAGGGCGGTCCGAAGCAGATCCGCACCGACTCCGGCATCGGCATCAAGCCCATCTCCATCACCGGGACCAAGCGCCTGGTGCGCAAGGCCATCCAGCATGCGCTGGACCATGGCCTGCACAAGGTGACGCTGGTCCACAAGGGCAACATCCAGAAGTTTACCGAAGGCGCCTTCCGCGCCTGGGGCTACGAGCTGGCCACCAGCGAGTTCCGCGACAAAGTGGTGACCGAGCGCGAGAGCTGGATCCTCGACAACAAGGACAAGAACCCCAACATCACCATCGAGCAGAACGCCAACCTGGTCGAGCCGGGCCTGGAGTTCGCGACTCCGGAGTTCCGCGGCGAGATCCAAAAGGAAGTGAAGGCCTGCCTGGACGCGATCTCCAAGACCCACGGCAACGGGCAGTGGAAGAAGAAGCTGATGGTCAACGACCGCATCGCTGATTCCATCTTCCAGCAGGTGGTGACCCGCGCCGACGAGTACGAGGTGCTGGCCACGCCCAACCTGAACGGCGATTACATCTCCGACGCCTGCGCAGCGCAGATCGGCGGGCTGGGTATCGCTCCCGGCGCCAACATCGGCGACGGCTACGCCATCTTCGAAGCTACGCACGGCACGGCTCCGAAGTACGCTGACCTGGACGTCATCAACCCCGGATCGGTAATGCTCTCGGGGGTGATGATGTTCGAGTTCATGGGATGGAACGAAGCGGGGCAGCTCATCGAGGACGGCATCCGCAA
>JBKQPN010000117.1:0-12080 GCA_052145015.1 Terriglobales bacterium
AGGTGCGGTGAGCCGAAGGAGAAGTCGCGATCGATGACTCCGACAGCCTTGAAGCGCCGGAGGGTTTTGGCCAGCTCTTCGCCGGCGAAGGGACGGAACCAGCGCAGGCGCACGAACCCGACTTTCAGGCCCTGTTCGCGCAGCTTGCGGATGGTGACCCTCACCGGAGTGGACATGGTTCCCATCCCCAGCAATACAACGTCCGCGTCCTCGGTCATGTACTCTTCGAAGAACGGGTTGCCGTACTTGCGGCCGAAGATGCGCTCGAAATCGGCATAGACTTCGCGGATCACGCTGACCGCGCGCTCGGTGACCTGGAAGTTCTGCCGCCGAATCTCCATTACCCAGTCCTCGTTGACTTGCGGAGCCACCGAGATCACGTTGTCGGGATGCAGCAGCAGGTCACCGCGGTTGTAGGGCGGCAGGAATTCCTTTACCTGCTCCTGGGTCGGGATCTTCACCAGCGACTGGGAGTGGGTGAGGAACGCGCCGTCGCAACTGAGGGCGATGGGCACGAACATGCGGCGATCTTCCGCCACACGATAGGCGATGAGCGCTGTGTCCAGAGCTTCCTGGGCGCTATCGACCCATACCAGGTTCCAGCCCAGATCGCGGACCGCCAGCGCGTCATTGTGCTCCACGCCGAAGGCTCCGGGATCATCGAGGGCGCGGTTGCCGACCATGGCCACCATGGGCACGCGCAGGGCCGGGGTAACGGTCAGCGCTTCCATGGCGTACATCCAGCCCACGCCGCTCGAGCCGCAGAACACGCGGGCGCCGCACACCGAGGCGTGCTTGACGATCTCGAACTGTGAGTGTTCGCCCTCGGCCACGATGTATTCGCAATCCATCTCGCCATCGGCTTTCAACTGCGAGATGAACTGCATCACCGTGTCATAGGGACGGATAGGATAGGCCGTGACCACATCCACATTAGCCAGCTTGCAGGCAATCGCAATGGCTTCCGCGCCGGTGATCAGGGCTTCCTGCTCGACCTTCTTTTTCTTTTTTTCTTCTACGGGCACTGTCAATGTTGCCATATTCAATCTCCTTTTCCGGGCGTCAGCCTTTTGCGATTTCCAACGCTGCAGGGATCTGTTCCTTGTATTGGCCGCGATAACGGAAGCCGTGAGAGCGCTCGCCGACGGGCACAACGACTGTCTTCAGCCATACCGTGTAGCCGGCCTTGTCCTTGCGGAAGGCTTCCCACTGGCTGGCGTTGTCTTGGAATGCGCTCTCGTTCACCATGGTGATGCAGTTGGAAACGGGGCACACGGCTTCGCAGATGCCGCATCCGCAGCAAGCTTCCAGGTTGGCGTCGTAGGTGCCGTCGGGGGTGACGTCAAACGACGCATCCGGGCAGTTTAGCCAGCACAACGTGCACTTGGTGCAGGTCTCGAAGTTCACCACCGGACGCATGGTGCGGGTGGTGTACTTCTTGAACTTGTCGTTGCGCCCAGGGCGGAAGCCGCCGAGCTGACCGGTGACGGGATCGGCATAGGCGCCGCCGCGATCGGTCACTCCATCCACGGATACGCCATGCCGCAGCGCCTGCCATCCTGGCAGGTCGAAGTGGAAAGGCTCTTCCGTGTTGCCGGTTCCAGGTGCGACCTCGATGGTGCTGAAGCGCTCATAGGCCACGTGGGCCGATGTGACCTTCAGGTCGTTCTTCAGTTTGTCCTTGATGAATTTTTCGATCGACTGCAGGCTGACCAGCTCCGGCAGCGCCTTGGCGATGGCGCCCAGGATGCGGACATCAGTGTGGTCATCCTTGTAAACCCACATACCCGAGAAGCTCGCGATGCCTTTGAGCACCGCCAGCTTGTAGGGCTGCGGCTTGGCATGAATCGTGTGCAGGAGCGAATCGGGATCTTGCAGAGAAACCACGATCATGGTGCCGTTGGGCTTGATGGTTTTGTTGACCGTCTCCAGGCCATACCAGCCCCAGGATTCGGCGCCCTTGCAGAGGGTGTCGTCCAGGACGACAGCCACGTCGACCTGTTTGGGTTCGTACTGTGCCATTCCCGCCTCGAGCGTTTGCTCATCGTTGGCCACGATGGCGAAGCTCTTCGCCGGAATGCCGTTGCGTTCAGGACTGTCGCCATAGCGGCCGAAGGAGATTCCTGGCTTGCCTTCTTCATGCGCCGCCAGGACGATCCCACGACAGATGCCTTTGGCGAGGGTCTTCTGGAAGACCCCTCGGTAGATGATTTCAACCGCGAATAACTGGCCCATCTGATACCTCCATTTCTGTATTAGAGCTTTGGTAAGACAATGTCTTCGATCTCCCCCAGGTGTTGTCGCATGGCCTTGTCCGAAGCGGCGGGGTCGCGCCGTTTGAGGGCGGAAAGGATGCGCCGGTGGCCGGCCAGCGATTTCTCCGGGCGGCCGCCGGTCTGTAACGAACGTTCGCGTGTTTCCCGCAGCAGATCCATCAGGACATCCACGATGCGCAGCACGACGGAGTTGTCGGCCGCCAGCGCGATCTGGTAGTGGAATTCGTTGTCTTCCTCGATCGACATCTCGCCGCGCAGCACCTTCTGACTCTGCCGCTCCAGGATCTGTTCCATCTCGGCAATCTGGGCGGCGGTGGCGTGCAGCGCTGCCCGGCGTGCCAGGGGTGGCTCAATGATCCTGCGGACGTCCAGAAGCTCGCCCACCAGCTTGCGCTTTTGCACCAGCACGGCAGCCAGCGGGTTGGCCAGAGCGTCCGAGGGTGCGCAAACCACCGTCCCCATTCCCTGGCGTGGTTCCACCAGGCCGGTCAGCTCGAGGCTGCGGATAGCATCCCGTACCGAGCCCCGGCTGACCCCAAACTGCTGCGCCAGTTCTCGTTCGGGAGGAAGTACATCGCCGGGTTTCAGGTGTTCGAGGATGTGGTTCTGGACCTGCCGGGCGACTTCTTCGTAGACCTTGTTTCGCCGGATGGCCGCGAACTCGACTTTGGCGGGGGTTGCCATGAAAGATTGGTCTGATGACCAACCAATCCACATTAAAAACCCTCCTTCCCGGCCCCGCTGTGATCCGGGTCACCGCTCGCGGTGAGGTGGAAACAGCGGGGCATATGCTGGCGGCGGCGCCGAAGCCGATCCACCACACAGACGCAGACACGGAGAAAGACAATTCAAGTGTCCGTGTCTCTGTGGTTAAATTCTGCAAGCGTGGGGGTGGATGGGATGTCTCAGCAGAGCAAAGTCTCCAGAAAGACAGCCGTGAGCAAGCCGGAGCTGCAGCGGTTGCTCACGGACCTGCCTTTCGTCCGCAATTACGGTTTGCGCGTGCACTCCATCAGCCCCGGGGAGTGCGTCCTCAGCGTGCCCTTCCAGCAGGCGTTCGAGCGGCCGGGTGGCATCGTCAGCGGGCTGGTGTTCATGGCGGCGGCCGACGTGGCCATGTGGCTGGCGATCAAGACCCTGCTGGGCAGCGAGGATGGCTGCGTCACCGCCGAGATGAAGACCAGCTTTCTGGCGGCCGCCAAGGAGCAGGACTTCCGCTGCCGGGCGAAGATCCTCAAGCTCGGCAAGCGCTTAGTGTACGGGGTGGCCGAGTGCGTCAGCCTCGATCGCAAGCTGCTGACGCATCACACGCTCACCTATATCCGCCCGGGTGGGGACGGCCGATAGACATCAACGACGGGCTGTGGATTGTCTGTAAAGGTTTGTAAACGCTCAAGACGGCCGCAGCGGGGTCACACGTCCCGTCGCAAAACGAGGGCGATCCCGCGAAACCAGCGTGGGCTGCGGAAATCGGCGGGGCGCTTGACAAAACTTTACAGACCTCGCCCCTTGACACCCTTCAATTCCAAAGCATAGACTGCCGCCCGCTTGTGGGGGGCCGCTCGCTTCGCCCTGGAGTTGAGTCCAGCCCGAATTTGCTTCATACAACGTTTTTCCTTTCGCCTGTACTTAGGGGAACCGTTTCTCAAAAGGGCCCTTGGCTTTGTAGTTCGACTCGGTTTGGATCCAGAACTGGTTATCCGGAATCGAACCGCGTCATCCCCACAGCGAAAGGGAGGAACCATGCCCAGCTTCAGATTGCCCCTCGCCCGACTCCTTCAACCCAAAATCTTGTTTGTGCTGCTCCTGCTCATCACGGTCGCACCGGCGTACATGATGGCAGGTGACCACGATGATCGCGACCGCGACCGCGACCACTCACCCGACTACCCGCCCTACGGCTCCAATGTCCCAACCGCGCACTTCGACCACAAGGTCAGGCCGCAGTTGGCCGCACCCGCAGTTACGCTCCTGACCGACGGAACCGGAAGAGTGGCCCAGTCGTCATGGAACATGGAACTGGTGGGCTACGACACTCTGGACGGCCGCTCCACCTATCAGCCGCTGGTTGTCCGCCAGGGCGACCGCCACATCGCTTACATGGCTCACCATGCCGGCACGGCGATCAACCGGTTGACCGGCCTGGTCGAGCCTAATGGAACTTCCCTGGTCGATGTCACCGACCCTTACCATCCGGTCTATCTGTCCCACATTCCCGGCTTCGCAGGCTCGCTCGATGCTGCCGGGAACCAGATGGCCCATGTCTGCAGCGGCGACGTTTTGCCTTCCAACAGCCGGGCGGAAGCTGCGCGCAAGCGCGGCCACTACTACCTGCTGCGTAGCAATGGAAACTCGTCCGGGCTCGCCACTCCTACCGAAACTCAACAAATCTTTGACGTCACCGATACCTCCCACCCAGTGCTTCTCACGACTATCAACGCGATCCCCTACAGCAACACCCATAAGAACTGGTGGGAGTGCGATACCGGGATAGCGTACCTGGTGGCAAACGATCCCACCCAGCATTGGGTGCACAGCGGATCGACCCAGCACCTCAAGATTTTTAACCTGCACGATCCTGCCAACCCCGAGTACATCCGCGACTTCGGCATGGTCGGCCAACAGCCGGGATCGGCTACGTCAGGGGCCTGCACGCCGCCTGCTTGCGAAGGACCGGCGACGGTTACTCCACCTTCGGGAATCCACGGGCCGATTTCCGCCGGGACTGAAAAGAACCGCGTCTACATGGCCTACGGCGTAGGAGGCAGCGGTGTGGTTCAGATCGTTGACCGGCGCGCGTTGCTGGGCAATTGCAATTCGCCGGCGGCTTGCGCCGTGAGCCCCAGCCAGGCTGACATGCTGGCGCCGCAGAAGGGGTATTTCACTCTGCCGGGACTGGCTCTGCAAGGCGGCCACAGCTCCTTCCCAATATTCGGAGAAGAAAATGGCCGGACTCGCAATGTGCTGGTCGTCACTTCCGAAGAAGGGGGCAACGAATGTACCGCCGGGAGCGCACCGCACGCGGTGTGGCTCTATGACATCACGGACGAGGCGAACCCAAGACAGATCTCGGTCGATGCCAACGACCCGGCCCTAACCCGCCTGGATGTGCCCGACGGTTTCGACGGGACATTCCACGTCGTTTCCAACGGTCTTGCCGGCGCCGCATACTCCGGCGTTTATCCCGCCAGCCTCACCCCGCAGGACAATGCCAGCAACCCGAATGGCTTCTGCAATCAGGGCGGACGCTTTGGAGTGCACGCCGTTACGGAGCTGTTCTATCCAGGGTACTACGGCAAGCTGGTAATTGCTTCCTGGTTCGCCGGCGGGGTACGGGTGTTTGACATTCGCAATCCGGACGCGGCGCGTGCGATCGGCTATTTTGTGCCTGCGCCCAACGACACGGGTTGCGGACCGACCGGCGGACCTTCTGCCGGCCCGGGCTGCACCTTTGCCAACACGGGCAGGGACAATCACGCGGTGCACGCGATCCAGACCAACAACCCTGAACTCGACGATCGCGGGTACATCTACCTTGCAGACCGGGCTGGTACCGGGATGCATATCCTGAAACTCACTGGAGCAGCAAAACGAGCCGTGGAAGGTGATGACGATGATCGCGGCCATCACGATCATCATTGATGCTGTTTGGGAGCTTTTCCGGCGGGGTCTCGGTTTCCGAGATTCCGCCGGGCCCTCCCCGTTGCACAGTCTAAGGAGGTCGGACTCATGAAATACGCTTGCATTCTGATCGCGCTCTGCTTCGCGCCTTATTCCTTTGCGGGCACGCCGGACGCTCCCAAGTCGGCCGCTTTTACGACCAATGAAGTCACCCTGGAGATAATCGCCAAGATCAAAGTGGGAGACACCACTGGATCACAGATCAAGGAGCTACTGGGAACGCCATGGCGGACGAATAACTATGGAGACTGCAATGTGGTCGACTATCAGGAGACCTGGGAATATCTGGGACATGATGCCAATGGCAGGTTCAAGATCAGCATCGAGTTTGACGAGGCCGGCATAGCACGAATCGTTGCCAAGACTCCGGCCAAGGGCCCGGTTGTCGTGCTGGCGGCCGCGCCCAAGCCCAGCACGCAACATCAGCATTAATGGAGCGGGCAGCGCCATGACACCCGGCTTGACCATCGCAAGAAGAGCGCTTGCCGTCGTGATGCTGTTGTGTGCCGCCGGCACGATGGCGGCGGCCATGCAGCCCGCGTCCGACCAACCCCCGGCTGCCCCAGCCCATCGAGTTCGCAAGGCGCAGCCAAAGGCCGGCCTGGTTCCGGCACTGGCCGCGTCCCGGCCAACCCCTGCGCCTTCGGCCGTCGTGGTCTACCAGAACGGCCTGCTCACCATCACCGCTCAGAACGCAACCCTGCGCGAGATCATGGACCGGGTGCGCGAGTCCACCGGCGCGGTGGTTGAGGTTCCCGCCTTGAACGAACGCGTGACCGTGCAGCTCGGGCCACAGCCCCCCGCCATCGTCATTGCGGCGCTGCTCGAAGGGTCGCCTGTTAATTACGTGATCGTCGGCGGCGCCGGGGACGCCAACGCCATCCGAGCCATTCATGTCACGTCCGAGCCCGTAGCCGGGCCCGAACCTGCCCCCTCGCCGGCCGTCGCCGAGGCGGAGGCCGCGGCCGCCGCCGCGGCTGCCCAGGCAAAGGCACTCTTCATCGCTCAGACCGGCGGCGATGAAGGGGTATGGGACAACGAACCGCCATCGCCGGCGTCCGCGCCGCCTCCGTCGGGTTCCCCGGCAACCAAGTAAGCCAGAGCAGCCTTCCCAAGAAGCGCCCGCGGCGTCTCATGCCGCTACGCGCGGTTTATACTGCTGGTCTTAATTCCATGTTCACTACCCTTACGGGGATCGTTGCCGCGACTCGCCAGCGCGTGGATACGGCCAAGCGCATGGCCGATCTCCGCGAGCTGGAGCGCAGGGCCGACGCCCACACGCCGCGCGGGTTTCGCCGCGCGCTGGAGCAGGAAGCTCGCACCGGCGCGGCGGTGATCGCGGAGCTGAAAAAGGCGTCGCCCTCGCGCGGGATGATCCGCGGCACCCTGCATGTCGGGTCGATCGCATCCGGGCTGGAGCGGGCTGGCGCGGCGGCGCTCTCGATCCTCACGGAGGAGCAGTTCTTTCACGGCGGCCTGTGCGACCTGGCGGAAGCCTCGGCGGCTACTCGCCTGCCCTGCCTGCGCAAAGATTTCATGGTGGACGAATTCCAGTTGCTCGAGGCCCGCGCCAACGGCGCCGATGCCGTACTGCTGATCCTTTCGGCGCTCGACGATTCCGAGTTCTTGCGCTTCCGCGAGCGTAGCCGCGAACTCGACCTGGACGCGCTGTGCGAGGTCCACGATGAGAACGAATTGCATCGTGCGCTCAACCTGGGCGCGGAGATCATCGGCGTGAACAATCGCGACCTGCGCACTTTTGAAGTCGATTTGGGGACGGCGGAGTGGCTGGGGCCGAAAATCCCGTCGAAGGTTTTGCGCATCGCCGAAAGCGGCATCCAGGGCGGCGACGACATACGCCGGCTGCGCGCTTGCGGATACGATGCTTTCCTGGTCGGCGAAAGCCTGATGCGGGCGGATGAGCCAGGCGCCGCGCTGGCGAAAATGCTGGCGGAGGCAATGGATAGTTCACGAAACGCGAAACGCAAGATGTGAAACATGGTCTGGGTCAAGATTTGCGGCACGACAAACCTCGAAGACGCCCAGGCCGCGGTGGATGCGGGCGCCGACGCGCTGGGGTTCGTCTTTGCCCAGAGCCCGCGGCGGATCCGCCCGAGTGAGGCGAAAAGAATCATTGCCGCGCTGCCGCGAAAGGTCGAGTCGGTGGGAGTGTTTGTGAACCAAAAGTCCGAAGTCATTTTGGAAACTGCGGAAAAGGCGGGGCTGACAGGGGTGCAGTTACACGGGGACGAGACCCTGGAATTTGCTCACGAGCTTCGGGACGGAGCACGCGCGGCCGGGATCAAGCTGCGAGTTTACAAGGCTATCGCGATGAAACTCTTGACAGCAGGTGAGCTTGACCTCGCCTCACCCAAGAACCTGATTAGCGCGTACGTACTCGATTCTGGATCGTGGACCAAGCGCGGGGGAACCGGCAAGAAATTCGACTGGAAGCAAGCGGCGCCGCTGGTGCGCTTTGTGGGCGGGCGATTCGACCTCATTATTGCCGGTGGGTTGAACCCGGAAAATGTCGTCAAGGCAGTAGGGCTGTTTCGGCCCTGGGGCGTGGACGTGGTCACCGGCGTCGAACGCGAGCCCGGGAAAAAAGACCACGAGAAGGTCCGGGCTTTTGTGAAGGCAGCGAAGAGCGCTGATTTGTAATTTGTGAAAGCAACCCTCAAAAAGCGTCGATCACGCGCGGCAAAGCCAACAGCTACCCGCACGCCTGGCCGCTTTGGTCCCTACGGCGGGCGCTACGTCCCGGAGACGCTGATGGCCGCGCTCGAGGAACTGGAGCGCGAGTACGCCAAAGCGAAACGCGATCCCAGATTCAAGGCCGAGCTGGACGACCTTCTGCGCAACTATGCCGGCCGTCCCACACCGCTATCGTTCGCCCGCCGCCTCACCGAGAAGCTGGGCGGAGCGAAGATCTACCTGAAGCGCGAAGACCTGCTGCACACCGGCGCGCACAAGATCAACAACTGCCTCGGCCAGGCGCTGCTGACGCGGCAGATGGGCAAGCGGCGCGTGATCGCCGAAACCGGCGCCGGCCAGCACGGCGTCGCCAGCGCGACCGTCTGCGCGCTGTTCGGCTTCGACTGCGTGGTCTACATGGGCACCGAGGACATGCGGCGGCAGGAGCTGAACGTCTTCCGCATGCGCCTCTTGGGCGCGGAGGTGCGCGGCGTGGACTCCGGCTCACGCACCCTGAAAGACGCCATCAACGAAGCCATGCGCGACTGGGTCACCAACGTGCGCACCACCCACTACCTGCTGGGCAGCGTACTGGGCGCGCATCCCTATCCCACCATGGTGCGCGATTTCCAGTCGGTGATCGGGCGCGAAGCGCGTGCGCAGATCCTCAAAGCCGAAGGCCGGCTGCCGGACGCGATCATCGCCTGCGTCGGCGGTGGGTCGAACGCCATGGGGATCTTCTACGAGTTCCTGCCCGAGAAGAAGGTTCGCCTGATCGGTGTCGAAGCCGGCGGTCGCGGTCCGTCTTTGGGCGACCATGCCGCGCGTGTTGCGGCCGGAATTACGGGCGCCGCGCCCGGCGTGCTGCAAGGCACGTACACCTACGTTCTCCAGGACGACGCCGGCCAGATCGCGAGCACGCACTCGGTCTCGGCCGGCTTGGACTATCCCGCGATCGGCCCCGAGCACGCGGAGCTGAGGGATTCCGGCCGTGCCGAGTACGTGGCGGCGTCGGACACCGAGGCTCTTGAAGCCTGCACGCTGCTGGCGCGCACGGAAGGAATCATTCCGGCTCTGGAATCCGCGCACGCCGTGGCCGAGACGCTCAAACGCGCGCCGCGCATGAAGCGGAATGAGGTGATCCTGGTGAACATTAGCGGCCGTGGCGACAAAGACATCGGGATCCTGCGCGAGCAGTTGGCCCTATGAACTCAAGTCCACCATTCAGATGCCGCTGAATCTCAATGCGAAGCCGTCTCTGGTTGTATACGTGACCTGCGGCGATCCCGATTTGCCGACCACGCGGACCATCGTGCTTGCCGCGATCGATGCGGGCGCGCAGGTGGTCGAACTGGGCGTGCCCTTCAGCGATCCCGTGGCAGATGGCCCAGTGATCCAGCGGGCCAGCGAACGCGCGCTCAGAAACGGCACTACGCTGGCCCAGGCGCTGGAGTTGGCGCGCGAGCTGCGCAAGCAGAGGCCGAAGGCCGGGCTGATCGTATTTTCGTATCTGAACCCAGTGCTGCGGCTGGGGCTCGCGCGCTTCTGCGCGGCGGCAGCCGATGCCGGCGTAGATGGTGCGCTGATCACCGACCTGACGGTGGATGAGGCAGGCGACTATCTGCGCGCGATGCGCGCGCGCGAGCTGGCGACAGTTTTCCTGGCGGCGCCGACTTCCACCGACCAGCGCTTGAAGCGCATCGCTGCGGCCTCGCGCGGTTTCGTGTACGCTGTTTCGCGCACGGGCGTCACCGGCACGCGCGAGGAGGTGGCAGCCGATGCGCGCGAATTGGTCCGGCGTCTGCGCAAGTTCACCCGGCTTCCCATCGCGGTGGGATTTGGAATATCCACTCCCGCCCACTTCGCCGAAGTGGGAGAATTCGCCGATGCTGCCGTGGTGGGAAGCGCCATCGTGCAGGCCATCGAGCAGGCAGGGCGTGAACGCGCGCCACAGGCGGTAGCGGAACTGGTAAGCTCGCTGCTCGGACGGCGGCAAAGCAGGGAGCACTCAGCGATCAGCACTCAGCATTCAGCCATGTGAAGTTCTTGCTGAGTGCTGACTGCTGAGTGCTGAAGGCTGACAAGCATGGACATCGCGGATTGGCGCAAGCGGATCGATGAGTTGGACCGCAAGCTGGTTGAGTTGTTGAACCAGCGCGCGCAGTGCGCCGTCGAGATCGGCCGGCTGAAGCGCCACACCAACCTGCCGGTCTATGAGCCCGACCGGGAAAGGATCATCCTCGAAAACGTCTGCCGTTTGAATCGGGGGCCGCTCTCGGACGCCGATTTGAAGCGGGTCTACGAGCGCATGATCGACGTGATGCGCACCATCCAGAAGCTCGACATGCAGCCGCAGGCGGGCAAAGGAACGGAGTTTGATGTGGAAGTAAACGACTGAGCTCTTAGCTTTTAGCCTTTGGCTGACCCACGCTTTTTCCGGCCAAGAGCCAAAAGCTAAGAGCCAAGAGCCGATAACCATGATTGTCGCAATGCAGGAACAAGCCCGCGAAGAGCAGATCCAGGCCGTGATCGAGCGGCTGGTGGAGCTGGGCTTCGAAGTGCACCGCAGCACGGGCAAGGTGCAGACGGTGCTGGGCGCCGTCGGGGCGCGCGTGGAGTTCGATATCCGCGACGTCGAGGTGATGGACGGTGTCAAGGAAGTCCATCGCATCAGCTCGCCCTACAAGCTGGTGGCGCGCAGCTTCCGTCCCGAGGGCACCACGGTCAAGCTGCGCAACGGAGTGTCGATCGGGGGTAACGACGTGGTGGTGATCGCCGGCCCGTGCTCGGTGGAGTCGCGCGAGCAACTGTTCACCATCGCCGAGGTCGTCGCCAAGTCCGGTGCGCGGTTGTTGCGCGGCGGCGCCTTCAAGCCGCGCTCCTCGCCGTACTCGTTCCAGGGTTTGGGCGAGGAGGGTCTGAAGCTACTGAAAGAAGCCGGCGACAAGTTCGGGCTGCTGGTGATCACCGAGGTGATGGAGATCTCGCAGATCCCGCTCATGGAGCCCTACGTCGATATCTACCAGGTGGGCGCGCGCAACATGCAGAACTTCAACCTGCTGCGCGAACTGGGCAAGGTGCGCAAGCCGATTCTGCTGAAGCGTGGAATTTCCGCCACCTTCGAAGAGCTGTTGTGCTCGGCCGAATACCTGCTAGCCGGCGGAAACTACGAAGTGATTCTTTGCGAGCGCGGCATTCGCACGTTTGAAACGTACACGCGCAACACGATGGACATCTCGGCGATCCCGATCATTCACAAACTGTCGCATCTGCCGATGACGGCCGACCCTTCGCACGGCACGGGGCGGCGGTATAAAGTTGCGCCCATGGCGCGCGCCTCGGTGGCCGCGGGCGCCGATGCGCTGCTGATCGAGGTCCATCACCAGCCCGACAAGGCTTTGTCCGATGGCGCGCAGTCGCTCTACCCGC
>JBKQPN010000118.1:0-32418 GCA_052145015.1 Terriglobales bacterium
CCGCCGGAGTTCATGCAGGAGCTGCGGCGCATTTGCGATCAGCATGGCATCCTGCTGGTGGCCGACGAGGTGCAGTGTGGCGCCGGACGCAGCGGCAAATGGTGGGCCATCCAGCACGCTGGCGTTGAGCCTGACATCGTCTGCATCGCCAAGGGAATCGCTTCCGGCATGCCGCTGGGCGTGACCATCTCGCGGGCCGAGATCATGGACTGGGTGCCGGGCTCGCACGCTTCGACTTTTGGCGGCAATCCGGTGTGCAACGCCGCCGCGCTCGCGACCATCGACGTGCTGGAGCGCGAAGGCGTGCGCAACGCCGAGCGCGTAGGACGGCACATCATAGACCGTCTGCGCACCTGGCCGGCGCGTCACCCGATGGTCGGCGACGTACGCGGGCTGGGCCTGATGATTGGCATCGAGATCGTCAAGGACCAGCGCACCCGGGAAACGGCGCACGACGAGCGCGACAAAATCGTCGAGCTGGCGTTCGAGCGCGGCGTGCTCTTCTTGGGCGCCGGCGAGAACACCCTGCGCGTGTGCCCGCCGCTGGTGGTTACGCCGGAACAGGCCGACATCGCGCTGGACGTGCTGGAAGAGTGCATCTCGATCGTCGAGAAGAAATAGGCAAGAAAAAACGCCACGGATTCACAGGTAATTGAGCCATTGGGCGATTGGGCCATTGGGTCATTGAAAGCCGGACCTAATGGCTCAATGATTCGATGGCTCAATGACTCAATCCGTGTGAATCCGTGGCTGCTTTTGTATCGTCCAACGACGGATGACCCACAAGCTCACCGCCCGCGGCTGGCTGGCCCTGCTCGTCAGCGTGGCGCTGTGGGGATCGGGATTCATCGCCATCCGCATGGCGCTGCCGGCCTACTCGCCGACGCACCTGGCGCTGCTGCGCTTCCTGGCGGCCTCGGCGACCATCCTCGTTTATGCCCTAGTCGCCGGGGTGCGTCCGCCCGCCCGCAAAGATCTCCCCTATATCTTGATGATGGGATTCGTCAGCATCACCGTTTACCACGTAGCGCTGAACAGCGGTGAACGCACGGTGACCGGCGGCGCAGCCAGCATGCTGGTGGCCTCCGCGCCGATCTTCTCCGCTCTGCTGGCGCGGGTTGCCCTTGACGAACGGCTGCGGGTCTGGGGATGGATCGGAATCGCGATCAGCTTCGCCGGCGTCTCGCTCATCGCCATCGGCGAAGGCAGGGGATTGCACTTCAACCGCGACGCTTTCCTGGTGCTGATTGCGGCCATGGCGACGGGCATCTCGGTGGTCCTGCAGAAGCATTACCTGAAGACCTACAACGTAACCGACTTTTCGACGCACTTGATCCTGGGGGGGACGGCGTTCCTGCTGCCGTTCCTGCCGGGCCTGGGGACGGCGATCCGCCATGCGCCGCTCACGCCGACGCTCGCGGTGGTGTACCTCGGCGTATTTCCCGCCGCCATCGCCTACCTCACGTGGGGATACGTACTGAAGCGCATTCCGGCCTCGATCGCCGCCAGCTCGCTGTACACACCGCCGATCTTCGCCATCGTCATCGGCTGGCTGGTTCTGCGGGAGGTCCCCACGGTGCTCTCGATCGTGGGCGGGGCGCTGGCCTTCGCCGGAGTCACGCTGGTGAACACCAAAGGCCACGCGCCCAGGCCCGTGGATGTCGCCCTGTACGCAGGGGAAGGCGGCGACTGACCTGCTTTGTACGGGCTCAGTTGCATTCGCTCCCTCGCGCTGGTTTTTTGTTTTAGGTTCTTACGGCTCGCCTGAAGGCATGCCCTTCCCGATCCCACCGCAACGGCAGAACTGCTATCCTGAAGTCGTTCTTTGTCCCGCAGTCATGCCGACTCTGCTCACACAGGCTTCCCTGGAAACAGCCGCCAAGAAACATGTGGTGGGATGGATGGTGTTTGGCCTGCTGGTGCTGGCTTCGGCGGCGTTCGGCGCGCTGGCGGGACTGCTGTTCGTCTATTCCACCGAACTGCCGCAAGTGGAGGAACTGGACCGCTACCGGCCCAGCTCGATCACGGAACTCTACGACGACCAGGGCCGCGTGGTCGGGTCTTTCGCGCTGCAACGGCGCGTCATCGCTGCGTACAACGACTTCCCCAAAGTCCTGCGCGATGCCGTAATCTCCACCGAAGACAAAGAATTCGAAAAGCATTGGGGGGTAAATTTCTATCGCGTTCTGGGGGCGGCCTGGCGCGATCTTGCGTCGGGCAGCCGGGCGCAAGGAGCCTCCACCCTGACCATGCAACTGGCGCGCAACCTGTTTCTCACCCCCGAGCGCACCTACCGGCGCAAGCTGCAGGAGATGATGCTGTCGTTGCAGATCGAACGCCGCTTCACCAAGCCGCAGATCTTCACCATGTATGCCAACCAGATCTTCCTGGGACACGGCGTCTACGGTTTCGAGGCTGGGTCAGAGTTCTACTTCGGCAAGAAAGCCAAAGACCTGACACTCGAGGAAGCGGCGCTGCTGGCCGGCATGCCCAAGGCGCCGAACCTCTACTCGCCGATCAATAACGCGGAGCGAGCGACCCGGCGCCGCAACTTGGTGATCAACAACCTGCTGGAGGACGGGAAGATCACCGCCGAAGAAGCCACCCGCGCCAAGAACACGCCGATGAAGCTGAACGTGCAATGGGACACCAACTCGCTGGCGCCGTACTTCGTCGAAGAGACGCGGCAATATCTCGAAAAGAAGTACGGCAGCGACAAAGTGCACGAGGGCGGATTGCGGGTTTACACCACGCTCGACATGGACTTGCAAAAGACCGCCAACCAGGCGGTGCTCGACGGTCTGGCCGCTTACGAGCGCCGGCACGGCTGGAAAGGACGGCTGCCGAACGTGCTGGCCGGCGGCGCGACGCTCGACGGCTTCCGCGATCCCGACTGGCAGGAACCTCTGGAGACGGGCAGCTATGTGCACGCGCTGGTGCGCTCGGTCTCCAGCACCAGCGCCATTTTGAAGTTCGGAAAGTATTTGGCCACCGTCGGGCCGAGCGAGATCGCATGGACGGGCAAGCACTCGCCGCAGGAACTGCTGTCGGATGGCGATCTGGTCTACGTGAAGGTGCAATCGCTCGCGCCCGACGGCAGCGCCAAGGTCAGCATGGAGCAGGACGCGGGCACCCAGGGCGCTCTGATCGCGCTCGACAACTCCACCGGCGCCATCAAGGCCATGGTCGGGGGCCGCGATTTCGATGAATCCAAGTTCAACCGCGCCACCCAGGCGCTGCGCCAGGTGGGTTCGGCGTTCAAGCCCTATGTGTACACCACCGCCGTCGAGAAGGGCGCTTCGCCCGACGATGTTATCCTTGACGCCCCGGTGACCTTCACCACCGCCTCCGGTCCCTACGCTCCCCACAATTACGATGGCAAGTTTGAAGGCAGCATCACGCTCAGGCGAGCGTTCTCGCAATCGCGCAACATCCCCGCGCTGAAGCTGGCGGACCGCTTGGGGATCAATGCCGTCATCGAAACCGCACGGCGCTTCGGCATTACCTCACCCCTGCCGGCGTATCTGCCGGTAGCGATCGGCGCCGCCGAGGTGACCCTGATCGAGCAGACCGCGGCGTTCACTACCTTCGCCAACGATGGGGTGCGGGTGGTGCCACGCTACATCCGCCGGGTCACCGATTACCAGGGACAGGTGCTGGAGGAAGATTATCCCGAGGTGAAGGACGTGACCACGCCGCAGACGGCGCGGGTGATGACCTCTCTGCTGCAGCAGGTGGTGCAGCACGGGACCGCCGCCGCTGCCGCCAGCCTGAAGCATCCGCTGGCGGGCAAGACGGGCACCACCAACGACTTCACCGACGCCTGGTTCATCGGTTTCTCGCCCTCGATCACTTGTGGAGTGTGGGTGGGCTTCGACGAGAAGAAAACCCTGGGCAACAAGGAAACGGGCGCGCGCGCCGCCCTGCCCATCTGGATGGACTTCATGCGAGTCGCTCTCGCAGGGCGCGACGACGAGAACTTCACTCCACCCCAGCCCGTTCCCCACGCCGCCGTCGCCCAGACCGTGGACACTCCCGACCGCGCCCCGGGAGATGGCGAGACGCATTAAGGCGGTCGTTAGCCGTTGGTCGTTAGACTAGCTGTGACAAAAGCCACCGCGCCTGGAGCGGCGCCCGAGTAGACTGTAGTCAGGAGAAAACGATGAGGCTGCGTTCCGAAGAAATCCTTGCTGCCGAGAACCGCGATCTTGAGAAGCTGCTGGCCTCGCTGGGGCCCGTGGTAGAACTACCGGCGGCAGGGGCGGCCGAAGCATCCCACCCCAGCCCAACTGCAAGGGAGGAAAAAACAAATGGCCGTCACCGCGAGCAGGACTGTGCGTGAACTCGCCGTTGAATTGCCGGGCGCGACCCGGATATTCGAAAAACTGGGAATCGACTATTGCTGCGGCGGCGGTAAATCGTTGCAGGACGCCTGCAGCGCCGCGCGCCTGACGGTTGACGATGTCATCCGCTCCCTGGAACTGAGCGAAAGCGCGCGCTTGGCAGCCGCACCAGAGCCTGACTGGTCCAGCGCGCCGCTGAACGAACTCACCGCGCACATCGTCAACAAGCACCACACCTACATCCGCCAGGAGGTCCCGCGCATCCAGGCGCTGCTGGCGAAGGTGGTTGCGGCCCACGGGCAGAACCATCCCGAGGCGGCGAAGATTCGGGAAAGCTTCGAGGACTTGGGCAACGAACTGACCCCGCACATGTTCAAGGAAGAGAACGTGCTGTTCCCGTATATCGACAACATGCAGGCGGCGGTGGAGCGCGGCCAGCCGGTTCCTCCGCCGTTCTTCGGCACGGTGCGCAACCCGGTGCAGATGATGATGACGGAGCACGACGGCGCGGGCGGGAAGCTGAAAGAGATGCGGGAACTCAGCTCAGGGTACGCGGTGCCGCACGATGGGTGCACCACCTATGCCAGCCTGTATCGTGCTCTCGGCGAGTTCGAGCAGGACCTGCACCAGCACATCCACCTGGAGAACAACATCCTCTTCCCCCGCGCGGTGGAGATGGAGAAGAGGAACTAACTACTGCCGGTCGGCCTGGTGGCGCTCGGCACTGCTCATCTGGCCGTAGAGTTCGTCGCGTTCCCGCGCCAGCCAGGCGTTGCTGGGGGACATCTCAAGGGCCGAGCTGAAATAGCGGTAGGCGGCCAAGCGGTCCAGGGGCACGCAGGTGCCGGTGGCATAGAGCGCGCCCATCTGGCTGGCCGCCGCGGAGTTGGGACGCTTCATCGCCTCCCGCAAATAGGCCATGCCGGTTACACAGTCCTGGCGCACACCCTGTCCGCGGATGTACTTCTGCGCCAGTTGCAATTGAGGATTGTCCTCCGGCGCGACTGCCTCCGCCGGCCTCTGACGGCTGGCGTGGGCAAACTTGGCTGCGCGCGCGGTGTTCTTGCTGGGAGCAACCTCTTCCTGGTTATCCTGGCCGGGCTTGGCCGGTTCGGCGGACTTTTCCTTCGCGGTCGAAACTCCGATGTCATCGGGCTTGGAGGGCGGAGCTGCAGCTCCGGCCGACTGCGGTCCCACATCCGGCGGAGCTCCAGCCGCCGGCGGGGCGTCGTTGGCGGCTGCCGAAGCGGACGGTTGAGGCGCTGCGGCTATGGGTTCGGGCGCGGCAGGGTCCGCTGCCGGAGCGGCGGGGGCA
Source organism: Terriglobales bacterium (assembly GCA_052145015.1). Taxonomy (GTDB): domain Bacteria; phylum Acidobacteriota; class Terriglobia; order Terriglobales; family Acidobacteriaceae; genus JAHFUA01. Next base: position 5,659 of record JBKQPN010000118.1, read on the forward strand.
GCCGGCGCCGGAGGCTGCGGGCTCACGCGCGCGAGCACCGTGGCATAGAGCTGGCCAGCCATGGGGCGCACCTCGGCCCGGAAATGCAGCCCTGCGAGCACCGCCGCGACGAGCAGCACCAGCGCAATCCACAAGCCGAAATGGTGGCGGGGCTCATCATCTTCAAGAAGATAACTGGCGCGGTCGGGTTCAGGCTCCGTACCCAGGCCCAGAAACGAAGGCCCAGTTATGGTAGGCCGTGGGGCGGCGGGACGGGGCGGCAGTGGCTCCGCGTTCAGCCCGAGGATCGATGTCCCCGTCGAAGCCCAGGCCGGTTGTGCTTCCTTCTCCTGCGAAACGGCCTCGGCAGGTTTGGCGGGCGGCGTTTCCAGCGGGAAGCCGCACATACCGCAGTAGCGATTCGGTTCCGGGTTATCGTGATGGCAGCGGCCGCAAAGCAAGGGCATCCCCTCCCCGGCCAGAGGTGGGATATAGGTTATTCGATGCCGCCGCCGGCGGGCTTTGCCGCCTGTGGTTCCCCCCTAAAAAAGAAAAGGGACAGCCTGACGGCCGCCCCAGATGGTTGCCGATGCGGGAAACCGCGGTCCCCAGCAAACCCGATTTTGGTTTGCTGGGGTGGAAGACCGCATCCGCTTAGAGAGGTTGTACGTTCTCTGCCTGCCAGCCCTTAGGTCCTTTGACGACATTGAACTGGACGGCTTGCCCTTCTTGCAGGCTGCGGAAGCCTTCGCTCTGAATCGCTGAGAAATGAACGAAAACATCCTCGCCGTTCTGCCGGCTGATAAAGCCGTAGCCCTTGGCATCGTTGAACCACTTTACAGTTCCTTGCTCCATACGTGTTACACACATCCTTGTCTTGATTTTGCGCTGAGATGAATCGGGAGGTACTAGGTGAGGCAGATAACGCTGTTCAGCGGATGCTGCTCCAACCGCCGCTTCCATCTAAGGCAGTTAAATTATACCAAACCCTGTGCAAAAAGCCAGCCATGCTGGACAATTTTGTCGCGGCTCAGGGCCCGGAACCCATGGCTACAGACCGCCTTACCGGCCGCCCGCCGGCACGGAACACGATGTACTCGCTCACCAGGAAGTTCACCAACGAGCACCCGGCGATGCTTGCCAGGTTGGCGGCGAGAGACGGCAAGTGCGCCAGGCCAACCAGCAATCGCATCAGCAGCAGGTTTCCCAGAATCGAGACGGCGCCCGTAGTGAGGTTGAAGCGAACCAGCCGCAGGAGCGCCTGTCGTCGGGTGACGCTAGCGCGGTCAGCCCAGGTGAAGCGCTCGTGCCAAAGGAAGTTGTGCAGCACCGCCACCTCGACGGCCAGAGCTGTAGCGGGCAGGTAGTCCAGCCTGAGGACACCGTTCAGGATCCCCAGCACCGCCAACTGCACCACGATCCCGATGGCTCCGACCAGGTTGAACTTCAGCCAGCGGCGCCCGGTGGTTTTTGGGCTGTCGGCTGCCATCACTGAATCCTCTCCTGGCGATAGAGCTTTGCGGTGTGCCGCACCGTGGAGACGACCAGCATCACTCCCATGGCAGCGGTCGCGATCACGCCGCCCAAATCAAAGAGCCGAAACGCATGCCCGAGGATATGCACCGCGGGCCGATAAAGAAGCGTGATGTTGCCGATCGCCAGCAGGATGCGGATCTCGGTTGGGCCGAAGATCCAGTACGAAAGTCGGAAGTGTCCGAGCGTGTATGTCGCCAGATAGACCTCGATGGAGAGCATCAGGAAGGCGATCAGCATCGCGATGGCGACACCCCAGTGCAGATATCCGGAGATGGCGAGGCCGCCCATCAGGAAGCCGGCGCCGAAGGTGTCGATGATGTGATCCACATAGAAGCCATAGCGCAGACGCTGCTGGTTGCGGAAGCGCGCCAGAGTGCCGTCGAGTGAATCGCCCAGCCAATTCAGGCCGATGAAGAACGTGGCCGCCAGCAGCGCATGCTTGTTCCACCCGGCCAGCGCGTAGGACACTCCCGCTAGTAACTGCCCGGCGAAGCCCACGAGCGTCAGTTGGTCGGAATTGATGGCGGCGGGAGTGCGCGCGGCCAGCCACAACAAAATCCTCTTCTCGACCCCAGCGGAAAGGCTCTCCTGCACGCGCCGGGCATTGGCGAAGGAGAGTTTGCGCAGTTCGCCGGGTTTGAATTGCGTGGTGGCGGCGCCTCCCATGTCGGTGTATTCGGGTTCGATCACTTGCCGTGCAGACATCGGCTTCTCCTGGCAGCGAAGGTCGTGCGACTGCGACCACTTTCGCTCAAGCTCGCCGATCACTTCAATGCACTGCGGGTAAAACGCCCGTCAAACCGAGGTCATTTGATAAGTGCTGTAACCACAGCCGATTGGGAGGGCGGATAACTCTCCGGGCGTGCTCCGGCGTGTAAACTTGACGCTCCGGCGGGGCTTCCATGGAGTCTGTGACCAGCCAGAACCGCGTTTTCCGCTTCGGTCTGTATGAGGCCGACACGGCTGCCGGCGAGCTGCGCAAGAACGGACGGAAATTAAAGCTGCAGGAGCAGCCCTTCCGCGTGCTGCTGCTTCTTCTCCAGCGTCCGGGAGCGATCGTCACCCGGGAGGAGATACGGCAAGCGTTGTGGCCGGCCGATACCTTCGTGGATTTCGATCACGGCCTGAACACGGCGGTCAACAAGCTGCGGGACGCCTTGGACGATACCGCCTCCAACCCCCGATTCATTGAGACGCTCGCCCGCCGCGGCTACCGCTTCATCGCTCCGGTGGAGGTGGTTGGCGGCCAGCCGGCGCCCGCTTCTCCGAGCTCGTCACTGCTGACGCACCCCGACGAGCTTCCCAGCGCGTCGCGCGGCACCGTGCGCCTGCTCTTTGGGTTGATTCAGGTGATGTACCTGTGCTTTTATCTGATTTCGCTGGCCAAGCTGGGGTCGATCGAGAGGATCGTGCAGCCCATGGTCTCGCGCCCGTACTGGCTCCTGGCTCTGGTGCTGGTGACCGCGGTGGCCGGCATTCCCACCAGGCTTTACCTGCTGGCGGGTGTGGGCTTCGATTCCAGGAGCCTTCACCACAAGTTCCGTAAGCTTTTTCCGTTCATCTTCCCACTGGACGAACTTTGGGCGCTAGCGCCGTTCCTGGCCGTCCACCAACTCCGGATCGGGCTGGCGTTTGCCGCTACGGCCGCGCTTCTGTATGTACCGTTCTCGCAGCGGACCTTGATGCTGATGGGCTATCGCACCGTCGAATGAGCCGCGGGGGCGATCGGGGAGAGCGGCTTACTGGCTTGGCGCATTTTTGAACTGGAGCACGATCTCGAGGTCGGATTCGACCGGCTGGCCGTTCAAGCTGGCCGGCTTGTAGCGCCACTGCTTGACGGCGGCGACGGTGGTGTCGCGGAACATATCGTTGCCACTCACCCACCGTACGCTCCCCACGGTACCGGATCTGGTGATGGTCGCTTTCATCACCACCTTGCCGGAGACTCCCAGGCGGCGCGCCGCGTCCGGATACGGCGGCTCTACGCGGTGATTCAGTTGTGCCGGAACCACGCGCGATATCGGCCCGGTGACGGCGGTGGGCGTGGGCTTGGCCAGGGCCGCGGGCAGATCCGGGGCTGCGAGCGCGAGCTGCGGCGCTTGGGCCTCGGGCGCCGGTGCGGGGCGAGACGCGCCGGTGGCCGGCCGGCGGACGGGTCCGGCATCTTCGACTACCGGCTGCGGGCCACGCCGGACGGTCACATCTCCTGCCTCGGAGAGTTGCTCCGAAGCTGGCGCTGCCTTTGCCGGAGAGGGGGCGACGCTGGCCTTCCGCGGAGAACTGACGAGGACGTGCTCGGCTGCCACCGGTGCGGGTTCGGCGGGCTGCGCCGGCTCGGGTTGCGGGTGAGCCGTCTCAGGCCCAGGCGCCGTGGCCGCCGGAGCATGCTTTGTCATACTGGCGTTTCTTGCCATTTGTAAACGCCAGCCTGCGGCCGCCAGGACAGCGAAGATGGCCAGAACCGCTGCCAGAAGCAGCCAGCGGCGCCCCGGGCTGGCATCGGCTTCGAAGCCGCTGAAGGTGAGCTCGGGGCCGAAATCGGGCGCCGGCATACTTACGGGCGGCTTTACCAGCTTGAGCCCTCCGGAAGCGGCCTCCCCAGTGTGCCCAGTTTTGGTGGGTTGGGGTGCCGGACCATGATCCCCACCTAGGCTGGTCTGGCTTCGCGGGGGCGGAAGCGCGGCCTTGGGTGGCTGGGGTAGCGGATCGGAATTCAGTGCGGACGGCCAAATCTCGTCTTTTCTGCTTCCCGCGAGCTGGTCCGAGGCGCTGTCGCGCGCCGTGGAGCGCTCCGGCGCCTTCTCGAGCGGAACCGGCGCTGCCGGCGCGACCAGCGGAACTTCCTCAACCGGCGGCGCGGCCGGCTCTTGCACCACGCTGGTCACCGCAGGTTTCTCCACTCGCGGCGCAACCGGCGCCTGCGCAACTCCGGTCGCGCGCATCAGGTTGGAAGCGGCGGCTTCTACAGCCTGGGGCAGGGGCCGAACCGGGTGGGGGTCGTCCAGGAGTTCGACGATGACCTCCGAAAGTGTGGTGAGGATGAGGAGGTGCTTGTCGGTAAACGCATGCGGAGTGTCGGAGAAGGCGGCGATCACGCCGATCACCTTCAGCCCGCGGCGGACCGGCGCGACCGCGATGGCGCTGATCCCCAGCGCCCGGCAAGCTTCGGGATCGACCCGCGGATCGCTCTGGGCATCATCGCAGCGCAGCGGCTCGCCCCTGCGCACGCACAGCCCGGTGAAGCTGTTCTCGCTGCTGAGCTTGGCGCCGACCTCGGGCGCGCTGGTGCCCCAGTTGGCGCGGCAGACCATCTCCTGGCCTTCGGTCAAAGCGATAGCGACGCCGCTGGACCCGGTGAAGTTTTGCGCGCGAATGGCCACCGCCAGCAGTTTTTCCGCCAGCGGCGTGTACGCTCCGAATTCCGGCGCGCTGCGCGCCTGCTCTAGTTCCGATGTCACTGGTCCCTGGGCCGAACCCATTGCCCGATTTCTCCCGTCAAGATGCTCTTGGGTAAAAACAATCGTAGCAAGCAGCCCATGGGAAAAACATGACCAAAAGGGCTCAGTCCCCTGCCAAGGGACGGTGCACCTCGGTCATGTCCCAGACCGGCACTAACCCGCTTATAGTCAGCAATGAGGGTGCAATGAAAAATATCCAGGACGTTCTGCGAGACAAGGAAACCGAGATCGAGAAGTTGACCCGCGAAATCAAGCTGCTGCGCGTTGCGGCGCGCCTGCTGGAGGAGGAAGGCCAGAACCAACACGCCAGAGCCCTCGACCCGATCCAGCGCCACGTGGAGACGGCGGCCATGAGCTTGGACGAGCCGGTTCTGGATGTCCTGCCAGTGGCGGGGCCGGCCAACGGCGACGCCAACAAGCGCTGGCCGTAGCGGGACGCCACCACCTGCCCCGCGGCGGAAACCCTCCCCCATCAAAAGCATTTTGCCCTGCCTGCCTAACGCCCGCCTTCCTGTAGCGTGCGGCGCAGAAACGCCACCGTCTTCGTCCAGGCCTGGGCCGCGTCGTCCGCTCTGTAACCGGTCTTGTTGGTGGAATTCTCGAAGGCGTGTCCGGCGTCGGGGAAGATCACGATCTCGATGGGCTTGCCGAGTTGCTTCATCTGCTGTTCAAAGCTGTGCACGTCGCTGACCGGGATGCCGCGGTCCTGCCCGCCGAAGATGCCCAGGATGGAGGCGTGGATCTTCTTCAAGCTATCCAGCGACGTGGCCAGGTGTCCGTAGTTGATCACGGTGGCGGCCAGTCGCGAGTCTGCCAGCGCCAGGTCGAGCGAGTATCCTCCGCCCATGCACCAGCCGATCGAGCCCACGCGCGCGGAGTCCACATTCTTCAGCGAGCGCAGATAATCGGCAGCCGCGAGCAGGTCGCGGTCGGCGCGGTCGTGGGGCAGTCCGCGGCTGAGTTCATGCGCCTCATCGGGAGTGGCCGCCACTTTGCCGCGATACAAGTCCACCGCCAGCGTGACGTAGCCCTGATCGGCAAGTTTTGCGGCCTGTTCCTTCACCCAGTCATTCAGTCCCCACCATTCGTGGATGACCACCAGGGCTGGGAAAGGGCCTTTGCCCGCGGGCGTATACAGCATGCCGCTGACCGTCTCCTCTCCGCTCTTGTAGGAGACCGACTTGCCCTCGGCAGAAAACGCCGGCAGGGCGGCAAAGCACACCAGCAGCATTAGAACCAGCAAGCGCATGGGAACCTCCTGATCGAGACCGAATCTCATCAAGGTTTCGATTGTGTGTGCAGGGCGGGAGGTTCGGAAAGATGGATGGTGCAGCCTAGCCGATCAACTCCCGGAAAGCGCTGATCACTTTGGCAGTGACCGCGGGAAGCTCGCCGCGCCCGGCCAGGCTGTGACCGGCGCCTTCGATCACCAGCAGCCGGGTTCGCGCCGGGATCAATTCCAGCGCAGAGGTCATCTCCTCCACCGAAGCGAACTCGTCGCGCGTGCCGGTGACAAACAACGACGGCACGCGGAGCTGGGGGAAGTGCGCCGTGCGCAACTGCATGGGACGGCGCGGCGGGTGCAGCGGGTAGGAGAGCAGCAGCAAAGCCGCGGCCACGCCGGGATCTTCGGCAGCCAGCATGCTGGCCTGGCGCCCGCCGTAGGAGTGTCCGCCGAGGAACACTCGTCCCGGAACGATTTTCCTGATCGCCGTCACCGCTTGCCGCAATCCTTCGCGATCGCGCGCCGCGCTGCCCGCACCCGGAGGCCCGTGCGGGCGCATCTGGCGAAACGGCAAGTCGCAGCGCAGGACCGTCGTTCCACATTCGGCAAACGCTCCTGCGACCGCCAGCAGCAAAGGCGACTGACAGTTTGCGCCCGCACCGTGCGTCAGCACCAAGGCCTCGCCGCCTGGGGACACCGGTCGGTGCAGAAATCCACGAACACGAGGTTCGCAGGTTTCGTCCAGGAATGGCTCGAAAGAGGTGTCGGGCATACCAGCGCCATTGTAGAGACGGGGCTGATTAGAAGCCGTGCCCCTTCACTTGCCTCCAGCCTTGCCTATGTGACCCGCGACCGCTTCACATTCTGCTCGCTGGGCGCCTGCTCCGGCAATACCGCGGCGGCCCGCTTCCGGCCCAGCTGCATAATAATCCTCGGGTGTGCGGATGGCGGGCGGTTTTGCGTCAGGATCGTCGGCGTCCTTGGTCAGCAGGCCTAGCAGCAGGCCAGCCAGCCTCTGTTCGTTGTCCGGGTCGTTCTCTTTCTTCTGATTGCCGGAGGGCTGAGGCTTGCCGGATGCCGCACCTTCGCGCTCCGCCCGCTCGGCGGCGAATCCCTTCAAGTTCAAGCTCGCGATCCGCAGGGCATAGGGGCGCGACTGAAACGCCGGTCGAACGAGACGCTCCCCAGGATGCTTGCCTCACGGGACCGTATGGGCAGCAAGGGCACGCTCTAGTTCCTTCGCGCGCGTTCGGTCGCGACGCTCCCTCGCGTGGCTCAGGATGACAGGCTCAAAGAATGATTGCAGCGATCCCCCGTGCGCCGCGAATGTCATTCTGAGCGAAGCGAAGAATCTAGATGGTGCCTTTTTGGGCCCACGCGGTTTCCTGGAGCACGCGGCGCTGACTGCTCAGGATGTAAACGAGACAACCTTTTTCTAGCCACATTGACGGCGACGTCCCCCCGGCATCCTCAGGGCTCCCTCGCTTCGCTCAGGATTTCGCTTGCGGGCTCAGACGCCCGCTATGCGGCTCAACTTCGCGTGCAACGGCGGCGCGCTCAGGATGACGGTAGCCCCAGGCAGTGCTGCCAAGGATACAGCCTCGCGGCCCCTAACGGCAGCACCGACGGGGAGTCAGAAGGGCTGCTTCCTGGCGGCGAAGGGGATCTGAATCAGCGCCTCCAAATCCACGGCCTTGCCTTGCCGCGTTGCCGGCCGGAACTGCCAGTGCGAGAGAGCGACGCGCGCGTTTTCATCCAGCGTGTCGTCCACCCCGCGCAGGACCTTCACGCCATCCACGCTGCCGTCGGCGCGAATGATGGCGTAGAGCGTCACCATGCCTTCCACGTGGGCCAGCATCAACGACGTGGGATACGCGGGGTCCACTTTGTGTACCACCACCGGGGCGGTGAGTTCACTCTGGTCGGAAATCTGCTTCAGGGCGGCGAAGCGGACGATCCAACTGCCTCCGACGGAAGTCAGGTTGGGCGTGTTGAGGATCATCGAGTAGTACTTGCGAGGTCCGAATACCTCCTGCTCCACCGTGCCGGGCGCGGGGGTGCGCGTCGAACTGGAGCCGGGCGTCTCATGGGGAATGTCGGGCGCTGGGCGAGCGGCGGCGATGATGACGTTCCTTTGGGCCTCGGCGAATGTACTCGGCGTCTTTCCCGCGACCGCCGCCGGCGTACTGCCGGCCGGTCCTGCGCCCACGTAGATGCCCGCCGGATTGCCGGAGCTTCCGTGGCCCGGTCCAGCAGCGCCGCCCTTGGCCGTGCCGCCGGGGCCGGTACCGCTGGCGGCGATCTCGGGTAATCCGGGGGCGCCGGGCTTACCTTCAGGCGTGGCCGCGAATACTCCGCGACGGTTGCCCGCGGGAACTTCGATCGGACCCGCAGCCGGCGCCGGGTCGAATCCCAGCGCGATCAATTGCCCCGCCGACTGCAGTCCTGAACCGCCCACACTGGCCGGTGGCGGCGCAGGGACAGCCTGCGCTCCCTGGCCACCTCCCGCGGAAGCGCGCTGTTCCGGAACCGGCAACTTCGGCGCTTCGATCTGGGGCTCGGCGTGAGCCACATTGATGTCGCCCAGCTTGCGCTCGACCGACGCCAGGTCCGGAGGTGGTTCCACTACCGACGGCGCATGGCCCTGCAGGTTCAGATCCGAGAGCCGGCGGGAAGTGTTCTCCTCCGGCGGCGGCACTGGAGCCGCGGCCAGCCAGGGCACAGTCAATTGCGAGGGGGAACGCGGGGCGCCCGCGACCGGAGGCTGCGGCGCCGGCGTCGCCACCACCAGGTTCGGCAGCTTAACCGAGTGCGGAATCAGCTTGGGAGCGGCGGGGTTGACGATGGTCTGGCGAGAGTTGTCCGGGTTCTCCGGGAGCGAAATGATTGGCTGCTTGGAATAGGCCGGTTCGCCGCGTAGCGCCACCTTGGCCGGCGCACTGGCGGTGAAGACCGGCGGCAGGTATTCTGAAACCTGGTAGTAAGTCAGCGTGGTGTGGCGGGTGACGGGCTCGATCTCGACCCGCGGCCTCAGCAGATAAGTCTGCGAGAATCCCCACAGCGCGGTGATGACAAAGGCGTGATACAGGAACGACTGGCGCAGCCGGGACCAGGGAATCGCAGCCGCAACGAACACGTCCGGCCAGAACGACCCCGGGGCGGAACTCGACTCCGCGGGCCGCGGACGCCGCCGGAGCAACAGGTCCCGCAGGTTTCTCCAGAAGACGCGGTGCCACGGGTCCAGTTCCACCAGGAAACCGGGTACGCGCGGAGACCAGGAAGGATCGCCGATTTGCAGTTCACCTGAGGCCATACTGGAGACGAGTGGGGTGGTCGCGATTATAAAGCAGCAAGCAAGGGAAAATCCCGGAATCGCAGCCTCCGCTTTGTGCCAATATTGTGGGCGGGGCTTCCGAGGGATAACGCTATGAAGGCATTGGCGGTTGCGATGGTGCTGGCGGCCACGCTGGCCTTGGGCCAGACTCAGCCGCAGAAAACGGCGGCGCCAGCCAACGACTATTCCGGCACGTACAGCTTCCTTGAGGAAGGGGAGTTCGTGCAGATCAGCCTGGAGGAAGGCAACCGGCTGACCGGGTTCATTTCCCGCTACAGCGACAGCGAGAAGGGCACCTTCGTCGATCACTTCTTCGAGAAGGCCGAGTTCCACGACCGCGATATCCGCTTCAGCACCCGGAAAGTCCACGGAATCTGGTTCGATTTCAGGGGCACGATTTCGCGCGGCCCCGGCGCGACCCGCAAGGCCGAAGGCTATTACGTGATCAAGGGCACGCTCACGCAGTACTCAACGGACGCCAAGCAGGCGGTGGCTGCCAAAGAGCGCGAAGTCACCTTCCGCTCCTTCCCGCAAGACAGCGAGGACGAAGCAGAGGACAAAGCCGGGGGCACCCGCCGCTAGATCCGGCGCTCGCAGGAACCGCTGCTCCGCAGCGCAGGCATCCTGTATGCTCGTCGCGTCGCATGGGCATTCAGGTCAGCGAAACCGGGAGCGAGATCAAGGCCGAGCGCACGCGGGCGGGCAGAAACTCGACCCTCCTCATGGCCGTGCTCGCCGGCACGGCTGCGCTGGCTGTGCTGGTCCCGTTCTTCTTCCTCGGCAATGCTTCCGGGCACGACTTCGAGTTCCACCTCGCGTCGTGGATGGACGTGGCCGGCCAGTGGCGTGCAGGCGTTCTCTACCCGCGCTGGGCCGCGCTGGCCAACTGGGGATTCGGAGAACCGCGGTTCATCTTCTATCCGCCGGCTTCGTGGATGCTGGGCGCCGCGCTGTCATTCGTCTTGCCGTGGGCGATGGTTCCCGGCGCTGTCATCTGGCTGGCGCTCACCATCGCCGGTGTCGCGATGTTCACACTGGCCAGGGAATGGTTGCCGACACGCGATGCCATGGTTGCCGGCGTGCTGTTTGCCATCAATCCCTATCACTTGGTGATGGTGTACTGGCGCAGTGATTTCGCCGAGCTGCTGGCCAGCGCGCTCATCCCGCTGGCAGTGTGGTTTGCGATGCGGACAGCGACGGAGCCAAGGCGAGCCTTCGTACCGCTGGCGCTGGTGGCCGCCGCAGTGTGGCTGAGCAACGCCCCCGCCGCCGTGGTCGTGACCTATGTGATCGCGCTGATTTTGGTCATTGTTGCGGCGTGCGAACGCAGCGCGAAGCCCCTGATCTGCGGCGGAGGCGCGCTGGCGCTGGGACTGGCGCTGGCTGCGTTCTACATCGTGCCGGCTGCGCTGGAGCAGCCCTGGGTCAACATCGCGGAAACGCTCTCGCAGGGGCTGAAGTTCCCGGAAAATTTTCTGTTCACCCGCACCGCGGACGCCGAACACACCCGCTTCAACTTCATCGTCTCGTGGATTGCGGTTGAGGTGATCGTTGCGACCTTCCTGGCCATGATCGTCGCCGGCCGATGGCGGCGCGGGCAGCCGCGGCTGTGGTGGGTTTGGGCGGCATTGGTCGCCGTTTCCACGATCCTCATGCTGCCCGTGACCTCGCCTTTGTGGGCGCACCTGCCTGAACTCCGTTATGTGCAGTTTCCCTGGCGCTGCCTGCTGGTGCTCGATGTGCCCTTTGCCTTCTGCCTGGCGGCTGCGCTGGGAGGTCTGAGCAACACGCGGCGACATGCGGCATGGGCCGTGGCGCTGGCCGGGCTCGCGATCACCGGCTTTCTGCTGACGCGCAGCAACTGGTGGGATGCCGGCGGCGCGGCCGATTTCTATGAAGAGCACTTCAGCACGGGCACGGGATACTTTGGGGTCGACGAATACGGCCCGCGCGGGTCGGATCATTACGACCTCGACCAGCACGCGCCGCTGGTCGGCTTGCAACGCGGGGAAGACACCGTTGCAGAGACCGGCGCGCGCCCACAAGTCCGCGAGTGGGGACCAACGCGGAAAGAGTTTGCCATCAACTCGCCCGAGCCGGTGACCGCCGCTCTGCGCTTGCTGAACTATCCGGCATGGCGGGTGGAAGTGAACGGCAAGCCGGTGCTGGCCGTTTCCGACCAGCACACCGGCCAGATGCTGGTCACGCTGCCCGCCGGGATCAGCCGGGTGCGGGTTGCGTTTGCCGGCACGCCCGACCGGGGGTGGGGAAACGTGATCTCCGCCGGCGCGGTCGTGATCTTGCTGGGGCTGGCTGCATCTCGCCGGCGCGGAAGGCGGCCGCGATCAGCCACGGGACGTAACACATAAATGCGGTAGTGGGTCAGTTTCTGGTTGAACCTGTTACGCGGCGCGTGGGATTACTTGTGAAATATTTATCAACAATTAGGCTCGCAGACCGAGCCAACCTGCAACTTATTCAGATAGTCGTCGAGGCGCTGTGTGCCCATTGTCCAGGGCCACGGAGTCTGAAGGAACGGGATTCGATAAAGGGCTGCCCATCCACCTGACTGTATTACGTGATTTCGTGAGGTATCTGTTCCGAAGGGACTCTGTTGGGTTTGGCACGCGATAAAAGTGCAGTACCATCCTGCTTTCCCTCCCCGGATAAAGCTGTCGAAAATGAGAATCGATACTCCGTTTTGACGTCCCTCGATTACATTCCAGACCTGTCTAATCTCGTCTATTGGGTAGCAAGCTAGGGAAAACGAAGCTGGAAGAGGGGGGCTGACCTCGTGGGAAGAGGAGAACCATACTCTCAAAAATCTCAACGCGGGGGGACCGACGTACTGAAACCCCCATCTAGAAGCGAGCGCCCTCATGCCTTTGGCGCGAAAAAACATGAGGATTTTGAGGCAACCGGAGACCACCGCCAACACAACTAAAGCGTAAACAATCACTGAACCCAAATGAGATAGAAAGCTCATTTGACCAGTATTCTATGCGAAGCCAGAGCCAAGTTCCACGATGACGAGTGATAACAGGCGTTCACACAACCAATCGGCATTGCCGCCGGAAGGTCGTCGCGTACAAACGCACGTGTGGTCGGCCTTTCGGAAACTGACCCACTACCATGACTGCCCCCGCCTTGCACCCTCGTGTGATTTTCGTCACACAGAGCTGTGCTAAGGTCACTTGCAGCCGTCCAGCCGGCGGGCATAGACTTCTTGCGAACATGGCACGGGTCCGCAAAACCGGGATTCTGCTGCTCGGGCTGTTCATGCTCGGCGCGCCGGCCATGGCCTGCCTCGGGCCGGTGATGGCGGTGTCCATGGACAAGTGCTGCCGGGCGCAGCCGATGGCGCATTGCGGAGCGATGCCGCTGCCCACTGCCAAGTCCTGTTGCGCGACGCCAGCCACGCCGACGCAGAATTCCCTGGCGGTCCGTACGGCCACCGACCGTTCGAACCTGCCGGTTATCGCCCAAGTTTCGCAGTCTGCGGCACACGATATCGCCTTGCAGGCCGCCCGCTTCCCGGGCGTCGGCGGCGGCTCACCGCCTGCATCTCCGCCCGGTTCCATCTCCGTCCTCAGGATCTGATCGTCTCTCTCTTTTCCGCTCAGGCGCATTGGTGTGCCTGAGACGCGCGCTCGTGTCCGCCGATTCGGCGGAGCGTTCGCGCCGGCCCGGATTTGACCTGGAGGAGAGAAGATGAAGGCCGTACGGATACTCGTATTCATATTGTCGTTGTCGCCCGGTTTGTGGGCGCAGATAGACCCATTTGCTGGCGCCGCAAGCATGCTGCCCGAGCCACAGCACCAGCGTCGGGTTGCCGCCGCGGACCGGCTGACGCTGGAGCAGGCGCAAGCCGCCGCGCTTGCAGACAGTCCGGAGATCAGGCTGGCCGCGCGCCGTGTGGCGGTCGCCCAGGCGCGGCAGCCCGCGGCCGGCGCGCTGGATGATCCCTCGCTTATGTATCGCGGCTGGGGTGTGCCGCTGAAGTCGCCTTACGACTTCAATCAGGCGCAGAACATGTTCATGATCGGCCAGAACTTCCCCGGACCGGGCAAGCGCGCTCTGCGCTCCGAGGTTGCCGGCGAGGACATCACCATTGCCAAGGCGGGACTCGAAGCCGTCAAGCGCGACGTTACGGCACGCGTGCGCACGGCGTTCTACGCCCTCCTGCGCAACAGCGAGGAAATGCGCATCCACGATGAGCAGGTGGCGCTGGCGCGGCAGGGCGTGGAAGCGGCGCGCATCAAGTACACGGTCGGCCGTGTCCCGCAGCAGGACGTGCTCAAAGCGCAGGTCGCGCTCACCCGGCTGGTCGACCACCTGGTGATGCTCGAGACCGATGGCGCCATGGTGCGCGCCACGCTGAACACGCTCATGGGACGCGATCCCGGCACGCCGGTGGAAGCAGTGGGCGAGCAGGCCGTGGCGGAGCGGCTGCCATCATTGCTGGAGCTGGAAAAAATCGCGCTGGAGAATCGCCCGGAGCTTGTGGCCGCGTCTCTCACCGTGCAGCAGGGCGAGACCAGGACCAGGCTGGCGGAGAAGGCGTACACGCCCGATTACAGCGTCTCCGCCGGCTACATGCTGATGCCCAGCGGCAGCATGAACCGCAATGCCTATATGGCCGAGCTTTCCATGACGCTGCCGTGGCTCAACCGGCGCCGGCACGATGCCGAGATCGCGGAAGCGAAGACCGACACCGCGGTCCGCCAGGCCGAGTACGACAACCAGCGCGCGGTGGTCTTCCAGCAGATCCAGGAGGCGCTGATCCGGGCGAATGCGGCGCACAAGCTGGTGGACCTCTACCACAACACGCTGCGCCCGCAGGCCGAGGCTACGCTGAAGGCCACCGCTGCCGCCTACCAGTCCGACCGCACCGATTTTCTCAACCTGCTGGACAGCCAGAACATGAGCCTGGACGTGGACATTTCCTACTTTCGCGCCCTGGCCGACTACGAATCACGCGTGGCTGAACTGGAGCGCGCGGTGGGCACTCCCATCGCAAGCCCCGCCACCAATCCCGCGCCGGAGGTGAAGCAATGACATCGCGCGAAAAGAGATTCATATTCATCGGACTGGCGCTGGGACTAACGTTGGCGGCAGTCGTCTATTTCGCGACCGGCAGCTTGCAGCACGCGCACGCTCCGGGCGCGCCCGCTGCGAATGCGTCGGTTGAGCCGGCGTCCGCGACACCCACGAGCGCGACGAGCGAAAGCGCGCCGGCGGCGGGAGCGTCCGGTGAGCCCGGCTCGGTTCAACTAACCGAAGACGAGCAGAAATCCATCGGGCTGCAGACCGTCGAGGTCACAACTCGCAACTTATCCCGCGACCTGCTGGCGCCCGGTCGTGTGGACGAAGCCGAGACGCAGCTCGCTTCCATCAGTGCGTGGGTCGGCGGCCGGATCGAGAAACTGTACGTTTCATATACCGGCCAAGCGGTACGCCGCGGAGAGCCCATCGCGATCATCTACAGTCCCGATGTGCTGCAATCGGCGCAGGAGTACAAGCTGGCGCTCGAAAACCGGCAGCGAATGAAGGCCGCGGTGCCTTCCGCGATCGTAGGGGCGGACGAGATGGTCCAAGCCAGCCGCCGCAAGCTCGAGCTTTGGGGGCTGACCGAGAAGCAGATCACCGACATCGGTTCCTCGCCGCAGCCGAAGGTTGACATCACCATTTATTCCCCGGCGAACGGCATCGTCGCCGAGCGTAAGGTCACCGCCGGCCAGTACGTGAAGGAAGGCGACCTCCTCTACACGCTCACCGACCTGAGCAGCGTGTGGGTGAAGGCTGATGTGTACGAGATCGATCTGCCCTCGGTGCAAGTCGGGCAGGCGGTGGAGATCACTTCCGATGCGCTGAGTTCCGCCCTCCACGGCCGTGTGCAGTTCATCGAACCGGTGCTCAACCCGCAGACGCGGACGGTCGCGGTACGGGTGCAGGTGGCTAACCCGGGCATGCGTCTGCGCCCCGGCATGTTTGCCAACGTGGCGCTCCGCGGGCACACGCCGCGGCCAGTGCCGGTGGTGCCGCGTTCCGCGGTAGTCGACAGCGGTCAGCGCAAGATCGTGTACGTGGCCAGGGGCAACGGTCTGTTCGAAGGACGCGCGGTCGAACTCGGCCCGGCCGCTGAAGACTACTACCCCGTGATCTCCGGACTCAAGCCGGGCGAGCGCGTCGTGTCAGGCGGCGCGTTCATGATCGACTCCCAAACCCGCCTGACCACGGGCATGACCGGCCTGTTCGGCGGGTCGAAGGCATTCGAGCGTGACGACAAGCCCGCTGCGGCTCAAGCATCCGCGCCGCAGGTGAAGATCACCTTCCGCACCACGCCGTCGCCGCCGAAGGGTGCTGCCGAGAACGCGTTTCACGTCATCGTCACCGATGCCGCCGGCAAGCCGGTCAGCGACGCGCAGGTGAAGGTGATCTTCCTCATGCCGGCGATGCCGGGGATGGGCGAGATGCGCTCTTCGGCCGACCTTGCCTGGAATGGCAGGGAATACGCGGGCAAAGGCGGCATTCCCATGGCCGGGCCGTATAACGTCGTCGTGGAAGTCAGCCGTGGAGGGCAGCCGTTGGCTTCCTACCGCACGCGCGTGAACGCCGAGTGAGGAGGGAACAGTGATCAACAAGCTGATCGAATTTTCCCTGAAGAACCGGTTCCTGATCATCCTGGCGTACATCTTCCTCGCCGGCTGGGGCTATTGGGCGCTGGTGAAGACGCCCATTGACGCCATCCCCGACCTCAGCGAGAACCAGGTGATCGTGTACACCGACTGGGCGGGCCGCAGTCCCCAGGAAGTCGAAGACCAGGTCACGTACCCGCTGACGGTGAACCTGGAAGGCCTGCCGGGCGTGAAGACGGTGCGCTCGTCCTCGGCGTTCGGCTTCTCCATGGTGACGCTGATCTTCAACGACGACGTGGACGTGTACTGGGCCCGCAGCCGCGTACTCGAGCGGCTGAACTTCGCAGCCAGTGCGCTGCCCGTCGGCGTCACGCCCACGCTCGGCCCGGATGCCACCGGCGTGGGCCAGGTCTTCTGGTACACGGTGGAGGGCCCGTACGATCCCGGCACCCTGCACTCGCTGCAGGACTGGTTCATCCGCTACCAGCTCAATTCCGTCCCGGGTGTTTCCGAAGTAGCGTCAATCGGAGGTTTCGTCCGCCAATATCAGATCGACGTAGACCCGGTGAAGCTGCGTGCCTACAACGTCCCGATCCGCATGATCTTCGACGCCGTCCAGCGCTCGAACAACAACGTGGGCGCAAAGGTAGTCGAGTCCAACGACACCGAGCTGGTGGTGCGCGGCCTGGGGCTGATCCGGAACCTGCAGGACATCGAGAGCATCGTTATCTCCGCGCAGAACGGCACGCCGGTATACCTGAAGAATGTGGCCAGCGTGCAACTGGGTGCGGAGTTCCGCCGCGGCGTACTCGATAAGGACGGACACGAAGTGGTGGGAGGCGTGGTGATCATCCGCTACGGGGCCAACGCGCTGGAGGCCATCCAGGCGGTCAAGCAGAAGATCGCGGCGCTCGAACCCGGCTTGCCGCGCGGGGTGAAGATCGTTCCCTTCTATGACCGCAGCAGCCTGATCCTGCACGCGGTGGGCACGCTGCGCTCGGCGCTGATCGAGGAGATCATTCTGGTCACCCTGGCGCACGTCATCTTCCTGTGGCACTTCCGCAGCATTCTGATCGTCACGCTGCCTCTGCCGCTGGCGGTGCTGAGCTCGTTCCTGCTGATGCATTACATCGGCATCAGCTCCAACATCATGTCGCTGGGTGGCATCGCCATCGCCATCGGCGTGCTGGTGGATGCCGGCATCGTGATGACCGAGAACGTCATCCGCCATGCCGAACGCTACGCGGAAGAGCACGGCGACTACCGCTCGAAGATCCGGGAGATCACGCTGAGCGCGGCCCGCCTGGTGGGACGGCCCATCTTCTTCGCCATGACCATCATCATCCTGGCGTTCATCCCGGTGTTCGCGCTCACCGGCATGGAAGGGAAGCTCTTCCATCCCCTGGCGTTCACCAAGACGTTCGCCATGCTGGGCTCGACCATCATCGCGGTGACGCTGGTGCCGGTGCTGTGCACGTTCTTCATCCGCGGCAAGCTGCACCGCGAGGAGGACAACCCGGTGATGCGCGGGCTGCGCTCGGTGTACCAGCCGGCGCTGCGCTGGGCGCTGGGCCATCGCCTGGCCACGCTGTCTGTCGCCGCGGTCATCTTTTTGTCGGCGGTGTTTCTGGCCACGACCATCGGGTCGGAATTCATGCCGCCGCTGGATGAAGAGACGGCCATGTTCATGCCGATCACAGACCCCAGCATCTCGCTCACCAAGGCGACGGAGATCATGCGCCAGCAGGACCGCATCATCGCTCAGGACCCGCTGGTCGCCAACGTGGTGGGCAAGGTGGGCCGCGCCGAAAGTTCCACCGACCCGGCGCCGGTCAACATGGCCGAAACCATCATTACCTTCAGACCCAAGGACCAATGGCCGGCGGGCATGACCAAGGAGAAGATTCTCGCCCGGCTGGATGACAAGCTGCGCATGCCGGGCGTGACCAACATCTGGACGCAGCCGATCCGCAACCGCATCGACATGATGTCCACCGGCATTCGCACCCAGGTGGGGGTGAAAGTCTTCGGCAACGACCTGGCCACCATCGAACGTGTTTCGCAGCAGATTCAGGCTGCGCTGCAGCATGTCCCCGGCGCGGTTGACTTGTACGCCGAGCGCATCACCGGCGCGCCTTACCTCGAGATCACCGTGAACCGCGAGGCGGCGGCGCGTTACGGCATCGGCGTGGGCGACGTGGAGGACGTGATCGAAACCGCCATCGGCGGCAAGAACCTGACTACCACCATCGAAGGCCGCCAGCGCTTCCCGGTCCGCGTCCGCTATGCGCGCGATTTCCGCGAAGACCCCGAGGGGCTGCGGAATGTGTTGGTCGCCGCTCCCAATGGGACGCAAATCCCGCTGGGGATGCTGGCCGACATCCGCATGGAGATGGGGCCTTCGATGATCTCCAGCGAGAACGGCCTGCTGCGCGGCACCGTGCTGATGAACGTGCGCGGGCGCGACGTCGGCGGTTTCGTGCGCGAAGCGCAGCAGGTGTTGGCGCAGAAAGTCAAAATGCCTGCCGGCTTCTACATCGAGTGGAGCGGGCAGTACGAGCACCAGATCAGCGCCAAGAAGCGGCTGCGACTGGTGATGCCCGTCGTGTTCCTGATCATCCTCATTCTGCTCTACATGACCTACAACTCCTGGCGCGAGGCGCTGCACGTCATCCTGGCGGTGCCGTTCGCGCTGAGCGGCGGCGTCTTCCTGGTCAAGGCGCTGGGATACAACTTCTCGGTGGCGGTGTGGGTGGGATTCATCGCCCTGTTCGGGACGGCCGTGCAGACCGGGGTGGTGATGGTGATTTACCTGGAAGAAGCGGTAGCCCGCAAAACTGCAGGCGGCGTGCCGCTCACCCGCGAGCGGTTGCACCAGGCGGTGATGGAAGGCGCCCTGCTGCGTCTGCGTCCCAAGCTGATGACGGTGGCCACGGTGGTGGCCGGCCTGTTGCCCATCATGTGGTCGGCGAGGGTTGGCGCCGAGGTCATGAAGCCGCTGGCCGCGCCCGTGCTGGGCGGCATGGTCAGCTCGCTGATCCACGTGTTGATCGTAACCCCGGTCATCTTCACCTGGCTGCGCGAGCGCGAGCTCAGGAAGCTGGCCACCGGCGGCCCGGCCCAGAGCAGCGAGGTTCCGCTAAGTCGCGGCAATTAGCCGAACCCAGCATGGGACGGGACGCGGCGCGGGGCCGGGCGCCCCGCTGTGTTGGTCCCTTTCAGCCCAAGCCGGATAATGCTACTCTTGCTTGGGGGATTAGACGCCAACTTCGATGTCTGCGACCTCTTCCTCGACGCTGCCGGTGAGCGGGCCCTCCGGGTTTCCGGAGCTGGTCTTCATGCAGGAATCCGAGCAGCGCACCATCACGCTGGACCATACGCCGTTCACCATCGGGCGCAAGACCGACCGCGACCTGATCATCGCCGATCCGCGGGTGTCGCGCGACCACGCTTCCATCCTCTCCGAGGGCGGCGACTACGTGCTGGTCGACATGGGCAGCAAGCACGGCACCTTTGTGAACGGTGAGAAGGCGGAGCGCCACAAGCTGAACACCAATGACCGGGTGGAATTCGGCGCCCGCGGCGGCCCCTGCATCGTGTTCAATCCCACCGCCGCCGGCACCAGCTCGGCGCGCGAGTTCCTCAGCCAGATTTCCGGCATCGAGGTGCGCGGCGGCGCCTCCGACCTGGAAAAGCTGACGTTCTTCCTGGAAGCGGCGCGCAAGCTGAACACCACCGGTGTGGTGGACGAGATCCTGGTGACGCTGGTCGATTCCACCTTGCGGCTCACCGGAGCGGAGCGCGGCTGCGTGTTCCTGCGCGATCCTGACGGGCGCCTGCGGATGACCGCGGGGCGGAATTCCCGCGGCGAGGCCATGACCGACGAGACCACCATCTCGCGCTCCATCCTGGAAGACGCGGCGCGCGGGGCCTCCGCCTTCGTGGTGACCGACACCGCCAAGTCCGCCGACATGGCGCAGCGCAAGAGCATCATCGCCTACGACCTGCGCACCGTCATCTGCATCCCGCTGCGCAAGACCAAGGTCAAGGAGAAGGCGCTCGACGTTACCATCATGAGCGGGTTGCCCGAAATCATGGGCGTGCTCTACCTGGACAGCCGCTTCGCCTCGCGCGATCTTTCCAAAGTCAGCAAGGACATCCTCACCACCATCGCCACCGAGGCGGCTTCGCTGGTGGAGAATGCGCGCCTGGTGCAGGCAGAAGAATCGGCGCGCCGGTACCAGCAGGAGCTTTCCATCGCCGCCTCCATCCAGCAGCGGCTGATGACGGTGACCATCCCAGACCTGCCCTACGCCACTATCCAGGCGCGCAATCTTTCGTGCCGCGACGTAGGAGGCGATTTCTTCGACGTCATGCCCACCTCCGAAGGCGTGGCCGTGGTGGTTACCGACGTCTGCGGCAAGGGGATTTCCGCTGCTCTGCTGGCCTCGATCCTGCAAGGCATGGTCTATTCGCAGATCGCGAACCGGGTGCTGTTGCCGGAGGTCGTGACCTCAATCAACCACTTCCTCTGCCAGAAATCGCTGGGCGAAAAGTACGCTACGCTGGTGATCGCGCACCTGAAAGCCAGCGGCGAGCTGGAGTTCGTCAACTGCGGCCATGTGCCGCCGGTGCTGATCGCTTCAGGGTCGGTATCGCGCATGTTCGAAGCCAACGTGCCCGTCGGCTTGTTGCCGGACATGGACTACACCAGCGGGCGCCGGCAGATGAATCCCGGCGACCGTCTCGTGCTCATCACCGACGGCGTCACCGAGGCGGAAAACCCGGCGGGCGAATTCTTCGGCGATGAGCGCCTGGAGACAGCCGCCGCCGGCGAGTCGCCCTTCCGCGACATCCTCGCCGCCGTGCGCACCTTCTGCGCCGGACGTCCCTTCGGCGACGACTGCACCGTCTTCGAACTCACGTATAAGGGCTGAAATCTGCACAGAGACACAGAGATTTGTGAGGAATGCCAAGGAAAGTGCGCAGTTCAGGCTGTCCCCGTTTTGTCCTTTCTACCGTCCCCTTTCTTTCTTTCGTGGGTGATAATCTGGCTGTTGCATCAGCATCGCCCCTGATATGGGCTATTTTACGGATCGCAATCTTGGATCGCTGGCGCGCACTTCCACGGACCTAAGCGAGATCCTGCGCAGAGGTCTAGTTGGATTGCTACGAAACCGCGCCAACGATGGGTCCTTTGGGATTTACTACCCAGAACAATGTCCCGATGGTAGAGGACCGACAGGCACCAACACGGAAGCACTGAGAGACGCCCTAGCGGTCCACCGTTTGTTCAATTTTTTAGATGGCCGAGAACTGCCATCCACCTACGAGACTCTCGATCTTCTTGAGTTTGGATACGAGAAGGTTGCGGAACCTCGGCAGGACAGCTACCACGGTTTCTATGGCCACTACCATCTGGTTTTTGCCCAAGCCGAAGGCAGGGCAAGATTTCGCGAAGAGATAAACCGGATCTTTGAGCGCAACGGCATCGCTTTCGAACTGAGGGAAACGGGACAGATCGAGCGGATCGCGCCTGAAGGGCTGAGGGAAGCCTTGACTCAAGCGGTATTCCACACTGGCGACGATGCGCTCGACGAACTGCTTGAGAGGGCCAGAGCGCGATTCCTGAATCGAGACGCCGCCATTCGCAAGGAATCGCTAGAAACGCTGTGGGATGCTTGGGAGCGGTTGAAGTCTCTTGAAGGTGGCGACAAGAGGGCGAGCACTGCCAGGATTTTGGACAGGGCTGCAGCAGAACCAAGGTTTAGGGAACTGCTCGAAAGCGAAGCAAGGCTGCTAACCGACATTGGCAACAATTTCATGATCAGGCATGCCGAGGTTAGCAAGACTCCAATTGCGGATGAAGAGCATGTCGATTTCCTGTTCCATCGGCTCTTCGCGGTGATTCGTCTCCTGCTAAAGAAGAGCAACCGCGGCGGGTGATGTTCGTCGGCTAATAACCGAGAGGTGTTATCCTCGTGTCCGTGAGCGACACTGGCTTTGATTCGCATAGTCCAGATCGCGTCGTATGTCTACCTGCTGGTGATGTTTGCGGTATCAACACTACCGGCGGCGCTGCTCCTAGGTAGGCTGCTGTTCCGACCCTTAAGTGTCCCGCATGTTCTCCTTGCGGCTGTCGCTGAACGGTTCAAGGCAGCTCTGCGCCCTGGCCTCATTCTTATCGCAGTTTATTTTGGGTTCACAAACAGATGGCATCTCGAACCGTTTCCTGCCAAGGGCTCGGTGGGACATTTTGTGGGAGATTCCTTGGCGGCGGTCGTGTTTAGCGTATGGATTGGCTTTGGGGTGTTGCTGGCGAGTGGGTTCACGACTGTAGCAAAGGACGTTTCTGACAAACCTGAATACCGGCGCGTGCGCGGTTTCTTACTATGGGACGCCGCAGTAGGGAGTTTTATCGTCGTCACTCTAACGCGAATCTACGCTGGCCCGATGGACTCCTTCGGTTTGGCAATCGCTACGGCAGTCGCTCTTTCCCGGATAAGATTTCATTTGGGTCACTTAGCCAGGGTACGACGTTACTATGCGCCCGTTGCATCGGATTGTAGCGTGCCGACGGACTCAACGTCGCCCTATCTCCTGCACCTTTCGGATCTCCACCTAACAGCGACGGGGGCCAAACGGACTGAAGGTGGCGCAAGCGGAAACGCTAATCTGGCTTGGTTAGGAGCACACCTAGCGCACAACCGACAACCTAAATACTTGATGATCACGGGGGACGTTGTCGACACCGGTCGGACGCCCGAGTGGTCTCAGGCAATTGGACCTCTTAGAACTCTACGAGAACGAGGGATACGTGTGCTCATTTGTCCTGGGAATCACGACTTGGCGACCGCCTACGACGACAGCGGATATCTTTTTCTAAGGCAAGGAGCACTCAATCGCAAACCCTATGTAAATGCCTCCACACTCGTCTCTTACTTGGAACTCGCTGTAACGCTCGAACCAGAACTATGCGCTGAAAACGAGCTGCTATCGGACATCTTAGAGCGCGAAGTTGAGCCCGCCCGGAAGATAGCAAAACAATGGCAACGAGCGGCCGATGTCGCGTTGGGACGCCTCACGGCGAAGCCATCGAAGACGCCCCCTGATGCTGCGAGAGAAGGTCAACCTCACGATCTCTGGAACCTGCGGAAAGCGGACCAACTAACAGCGTCTGCCCTTCTGGATCCACTCATTGATCAAGCGATGGAATATTTTTCGCCACCAGATTTCCTGTCTGGGCAGGCCGCGCGCGAGCGATGGATGAGAGAGTTCACACACCGTCCACGATGTGCATTCAATCCTATTGACATCGGAGTGAGATGGGGCCGGCTTTGGACGCAGGTGTTCCCGTTGCACCTATTCGTAGAGCGAGATGAGATCGAATTCTTCGTGGTGAACTCGGTCGCTCCTGATCCGGGAGCGCTTGCCAGTGCATTCGGCCGACTGACGGCCGAACAGATCAGCCGTCTGGAGCGGGGTCTGACCGCAACCCGAGCAAAGGTAGCTGTCATCTTGATGCACCACCCTATTTGTGGATGGCAGGATGAACCGAGAGATAGGCATAGGCGATTCGGTGTGGACATCCAACGCTGGGGCTTGCTAGCACACGACGTAAAAGAATCTGAGCAATTGGTGGAGATTCTAAACTCGAATACCAACGGGACTCGCAAGCAGACATTGTTGTGTGTCGGTCACAGGCATGGGTTGTCGCGGGCAGGTCCAGTTCGACTGTATTTTGATGATCCCGTTGTGGAGACTGGAGCGTGGGTTCTAGAGAGTGCTGCGTTGCCAGATGTTTCTTCTATTGGCCCTAGATGTGGTGATCGCGTCAGTGACCTAATCGTGTGTATGCGCGAGGCATCAGGACTATTGCGGCCTTGCCGAATGCCATTTTCCGCGATGGCACGGGCGTCCCAGGGAGAGGGAGAAAGGGGACAGCCTGAACTGCACGGGTTTTTGCGAATTCTTCGGTAAGAAAAGGGGACAGCCTGAACTGCGCAGGTTCTTGCGTCTCCGTGCGGAGGCTCAGGCCCTAAAGAGTGTGCGTGAGAACCTGTGCCGCCCCTTCGGGGCTGACGTTTTTACTCCACTTCACCCGGCGCTCACGCGCCGGGCTAACCCAAATGCCGCCCTTCGGGCTGCATTCTGGGGCGGTTTAAACCACTCCCTCACTCGGAAAGCGGTTCTCACGCAGACCCCTAAACCCGTGCCATGCGCTCTCCGGCGCGCAGCATCTGTAAGGTTCGATGGAAACGCGCGTAATCATCGTCGCCGAAAGCCACAAAGCGGAACGCTTGCGCAAAGAACCGTCCTTGAGGCCGCGGAGGCAAGAACTCCACCAAAGCGCTTACCGGACCGGTGCTGAGATGCAGCGAGATCTCGGCGAGTGTGCCCGGAGTGAGCGGCCGGAGGATTCGCGCCGAGCCACCTGTGGTCGAGACTGCCTGTAGTGTTCCCTGTGTTTCCTTGCCTTCCACTGAGAAACTGATGGACTCACCAGCCGTGAAGCACAGTCGGGGAGCCCGCGACTTGGTGTGCGGGTGGGGAAAATGTGCCATGCGGGTGAGCATGGCATTTCCCAGGAAAGCGATGAAGATTACCGAAGTGTGGCGCAGTGGCCCGCAGGAGTGCTCCTCGAGAGTCGTCCGATTGGAGGTTACCCCGTGCGCGTCCTGGAGATCCTGCCTTGTGAGGGGATTCCTGTGTGCGCGCTTTCGCGTCGTCACGCTCAGTCCGTGCCCGTTTTCGCTGCCGGCGCCGCTTTTTGTTTCATAGACCGCCGGTAACGAGCGAGGAGCTTTTCGCGATTCTGGCGCAGGTCCAATCCGGTCGGTGTGGCCGGATAAGGCTTGTTGCCCATGATCCCTTTCCACAGAATGCGGTTGTAGGCCGCACCATCGACGCGATCGGCGTCCCTGAAATCCATTCCCTTGGTGACCCGCGCCCAGTACTTCACGTCGTGCGCCGGCTTGGGCACGATCGCGCCGGCCGGCTTGGGAGGCAGCGGCAGCCGCGTGTTATAGAGATACAGCGATGGCGTGGCGGTAAAGCTCCACGCGCTCGGCGTGGGGTTGAAGATGTCGGCCATGGGCCGGGCGAGCGCGTCGTTCAGGTTCAGCGGCGGGAGGCCCAGAACCTCTTCAATCGTACGCAGGAAGTCGAGGGTGTTGTACAGCGAGGAGACCACCACCCCCTGCTTCACGTAGGCGCCCGCCACCAGGGCGACGGTGCGATGCGAATCGACGTGGTCGCCGCCATCCTGCGAGTCGTCTTCCACGACAAAGATGAGAGTGTTGTTTGCGTATACGCTGTTGGCGATCTTCTGCACCAGCAAGCCGACCGCATAGTCGTTATCGGCTTGTTGCGTCTCCGGAGTATCCACCAGGTCAATCGGCGGGACCGTGAAGTTTCCGGTGTGATCGTGCATGAACCGAACCAGGCTCAACGCCGGGAGTCCAGCGGTGGCGTAATTGGCGTCGAACTCCCGCTCCCACTCCGTGTAACGGTAGTAATCCGGAAACGAGGGATCGAAACCGCGAAAGTACGGATCGGTGTACGGGGTGAGGGCAACATTGTTGGAATAGGCCACGACGGTGCCGCTTGCCGCCGGGTCGTGCAGCAGGGGAATGCTGTAGGCGGGGTTGGGCGAACTATAGCGGGAAATGTCCACCAGGAAGCCATAGTCGCGCACCGTGAGATTCGCCCGCAGCGCGGCGTCCCACAAATAGCCGGTGTTCACCTCATTGTTTGGTCCATCCGGCGCCGCCACGTCGGTCTGGCCCGGCAACAGATCCGGATCGGCCGCCGGCGGGTTAAGCAGGGGATTGAGCAGAAGGGGTTCGGCGGCCACCCGCCCGGCCAGGGTCGGAATGGCAACATCCACGTTGCGATTCAAACCCTCGCTATCCAGACTGAAGCCGCGTCCCGCGTAGAGCACCGGCCATTCCTGTTCGATCACATCGGGGGCGCGAGCCGAAGTGGTCCACGGCCAGCCGTCAACGCTGACTTCAGCGGTGGCCAGGAAGTTGTCGAGGGTGACGAACTCTCGCGCCAGTTGATGCTGATTGGGCGTGATCGGCTCGCCAAACATAGGCAAATTAGGATCGCCATTGCCGTGTTCGAGGTCGCCCAGAATCTGGTCGTAAGTGCGGTTTTCCTTGATGATGAAGATGACGTGCTGGACGCCCTGACGCACGGCCGCCATGACCGCGGCGTCGTGGGCGCTCTCCTGGCTGGAGAAGCGGTTGTTCGCGGCTACCTGCGCCGTCAGCGTCGCGAGCTGCGGCGCGCTGGGCACCTGGAAGCTCTGGAAGCCGGCCTTGATCAACTGCGGATTGTAGGTATTCGCCGGATAGCAATTGGGGTACACCGTTGGGGGGAGCGGGCCGTAGCTATAACACCAGGTGGGATTCGCGCCGGTAGGCGACTTTCCATTTACCACGTAAGCCCAGGTGCCAAGGCCGCCGAAGTTTTTCAAGCTCACTGAGTTCGGGTACCAACCGGTGGGAATGAGGCCAATCACATGGTCGCCGCTATTGGTTCCGCCCAGCGCCACCACCGCGACGTTATTCAGGTTGCCATTGG
>JBKQPN010000119.1:0-20880 GCA_052145015.1 Terriglobales bacterium
CGCCAGGGACCCTCCTGGCGATCCGGCCCAGCTCCGCCGCGCACAACTTCTCTGTTCTGAATCTGGAAATAACTGCCGATAACGCCGGTATTTATGCCATAAATGACCCTGTTTTCTTGCCTCGGCCCCCTCGGCTGTGCCCCGGAGGTCTTGCGCTCCGGGTGTATAGTGTTCGGCTTCTTGCCCGCAGCCATGAAGGAACAGCGCAAGTTCTGATTCCTAACGCCCACCCTCACGGCTAAGGCCGGATTGCAAGTCCCCCATTCGGGCCACTATCCCAGGTCAGGTCTACAGAAACTTTCAACAATTTGTGGAAAGTTGCCGGTGGCGGCGTTTATGTCAGCAGGGGCGCCAATTCGGCGGGAGTCTTCGGATGAAGAACTCGTCCGGGATTTTCGCGCGTCAGGCAACCCCGAATATTTTCGCGTTCTCTTCAATCGCCACAAACGGCGCGTGTACCTGTCCTGCAAGGTCTTCTTGCAGGATGCAAGCGCGGCGGAGGATGCGACCCAGGAGACGTTCTTGCGGGCGTTTCAGAATCTGGCGAGATTCAGCGGCGGGCACTTCGGCGCCTGGGTCACGCACATAGCCAGGAATGTTTGCATCGACGCCTGGCGGCGCCGGCGCCGGCAAGCCGAGACTGGCGACGAGCATTTGGCTGTCATGAGCGATAAGCAGTCGCTGGAAGAGAGAGCTGCGCTGCGGGCCGCTGCCGCCCGTCTGCGCGAGGAACTGGCGAAACTTCCGGCGCAGCAGCGGCGCTGCATTGAGTTGAAGATCGAGGGCCACTCCTACGAGGAGATGGCCGCGCTGACCGGGCTGCCGTTGGCAGCGGTGAAATCGCACCTGCAGAACGGCCGGCGAATGCTGTGGATACAGATGGAGAAGGTGCTGGGCTGAACCGAATGTCCTGGTCCGAAGACGACTTTCTGGAGAAGTTGATGCCGCAGTTGCGTCAAGAACGTAGCGGCAGCGATGGCGCTTGTCCGGATGCCTCGACCATCCTTGCGGTGATCGAGGGCGAGGCCGACGAGTGGCTGCGCAACGCCTACGCCCAGCATCTGGCGCAGTGTTCCGCTTGCCTGGAGCTCGACAGCCGCCTGCGCAATTTTGACCGGCCGGTCTTGGCCGACGAGGCGGCGTGGAGACGAACAGAAAAGCGCCTCGATAATTGGCTGAACGCCTTGGTCGAGTCGAGGGCGACCGCCACTCCTCAGGCCATCGAGAAGCGTGCGGCGCGCGCAGGTTTTTGGGAGTCCATCTGGAGACCTGGTCTGGCGTGGAAGCTCTCGTTGGCAATGGGACTCGGCGCCCTGGTGGCGGTCGGCGCCAGCGTGTATCCGAAGTGGCGGCCTCCTTTCTGGCCTGACCAAGCCAAGGTTTCGCCCCCCAAGAGCACAGATCGGGAGGCGCCAGGTCCAACCCCACCGCTGGTCCCGGGCGGGGTGATGATTCGGGGCGGACCCATGGCAGCCGCGCCGGAGCCTTCTCAGGTGAAGCCGCAGCCGAAACCGGAAGAGAATGCGACGGTAGCCGAGAAGGGCAATCCATCTCAACCACAGCAGCAGGGAGGGTTGGAACCTCCGCCAATCCAAGCCGGGCGAAATGGCGGGCGGCGAGCTCCGGCTCAAGAGCAGACGACAACCGCCGCGAGACCTGGGAAGCCGCGGCCAAGCCGGACAGAGGCAGCCGCCATCGCAGAGAACTCAACACCAACCGTAGCGCCCTCCGCCGCTATCACCCGGCCCGAAACAGCTACCAATACGCGACCGGCAACCGCGTCTACTGCGCGTCCGAAAGCAGCCACGGGGCCTGCAATGGAAAACGTGGCAGTAGCTCCAGTACGTGCCCGAACGCCGGATGCGCAAGCCTCATTACCGGCCGTAAATGCGCCGGCATCGCTGCATTTGGCTGCTGGAGCCCGACTGTGGCTCGCGTTGGACTCCTTCAGATTCGAAGGAGATGGCCGCGTCATCTTCTATGGCTCACTGCTGCTGCCCCTCAACTCCAAGGGTTCCTCCGCGCTGGATCACGGAACGGAAGTATCTGGTTTCATAACATCCGCGCAGGGCCAGAGTTCGGTTTTGCTTTCTGAAATCGTTATCCGAGGATCCCACTACAAGCTAATGAGCCAGGCTGGCGCTGGAAACGCGCGAACCGCGGGATCGGGCGGCGCAGTTCAGTTCGATTCCGGCAAGGTACTTGAGATGTGGGTGTCGTCTGATTCGACTTATGAGCACTCGACGGCTGACTCAACGCAATAAGAAGCGGTTTATGGAATTTACGTGCAGCTTACGTTCTTGTTAGTGAGGTCCCAAAGAAGGTTCTGCTGGTAGGAGGTCGTGATGAGCTTCGCCAATCTGAGAAATCAGTTCCTATGGACAATTTGCTTCGCGGTTTTGATGGCAGTCCCTGCAGCCGTTTGGGCAGACAAGAATAAGAACACCAACACATCGTCGCCGCCGCCGAAGCAGTCGGCGCCGGCGCCGAGTCGGCCTGCGGCGCAGCCGCAACGCCAAGCGCCGGCGAACCGCCCCCCGTCTGCGACGGGCCAACGCCCGGGAGCGAATGCTACTACGCGGCCAGGAACGACTCCTGCCAAGCGGCCGGGGACGGCGACCACGACCCGGCCAGCGACCACGACGCGGCCAGCAACCACGCCGCGCCCAGCAACCACGACGCGTCCAGCGACCACGACGCGCCCAGCGACGAAAGTCACGCGCGTCCCGCAGCGCACGATTCGCGATGTTGGCGGGCATAAGGTCGGGTACGACGGGGCCGGGCACGTCCGAACCATCCAGACTCGTAGCGGCGCGACCATCTATCGTGGAGCCCACGGCAACTACCGCGCCGTGCGCGAATTCCCTGGCGGCCGTCGCGTTGAGTTCGCGGGTCGGAATTACGGCCACATGGAGCGCAACTACGTGCGCGGGTACAGAATGCGCACCTACTACGAACACGGAGTCTACCGCGCCGTCGTCTATCGGCCTTACGCCTGGGGCGGACGCTCGTACTTCGTTTACGCACCCTACTACTATTACCGCCCCGCTTTTTACGGCTGGGCCTACGGTCCCTGGGGTGTGCCGGTGGCATATGGGTGGGGCTGGGCGGGCAATCCGTGGTATGGCTACTACGGATACTACTTCGCTCCCGCGCCTTTCTATCCGGGCGCCGATCTCTGGCTGACGGATTACATCCTGGCAGAAAACTTGAGAATGGCCTACGACGCGCAGCAGAGCGGCGGCGGGGACGTACCGCCGGTCACCGGTGGACAGGGAACTGAGAAGCTTTCTCCGGAAGTCAAACAAATGATCGCCGAGGAAGTGAAGCAGCAACTGATGGCGGAGAAAGCTGCGGCAGCGCGCACAGGCTCGCAACCGGCTCCCGCCTCAAACGAACCGCCGCCTGCGCTCGATCCGGGGCGCACCGTCTTCGTAGTGGCCAGCACTCTCGATGTGGCTACCCCAGCCGGCGACTGCGAACTCACGCCGGGAGACGTTATCAACCGCATTGATGACACTCCCGACAGCGATGGCATGGTACAGGTGAGGGTCGCGAGCAGCAAACAGGGCGATTGCGCTCAGGGCTCAAAGCCGGCGGTCAAAGTGGCGGACTTGCAGGATATGAGTAACCGCTTCCGCGAACAACTCGACTCAGGACTGCAGCAACTCGCCACCAACAGCGGCAAGAACGGTCTACCGGCAGCTCCTGACACCAGCACCACCGCAGACAAGGACGTACCCGTGCCCGACCCAGACAAGGACGTTTACGCCCAGATGCAAGGTCTGCAGAAGGAAGCCGACCAGGCTCAGCAGGAAGTCAATCGGCAGTCGGGGTCCGGGGTGGGAGGGGACTGAACCCGGTATCCGCACGGTCCGTATTGAGAAAAATTGAAGGAGGAATTTATGAGACGGGGAGACGGAGCCATCCTGGTTTCAACGCTGCTAGTCCTCTGGCCATGGATGCTGATGGCACAAACGCCGAAGCCGCCCTCGCTGAAGGAACAACTCGAGGCGCAATACCAACAACCAGGTACCGTGCTCGTGATTCAGAAGGAAGGAATTCTCGGCGTTGCGGCCACTAGCAAGACGCCGTGTGCAACCAGGTATCAGGGCGGAAAACTCAACCCGGATGCTTCCTGCCCTGCCTCCAAGCCTCTCACCCGGGGGGAGAAGGTTAATCTGTTGAAGATCGAGGTCGATGAAGCTAAGGGAAAAATCTCTTTCCGGATCGGTGAGTGCGACGCGTGTAACAAAGTGGGGTTTTCGTCCCGCACATCCCAGATCAACTTCCAGTTCGCCGACCTGAAGCAGGCTAGCATCTCCGAAATCGAAGACACCATAGGCGAGGTCTTGGCCTTTCAGGAGGTCGTAGAACGGCAGCCGCCACAACCTCCGACTCCGCCGGAGCAACCCGGCGTGCTCACGAACAGTGACATCTTCAAGCTGGCCAAAGTCAAACTGCGCGACGACATCGTTATCAGCAAAATCAAATCATCGCCCTGCAGCTTTGACACGAGCGTTGACGCCCTCGTAAAGCTGAAAGAAGCAGGAGTAAGCGACCCTGTGATCCAGGCGATGCAAGAAGCAACCGTCCCGCCACTTCCGCCGCTCGACGTGACCGGCCAATGGACCGCGACGTCTACAAACTCCAAGAGCAACGGGCCTGTTGCGGTAAGGGTTGATCTGGAGCAGCACCCGGATGGCAGCGTGACTGGAAGTACGCTGCTTAACGGTACGGTGATAGAAAAGGGCGTCGGAACGGTCCAGGGTGACACGCTAAATTACACCAGCACCCGGATCATAACGAGCTGTCCTGGCACGTTTACAGGCACTGTCACGTTCGCCGGAGACACCGGCTCCGGGCATTACGAAGGTAGAGACTGCAGCGGGCCAATTCAGGACGGCACCATAAGCATGTCGCGAGCACAGGAGGTCCCGCCGACTCCGGGAGGCGCGGGGCCAGAGGCAGCGTTCCATGATGGGAAGCCTGCCTTGGTGTTCCGAGCGGATCAAGACAGGACGTTTGCCGTGGACTTACTGGATCACGACGGTGAGCGTACTCTGCGCCTTCGGGTGCACCACTCACACATGTCACCCTGCACGGGTTACATGTATATATCCCACAACCGCATATCCTACGACCCGGTAGACACGCCCAAGTTCCAGAAAGATGCCTTTGTCCTGCAACGCAGCGAGATCAAGAAGGCTGCTGTCGCCAGGGAGGCTCTCACTCAGCAGTACCTGGTGGCCATCTGGACTGAGAAGAAAAGGTATTTATTCTATCTGCTTTTCGATCCGGGACCGGGAAGCAAGTCCGGTGTGCAGGGGACGCGTCAGGACACGGTCCGCGCCGAGGCTGTCTATGAATTTATCGGACGGAGCCTGAACGATTTTGACAGCGTGCTCCACGAAGCGGAAACCCAAACGGCCAGCCTCGCCCGGCGACCATAACGCGCTTCGGCGATCACGGCCTAGGTCGGGAAATCGCAGGAGGATAGTCATGGGACGGAAAGGCAATGCCACGATCCGAATCCTCACGCTGCTGGTTCTTTGGGTTTCGCCGTTGCCGTTGTTCGCGCAGACGGCCAAGCCGCCCTCGCTGAAGGAACAGCTCGAGGCACAATACCAACAGCCAGGCATGGTGCTTGTGGTTCAGAAGGCGGGCATTCTCGGCGTTCCGTCTACCAGCAAGACGACGTGCGCTGCCAGGTATCAGGACCACAAGCTCAATACCCCGGATGCTTCCTGTCGCGCTCCGCTCAAAAACAGCTCCAAGCCTCTCACCGTGGGCGAGAAAGTTAATCTGCTGAAGATCGAGGTCGATGAAGCAAAGGGAAAACTTTCCTTCCGGATCGGTGAGTGCGACTCGTGCAACAACGTGGCGTTTTCGTCTCTCACATCCCAGATCGATTTCCAGTTCGCGGACCTGAAGAAGGCCAGCGTCCCCGAAATCGAAGACACCATAAGCGAAGTTCTGGTCTTTCAGGAGGTCGCAGTCGAGCAGCCGCCACAACCTCTCAGCCCGCCTGACCAACCGGGCGACCAAACTCCTGGAGTGCTCACAAATAATGACATCGTGAAGATGGCGAGGGTCAAGCTCGGGGACGGGATCATCATCAGCAAGATCAAAGCTTCGCCTCCGAACTTTGATATGAGTGTCGACGCCCTCGTGAAGTTGAAAGAAGCAGGGGTAAGCGATGCTGTGATCCAGGCGATGAATGATGCCCAAGCGGCGCCGCCCGGACCCACGCCTGATGGAAACAATGGACTGGACGTGAGTGGCCACTGGTTTGTCGGAGGTTGGAGAAACGAAGACGTAAACACACGTTCGATTACGCGTGTGGAGGTCACCTCTGCCGCCGATGCCCTCTTTGTCCACATGTGGGGCAAGTGCCACCCTCAGGACTGTGACTGGGGACAGAACACGGCCGATGTTTCGGAAGCCACAAAGGGGATTCTGAAGGTGACGTGGGTGCTCTCATTCGCAACGAGAACTCAGCAAATCACGATCTTGCCAGACGGCCGCATGCAGGTGGCTGGACATACGCACTTCACTGACAATTCAGGCCGACAGGATCGTGACTCCGTAGACCATTTCGTCCATGATGTGTCGCCTGCCGCCACCTCTGCCAACGATTCCGGGGGCGCGTATCAGCAAACTGAGCCGTCGGCCGCCGCTCCAGCGCCAGGACAGGTGACCTTTTCCGTCCGTCATCGCCACAGTAATGCCGCAGGTTGGTTCGTGCAGGGGGCGCAAACCGAGTATTACTGCTCCGGTACTCTGTCTGTCTCCAGCGACGGCACGGTTGCCTACGATTGCTCTCAAACCGACGATCCATCGGGCCGCTGCGAACATATCTCCTTCACCCGCGGCACGTTGAAGCAAGCCAAGATAGGATTGGCTGGACACCTCCACCTTGAGAGTAAGACTCAGGGCAAGTTTCACTTCCTCGGGGATAAGAATGACATCAAGCAGGCCCTAGCAGCAATTGCTCCGCTGATCCAAACGAGCCAGAAATAGCAGAGCCAGCGCGAGGGGCTTCAGGCAGGGGATTTACATCTCTCTCCGTCCTTCCATCGCCTTCATCATGGTGACCTCATCGGCGTACTCGATGTCGCTGCCCACGGGCAGGCCCATGGCGATGCGCGTCACTTTGACGCCGGAGGGCTTGACCGCCCTCGCCAGCCAGGCCGCGGTGGCTTCGCCTTCGACCGTGGGATTGGTGGCCAGAATGACTTCGTCCACCTCGTCGGCCTTGATCCGGCGCAGCAGGTTGGCGGTGCGCAGATGCTCCGGCCCGACGCCGTGCAGGGGCGAGATCGCCCCGTGCAGCACGTGGTAGACGCCGTTGAAGTGGTGGGTCTTCTCGATGGCCGTGATGTTGGTGGGTTCCTCGACCACGCACACCAGGCGCTGGTTGCGGGTGGGGCTGGCGCAATAGAGGCAGGGATCGACGTCCGTGATGTTGTTGCACACCGAGCATAAGTGCAGGTTCTCCTTGACGTCGCGGATGGCAGCGGCCAGGCCTTCGGCGTCATCTTCGCTGGCCCGCAGGATATGAAACGCCAGCCGCTGCGCGCTCTTCGAGCCCACGCCCGGCAGCTTCTTCAGTTCGTCGATCAGGCGGGCCAAGGGCAGGGCAAAGTCAGGCATAGGGATTGGTAATTTGAAATTTGTAATTGGTAATTTGTGAAGTTTGCCGGTGCCGAGGAATCGCAACAATTACAAATTACCAATTACAAATTACACAAGCCCCATCCCGCCCAGCATCCCGCCGAGGCTCGACTGCATGGCTTCATCCACCTTGTGGCCGGCGGCGTTGACGGCGGCCATCACCAGGTCCTGCAGCATCTCCAAGTCGCCGGCCTTGGCCACCTCGGGATCGATCTTGATGCCCAGCACCTGCTTCTGGCCATTCATCTTGACGCTGACGCTGCCGCCGCCGGAAGTGGCTTCCACCGTGGTCTGCTGCAGCTTGCGCTGGAGCTCCTCATACTGGCGCTTGGCCACGGACACCATTTCCTGCAATTGTCGCGGATCGAAGCCGGGCATGGACCCTCCTACCAGCGAGGATAACAGGACGCGGGCTCGGAGGAAAACCCGCTCAACTGCGCCCGACGTGGATGGAGCCGTCGCCGGTGCGGATGCGCAGCGTGGGTCCGCCGCCATTCAGCTTGCCGCGTACCCGGGAGTGGCCGAGCTGGCCCGCCATCTCGACAGGAATGTCCACGGTCACGTGCCCGTCGTGCGTCTCGGCGTCGAGGTCGGCGGCGAGTTTGTCGGGAACGAGAACGTCCACGCGGCCGTCCTTGGTGCGCACGCTCCAGCCGCCACCGATCTTCGAGCCGGGCTGCGCGCTCACCTTCACGTGGCCATCGTGAGTGCTGACGTCGAGCGCGTCGAAGCGGCCGTCGGCCTCGATGGAGCCGTCGCCGATGGAGGCGTTCAGCGAGCCGTCGGCGCGGTAGACGCGAATTCTCCCGTCGTGGGTGGCCAGACGGGAGTCGCCTTTCACGTCCATCACTTCGATCCTGCCGTCGCCGGTGTGGATGTCGAGATCGCTCTCACGCGGGAGCGCGACGTCGATCTCCACCGAGCGATTGGAGAAGCCGATCACCACCTGGTGCGGCACGCGCACTTCCACCTCCACGCGGTTGCCGGTCTGCCGCTCGGAGACGCGCACTTCGTCCCCGATGCGGTAGCCGGTGGCGGTCACGCGCACCTGGACTTCGCGGGTCTCGGAGCCGGTGATGTGCACCGAGGCGTCGTTGGTCTCGACGCGGACCGTGGCCTTGCCAGTGATGGTGAACGTCTTCTGCCAGTCGGCGGCAGAGCAGGGAACAGCGAGGCAGCCAAACAGCATGGCGGCGAGGAAGACTTTGGGTCGCATCGAGACACCTCGAGCTGGGTCAATGATGCAGGATACGAGGGTGGGCGGGAAAAGGTTCCTGGCCTCCGGCGCCCTGACCAGCAGCGGCTTGTGAAATGGGGATGCTACCGGTGTGGTGCACCCGCGGCCAGGGAAGGAAGAGAAATGGAAGGTTGCGCTTTGCCGTTTCAGGGTGCTACATTGCTTGATTTTGGTGCTACGCCCGGCTTAGGTCGGGGATTGAGCGGCTAACATTCAGCCACGTTAAACCGTAAGGAGTCGGGTATGGCTCTCCAGCCCGCCATGGTTATGAACGCGCCTGCCGCCAAGGTTCGCGAACTTCGCGTGCGAGCCGTCAAGGTGCCCATGACCCCGCCACATCAGACCGCCAGCGGCACCATCACTGAGTCTCCTTTGGTGTTGACGGATGTCATCGCCGAAGACGGTACCGTGGGGCACAGCATTGTCTTTACCTACACGCCGGCAGCTCTGAAGCCAACCGCTGACCTGATCCGGAACCTCGAGACCCTGGTCAGGGCGGAACCGCTTGCGCCGGGCGCAATCGCACAGAAGCTCGGCAAGCGATTTCGCTTGCTGGGGACGCAAGGACTGGTGGGCATGGCAATCTCCGCCATCGACATGGCGCTGTGGGATGCTCTAGCCCGCAGCCACAATACCTCGCTCGTGCGTTTGCTGGGTTTCACGGAGAAGCCCATTCCCGCGTATGGTGCAGCCGGGTATGACGGAGCCACCGCTTGCGCGCGTGTGGCTGAGGACTGGGCGAAACGTGGATTCAAGGGAGTCAAGGCAAAGATTGGCTACCCCTCGGTCAGCCAGGACCTCGAGGTCGTGCGCGCCATGCGCAACAGCATGGGGAACGATATGGCGCTTATGGTCGACTACAACCAGTCCCTGACCCCTGCGGAAGCCGTACAACGGCTGCGCGTGCTCGACAACGAGGGGCTTACCTGGGTGGAGGAGCCCGTACTGGCGCACGACTTCACCGGCCATGCCCTGGTTGCCCGTGAGATCAAGACCCCAATCCAGTGTGGCGAGAATTGGTGGGGGCCTCTGGACATGCGGCACGCGATCGAGGCCGGCGCCTCGGATTACGTGATGCCCGACGTGATGAAGATTGGCGGGGTGACGGGATGGCTGCAGGCCGCGGCTCTGGCTGAGGCGCACGGGATTCCCATTTCCAACCACTTGTGGCCCGAAGTCAGCGCGCAACTGATGTGCGCAACGCCCACCGCTCACTACCTGGAATATGCCGACTGGTGGAATTCTATCCTCGCCGAGCCGCTCCGCGTCGAGCACGGCATGGCCGTGGTGGAAGGCGTGATCGGAACCGGCGTTGCCTGGAACGAACAAGCGGTGGCGCGGTTCCTGGCTTGAGCGGGTGGGGCCCTCCTGGATCCGCGCGGGGAGGGGCTATGTTTCTGGCTTCTGTGCTACGAGGGCTTTAGGCTGGAGAGGAAGGTTGGTAAGCGAATGGGAAATCTCAGTCGTATCGGGGTGTCGATCGATTCCGAACTGCTTCGCCGCTTTGACCGGTTCATCGCCGAGCGTGGCTATGAGAACCGCTCGGAGGCGTTTCGCGACTTGATCCGCGACCGGCTGGTGGGCTCGGCGGTGGTGGCTCCAGCCGCCCACGTGGTGGGAACCCTGACCCTGATCTACGGCCACAACACCCGGCTACTGCCGGAAAAGCTTACCGACCTGCAGCACCAGCACCATGAAGTGATCATTTCTACCTTGCACGCCCATCTCGACCACGACAGTTGCCTGGAGGTGATTGTGCTGCGCGGCAAGTCGAGGGAGGTGCAGGAACTGGCGGACCGGCTGATCAGCACCAAAGGCGTGCAGCATGGGCGACTGGTAATGAGTTCACCGGGGATCCTTCCCCATCACCATCCTCCCCATCACCACTGAACCCTGGCGCGGCGCTTCGAGCTCTAGCCGCCGGCCGGGAAATCCTGATACCCGCCCATTTAACAGCTCCTTCATAAACGGCGGAAACCAGCGCCGGTCGGGCTTTTCCAGACAATAATCGGGCTTGACGTTCACGGCCAGACTGTGGTCTTATTGCGCCGTTTGCGGTAGCACGAACGCAACTTGCGTGTTACCCAGCCGCTAGCACGAATATATGAAACGTAACATGGCTTGGCTGGCGATATCATGTGGGCTCCTCTTCATCCTGCTGCCGCTTCCCCTGCTGGCGCAGGAGATTGTTCTGAAGGGCCGCGTTACCGACCCGCAAGGAGCCGGTTTGCCGCAGGCATCAGTTCAACTTCTGGCAGGCAAGACCGTGGTTTCCCAAGTCGCCTCGGGCCCCGATGGTGCCTTCGAGCTGAAGGTCGCCTCCGCCGGAGACTATGTGGTTAAGGTAGACGCTTCGGGCTTTCGCTCCGTTAGCCAGCCACTTACGGTTCGCTCCGGCGGCAATCCCGAAATCCGCATCGCCGTGACCCAACCTGCATCGCACATCGATGTCGACGCGCGTGATAAGGCTTATCCGCCTCAGCTATCAGGAACTGTCGTTGACACGTCTGGCGCGGTGATTGCCGGGGCTACCGTGCAGGTTCGAAGCACGAACGGTACTGTACAAAAAACGATACAGTCGGACACGAACGGCTCCTTCATTATTTCTGGACTCTCGGCAGGTGATTATCGACTCGTGGTATCTGCTGCTGGTTTTGAAACCAAAGAAATGCCCGTCACCATAGGAACCACCAAGGCGCCGGCCCCGCTGCGCATCTCTTTGGTTGTGAGCGCTGTGAGCACCACCATAAACGTGCAGGGCCGGGAGGATGACCTCGTCGGAATTGCCGCTTCCGCCACCCAGGGAACGGTGGGCGCAACGGAAATCCAAGATCGTCCGATTCTTCGTTCGGGAGAAGTTTTGGAGACGGTTCCCGGTCTCATCATCACTCAACACGCCGGCGGCGGCAAGGCCAACCAATATTTTCTTCGCGGCTTCAATCTCGACCACGGCACAGATTTCGCCATTTTCATTGACGATATGCCGCTTAACCTGCCGTCGCACGCGCACGGCGAAGGCTACGCGGACATGAACACCGTCATCCCGGAGTTTGTGCAGCGGGTGAATTTCGAGAAAGGTCCTTATTACGCTGATGTCGGCAACTATGGCTCGGCTGGATCGGCCCATGTGGAATATTTCAAGACGCTGCCCCAGAACTTCTTCACGGTGGAAGGCGGCATGTATGGCTATGGGCGGGCCGTTTTCGGCGTATCGCAAAAGCTCGGCAAGGGCAGTTTGCTGTACGGCGGAGAAGCGTATCACGATAACGGCCCATGGACGACGCATGAGGATAATTATTACAAATACAATGGCCTTCTAACCTACAGCCAGGGTGGAGGCGACAATGGTTTCAGCATCACGACCCGCGCTTACCGTGGAACATGGAACTCGAGCGATCAAATCCCAGTTGACGCCGTACCCCTGGTTGGTTTCTTTGGCGCACTGAACCCGACTGACGGTGGCAATTCACAGCGTTATAGCTTGCAGGCTGAATGGCATCGCCGCGGCGCAAATTCCGAGACGAAGGTCACGGCCTACGGATTTTATTATGATCTCGATTTATTTTCTGATTTCACTTACCACCTGGATGACCCCATTAAGGGCGATCAGTTCGAACAGCAGGACAGGCGCTGGGTGGCGGGGCTGGACGCACACCACACGATTTTCAGAACATGGTTTGGCCGCAAGGTGGAAAATACGTTCGGCCTGCAGCTCCGCAACGATTGGGTCCACAACGGCCTTTTCCGGACGGAAGATCGTGTGCGCACGGACAAGAATGATATCAACGCCTGCAATGACGAACCCATCCCCGAGTGCGTTACCAATCCGAATCTGACAGCAATCTTGCCCGCGGACACGGATTTGAATAAATTTACGGACACGCTGGGCAGTGTTTATGTGGAAAATAAAATCCAGTGGGCAAGCAAATTCCGCTCAGTCGTGGCCCTGCGCGGCGACGACGCAAAATATGTCGTCACCAGCTCGACTCCTACTTATGTCTCCCCCATCTTTTCCCCGGTCAACTTTGCGAAGCTCAATTCCGGCTCGGCCACCAAGTTCCTGCCCAGCCCAAAAGCAAGTTTGATTTTCGGCCCGTGGGCCAATACTGAGTTCTATGCCCAGGGCGGATTCAGTTTCCACAGCAACGACGCGCGTGGCGCAACGCAAAAGGAGGAACCGATCTCGCCGGACTATCCTTTCCCCACGTCCAGCACCCCAATTTCTCCCCTGGTCCAAACCAAAGGCGGGGAAATCGGCGTGCGCACTGTGGCCGTCCCACATCTGCAAAGCACCCTTTCGCTCTGGTATCTCCACAGTAACTCCGAACTGCAGCAGGATGGCGACACTGGAGGCACGATTGCTTCAGAACAGTCGAGCAACCGCTATGGCATCGAATGGGCGAACTACTACACGCCACGGGAACATTTGGCTTTTGATTTTGACCTTGCGGACTCCCGCGCCCACTTTACCCAAATAGACCCAGGTGATGCGGCGTACACCAACGTGGGCGGTGGCCAGTATCCTGTGCAAGGCCCGGGTGGCAAGCTTGTGCCCGAAGCGGTTGGGGTGGTGATTTCATCTGGCATCACACTGCACGATTACAAAGGCTTTTCGGGGAGTTTGCGCCTGCGCTACTTTGGCCCGCGCGATTTGACGTCTGACGGAATTTATCGCTCAAATTCAACGGCGTTGCTCAACGCGGGGGTCGGTTATCAGATTAACAAGAAATGGCGAGTTTCGGCCGAATTGTTGAATTTGCTTAACCGCCGCGATCACGACATTGACTACGCCTATACCTCCCAAATAACGCCAACAGCCACGCCGGCATTCACAAACGTTTTCCACCCCGTCGAACCGTTTCAGGTGCGATTTGGGCTACGAAGAACCTTTGGACAAATGCCGCGGTAATGGCGTGAGGCTCAGCGGGTCTTGATAAAGAAGCAGGCTATGACGACAACATTGAAACCCGTATACCAAAGGAGAACAAAATGCGCCGACTCTTGTTTCTTGCATTAAACCATAAGGAAAAATTAGCCCCCACTAGCGCGCCTTGAGGAAGAAATACGCGCTCAGCCCCAGCCCCAGAGCGATGATGAACCAGCGCACCTTTCTGGGATCGGCCTTTTGCGCGTACTGCGCCCCGAACCAGCCGCCGCTCAGCGCGCCAGCCATCATCACCAGGCATTGTCCCCAGAAGACGGCGCCGCTCACGATGAAAGTCAGCACCGCCACCCCGTTGATCACCGCCGCCAGCACGATGCGCAGTGCGTTCATCACGTGGATCTCGCGCATGCCCAGGAGCGTCATCATGCCCAGCATTACGAAGCCGATGCCGGCGCCGAAATATCCGCCGTAGGTTCCCACCGCCAGTTGCAGCAGGCAAGCCAAGGCGATCGCCAGCCAGGAGATGTTCTTAGTCACGCTGAGGTTGCCGGTCCTGCCCGCCATCGCCCGCAGGCGATTGCCAAACATGAACAGGAGGGTCGCTCCCAGCAGCAGCCAGGGAATCAGGTGCAGAAAGGTTCGCTGCGGGGTCATGACCAGCAGCAGCGCGCCCGCCAGTCCTCCCAGGATGCTGGTGATCAGCAGCGGGACCAGCAGGCGCCGCGGTACGTTCATGTGGCGCCGGTAGGAGGCCACGCTGGTAGCCAGCCCTGGCCATAGGGCTACCGTGTTGGTGGCATTGGCCTCGACCGGCGGAACGCCGACGAACAGCATGAGTGGGAAGGAGATGAAACTGCCGCCGCCCGCCACCGCGTTGAGCACGCCCGCGATTACGCCGGCAAAGAACAGAAGGATGGCTTGCTTAAGGTGCAAGTATCAGAGGATTCATGGAAGCTGCATGCGGCTGCAGTTTTTCGCCGAAAAGCGGATCACTTGGCTGGTGGCGCGGCTTCGGCTTTGACCGGCGCCGCCCCCAGCTTCTCCAGTTCCGCCAGTTGCTGCCGGACTTTCTCGGCGTTGGGGGCGGTCGGCGCTGCTTTGAGATAGGCGCGCAAGTGCTCGGCGGCCTCGGCATATTCTTGCCGGTTGGCTAGCATCACGCCCAGCAGCAGGCTCACCTGCGGGAAGGACCGCTGCGCGCCCAAAGTCTCGGCTTTGCGGGCGCTCACCTCCGCCTGCTCCAGGTTGCCCAGGCGGTAATTGGCCAGCGAGTTGTAGTAGAAGGCGGCGGGGAAATCCACGCCGTCCAACTGGGTGGCGCGGGCACTGAGGTCCGCCGCTTCCGCCCATTTGGACTCGCGCACCGCTACCGAGGACAGCCCTACGAACGCCGGCACGAACATGCCATCCGCCGCCTGCGCTTGCGTGAACGCGTTGCGCGCCTTGTCGAGCTGGTTCTGCTGCGCATACACCCATCCCAGATCCTGCCAGGCAGCCGCATACTGGGGATACAGTTGCACCGCCTTCTCCAGCTCCTGCTGCGCTTCCGGCAGCTTGTTGTTCTCGATGGCGTGGTGGCCTTTGTCGTAAGCCTTCTTGGCGTCCTTGGGAGCGTTCAAACTGGTGGCGCTCACCGTCACTCCCTGCACCTTCTGCATGCTCTGCAGCACGATGGTGCCGACGTTCACAGCTCCCACGGTGGTACCGAGTCCGCCCTGGGGGATAGCCAGGCTGCTGGAATGAAATCCTGCCAGAGAGGCCCGCAGTTCGCAGCCCGCCAGCGCGCTGGCGAGAGCGGACGGGTTCTGCGGCATTCGGGACTGGATCGTGCCGACCGTGGTGAGGCCGCTCCCACCGCCGGTTTCGGCGCTGCCTTCGGGGTCGCCAAACTGGAACCCTCGATTGGCCGCGATACTAACAGTGAAGTAGCCTTTGAAGTCGCTGCGGCCATCGCGCGAGACGCGGCCGCTGCAAACGCGCTCGATGGATGCCGGTCCCGGCAGTGGCGAGCCGTCCTCCGTGATGACATTTCCCGACAGCATGAGCGTCACCTGGTTTCCGCCGGGTGGCGAGGGCGGCGCAATCGAGGTTCGGTTCGATGAACCTCTTCCTTGTCCGATGGCGGGTGGAGGCAGACCCACCGCCACCACCACGACGGCCAATAACCTGAGCGCGCGAGGGAAGCTCATAACCCTACCTCGGGGGGGCAACATCGGGGCTGGTCGGGGCTTGAGAAGCCAGCTTCGGTGGCGCAAGTGTCCGCCTCTGGGCCGGAGTTGTCAACAGCTATGGAGGCGCGATTGTAGTGTGGAGTGGCTTGTTGGGATTGCAACTCTTTGGTCCCAAATCGGAGAGCGGAGAC
The DNA here is from genome assembly GCA_052145015.1 of Terriglobales bacterium. Taxonomy (GTDB): domain Bacteria; phylum Acidobacteriota; class Terriglobia; order Terriglobales; family Acidobacteriaceae; genus JAHFUA01. Next base: position 16,162 of record JBKQPN010000119.1, read on the forward strand.
CCAGTGATTCCAGCGTGATCAGTCGTGCAGCGGAACTTGCGGCGAGCGGCCCCGGCATTGGGTGGCCACCCGCTTGGGGTCGCCGAACAAGGCGTTGATGGTCACCACCGGCCCGTAGCAGAAGACGGCATGGCCGTCCTCGGCCATGTGCCAGCGGCCACGCTTCACCGGCTCCGGATTGACCACGCGCGGCCGTTCCTTGGCAGGCTGCGGTGGCAGCGTGCTCTTGGCGCACGCCGTGATGCTGACCAGCAGCAGCAGCCATGCCAGTCGCGTCCGCATGGCTTTACTCCGCCGCCGGCGAAGGCAGCGCGCTTCGCCAGGTGGCAATTTCTACTAATCCTTCGCGTTCGGTGCGCACGAAGAAGCGCACCCGGTGCCGCAGGTGCTCAAACTCGTGGATGTCGCTCCACAGTTCGGCCTGGCGAATCTTGGAGTGGCTGCCCGATTCCCCGCAGGTGGCGCAGCGGGTGTAGAGCAGGTCGTTGCGGCGTGCCACGCCCGGCAGTTCGATGATCACCAGGCGCGCATCCTGCACCTCGTCCTGTTCCCCCAGTTGCACGTCGTACTTGAGCAGGAATGGGAAGCCCGCCCGGCGGGCTACGATCTCAGCCTCCAGGGAACTGGCGAACGGCCCGTACTCGGTTCGGCCGTCATCGATTGTGTCGGAAGCCATCCACCGCGTTACACTCTGTGCCATAGGACCCCAATCGGGAGAGAGGTGCTGTTTGCCTGCGCTGTTGAATTGAGCAGCTACTGTGCCAATTTGTCCCATTCCTAAGTCACTGAGCCAACGCGATTTACGGGGTAGGCTGCGGCTCCCCGTGTGCAATGTGTTTCACAACTCGGGGCAAAAGCTGGTTTTCTTTTAGCACTCGCCGCTGCGGATACCGATTTGGGCTGGAAAAATCAGCCGGCATTCTCTATCGTGCCGCAGGTAACTGCGCTTATTACGAGCGTGTAGGAATCTGAAACTGGAGGCACGATGGCGCAAACTCTTTCTCGAACGCGGGTGGCAGTGCTGGGAGCAGGGAAGATCGGCGGGATCCTGCTGCAAGGCTTCATCAAGCGTCACCTGATCTCGCGGGAACACGCCACGGCGACGGTGCAGCACGCCGAGCGCGCCCGCGCGCTCAGCCGCGAATGGAAGCTCGCCGTTACTACCGACAACGTGGCCGCCGCGCGCCAGGCTGACGTCATCATCATCGCGGTGAAGCCGCTGGTGGTGGCCGAGGTCGCGAGCCAGATCCGGGCGGTAGTCGATCCCCACAAACTGGTGATCTCTGTGGCCGCCTCCGTGCCCACCAGCAGCATCGAGAAGCTCTTTGATTCCGACGTCCCGGTGGTGCGTGCCATGCCCAACACTCCCAGCGTCGTGGGCGAAGGCATGACCGCGCTATGCAAGGGCCGCTATGCGGGCGCCAAGCACCTCGAGACCGCCTGCGCCCTGTTCGAGAGCGTCGGCAAAACCGTGGTGGTGGACGAGAAGCACATGGACGCCGTCACCGGCCTCTCCGCCAGCGGGCCGGCGTTTATCTACATCATTCTGGAGTCGCTGGCCGAAGCCGGGGTGAAGCTGGGGCTGCCGCGCGAGACGGCGACGTTGCTCGCCGCCCAGACCGCGCTGGGCGCGGCCAAAGTGGTCCTCGACACCGGACACCATCCCGCGCTGCTCAAGGACGCTGTTACCACGCCCGCCGGCTGCACCATCGATGGGATCTTGGAGCTAGAAGAAGGGAAGCTGCGTGTGACGTTGATCAAGGCCGTGGTCAAGGCTGCGCAGCGGGCCAAGGAACTGGCGAACCCGGAGTAGAGTCCCGCCGCCTGCTAGATAAACAATTCTTGGCAGACCGAGCAAATCTAGTGTTTTCAGCGGTTTAGCGTTAGCTGAGGTTAGCGGAGTTTAGAGTCCGTTAGATCGTTTGGGTAAAGTTTGGGTAAAAACTGCAAGGGGCCCCTAACCCCCTGGGTCGCCGGTTCGATTCCCGGCGAGCCCCTCCAGTTTGCTTCGCGCGCTACCAAACTTTAGCTCTACGCATCGAAACGTAAAAAGGGGGCATTTCCTATGAATCGAAAACAACTACCGAAGTTGAAAAACAAGCATGTTCGGATTCGTCCCATCCATCGTCGCTTTGATGGACCATCAGGGCTTGAACTCCCGCCCATCGACAATATATGGATTGTCCGCGATGCGGACGGTCATGGTGTTGTCATTGAAAATTCTGGATTCGGCCACACGCTGAAGTTGGCTGCTGATCAGCTACATGACTTTCGTAGTGATCCCTCGGGGAAATCGTTCGGATTTCTGATTCTGCACGGTCAGATATGGGTACGCGGAAGAGAAGGAGGAATTGAACCCTCAGTCTTCGGCCGGCGACCGCGCCCAAGAATCTGAGATCACCGCGCGCCTAGCTGCGCCAAGTGGACGGACGTGCGGCGCAGCCGCCCGCGAGGAAATCGATCAGATTGTTCGACTAGGGACCAATCCTCCTAAACGCCTTCACTATGGGTGCGTACTTTCTGTATCCAGCGTCGGTGAAACGCACACTGCTCTTTGTTGATTCGTCTATGGCCCCCTCTGCTTTCAGTTCCGTGAGCACTTCTCTTTCTGCCTTCGTTTCATCCTCGAAGCCCACGAACCGCCGCTTTGGTCCGGTCTCGGCTTCTCTGGCTTCGAGAAGGCGGCGCAGGAGTTTCTCTCGAACTCGGGTTTTCTCATCATCCACCAGTTGTTCAGCAAACTGTGCCGTGTCTTCCTCCTGCACCGTTAGATTCGGAGCCAGTGATGGCAGTAGCGCACAGAAGCCGTTTACTTTTCTGGTGCATTTTGGCGCACTCGTTACCAGAGGTTTAACGTCAATGCGAGGTTGACACAGAACGAGCACCCGCACTACGCTTGCCCCGATCCCTGAGAGACTTGAAAATGTTCTGCCATCGTTGCGGGACCGAGCTGCCCGATGACTCGCAGTTCTGCCGGAAGTGCGGCCAGGCCGTCCCCGGCGCAACCGCCGCGGCATCGACGCCAGCACCGACCGGCGCAGCAGCAGCGCCGGCACCGATGCCAGCGCAACCATCTGCTCAGCCAGGTAGTGGGGGTGCAGTTTGGCACGACCGCCCACGGCCAAGAAAGCATTCAGTTGCCATTTACTTCCTCGTGCCGCTGCTCCTGCTGGTGATCGTGTGGGCCGTGTCTCGGCTCATCGCGCCAGACCAACCCGTCGAGACCACGTTGCGGCGGACGATTGCCCAGCAGTACACGATGACGCTGCCCTCAACGACGTTGAGCGTGGGGGCGCTTAGCCTCAATGCTACCAAGTTTGTGATCCCGGATGGTGCCTTCGACGTGCGGGTGGACGGCCACTTCAGCGCGTCGGGCGGGTCGGGCAATGACATCGAGGCCGCCGTCTTCGATGACAATTCATTCACCGCTTGGCAGGACCGCCACGCCGCAGTCCCGATATACAGCAGTGGCCGCACTACCGAGGGCAGCATCAAGACGCCGCTTCCTGCTGGACCGGGGACGTACTGGATCGTCTTCAACAACAAGTTTTCGCTGCTGTCGGCGAAGACGGTTGAGGCGAACGTGACCCTGTACTACAGCAAGTAAGCCGCCGGACATCGCCGCAAGCCCAGCGTGCAGCCAAGCTGTGCGCGAGAAGGTCGATGCGATGTTCGACTATCCACAGCTCTTGATGGCAGCCAGCACAAAGTCAGTTTCCGGATTGCGTTCGCTGACTTCAGCCCATTCTCCTCATCATTGATACTGTATAGCCGCCCATCCTTGTACCGCCAATGGTGGTTGCAAACCGTCTCGGTGGGAGTAACGCGGCGAGCGGCCGCTAAATAAACAATTCCTCATCCTGGGTGACGCGCGCAGCGTTGGAGGAGCGCCGGCGGCGGCTGGTGCGGGTCTGGCTGAGGAACGCCGAGATGCCCACGCTCAGCCCTTGCACGATGCCGGAGATCTGGCGCACCGGCGAGACCACGGTGTGCTGCACCAGTTCGCTGGTTTCCTCCACCCGGTCGAGGGTGCGGGTGACGATGTCGTCGGCGCGGATTACCTGCAGCCGGGTGCGGTCCACGATGTCGTTCACTGTGGCGTCCAGGCGGTCCATCTGTGTCTTGAGCGTGCCGGTGGTGGCCACCAGGTTGTTCATGACGATGTCGATCTTGCCGCGGGACTCGTTGATGATGGTCTCGGCGGAGGCCAGGATGGGCAGGGCGCGGCCATGGACTTCGCTGGTCAGCTGTTCCACCTTGGCGCTGGTCTTGTGCAGGCTGATGGCGAGGCCCAGCAGGATGAACATCTGCAGGACGACCGCCACCGCGGTGGCGTAGATGAAAATCTTGAGCACCGGATCCATAGTCAGACTCCGCCAACTCCAGTCACGCCGCTGCACGCGGTCAGCTTCGGGCGGCAGCGGACGCGCCGGTAGGGTGGCCGCGCTAGGGGGTCTTGACGCCGCTCTCGGTGGCTTCGTGATAGGCCTGCCGCCCGGCCTCCACCGCCGCCGAGAACTGGTCCTTCTGCTTGTTCAGCACATCGCGCCCGCGGTCCACCCACTGGTCGGCCTGCACCCGCGCCTGGCGAGCGCGGTTGACCACATACTCGCGGCCTTCCTCGGCCGAGCGCAGAATATCCTCGCGGGTCTCGCGGCCCGCCTTGGGCGCGTACAGCACGCCAATCAATGCTCCCAGGCCCAGCCCGGCCAGAAACCA
>JBKQPN010000120.1:0-8107 GCA_052145015.1 Terriglobales bacterium
GAAAACAACGCGCCACAAAGCGATTCTCGACCTGCTCGACGACGGTCCTGTCGAAAGCCAGGACTCGCTCCAGCACCGGCTTGAGCGCAAGGGCTTCGACGTAGGCCAGGCAACTCTTTCCCGCGACATCCACGAACTGAAACTGCTCAAGGGCCCGGAGGGTTATCGGCGGACTGGCGAGAGCCTGGGCGCAGAAGGCGTGTTGCCCTCGGTGATGCAGCTGGCTCGCCAGTTTGTGGTCGAAATCCGCCAGGCCCAAAACCTGCTTGTGGTGAAAACCACAGTCGGCAGCGCGCAGCCCGTCGCCGCCGCACTCGACGCCTCGCACTGGCCCGAGGTGGTCGGCACAATCGCCGGCGACGACACCGTGCTGGTCATTGCTACCGACAAAAAGAAAGCGCAGGCGCTCGCCCGACATATTCGCGAGCTGTCGTAGAAATCAGGTCTTAGGTCTTAGGTCTTAGGTCTCAGGTGTCAGGAAAACCAAGTTCTGAGACCTGAGACCTGACATCTTAATGGAGTGTTTACGAAATGCAGATGAGAACCGAACCCGTGGCACTGATGGATGCGCGGAAGATGGACCCGCCGAAGATGAGCCCGCCGAACCCTCTGCCCGAACCGGCCGCGCCGCGCGATCTCGTCTCCATCCACGACCTCGCCCCCGCCGAGATCCTCGCGCTGTTTAACCTCACCGCCATGCTCAAGCAGCGTCCCGCGGACTTCCGCGGCGTTCTCGCCGGCAAGCAGATGGTCATGTTCTTCGAGAAGCCCTCGCTGCGCACCCGCCTCACCTTCGAAGCCGGCATGGACAGCCTGGGCGGCAGCGCATTTTTCGTCGACCAGACGGCCAGCAGACTCAATGCGCGCGAGTCTCTTTACGACATTGCCCACAACCTCGAGCGCTGGATCGACATCATCGTGCTGCGCACCTTCAGCCATGCGGTCGTCGAAGAGATGGCCACCTACGCCAGCGTTCCGGTCATCAACGCCCTCAGCGAACTCGAACATCCCTGCCAGGCGCTCGCCGACTTCTTTACTCTGCAGGAGCATTTCGGCGATCTCTCGAAAATTCATTTCGCTTACGTTGGCGATGGCAACAACATGGCGCACTCGCTGCTTCTGACGGGCGCCGCGGTGGGCGCGAACGTTTCCATTGCGACCCCGGAGCGCTACGGGCTCAATCCCGTCATCGTCACCATGGCAAAGGCCATTGCGGACGAGACCAAGGCTGCGCTCCGCATCTTGACCGATCCGCGCAAAGCCGTTGCCGGAGCCGATGCCGTTTACACCGATGCCTGGGCCAGCATGGGACACGAACACGAAGCGGCAGAACGCGCCGCCATCTTCGCCCCTTACCAGGTGAACGCCGCGCTCATGCAACTCGCCAAGCCCCATGCGCTATTCATGCACTGCTTGCCCGCGCATCGCGGCTGCGAGGTGACTGACCAGGTTATCGACTCGGTGAACTCGGTCGTGTTCGATCAGGCGGAAAATCGCCTGCACATTCAGAAGGCCATTCTCGTATGGCTGTTGGGCGGCGGCGTGGGCCGCTTCCCGGCTGGTTTCCAAGGAAGGAGCGCACATGCCTGAAAAAATTGTTCTCGCCTACTCCGGTGGGCTCGATACCTCCATCATCATTCCGTGGCTCAAGGAAAACTATGCCTATGAAGTTATCGCCATGGTCGGGGACGTAGGCCAGGGAGACGACTTCGAGGCCGTGGTGGAAAAGGCGTACAAGACCGGAGCCAGCAAGGTGGTGGTCGAAGATCTGCGCGAAGAGTTCCTTACCGGCTACGTGTGGCCCGCGCTGAAAGCGGGCGCGGTGTATGAGAACAAGTATCTGCTCGGCACTTCGCTCGCCCGCCCCGTGATCGCGAAACATCAAGTCGAATTCGCGCTGCGCGAAGGCGCCTCGGCCGTCAGCCACGGATGCACCGGCAAGGGCAACGACCAGGTGCGCTTCGAGATGGCCTACCAGGCGCTCGCTCCCGAGCTGAAAGTTGTTGTGCCGTGGCGCGAGTGGGATCTCAAATCGCGCGAAGATTGTCTCGACTACGCCGAGAAGCGCGGCATTCCCGTGGCTGCGAGCCGCGAGAAGATTCACAGCCGCGATCGCAATCTCTGGCACGTGAGCCACGAGGGTGGAGAGCTCGAAGACGCGGCCAACGCGCCGTTCCCGAACACCTGGCAGATGACCAAGTCTCCGCAGGAGGCTCCCGATCGGGAAGAACAAGTCGAAATTGGATTTGAAAAGGGCGTGCCGGTCTCGGTGAACGGCATGAATCTCGATCCCGTTTCGCTGGTCGAACTGCTGAACGAAATCGGCGGACGCAACGCGGTCGGACGCATCGACTTGGTCGAGAACCGCTTCGTCGGCATCAAGTCGCGCGGTTGCTACGAAACGCCTGGCGGCACCTTGCTGGTCACGGCGCACCAGGAGCTCGAAGCGCTCTGCCTCGACCGCGAGGTGATGCACTTCAAGCAGCAGGTCGCACTCAAATACGCGGAGATGGTGTACTACGGCCTGTGGTTCACGCCGCTGCGCGAAGCGCTCGACGCGTTCGTCAATCAGACACAGCCCGAGATCACCGGCAGCGTGAGCCTCAGCCTCTACAAGGGCAATGTCGCCATCGCCGGACGGCAGTCCGAATACTCGCTCTACAACACTGATCTGGCCGGGTTCACCATGGGCGACAGCTACGACCAGAAGGATGCCGCCGGGTTCATCCGCATCCTGGGGCTGCCGGCGCGCTCGCGTGCCCGCGCCCGTATGGAGGTTGCGAAGTGAAGATGTGGGCCGGCAGGTTCCGGCAGCCGCTCGATCCTGAGTTCGAGCGCTGGCAGCGGTCGTTTCCCTTCGACCAGCGCCTGATTGAGGAAGAGCTGTCGGCAAGCCGCGCCCACGCTCGCGCGCTGGCCACCGCCGGCGTGTTGTCGCAGGCGGAGCTGGATGCGATCCTCCGCGGCCTGGAGCAGATCGCCCAGCAGGCTGCAAACCCCGAGTTCCTCCAGGACGAGGAAGCCGAGGACGTGCATCATTTCGTCGAGAAGCAGCTCGTCGCTCTCATCGGTGAGACCGGATACAAGCTGCACAGCGGGCGCAGCCGCAACGAGCAGATCGCGACCGACCTCCGCCTCTACGTGCGCCGCTCCATCGACAACCTGCAACGCGGCCTGGGCGAGCTGCTGGAGGCGCTGATCGCACGCGCGGAAAAGTCCGGCGTCGCCGCCATGCCTTCGTACACGCACCTGCAGCCGGCCGAGCCGGTGCTGGTCGCCCACTGGCTGATGGCGTACGCCGAAATGTTTTTCCGTGACTCCAGCCGGCTTGCCGACTGCCGCAAGCGGCTGAACCAGTGCCCGCTGGGCTCGGGCGCGGTTGCCGGAAGCACGCTGCCGCTCGACCGCGCTACCATGGCCGCCGACCTGGGATTCGATCAGCCCACCGCCAACAGCCTTGACGCCACCAGCGATCGCGACTTCGCCATCGAATTTGTCCAGGCGCTGTCGCTCGTGGCCACGCATCTCAGCCGCTTGGCCGAAGAGATGATCCTGTTCTCGACCCGCGAGTTCGGCTTCGTGCGCCTGCCCCAGGCGTTCTCCACCGGATCGAGCGCCATGCCGCAGAAGCAGAATCCGGACGCGATGGAACTCATCCGCGGCAAAGCCGCCCGCGTCATCGGCGACGTCACTTCGCTCGTGGTTACGGTCAAGGGTCTGCCACTCGCCTACAACAAGGACCTGCAGGAAACGCAGGAGCCGGTGTTCTCGGCGGCGGAGACCATGCAGGCCGTGGTTTCCATCGCCGCGGGTTTCGTGTCCGCCGTCGAATTCGACTACGACCGCATGCACGCGGCCGCCAGCTCGGGATTCATGAATGCCATGGCGGCGGCGCACTACCTGGTGGCTCGCGGCGTACCCTTCCGCCGCGCCCACGAGCAGATCGGCAAGGCCGTGCAGTGGTGTCTCGAAAACCATTGCGAGCTTCAGGACATCTCGCTCGACGACCTGCGCCGCTTCGCCCCCGAAGCGGACCGGGACTTCTACTCGCATCTCACGCTGGACGCGGTTTTCGTCTGTCATAACGTCGATGGCGGCACCGCGCCGGCGCGTGTGCGTCAGGCGCTGGCGGAGGCGCGCGAGCGGCTGGCGGCGTTACGAGGTGAGTTGCATGCGCACGCGTAACGCCATCCTGCCCGACGCCGACGCGATCCACGAGCTGATCGCCACCTACTCCGGCGACGGCACACTGCTGCCGCGCACCCTGGCCGAGATCTGCGAGAACATCCGCGACTTCACCGTGGTCGAAGACCAGGGCCAGGTGATCGCCTGCGGCGCGCTGCATCTCTATGGCCCGCACCTCGCCGAAGTCCGCTCCATCGCCGTGCACCCCGACGCCAAGGGCAAAGGCGCGGGGCGCAGGTTGGTCAAGGCGCTCCTGCAAGAAGCGGAGCGGCAACAGGTGGGCGGCGTCTGCCTATTCACACGCATCCCGGAATTCTTTGAGCCGATGGGATTCTCGGTGGCCAATCGCGAGGACCTGCCCGACAAGATCTACAAAGACTGCCTGGCCTGCCCCAAGCTGCACTGCTGCGACGAGATCGCCATGGTTCGCGGCGAGCTGCCCAAGTACGCCTTCCTCCACCAGCACCACATCGGCCAAGGCCTGGTCAAGTTCGAGGCATGAGCGCGTCCGCCGTGACCATCGAGGTTCCCTCAGGATTTGTTTTCTCCGCGGTGGTGGCCGGCATCAAGGCCAGCGGACGTCCGGACCTGGCCTCGGTGCGGATTCCCGCGGGCGCCAGCGCCGCCGCCATGTTCACCACCAACCGCGTCGTCGCGGCGCCTCTCGAGGTGGATCGCGAGCATTTGAAGCGCAGCCGCGGGCGCGTCTCGTTTCTCGTCGTCAACGCGGGCAACGCGAATTGCGCCACCGGAGCTTCGGGGCGCCGGGACTGCGAGCGCGTCTGCCGCGAGGCCGCGCGCCTGCTGAAGATCCGCGCGGAGAGCGTGTTTCCGTCGTCGACGGGCGTGATCGGCGTTCGCCTGCCGGCGGAGAAGATCATTCGCGCCTTGCCGGAGTTGGTCGCCGCCCAGTCCGCCGGCGAGCAGGCGGCGGAAGGCTTCGCCCGCGCCATTATGACCACCGACACGCGCCCGAAGATTGTTTCGCGGCGTATCCGCGGGGGATCGGGGTCGTTCGCGTTGCTGGGGATTGCCAAAGGCGCCGGGATGATCCATCCCAATCTCGCCACCATGCTGGTGTACCTGTTTACTGATTTGAAAGCCAGCCCGCGCGAGCTGCAGTCCGTATTGCGCCCGGCCTGCAATGACAGCTTCAATTGCATCTCCGTGGACGGCGACACCTCGACCAACGACACGGTGCTGCTCGTGGCCAGCGGCGCCAGCGGCGTGTCGCTGCGCAGCCGGGGCGTGCGCGCGAGATTCACGCAAGCCCTGAACGAAGTCTGCAGAGAGATCGCGCTTCAGATCATCAGCGATGGCGAGGGCGTGAGGCACGTTGTCCGGCTGCGGATCGAGCAGGCGCGCGACCGCAAAGAGGCCATGCAGATCGCACGCACCATCGCCCACTCGCCTCTGGTCAAGACCGCCTGGGCGGGCGCCGATCCCAACTGGGGACGCATCCTGGCCGCCGCCGGCCGTTCCGGCGTCGCGCTCGATCCCACGCGGATCAACATTTTCTTCGGCGACCTCGAGGTGTGTCGCCGTGGCGTGGCCGCCCGGTTCGACGAGCGCGAGGCCCACGCCTATCTCACCCAGCCGCAGTACGATGTGCGCGTGCAGCTTGGCCGCGGCCGCGCCGCGCTCGACTTCCTCACCTGCGACCTGACCACCGACTACGTCCACATCAATGCCGACTACACCACGTAGGATTTTCCCGACTTCGTCGTAGATGCGGTCGACGATGTTGCGATTTGAAGGGGCGCGGCTTCAGCCGCGCCGTACGTCACTCCCCCAAACCTGTCATCCCGAGCGACGCGCGACGTGAGCTTGCGAACGGAGCGCGAGTCGAGGGATCTGCATTTGCATTGTCATTGCCACTGCAGATCCCTCGCGGCGCGCTCGCCTCGCGGGCTCGTCTGGCGCTTGCTCGGGATGACAATCAGAAAAAACACCGTTACGGCGCGGCTGGAAGCCGCGCCCTTTCAAAGCGGGTTCCCTTTTGGGGTGGCTCTACCGGACCCGGTCTATACGCGGGCGTGTTGGAGCCGTTTGAGCGTCGGCAACGACCTGATGGATTTGCCGGACTTCTGTTCGGCCAGCCGAACCTCATAAAGGCTCTGCAAGTTCAGCCAGAATTCCGCGGTGGTGCCAAAGAAATGGGCAAGGCGCAAGGCTGTGTCGCCGCTGATGGCCCGGCGTCCATTCAGGATTTCGGTAATGCGGTTGGTCGGGACATCCAGTTGCCGCGCAAGTTCGGCGGCGCTCATGCTCAAGGCTGTGAGCTCTTCAGCCAGATGTTCCCCAGGATGAATGGCAGCTACGGTCATGGCATTTCTCCTAATGGTAGTCGACAATCTCCACGTTCGAAGGGCCGGGTGCCCCTGCAATCCATTCAAAGCAAATCCGCCACTGGTCGTTGACGCGAATACTGTATTGCCCCTTGCGGTCTCCTTTTAGCGCTTCCAGACGGTTGCCAGGCAGCATGGCAAGGTCTTGGAGCGCGACCGCCGCCTCCAGACGATCCAACTTCATACGCGCGGCTCGATCGATGCCGGAGAACGCCTTCACGCGCTTACCGGCCGCGAAGTCTCTGGTCCGCTTGTCCCGATAGCTAACGATCATGAGCCGGCACAGGCGCGTCTTTACGCGTTACGTAAAGCATACTGACTGATCGGGGTGATTGTCAATCCGGCGAGACGACTAGCATCAGTACTGCGCATTTCATCGCGTAAAATTCTGTTTGACACTCCAGCCCCTCTGCCGTAACCTGTCGTGTCATGACTTCGCTGACCCATCGCCATCATCACCATCACGGCGCCAACGTGTCAGCGGAGGCTTGCGCTTAATACAGTAATCATCGCAAAGTTCAGCCCGCTGACACCGCAAGGTCAGCGGGCTTTTTGCTTTTGGAAAGGAACCGGGATGACCGAGATCGATTTCGACAAAATGCGCGGCCTCGCCCCCGCCATCGTGCAGGACGCGGCCAGCGGGGAAGTGCTGATGCTCGGCTTCATGAACCGCGAGGCGCTGGAGATGACCTTGAGCAGCGGTTTTGTGACGTTCTTCAGCCGCACCCGCAACCAGCTCTGGACCAAGGGCGAGACCTCCGGCAACCGGCTTGAGCTTGTATCCGCAGTGACCGACTGCGACCGCGACACCGTGCTGCTGCGCGTGCGCGTGTTGGGCGACGGCTTGGTCTGCCACACCGGCACCCGCTCCTGCTTCACCGAGGCGTTGCCCATCAACGGAGGCGCGCGATGAAACTCCGCATCGGCATCCCCAAGGGCAGCCTGCAGGAGGCCACGCTGCAGTTGTTCGCGCGCGCCGGATTGCAGATTTATACCAACGGGCGCTCGTATCAGGCCTCGACCGGCGATCCCGAGATCGAGTGCATGCTCATCCGCGCGCAGGAGATGGCGCGCTACGTCGAGCACGGCGCGCTCGACGCGGGTCTCACCGGTCTTGACTGGGTGACAGAGAGTGGGCTGGAGGTCGTCACCGTCGCCGACCTGATCTACGCCAAGCAGAGTCGCGGCAAAGTGCGCTGGGTGCTGGCTGTGCCCGAAGAATCGCAATACCAGCGGGCGGAAGATCTCGGCGGATCGATTATTGCCACCGAGCTGGTGAACGTCACGCGTGATTACTTCGCGCATAAGGGCGTGAACGTCAGCGTGGAATTTTCCTGGGGCGCGACTGAGGTGAAGCCACCCATGCTTGCGGACGCCATCGTCGAGGTCACCGAGACCGGCAGCTCGCTGCGCGCCAACCACCTGCGCATCATCGAAACCGTCCTCGAATCGAACACGCAGATCATCGCCAACAAGAAGGCCTGGGCGGACGCCGAGCGCCGCGCGAAGATCCAGAACCTGGCGCTGATGCTGCGCGGCGCCATGGAAGCGCAAGGGCGCGTCGGCCTGATGCT
>JBKQPN010000121.1:0-11820 GCA_052145015.1 Terriglobales bacterium
TTCTCCAGTGCGGTGGGCCGGACGTCGCGATAAGCCATCCGCAGGTCCTGCCGCTCGATCTGCACGGGGAAGAACTCGACGGCAAACGCCGCTCGCGGCGGCTCCTGCGCGCCCAGCGCCGCAGCCAGGCACGCCACCCAGACCAGTAGGATATTGCGGCCCATAGTCGCGGCATCATACACCCCGCGCTTTGCAGAGACGCAGCATGCTGCGTCTCTACAAAGGCCAGGCCGCAGCGAATCGCTAGAAGTGGAATCCGATCTGCGCGGTAATGGCGCGCGGCGTGACGTAGTGGGTGCCACTGAAGGTGGAGAGGAAGTTGTAGAGGGCGTACTTGTTCGTCAGGTTGATGACCGTGAGTTGAGCGCTCCACTTGTACTTCTCGCCATGGAAAATGTTGTCGTGCCCCAGGGCAAGGTCAAAGAGGTTCTTGGGATCGATGCGCGGCGGGTTGTGATCGTCGTTTTCCGTTCCCGGCGCTGGCACCTGCACCAGAGTGGACCCGTACTGCGAGGCCAGGCACGGAGTCGGCAAGGGTATCCCCGCCGGGTTAGACGGGCTCGGGGGAGTGGCGTGCGCGCTGCCGCAAAAAAGTCCCGCCTGAAATTCCTGATCGGCGCTCAGGCCACTCAGATCGATTGCCGGCAGGCCCCCAAGCAGGGTGGACTGGGGACAGGTGTTGAACGCGAATATTCCGTAACACGGGACCGCGCCCGCAACCAGTCCGCTGTCGTAACGCCAGTTGAACCCGAGCCACGGACCACGCTTCCAGGGCTGGTATTGCAAGTGCGTGGTTTCGTTGAATTTCTCATCGTGGTCAATACGGAAAACCCCTGAGGGAGCCGAGGGAACGGCGCCGACGCCGCCAATCTGAGGAGTGAAGAAGCGCGCGGCGACGCTCGACATCACAACCAGCGCGGTGAAACCGTGGAAGTTCGGCACGCTGGCCCGAAGAGCCCATCCCGGAATCTTGGAATTGTGCCACTCGACCGGAAAGGTGACGGGCGTAGCACCCAGCACGCTGAAATCGTAGCCATTGTGCGTGTACTTCCAGATGTAATCGGCCGAGACCACAAGGTATTTCCCCGCCGCCTGCTCAACTCCGGCGTGGAATTCATTGCGGAAGCCGGGAGCCAGAGGCGTAGGGGTATTGGACTCCTGAGCGGGATTCGAGGGGGACGCGCATCCCTCGCCGGCGACGAAGAAGAGCGCGCCCACCACCGGGTTCTGGCATCCGATACTGGACAACACCAGGTTTTCATTGAAAGGAGTCTCGAGAACCCGCGCATAGGACACACGAAGCACGGTGTTGCTGGGTTTGATGTTGTAGGAAATGCCCAGACGAGGCTCCGCCTGAGTCGCCGTGGCTAATCCGTTATAGACGTCACCGCGAATTCCCAGATTGAAGGACCACCTACCCGTGGTGATCGTGTCCTGAAGGTAGAGCGCAAGTTCCTTCACGTCCGTGTGAAGGGGGGGAACCGCGTACACGTGCCCGCCTTGCGTCAGATCATAGGGAAGCAGGGTCGCGCACTGCGGCAGGGTAGGGTCCGGACAGCCGAACGACGAAAGGAACGTCGGATCGACGATGCCGAAGGCGTCATTTTCTCTGAGGAAGGTCTGTTCATACGTTACGCCAGCCTTGATGTTGTGAATGCCCTTCACGTAGGAGACGTTGGTGCGAGCACCAACATTCGTGAGGGACCGAATCTGAGCAAGCGTCTCCTGTTGAAGGTTCGAGGGACCGAGGTCGGCGAAGGGATTGGCGCTCGGGTAGTAATTGAATTCATCGCGCCGAATGAAAGCGCCGAGGGTAAACACGGCGGACGAGCTGAGCAGCCGCGTCCAGGACGGTGCGATATTGAGGGTCTTGATTTGTGAACGCTGGTCGGTGGGGCCGACGACGTTGCCATTGGGGTCGAGCCCGCCATTGTCCACAACTACGCCGTTCCAGGGCGACGCATACTGAGAGTCAAACGAATTCGGGGTTTGGAACCAGGAACGGGTGAATCCCAGATTTACGTGCATCGAGTCCGCATCCGAGAACTTGTAATCGACCCGGTCAAACGCGTTCTCTTCGTTGCCCTTGTCATGCATCACGACGAACTCTGGCGGGTCGAGGAATCGTCCGCTGTTCAGCCCGCTCACGGAAATAAAGTTTCCCCAATTCTGGCCTCCGTAACCCAGATTGAAATCCACATTTGAGGTACCAAAACTGCCATAGGAAGCGGTGACGCTTCCCTTAGGCGTGGTCAGGCCCTGCCCCGAGCGGGTGGTGACGTTGATCACCACACTGGTCTTGTCGCCGTACTCCGCCGGGGGGGCGCCGGCGAAGACCTCCATCGACTCCACCGAATCGAGCGGGATCTGGTTGGAGAAAACTTTGCTCTGCTGGTCAGTGATGGGCTGGCCATCGACCACAAAGGAGTTCTCCGCGTGATCCCCCAACCCGTGAAACAAGCCGTTGGAATCGGCGGCGATTCCCGGCGTCGCCAGCGTCACCAGCGAACTGACTGACGACGACGCACTCTCGAGCGGGAGCTTGTCGAACAAGCCGCGATCCACGTCGGTGTG
The DNA here is from genome assembly GCA_052145015.1 of Terriglobales bacterium. Lineage (GTDB taxonomy): Bacteria > Acidobacteriota > Terriglobia > Terriglobales > Acidobacteriaceae > JAHFUA01. Next base: position 2,575 of record JBKQPN010000121.1, read on the forward strand.
GAAAGTGGGAGTGTTCTCCAGCAGGTCTTCCGCAGCACCTTCCACTGTCACGGTTGTCGACGTGCCCTTGACCGCCAGGCTGATGCTGAGGTTCACCGGAACGACAGATCGAACGTCAATGTCCTGAACGTAAGGAGCAAACCCCGGATCGGTTACGGTCAAGTGGTAGGGGTTGAACGGGACGTTGGAAATACTGAACTTCCCGGAGCCATCTGTCGTCGTCGAGCGCTCAAAGCCGCTGACCGGGTTGCGTATCTCTACGGTTGCGTTCGGGACAACGGCTTTCGTAGGATCGGCCACCGTGCCGCTGATCGAACCCGAAGTTCCGGTGGATTGCGCGCTGATCGATGCTGGCAACAGAGCGAGCGCCAACACCGCTGCAATAAACAAGGACTGCCGCTTGAAAGAATGCATGTCGAGCTTCCTCCTGGGAAAAAGGCAGAATCAGGGTTAAAGAACGGACTCAGTTGTCGGACCCTGATCGGCAGGAGGCGCTCGCCCGCTGCGAGCGAATACCGGGAGGCGGTACTGGGCGGGGCTCGAGTGCACCCGCACTGTGGAGAGTTGAATAAAGACAGGCTTAAGCGCGCTGGTGGGGACGATCGCCGCGACGGCTCGTGCGGCCGCGCAGACTGGACACGTCACCGACTCCGCGCTGTTCGAATGGCGGTGCGCCACCACCGCCACTGCCGACCACAAGGTCAGCAGCAGGCACAGCAACGCCGCGATTTTCGCGACTGAGCGCATAACCCACTACGAGATTCAGTAATATACCCCGGCGCAGTATAGTGAGGCAACATGTCCCATACCCTTCGCGGCAAAGACAAGTTGATGAAGCGGATTCGCCGGGTTCGCGGGCAGATCGAGGCGGTTGAGCGCGCGCTCGAAGCTGAGCGTCCCTGCGCCGACGTCTTGCAGCTCATCGCCGCCGCTCGTGGCGCCGTGAATGGCCTCCTAATTGAAGTGCTGGACGACCACATCCGCTGCCACATCGCTGCCGGGGCTGGGCGCAAGGCCGGAGCGGAAGCCGAGGAGCTGGTCGCGGTGCTGCGCAGCTACCTGAAGTGAGACGAGAAGGCCGCCTATATACCATACCCCCGTATAGTATATAATTACGCCCCGAGTGCATGTCTCCCAACGCTTCGGTCGCGGCTTCCTCGCACGCGTGCAGCTCCACCGAGCAGGCGCACGGACACGCCGTGGAACTCGCCGATCTCCTGCGCATCGCATTCGTTGCTATCGCCGCCGGAGCGGTCTGGTTCCGTCTCTGGGAGCCCTTGGCGCACTGGAGCGTGATCGGCATCGCCGCCACCGCCATCGGCGGATACCCCATCTTCAAAGAAGCGATAGAAAACATCATCGAGCGCCGCATGACCATGGAACTCTCCATGACCATCGCGCTGCTGGCGGCGCTTCTGGCCAGGGAATTCTTCACGGCGTTAATCATCACGCTTTTCGTTCTGGTGGCCGAGGTCCTGGAAGGCCTGACCGTGAGCCGGGGGCGAGTTGCCATCGCTGAGCTGCTCGACCTGCTGCCGCAGAACGCCACTCTCATCTCGGGATCCAACACCATGCAGGTGCCGATCTCCGCGGTCCACCCCGGCGATCTCGTTCTGGTGCGCCCCGGCGAGCGCGTGCCGGCGGATGGCGCCGTAGTCGCAGGCAGCTCCTTCGTCGACGAGTCCACCATCACCGGCGAATCCATGCCCGTCGAAAAGTCTGCGGGCAAAGCTGTGTATGCCGGAACCGTCAACCAATCCGGCGCGCTGCAGGTGAAGGTGGAGAAGTTGGGCCGCGACTCCAGCTTCGGCAAAATCATTGAAGCGGTGGAAGAAGCCGAACGATCCCGCGCACCCATTCAGAAAACGGCCGACCGGCTCGCCGGCTACCTGGTGTATTTCGCGCTCGGCGCAGCGCTGCTGACCTTCATCATCACTCGCAACGTGCGCTCGACTATCTCAGTAGTGATCGTCGCCGGAGCCTGCGGCATCGCGGCCGGCACACCGCTTGCCATTCTGGGGGCCATCGGCAGGGCCGCTCAGCAGGGCGCCATCATCAAGGGCGGGATTTACCTGGAGAAGCTCGCCACCGTAAACACCGTGCTCCTCGACAAGACCGGGACCGTGACCTATGGAGCGCCCGAGGTGATGGAGATCAAGCCTGCCGACGGCTGGTCGGCTGTGGCCGTGCTGAAAACGGCGGCGACCGCCGAACTGCACTCTGAGCACCCTGTGGGCAAAGCCATCGTGCGCCGCGCGCTGGCGCAGTCTCTGTCCATCGCTTCGCCCCAAGCCTTCACCTGCGAACCCGGCCAAGGAGTCATTGCCGGCTTGAATGGCAACGAGATCGTGGTCGGCAATCGCTCCCTGCTCAAGGCTCGTGGCCTGCCGGACCCCAAGCCGGGCAACGACGGCTCTTCGGAAACATTCGTCGCCAGCGGCGGAAAGCTGGCCGGCTCCATCGTGGTCGCCGACCAGTTGCGCCAGGAAGCCGTGCAGGCCGTCCGTTCGCTCCATGCCATGGGCATCACAACCACGCTCCTGACGGGCGACAGCAGCACGGTGGCCAACGAGGTGGCAAAAGCCTTAAACGTGAACCGCGTCCTCTCGCAGCTGCTCCCGCAGCAGAAGGCGCAACATGTTCAGGAGTTGGTCCGGCAAGGCCGTACTGTAGCCATGGTCGGAGACGGGATCAACGATGCCCCCGCATTGGCCCTGGCGACGGTGGGAGTCGCCATGGGTTCAGGCACCGACGTGGCACGGGAAAGTGCCAACGTGGTTCTGATCGGCAACGACCTGTCGCGTCTAGTCACCACGGTCCGCATCGCGCGCCACTGCCGCTCCATCATCATGCAGAACTTCTACGGCACCCTGATCGTGGACACCATCGGCGTGGGGCTGGCTGCCGTCGGCCTGCTCAATCCGCTGCTGGCCGCTTTCATCCACGTGTCCTCGGAGATGACCTTCATCCTCAACTCGGCCCGCCTGCTTCCGAGCCGCTTCCCCCGCACCCATTAGTTGTTCCCGATTTGCAGGGTACTCATTTTGGGCTAGATGAAGGTGCCTTTGGTCGACGCATAGGGTTGCTCTTCTCCTGAACCAGCGAGATTCTTGGTCGAGCCGAGACGTTGCCCCTGTGGCCAATGTCCTGGCCATTGTCCCTTGGACCGACTTCAACCCCTGTGCCCTGCGCGCACCAAGTCTGCACCTCTGGAATCTTCACGGTTTCGCCGTCCAGCCTCACTCTACCTGTATCCCCAAGAGGCGACCCAGCTCTCGTGCCGACGAGAACCTTGCCACCTCATTCGGCCGTCGGGAAGCGCCGCTCAGTCCTAACTCAAGCGATGTGGGGGCGTCAGCCCCAACCAAGGAGTGAAGGAAAATGCGACCCAAGAACCTATTTGCAGCAACCCTGTGCCTCAGTCTGCTCGCGGTCCTGACCGGAACTGTTCGCGCCCAGCACGACCCTGGGCCGCGCGGCGGTGCGGCGGCAGCGGGTGGTGCTTATCCGACCCTAAAATCCTACGAGCAGACCTTCTTCGGCCAGGCGCTCCTGCGCTTCCAGGAGGTGGACTCCGTCGCGGGGTCCATTCCCGGGGAAAGCGGCACCGGCTTGGGACCGACATTCAACGGCAATAGCTGTGCGCAGTGTCACGCGCAACCGTTCATTGGCGGCAGCAGCCCCGGCTTAACCAGTCCCCAGAATCCTGTACCTAATCCGCAGGTGGCGTTGGCCACCCTGGACCAGGCCAAAAACATCATTCCCTCATTCATAACCGCTGACGGGCCGGTGCGCGAGGCTCGCTTCATACGCAACCCCAACGGCTCGCCGGATGGCGGCGTCCACGGCTTGTTCACCATTTCTGGCCGGACCGATGCCGTCGGGTGCAGCATGGCGCAGCCCAACTTCGCCCAGGCGCTTGCCGCCAACAACGTGATCTTTCGCATTCCGACTCCGACCTTTGGCCTCGGCCTGGTGGAGATGACGCCGGATAACACCTTGCGGGCCAACTTAGTGTCTACCATCAGCCAAAAGAGCCAGCTCGGCATCGGCGGCGCTTTCAACACCAGCGGCAACGACGGCACCATCACCCGCTTCGGTTGGAAAGCTCAGAACAAGTCGCTGATCATCTTTGCCGGCGAAGCCTACAACGTGGAGCAAGGCGTTTCCAACGAGCTCTTCCCCAACGAGCGCTCCGCCATTTCCGGTTGCGTGTACAACGGATCTCCCGAGGACTACACCAACATCCTCAATCCCAACGACGGCACCAGCACCACCGGGAACGCCTCCGACATGTCCTCGGACGTGGTGAATTTTGCCAACTTCATGATGCTGTCGGCGCCGCCGACGCCGGCTTCTCCCACTCCTTCCACTATCAACGGCTCTACCTTGTTCAACAGCGTTGGCTGCGCCCTTTGCCACTCAACCGCTCTTACCACAGGTCCATCGCACTTCACCGGGATGTCCAACGTGACCTACCATCCATACTCTGACTTTGCCCTCCACCACATGGGCTCGGGTCTGGCGGATGGCATCAACCAAGGGGCGGCCGGACCGGATCAGTTCCGCACGGCGCCCCTGTGGGGCGTCGGCCAGCGGCTGTTCTTCCTGCACGACGGACGCACCAGCGATCTGCTGCAGGCGATCCAGGCGCACGCGGACTGCTCGGGCAGTGGACGCAACCATGGCCGCGGCTCCGGCTGCGGCTCGGAAGCTACCCGCGTGATCAATAACTTCAACGGCCTTAGCCCATCGGACCAGCAGGACATCTTGAACTTCCTGCGCTCGTTGTAGCTTTGGTTCGAGATCGGATCGCGGAGGCCCCCTGCCCTCCGCGATCCTCTTTTCACCATCACAGGACGGGAATGTTCCTTCGGCTAGCACTATTCGCTCTTCTCAGTTCCGCAACCGCCTGGGCGGGCCAACCAAGCTTGTGTGAGCCGGCTGCAAGGATCCGCGCTGAGCTGGTGAAGGCCGCCGCCCTTCCCGTTGCCGATCCCACCGCGTTTGAGCAGAACGTGGCTCCCTTCCAGGCGTTGCGCGAGCATTACCCGGGCAATCTCTTCGTCCATGAGCGCTACCAGGATGCCGTCCAGCAGTACGGCATCGAGGGCCACCTGAGGCAATTGACCCAGGACTACCAGAATCTCACCCTCGAGCATTCCGGCGACCTGATGTACCGCTACCTGTTCGCTCGCAGCTTGATCGGGCGAGGCACCATCTCCGCCCTCCAGCACATGAACGACATCCTGGCCGAGCGTCCGGATTTCGCGCCCGCCCACCGCGCGCTGGCGGAAATCTACGGCTCGGATACTTTTCACGATGCCGCAAAAGAAAAGATCGAACAGGAAAAACTCTTCTCCCTTTGCCCCGGAGCGGTTCTGGCGCGGCGTCCGGTGCCGCTACCTGAACCCAGCCCGCTCATCGAGCACGCCGAGAAACTCTTCCTTCAAAATGGCGAACCCAGCCGCGTGGCGGCGATGGCCCTGGAGGGCCTGCGGGCCGACGAGTGGCGGCTGCAACGCACCCGCCCCTTTGACTGGTACAGCGTGGAGTACAAGCGCCAGAGCCAGCGCAAACTGCGGGCCGAGTACTGGAGAGTGTGGAGCCTGCAGGTCCGTTGCTATCGCAAAGCCGGCCGACTGAAGGAGGCCGCGGACCTGCTCCAAGTCATGGAGCAACGCGCGACGCTGGCCGCCAGTTCCGATCCCAGCTACTGGGATGCTTTGGCCACGCTGGCCCGTCTGTACGCGGAAGCGGGACAGAAAACCCAGGCGGCTCAGAAACTCGATGACTTGCAACAATTCATGGCCCGGCATCCGAACAACAGTCACGCCGCGCAGCTTGACGATCTACGCAAGCTGATCGCGTATCGCTAATCTCCGAAGCACATCCCCATGGCGCGTGCCGTGCGCACCAGCTCGCCGTTAGGATCCACGCATTTAATCGCGCCCACGGCCTCGGCGATGTCCACCGCCTCCACCCGCCCGCCGCGCAGGCACACCATCTTCCCGAAGCCGCCCTGCGCAATCAGGTCTACCGCCGCCACCCCAAAGCGGGTGCTGAGAATGCGGTCGAAGGGCGAGGGTGAGCCGCCGCGCTGGAGGTGTCCCAGCACGGTGACGCGGGTCTCGCGCTTGGTGCAGTTCCCGATCGCATCCGCGATCAGCCCTGCCACCGAGCCCGCGCGCGGCGAGATGCGCCGTTCCTGCGCGCACTTCTCCGCCAGCTCCGGCGGCAGCTTCACTCCTTCGGCCACCACCACGATGGTAAAGCGCTTGCCCTGCTGCTCGCGCTGGCGAACGAATTCGCAGATCCGGTCGATGCGAAAAAGGATCTCGGGAATAAGCACCACGTGGGCGCCGCCGGCCAGCGCGCTTTCCAGGGCGATCCATCCCACGTCGCGCCCCATCACCTCGACCAGCATGATGCGGTGATGCGACTCCGCGGTGGTATGGATCTTGTCGATAGCGTCGGTGGTGGCGTGCAGCGCGGTGTCGAAGCCGAAGGTGACTTCGGTCGCCGAGAGATCGTTGTCGATGGTCTTGGGCACACCCACCACCGCCAGCCCACGGCGGCACAGCTCCAGGCCGATCTTCTGCGTGCCGTCGCCGCCCACCACGATCATGGCATCGAGGCCGAGCGCCCGCGCGTTGTCCAGCGCACGCTGCGAAAGGTCGCGCACCACTTCCCTGCCGTCCTCCACCAGCTTGTACTGGAAAGGATTGCCGCGATTGGTGGTGCCGAGGATGGTCCCGCCGCGCGGCAGCAGGCCGCTGACGCTTTGTAGGTCCAGCCGCACCGACTTCTCCGGCCAGATCAGCCCGTCAAAGCCGTCACGGATGCCGATCACCTGCCAGCCATACTTCTGCACCGCGCACTTCACCGCCGCCCGAATCACCGCGTTTAGCCCGGGACAATCGCCGCCCCCGGTGCAGATGCCGATGGTGCGTACTTCGTCCATGCGCGCTCCTCGCAGAAAAAATCGATTCTAGCAGCGGGAGGATGAACGAAGGAGGAAACCAAGCGGGGATCCGCAGAAGTTGAGGCCAGGGTTTCCCTATTTGGTAGCGACCGCTACTCGGCTGGCTCGGCGACAGGGACTCTCGGGATCATTCAGGCTGCACAATCGCCCAAGCCCTAGCCCGTAAAGGCGACACGTTCGGCTTAGTCGACGTTCAACGGGGTGCTGCTGCTAATCAAACATGAGGTCGCCCCTATCGTTGTTGTTCCCGTCCCCTGCAAAGTCGCTAGGCCGTTCGTGCCCGAGGTGTTGCTGATGGTAGCCACCGCGGAGCTCGAGGAGGACCAAGTCACGGAGCTGGTGACGTCGTTGCCACCCTGGTCCTTAGCTGTAAACTGTAGGACTCCCGTCCCCAAGGTAATGGTCTGACTGAGGGGACTGATCGCGATGGATGTTATGTTGCCACACACAGTGACGCTCGCGGTACCGGAAATCCCCTGGGATTCAGCCGTGACGGTTGCCGTCCCCGGCGCGACCCCTGTAACCAGACCTCCGGCGGTGATCGATGCTATCGAATTGTCCGAGGGTGTGACCGACCAGGTCGCGGTAATCGTGGATGTGTTGCCATTATCGAAGGTACCTCGCGCTGCCATCTGCACGGTGGAACCAACGTTGACCGAGGGCGTGGCGCTGCCATTGGTAGCTGAAAACACCGTGATGGAGGTCAGGTTGGCACTCGGAAAGAAATCTGCGCAGCCTGCCACCAGCAGGAACACAAACATGGCTAAAGCAAACCACACCACGCCCGACCGCCCATGATTCGCCATCCCGACAACCTCCAACAGACAATCCTACCAAATCTGCATCCAACGTGAAGAAGCTTAGACTGGAAGTATACTGCTTCAGGGCCGCCCCGCGCACGGGCCGTCCACGTATTCCTTGAGCATGAAACCCACGTCACGCCTAAGAGTTGCTCTGGCTGTCTGGCCAGTCCTGGCGCTGGTTCTGGCCCTGCCGGCGCGTCCCGAGAGCGCCCCCGCGCGGCCGCTCCTGCCGGATATCGCGCGCTCCATCCGGGCGCACATGGATTATCTCGCTGGCGACGCCCTTGCCGGCCGTGGCAGCGGCACTCCCCAGGAGCACATGGCCGCCGACTACGTCGCCGGCGAACTGCGCCGCTACGGCGTAGCGCCCGCTGGCAAGAATGGCGGATACCTGCAGCATGTCGCACTCGAGTACCGCTCGCTGGCCGCGCCTGCCGTGCTCAGCTTCGACTCCGGCGGCCAGACCGTTCGCTGGACAAGCGGCAATGAGATCGCCGTCCGCTGGCTGGGTGACGCTTCCATCTCCGGCCCGCTCCAAAAGCTCGATCCTCACGACCCCACGGCCGCGGTGGAGGCGGGCGCGGTTGTCCTGCTTACGGCGACCGATGACGCCACCGCCTGGCAGCAGGCATATGACATTTCGCAGCGCGGCGCCGCGCTGGTCCTGATTCCCGAGAGCCCATCGCTCGCCAGCGCCTGGTCGGATGCTCGACGACGCCTGCCCAACCTTCCCCCGCGCATCAAGGCGTTGCCCAAGGAAGCCGGCATCCAGGAGATGAGCATGGTGGTCGTCCGCGCCGCCGCTTTTAAGACGCTCTCGACGCCTGCCGACGGCACGACGATCCGCCTGGAAGCCAAGCTCAACCCGGTGCAGCCCGGCGAAACCTGGAACACGGTGGGCATGGTTGAGGGTAGCGATCCCGCCCTGCGCGATCAGGCGGTGCTTTTTTCCGCCCACCTGGACCATCTGGGGACTAAGACGACCAGCCACGGCAAGGTGATCTACCACGGCGCTGACGATGATGCCTCCGGCGTGTCGGCCGTGCTGGAACTGGCGCGCGCTATCGCTTACGGGCCGCGTCCGCGGCGCACCGTGCTGTTCGCCTTCTTCGGCAGCGAGGAGCGCGGCGGGCTGGGTTCGACCTACTTCCGGGAGTTCCCTCCGGTGCCGCTCGCCCACATCGTGGCGGCGCTGGAGTTCGAGATGCTTGGCCGCCCTGACGATGCCATCCCCAAGCACAAGCTCTGGCTCTCCGGATACGAGCGTTCCGACCTGGGCAGCGAACTGGCGGCGCACGGCGCGCCCCTGGTCGCCGACCCGCACACCGGGGAGCACTTCTTCGAACGCTCCGACAACTACCCGCTGGCGCGCAAAGGAGTGGTGGCGCACACCGTGTCAAGTTACGGGCTGCATCGCGACTACCATCGCCCCAGCGATACGCTCGCGCACATTGATTT
>JBKQPN010000122.1:0-34618 GCA_052145015.1 Terriglobales bacterium
CGGTGTGCACCCCCATGGGATCGAAGTTCTCGATGGAGCAGATGATGATGACGTTGTCGGCGAGATCGCGCATCACCTCCAGCTCGAATTCCTTCCAGCCCAGCACCGATTCCTCGATCAGCACTTCGTGGACGGGCGAGAGGTCGAGGCCGCGGGCCAGGATGTCGAGCAGCTCTTCGCGGTTGTAGGCGAGGCCGCCGCCGGTGCCGCCGAGCGTGAACGACGGGCGGATGATGACGGGGAAACCGATCTTGCCGGAGAACTCGAGGCCGTCCTTGAGATTGTTGACCAGCGCCGATTTTGGGGACTCGAGGCCGATGCGCGAGACGGCGTCCTTGAAGAGCAGGCGGTCTTCCGCTTTCTTGATGGCTTCGAGCTTGGCGCCGATCAGCTCGACGCGGTACTTGTCGAGCACTCCGGCGTCGGCCAGCTCGACCGAGAGGTTGAGCGCGGTCTGGCCGCCGACCGTGGGCAGCAGGGCGAACCGGCGGCCGTCGGAGAGCTCTGACTCGGTGCGGATAATCTCGGTCAGATAGCCCTTGGTGAGCGGCTCGATGTAGGTGCGGTCGGCGGTCTCCGGATCGGTCATGATGGTGGCCGGGTTGGAGTTGACCAGCACCACTTCGTAGCCCTCGGCCTTGAGCGCCTTGCAGGCCTGGGTGCCGGAGTAGTCGAACTCCGCCGATTGCCCGATGATGATGGGCCCGGAGCCGATGATCAGGATCTTCGAGATGTCAGTGCGGCGTGGCATGGTTCAGTCGGTGGTCGTTGGTCGGAGGTCGTTGGCCGTCGGTCTCTCAAAGGGCGCTGCCTCCGCCGCGCTGCGACTCTCTTTGTCATCCCGAGCGAAGCGAGGGATCTGCAGTTTGACGGGCTTGCCCCAATCCTTGGCTAAGTCTTGCCAAGTCGGGTTCGTGGACTTGATCAGCGCGAGCCGTTTAGCGCGGGTCCAAGACTTGATCTGTTTCTCGCGACGGATCGCGTTGCCGACGTACCTGAACGTCTCATAGTAGACCAAACGGTCAATGCGGTACCGCTTCGTGAATCCTTCCACTTCGCCGCTCTTGTGCTCGAGCGCGCGGCGGCAAAGGTTGTTTGTAATGCCCGTATAGAGATTAAGCGACCTGCTAGCCATGATGTACACGTAATACTGCGGCTCTCGTTTCAACTGCAGATCCCTCGCTACGCTCGGGATGACAATCCCAGAGAGTATTGGCTAAACAAACCTTGAGCGCCCCTTCAAAACTAAATTCATCTCGCTCTCCACTCCTCCATCATCCTCACAAAATCTTTGAACAGGTAATGCGAGTCATGCGGTCCCGGAGACGCTTCGGGGTGGTACTGCACGCTGAACAGCGGCAAGGACCGGTGGCGCAGGCCCTCCAGCGTCTGGTCGTTCAGGTCCATGTGCGTGAGCTCGACGTCGCGCGGGTTCAGCGAATCGGGATCGACGGCGAAATTGTGGTTGTGGGCGGTGATTTCGACTTTGCCTGTGCGCAACTGCTTCACCGGATGGTTGCCGCCGTGGTGTCCGAACTTCAGCTTGTAGGTCTTGCCGCCGAGGGCGAGCCCGATGAGCTGGTGGCCGAGGCAGATGCCGAAGACGGGCACACGTCCCATCAGTCGGCGGATATTCTCCTGGGCGTAAGTGACAGGTTCGGGATCGCCGGGACCGTTGGAAAGGAAGACGCCGTTGGGGTTGAGCGCGAGCACGTCCTCGGCGCTGGTCTCGGCAGGGACAACGGTCACGCCGCAGCCTTCCGAAGTCAGCTTGCGCAGGATGTTGTGCTTGATGCCGTAATCGTAGGCCACCACATGGAAGCGCGGCGGCTCGTCCTTCACACCCACGACTTCCGTAGGCTCGTGCGAGCGCTCGCCGGTCTGCCACAGGTAGCGCTGCGTGGTGGAGACGACTTTCGCGAGGTCCGTGCCCTCCATCTTGGGCAGAGCGCGCGCCTTGGCGACCAGCTTCTCGGGATCGTTCTCCAGCATGGAGATGACGCCGCGCTGGCAGCCGCGGTCGCGCAGGTGGCGCACCAGGGCGCGTGTGTCGATATCGGAGATGACGGGAATCTTGTAGCGTTCCAGGTACTCGTCGGCCACCTGCTGCGAGCGCCAATTAGAGCTGACCCGCGAGAACTCGCGCACCACAAGACCCTCGATGTAAGGACGCGTGGCCTCGGCGTCGTCGGGATTGGTGCCGTAGTTGCCGATCTCAGGGTTGGTGAGTACCACGATCTGGCCGCAGTAGGAGGGGTCGGTGAAGATTTCCTGGTAGCCGGTGATGGAGGTATTAAAAACAACTTCCCCGTAGCATTCGCCTTTTGCACCGTAGCCTTTGCCGCGGAAGATGCGTCCATCTTCCAGCGCAAGGATGGCCTGCATTCAGACTCCAGGGAGTGGATTTTTTAGATTTTAACAGAAGTTTCGAGTTTCAAGTTTCAAGTTTCGAGCCGGCGGCCGAGCCTCTGTCTTGAAACTGGAAACGTGAAACTTGAAACGCTTTACCGCAGCACCCCCAGCTTGTCCACCGGCCAGTAGACGAAGACGGCTTTGCCGTAGATGCAGGATTCGTCCACGGGGCCGAACTCGCGGCTGTCGTTGGACATGGAGCGGTGGTCGCCGAGCACGAAGTAAGCGTGGTCGGGCACCACCGTCTCGGGATAGGAGTGCGGGTCGACGAAGTCGCGGGGGACGTAGTCCTCGGTGAGGCGGCGTCCGTTGACGTAGACGCGTCCGCGCTCGATGCGAATGTGGTCGCCCGGAACGCCGATCACGCGCTTGATGTAACTCTTCGCCGGATCGCGAGGATAGCGGAAGACCACCACGTCGCCGCGCGACACCGACTCGAAGCGGTACACGAACTTGTTGATGAAGATGCGCTCCTGATCCTGTAGGCCGGGCAGCATGCTGGTGCCTTCCACCTTCACCGGCTGATACAGGAACAGGATGATGAACCCGGAGATGGCCAGCGAAATGACCAGATCGCGCGCCCAACTGCGCAGCAAGGACCCCATGCGCGTACGCGCTCTCGGGACCAGAACCCCCGGTTCGGCAGAAGTGGGTATCGCGCCGTTGCTCATCCCGCTCTCCATTATACGGAAATCCCGGGCCGATCGGGGTCATCGGGAGATCGGATCATCGGGTCATTGCACCGGGGAGCACGAACAGGCGTAACCTCAGTGTTTGCCGCCGCATCTAAATGACGGTCAGACTTCGATACAATACAAGAGCACTGGGGAGTGAGAACCCATGAAGCGTGCCCTGATCCTGGCGGTAGTAGCGCTAGCGGCGATCACCACATCGGCGGAGTGGCTGGACGTGCCGGCGTATCATCCGGCGCCGCCGAAAAAGGGCGAGCAACTGCCTTCCATCCTGGGCGGGCTCGACCTCGGCGGCCCCAACTTCAAGAATCCCTTCCAGGTGCGCGCCTACGAGCTGGCGGCGAAGATCCCGAATGTCATCTATCAGCAACCCTGCTATTGCCGCTGCGACCGCTCGGTGGGACACAAGAGCCTGCATAGCTGCTTCGAATCCACCCACGGCGCCCATTGCGCCGCCTGCATGAGAGAGCTCTTCTACGCCTACGAGCAGCACAAGGCGGGCAAGACGGCCGCACAGATCCGCGAAGGCATCATCAAGGGTGAGTGGGAAAAGCTGGATCTGCAGGCGGCGGCTGCCTCTGACTAGTACCAAGTACCAAGTTGCAAGTACCAAGGTGGCACGAGCGGGTTTTCTGCTTTCTCAGCACTTGGTACTTTGTACTCGGTACTTGGTACTCCCTCATTGCCGAGTTGACGCCTATCCCACTTTATGCGTATAAACACGCGTGCTCCCTTGGGATGAGGGCGGCGGCTAGAAGATTTCCACAGGGCACAAAGGCTTGAGCAGCCGGACTCCCGTTGAGCCCACAGCCCGATGAAGAAAAAAAATACAGGGAAAGTTAAGCATTCTAGCTCTAGCAGCAAGAAAACAAAGCCTGTTAAGAGCCAGCAAGGGCGCGTCTTGGAGATGGCGCCGTGCCCCCAGCCCAAACCCACGGTGCAGGAAGATCCACGTTTTGCACAGGCTGTGGAAAACTATGAGGCGGCGCTCAAGGCCATCCAGGAACGCAAATTCGACCGCGCCAAGGGGCTGTTGCAGAAGGTGATGGACGGGTCTTCCACCGAACTGGCCGACCGGGCGGCGGTCCACATCAAGCTTTGCAATCAGCAAATGGCGCGCACCGCCACCGCCTTCAAGACCCCGGAAGAGCACTATGATTTCGCGGTCTCGCTGATGAACCATGGCAAGTACGACGAGGCCCGCACCCATCTGGAGAAGATCCTGAAGCAGAATCCCAAGGCCGACTACGCGCTCTACGGGCTGGCCATACTGGACTGCCTGACCAGCAAGGTCGAGGACTCGCTCCGCCACCTGGATGAAGCCATTCGCTTGAACCCGGCGCTGCGCTTCCAGGCGCGCAACGATTCCGACTTCCACAACCTGGCGGACGATCCGCGCTTCACCGAACTGCTCTACCCTGAACCGGGCACAGAGTTTACTCCTCCGTTGCCAAGATAGGTCTGCTGCCGATTCCTCCGGCAAAAGAGCGATAATACGGGCGACATGGTTGCGGATAACAGGAACCGGAACGAATCTGCGCGGCCGCTGCGGGTGGTGGCGATGGGCGGCGGCACCGGCCTTTCCACGCTGCTGAAAGGGCTGAAGCGCTACGTCAAGCCGCCGGGAGAAACCGCCGCGGCGGCCGGAACCGGCGTAATCGGTGAATTGAGCGCCGTGGTCACCGTCACCGACGATGGCGGCTCCAGCGGCCGACTGCGGCGCGAGTTCAACATCCTGCCTCCCGGCGACATCCGCAACTGCATCGTGGCGCTGTCGGAAGACGAAGCGCTGCTCTCGCGCCTGTTCCAATATCGCTTCCCTGCCGGCAAGGGGCTGGCGGGCCACAGCTTCGGCAATCTGTTTGTGGCGGCGCTGACGGCGGTGACCGGCGACTTCGCGCAGGCGGTGAAGCTCTCCTCGGAAGTGCTGGTCACGCGCGGGCATATCTATCCCGCCACCACCGCCAACGTAGCACTGGAAGCGCTGATGGCCGACGGCTCGCGGGTGCAGGGCGAGACCCGCATCACCGCCAGCACCGGGCGGATCGTCGACCTGCACATGGTGCCGCCTGATCCCCAGCCGATGCCGCAAGCGCTGGAGGCCATCGCGCAGGCCGACCTCATCACCATCGGGCCGGGGTCGCTGTTCACCAGCCTCATCCCCAACATGCTGGTGCACGGTGTTCCCGAGGCCATCGCCTGCTCGCCGGCGGTGAAGGTGTTCGTTTGCAACCTGATGACGCAGTCCAACGAAAGCCTGGGACTCAGTGCTCCCGACCACATACGGGCCATTTACAAGCACACCGCTGGGCACAAGATCTTTGATTACGCGCTGCTGAACCGCACGCCGGTCTCGGAAGCGCTCAAGACGAAATATGCGCTGGAAGGGGCGGCGCAGATCGCGAACGATCTCGGCGGAATGGAGCAGCTCGGGGTGCGGCCGGTCGAGGGCGATTATCTCGACGAAACCGCCGAGGTGGCGCGCCACGCCACCGACCGCATCGCGCGCGATTTGCTGGCGCTGGCCGCGGGCCGCATCCCGCCGGACGCGCCACGCGGCGAGCGCTCCTCAACTTCCCGCGAACACGTTAAGATAGCCCACTGAATGCCGAAGACCAGAAAGACTCCCAAGGTCAGCACCGAAACCACACCGAAGTTTGCGATCGCCATCATGGCCGCGGGCAAGGGCACGCGCCTGAAGTCGCGGCATCCCAAGGTGCTGCACCAGGTGGGCGGCAAGCCCATGCTGGCCTACGTGGTGGCGGCGGCCGCGCGGGTGGTGCTGCCGGACGACATCTACGCCGTCATCGGGCATGAAGCCGAGCGCGTGCGCGACGCCGTCAGCAGCATGGGCATCAACTTTGTCGTGCAAGAGCCGCAGCGTGGCACCGGCCATGCCCTGATGGTGGCGCGTGAGACGCTCGCCGGCTACGACCACGTCATCGTGCTCTCCGGCGACGTGCCGCTGATCTGGTGGCAGACCATCGAAAAGCTGCGCGGCTTCCACCTGGCGCAGAAAGCGGCCATGACCATCCTGACCGCCGAGGTCGCCGACCCGCAGGGCTACGGACGCATCGTGCGGCGGCGCGCGGCGAGTGCCGAGGTGCGGGCGATCGTGGAAGAAAAAAAGGCCACGGCTGCCGAGCGCGAACTGCGCGAGATCAACTCCGGGATCTACGTCTTCGCGGTCAAGCCGCTCTACCGTTACATCGACCGCCTCTCGACCGACAATCCGCACAAGGAGTATTACCTCACCGACATGGCGGCTCTGCTGGTGAAGGCGGGCGAACGCGTGGTGGCGACCCCGGCCGGCGATGCGCACGAGGTGCTGGGCAGCAACACTCGCGCCGAGCTGGCGGCGCTGGACGTGCGCTTGCGCGCCTGGAAGTGCGCCGACCTGATGCAGCAGGGCGTCACCGTCTACTATCCGCAAACCTGCGTGATCGACATGGAAGTGGAGATCGGCGCGGACACGGTCATCGAGCCTTACGTGCAACTGCTGGGCCGCACGCGCCTCGGCGCTGACTGCCGCGTGCAGTCGTATTCCGTCATCAGCGATACCGAAATCGGCGACGGCGTGTGGATCAAGCCGGGATGCATGATCGAAGGCTCGCACATACGCTCGCGCGTGCAACTCGGTCCCTACACCCACATAAGGCCGGGATGCGACCTCGCCGAAGGCGTCCATATGGGCAACTTCGTCGAAGCCAAGAAAGCCAAACTCGGACGCGGCTCCAAGGCCAACCACCTTACTTACCTGGGGGACGCCGTACTCGGCGAAAACGTCAACGTGGGCGCCGGCACCATCACCTGCAACTACGACGGCCAGCGCAAGCACCAGACCATCATCGAAGACGGGGCGTTCATCGGCAGCGATTCCACGCTGGTGGCGCCGGTGCGCATCGGCAAAGGCGCGTACGTGGCCGCAGGATCGTCGATCACAGAAGACGTCCCGGCGGAAGCGTTGGGCATCGCCCGCGGGCGGCAAGCCAACAAAGAAGGCTGGGTACGGCAGCGGGCCGAGGCGGCGAAGAAAGGCTCGTAGTTAACTACCCGCCATTCCGTGCGCGAAGGAAGGGGGTACCCGGTTGGGGTCTTCGCTCGTCCCTTCAACTAGGTCCACCTCATTGTATCTATCCAGTGGACCAGCCGGTGAATCAGACGGTAAGCTACCCAGCCCGACACTCCAAGGATCGCCACTGCTCCACCGAAAACGAGATACTTTATTACGTCATACGCCAGATGCGCTGTTAAGTGGGTCGGCATTTCCTCCCAATGGATGAAATGACTAACCCGAAGTGAGAATCGTTCCACCCAGGGCGCGACGTGTTTCTTGGGGGTTGGAACGGGCGGTTCGGCGGAGATGGTGACTTCGGTCGCGAGTTGCGGCCTTATCGCTTCGCCTTCGGCCGCCACCGGAGATTCAAAGCGCTCCAATGCGTGCAGGTAGTTCATCCCCGAGGTCGTGATTGTCCAATATGTCGAGCCCCAAGGGTCCTGCTTCAGCTTCATGATGTAATTCTGACGCCTCAAATCCTCCATCTGAGCAGTCACGGCTTGCCATTCCCAGTCGCTCGCGTGCCCCGTGCTGAGCGACACTACCATTGGCGGGTCAAAAGGCTTGTTAGGATTGGCAGCAACCCACTTCAGGAGGTCAATGGTCTTCGCGGTGTGCGGCAGTGTGTTCAATTACTTGTCTGAAAAATATCCGCCCAACGTGCCAGCCAAATTGGCCTCTACCCCTTCAAGCTTCACTCTTAGGCGGAAATAAGCATTAAGAAGCGAGATTGCGTCATCGACATGGCCGTCGGCGACACATTTCTGCACCATCGACCAGTGTTCGGCTATTTGTGCCTTGAGTTCATCAATCTGGCGAACCCAGACAACAAGCTGTTCCTTCATGTCCATATAACCTCGCCATTCTACCGAAAAACTAACCCGGTTGGAGGCACTCAGCCGTGGGGCCGACTCCAGGGGAAACACCACCCGAGAGTCACCGCGGGGGCGACTTTATGGCGGGTGCGGTCAGCCAAAGGACAAGATCTTGACTTCCCATCCCTGCTTTTCTAACTCAGGGACAAACATTCCAAGATATGCAATGTCGAAGGGCTCCCCGATCATCTGGTACAGAAGGTACCGACGTTTCACCTTCCTGAGAGATCGAGAACGGTGGGCGTCAGGAATCAGTAGGGCGGAGTGTTGGCCCTTCGTCAGATGGAAATCCCAGCCGGTCGTGAGGACGCTGATCGACTGGGAAGCACTCAACACTTCGGCGGCAAGGCTCGACAAAAGGTCGGACTCGCTAGGCCGAAGCATGGGCGGTTTCAATGGCCACCGGCTACAAAAATCATAGAGTTTTGTGTCGCAACTCTTACGCCCGCTCATGCGGGCCCGGTTCTCATTCTACTTCCTCCCACGGCTTACGCCGTGGGCTATGTTCTGCCGCGCGCTCCGCGCGCTTCCCGCATCTGCGGCCTGCCTCCTACAAGGTCAGGGCGAGCACGCGTAGCGTGCAAAAGAAGGTAGCCCACGGCGTGAGCCGTGGGAACACAGCGAAACATAGTCAAGCCCGCGAAGCGGGCGTAAGAACACCATCACAAGGACCTGCCCCAGATCAGCTTGCGCCGACGGTATCGTCAGATTCTCCCGCCTCCCTCCAGCCACCCCATCACGCGAACAGCGCGTGTGCCGGGGACCCCGCCTCAGTCGGCGGAAGAAACGACATCTGATCGACAAAACTAGGGGCCGAATGACCCCACCCGCACACCGTCGCGAAAAAAGCTTAGGATCTGGCGTAAGGTGGGCTACGGCGCTGCCACTCTCGGCAGATTCCAGTGCAGCCAAACACTGGTCATGCGCAGCAAGAAACAAGCAACGCCTCCGAGAAAGGCCGCCAGAACTGGATGTACTCCCAGTCTTCGCGCCACGATCATGACCGCCGATCCAGCTATGGCTGCGGTCGCGTAGACATCGGCACGGAGGACAATCGGAATGCGCGCCAGCAAAATGTCGCGCACCGTGCCGCCGCCAATGCCGGTCAATGTGCCCAGCAGAACGGCGACAAATGGGTGCATTTTATATTCCAGCGCCTTTTCGGTGCCGGCGGCAGTGAACATCGCCAGGCCCGCGGCATCGAGAACCAGGAGGATGTCATTGGGAACTGCCTGAACGAAGCGATGCAGAAAGAAGACCAGCACGGCGCCGGAGAGGGCGGTGGCCGAGTATCGCCAGTCGCGCAATGAATCCGGTGGAACAGCACCGATCAGAAGGTCGCGGATTATGCCTCCGGCCAGCGCGGTAGCAAAACCCAACACCATGAGACCGAGCAAATCAAGGTTGCCACCGATCGCCGTCATCGCACCTTCGACGCCGAAAAGGAGCGTTCCCGCCAAATCGAGAACCGTCAACAACGTCAGCGAGCGGTCTTTCATAATTCAGGGTGCTGATTCGCAGCCGACTGCGGAAGACTAGCTTAGAACATCCCGGGCTTCCGGGCTTAGCGCACCGGCGGGGAGCCGGCGGCCTTAATAGCATCCGTCTCGATGCTCACGGTCAACGAGTTGCCGTCAGCCTGCAGGTGGTAGGGATGCGCATGGGCCAGGTTCACGACCACGCGCGTCACCAGCGGGTTCACCAGGTAGAGCGCGATATCGACCGCCTGCACGTCGGCCAGGTTGACGGGGATGCGGCGGGGGTGGCGCAGGCGCACATCGGCCAGGTCGATGACGATGCGCTCCGGATCGCGGAGCGCCGAGGCCGACGCCCGCAGCGGCTTGCTCGCCTCGATGTGCACCTCGACCGCGTCCTTCTCGCGCGACACCGTGACGCTGCGCACCAAGCCAGGCTTTCTGCCCTTGGCCGCCTGGTGGGGAGTGGTCTCTTCCTCCTCGGCGCCCGACACCTGGGCCGAGGCGGAGGGAACGCCAATGATCGCAACCGGGGGCTGCTCGGTCGAAACCGCCGGCTCTGCGGGCGGCGCGGGCGGAGTTGGCGCGGGTGCGGCGGGCGGCTGCGCCGGAGCCTCGGGTGTCGCCGCCGCCGGCGGCGGCTGCTTGGTCTCGGGGGCCGGCGTCGAAGCCGGGGGATGGTCCGCCGTCGCTTCAGCCGCGGGCGTAGCGGAGCTGGGCATGGCCACGGTGGCTACCTTCGCCACTCTGGCTGGCGCCGCGGCGGCCGGTTTGGCGCTGGTATCGATGGCGAGGATCACCGTCCTGCCCGCGGACAGCAGCCGGTACTCATGCGGGTGGGCCAGGTCGACGACCACGCGGGTCACCGGCGGATCGGACTGGAACAGCGCCACGCGCACGCCCTGCACATCTCCCGTATTGACGGGAAGGCGGCGGCTGTCACCGTAGCCCACGTCCGCCAGATCGATGACGATGCGGTCCGGGTCGGAAAGCACCACGGCCACCGGCTTGACCGGACCACTGGATTCGATGTGAACTTCGACCGACGTCTTGCCGCGCAAGACCGTAACGCTGCGCAGCACGATGCGCGGTTCGAGAGGCGCAAGTTTGGGCTGGGTCGTCACCTTGGCGGGGAGCGAACGTGCGGGCTGCGTCCCGGCCGGAAGCATCGCTTGCGCGCCAGCCGGCACGGCAGCGCCCGCCGCTAGCAGCAGCACGATCACCGGCACAAACCCTAGCCTGCGTATTGGCTGGATACGTATCGTGGCGCGTCTTCCCTTCGCTGGGTGCTCTCGGCACACCACCCCGGGGCTTGGGTAGCGTACCGTTGAAATCCGGGCCCGGGACAGAGACTATCCAGGTACCTCGGGTACATCGGGACATGGCCCCCAGAGCAGGGAGTAGGTAGGAGGGAGTAGCGAGTAGGGAGTAGGGGCGCCGTTTCTTGCTACTCCCTACTTCCTCCTTCCTACTCCCTAAAAAAAGGGCCCCTCTTTTCGAGGGGCGAGTGGTGGTGGAGAGAGGAGATAGGAAATTAAATGAGGCCTAGGCCATGGCGGCGAGAATTTCGCGCACCCGCAGCCGGGCCTGGTGCAGTCCGTAAGCGGATTCCTGCTCGCTGAGCCCGAGGATGCGGCTGATGCGAGCGTGCTCGTAGCACTCGACATCATGAAAGAGAAAGACCATCCGTTCCGTGGCCGGCAACTGGACCACGGCACGCTCCAGTTCCACGCGCTTGGTGTTTCCTCGCACGCCGACCACCTGCGAACACGGGGCGCACTGCAGGGTGAGCGAACCCAGCGGCATCAGTTCGCGCAACTCGGCGACCAGCGCGCGGTCCACGCTCTCGGCGTCGGGATCGGGGCTGAGCGCGAACGCCCGGCAAAAAGTATTGACCGTCAGCTCCTCGGCGGCCAGCTCATTGTCGGTCATCCAGAAAGCCAGCGAGTACACGCGATGGCGGTTCTCCTCGAACGCCTCCTGGTACGAGCGGACCCGCGCCTCGGGCCTGGTGCTACAGGCGGGAAACCCGGTGAGCTTTGCTTCCTGGATTCGCGCTGCCATGGTGGCCCCCTTTTGAATGACTGACTCGCTTTGACCCTGCGCGCGTCGGTCAGATGGTTATAACCACTGAATTCGCGCGGCCTTATTCCCAGCACGGAACCAACCGGGCCAAAATCGGAACAAAAATCCCCCGCCGGCCAAGGTCCTTGTCTTCTCTAAACCCGCAATCCCGCTGGGAGTTTCGCTGGTAAATGACGGTGACGCCTGGAAATGCACGGGGCCTCGTCACCCACTCCCAAGCCCCTCGCATGGAGGCCTGGTCCCACACCCCGCCGCCTCCGAATTGCAATCTCCCTGCCCAAGTGCTCCGGCTACGCTTTTTGCTTACAAATCTTTACCAACCCATGGAGATGCATGGAAATACAGAGGGAAGGTCGCTGCCGAGCAGGGATGCCCACACAACAGCTCGGGCCGGGCGATGCCCCTGGCTGGAATCGGATGCCCAGTGTTACCGCCCCTAGGTAAAAATTGCAGAGCGCTCGGTAACCCCAGCATCATCGGGGGCTTCCAAGGCGCGCCGCGCCAAGTCGAGGAATTCGGGAACGGTGAAGGGCTTGGCAATACACAGCGTCCGTGTCTGCTCGACGAAGAGGCGCAGTTCAGGATCGCCTGGGCTGGAGGCGGCCAGCACCAGGTGCTTTTCCAGTCCGGGACGATTGATGGCAATCCAGCGGTGGAGGTCGGCCGCGGTCGTACCGCCGGCAATACCGGCGTCCGCGATGACCGCCTCGAAGCTCTCGGATTGAAGGCGAAGGATGGCATCCTCGGCGTTGGTGACGCCGACCACCATTGCGCCGGCATAGGCCAGGGCCTGGCGTTCCAGTTCGAGGATGGGCTCCTCATCGTCCACCAGCAGAATGCGCCCGCGCAGCCGCACGCTGGAAGAGGAAGGCCGTAAAGCCACCTGCGGTTCGGCGGCCGGGTTTGCCACCGGAAGACGCACCTGGAAGACGGCTCCGCCTTGGGGATGGTTGCGGGCCAGGATCTCGCCGCCGTGCGCCTTGATGATGCCGTAGCAGATGCTGAGCCCCAGGCCGGTGCCCTTGCCCACCGGCTTGGTGGTGTAGAAGGGATCGAAGATGCGCTTGGGATCGCGGATGCCGGCGCCGCTGTCGTGAAACTCGACCGCCACCTGCTCGTGCTCCAGGAAGGCACGCAGCCGCAGCCGCCCGCCGCGTGCCCCTTCCAGCATGGAGTCCAGAGCGTTGTTCACGATGTTAAGGAAGACCTGCTCGAGCTGATGCGCGTCGCCGAAGACTTGCGGCAGGCCGGGCGCGATCTCCTGCTCGATGGTGACGTTGCTGGCCTTCAGATCGTAATCGCGCAGCGCCAGGGTGTCCTCCAGCACCCGCCGGAGATCGAGGAGCTGCTTGAAGGGCTTGCGCTGGCGGGCGAACGACAGCAGGTTCTGGACGATGCGGTGGGTGCGGTGCGCCTGCTTGAAGATCTTGTCCAGGTAGGCGCGATGGCGGGGTTCGAGGGGCTCGTCTTCGAGCAATTGCGCATATCCCAGAATGGCAGTGAGGGGATTGTTCAGCTCGTGGGCGACGCCGGAGATCATCTGCCCCAGCGCCGACATCTTCTCGCTCTGCAGCAACTGCTCCTGAGTGCGGGTGAGGTCGTCATAGGCGCGGCGGGTCTCCTGGTAGAGACGCACTTTCTCGATGGTGTTGGCGAGCTGGCGGCCGATGGCGATCATCAGGTTCTCGTCGGTGGCGGTGAACTCGCGCGGGGTGCGGCTGCTGATGCCCAGCACGCCGGCCACCCGGTCCTGCGTCCACAGCAACGCCCACATCCAGGACTGCAGCCCCTCGCGGCGCACCAGCTCGGCAACCGTCTCCGGCAGCTCGGGGAGATGCTGGCGGGTGATCAGCGGCGTCCGCGAGCGTTGCAGGCGCTCCCAGAATTCCGGCGAGACCTCGAGCTCGACGAGCGGCGGCGAGCTGAGGTGTCCCCAGGCAGCGCGGCGGTGCGCCCGCCGGCTTTTTTCGTCGAACAGGTACACCGCTCCGGTATCGGCGCGGAACAGTTCCACCACCTGGTTGAAGGTGAGACGCAGGATTTCCTCCAGATCCAGCGAGTGGTTGGCGATCACCGCGATGGAGTTCAAGGCGAAGAGTTCGCGGTTGCGGCGCCGCATGTCTTCTTCAGCGCGCTTCGTCTCGGTGACATCGAGCAGGAATCCCTGGTAACGGACCACAGCGCCGGAGCTGTCGCGGATGGCAAAGCTGCTTTCCTGCACGTGCACGGGAGTTCCGTCTTTGCGGCGCAGCGTTACCTCGAAGTTGCGGATGTAATCCTGGCCTTCGATGTGGCGGAGGGCATCGCTGCGCTCCGTGGGCGAAAGGTAGAGATCGCGCGTGATGTCCACGGCCAGCAACTCTTCGCGGCTGGAGTAGCCGAGCATGCGCACCAGCGCCTGGTTGCAATCCAGCAGCCTGCCCTCGGGGGTGGAGACAAAGGCGCCCTCCTGAACCCGCTCGAAGAACAGACGGTAGCGCTCCTCGGCGGCCCGATGTTCGGTGATGTCCCGGACCACGTGCAGGGTCCCGCGGCGGCCGCTCGCAGCTTCCACATAAGATGAAGTCGAGACCTGCGAGAAGCCGCCGAGCGCGGGATCGGCGGCCTCGCCGCTGGAGAACTGGCCGCCGCAATACGGACAGTGTTGCCACGGCTGCAGCCGCGGCAGCACGGCTTCGCAGGGCTGGCCGAGCACGGCGGAAGATTCACGTCCCAGCCGCTGCAGCAGGGCCCGGTTCACTTTGAGGATGCGGAAGGCATCGTCGTGCACCAGGATGCAGTCTCCGAAGGAATCCAGCGTGTCGGCCCACTGCCGCTGCGAGCGTAGCTGATACTTTTCGCGGAGGTCGCGGTAGAGCAACAAGGCCGTAGCTAGCAGCAGCAGGACCACGGAAATCTGCGGGAACAGGTCCGCGAACCCGAACTGGAGCCCGTGGGATCCCGCCAGCGCGCGCGCAATCATCTCTTTGCTTGTTGTATAGCATGGAACGTCTCCGTCTCCGGGGCGGCAGTTTCCGGGGATGCCTTAAAGGTAAACCGTGTACAATGAGCGCGCGGTGCGGGATCCAGCGACCCAAGAGCGCATATTAGTGGTGGACGATGAAGAGCCCATCCGTGAGGTGGTGTGCTCGATGCTGGGCGCCGCGGGATACCCTTGCACCCCCGCCGCATCCGGCAACGAAGCCCTGGCCCTGCTGGCCTCGGGCGAAGAATTCGAGCTCATGCTCTCCGACCTGATGATGGCGGAGATGCAAGGCGACATCCTGCTGGAGCGCGCCAAGGAAAGATTCCCCGACATGCCGGTGATCATGGTGACGGCGGTTAGCGATCTTTCCGTCGCCTTGAGCGCCATCCGCAACGGCGCCTATGACTACCTGCTCAAGCCCTTCGAGCGCGACCAGTTGCTGGACCGGGTACGCCGGGCCCTGGAGAACCGGCGCCTGAAGCTGGAAAACCGCGCCTTCCAGTTGCACCTGGAGTCGCGGGTGGCGGAGCAGACGGAGAGATTGCGGCGGGCACTCGCCGACCGAGAACAGGCCAACGCCGACCTGAAAAGGTCGCACGACATGATGCTGGAAGCGCTGGGCGACGCGCTCGACCTGAAGGACGCGGAGACGGAAGGACACTCCAAGCGGGTCACGGCGTTCACCATCGCCATCGCGCGGGCCATGCGGCTGCCGGACGAGGATGTGGAGGCGATCGCCCACGGCGCCTTCCTGCACGACATCGGCAAGATGGCCATCCCCGATTCGGTGCTGCGCAAGCCCGGGCCGCTGACCCCGGACGAAGTCCTGATCATGCGCGAGCACTGCCTGCGCGGCTACCAGATGGTGTGCAAGATCCCTTTCCTGGCCGATGCCGCCGAGATCGTATACGCCCATCAGGAGCGCTGGGACGGCACCGGATATCCGCGCGGCCTCAAGGGTGAAGAGATTCCGCTGGGGGCCAGAATCTTCTCCATTGCCGACACGCTGGATGCCATCACCTCCGACCGCCCCTACCGCGCCGCCCAGAGCTACCAGGCGGCACGCGATGAGATCGAACTCTGGTCAGGACGGCAGTTCGACCCAGTGATCGTCAGAGTGTTTCTAGCCATGCCGCAGAGCATCTGGGAAAGGGTGCGCGTGCAGGTTCATTCGCAGGTCTTCCGCGTCCCCGAGGTCCCGCAACTGGCCAGCGCCGGCAACCCCTAGTAACGACGAGACTGCGGCAGGCGATGTGAGGTAGGAGCGGAAACCGCTCAGCAGCCGGTTTGGAGAGAATCGGCGAGTTGATTGACCGCCGCCCGCAGGCGTTCGAGCTCGCGCTGGGTGTCGTTCCACTCGAATAGCGTGTCCGCCTGGTCGAAGTTATCCGCCAGCCAGGCGAGCGCCTGACGGCCGCGTTGGGTCAGGATCAAAGCTCCCAGGCTCGCTACACCGAGTACGGTCAGAGGCAAGTACCATCTGCGCATGGCGCTGATCTCCTTTTTCCGCACCCCCCACTCGTATCATCGCATGAACACCCCGGCGCCAGTAACGTTGCCAGCGGCCGATGTGGTTACCAGAGCCGCTGTCCGCCAGTGCTGAATTTTCGCAGCGCAGGCAGCGTTTATGCCGCGGCTCACATCCAACTTGCACACACATTCATTTCACGCTCGACAAAGCACGCAGTTGGAAGTACAAGTGGACAGGTAATCGATCGTTCCACGCTAAACTTGATCTTTGTCGGTAGCTGGTTCCAGGTCGCGCCCGGAATCAGCCGGATGACCAGCAATTAACCATCGCGGAACTCTGGCCGTGTTCTGAGGCTGGAGTCCGCGATTTCGTTTGTCCCAAAATGGGACTGTTGCCCGAAAGGGGCCGTAGAAACTCACACAGCGCGCTCCGCTTCGTCCAGGATTGACTCCACAACTCGACCCGGAATTGCGTGTTTCTGGGAACTAAGCCATCCCCGTTGGCGTGGAAGTCCACGTGCAGTGGTTAGCGTGCACCACGGAAGTTAACAAAACCAACGGGCAACGACCTGCAGAACCAGTCGGACACGGTGCTAAGCTGAGGTTCCCGACTGGTTTCAAC
Source organism: Terriglobales bacterium (assembly GCA_052145015.1). Lineage (GTDB taxonomy): Bacteria > Acidobacteriota > Terriglobia > Terriglobales > Acidobacteriaceae > JAHFUA01. The sequence goes on from JBKQPN010000122.1 coordinate 16,654, forward strand.
AACATGCGGCGTGGGGGCCCCACTCCTCCTGTTAGTGAAACCACGCAGTTCGGAGAACGCATGAAGGTATTGTTTAGTCCGCTTCCTGAGCCAAAGTCGCGCTGGACACTGTTTCTTAGCAGCTATAGTGTGCAGGCAGTTGCGCTGCTCGTGGTGATCAACCTGAACCTGCTGTACCCAGCACGCCTGGAACTTCCCCACCGCTACATGATCAGCAACCTGGTGCCGTATGAGCCTCCGGTTCCGCAGACTCCGCAGCCGGTGAATCCGCGCCTGGCGCCGAAGATAATCAAGCCCGTGGCGGAGGCGCCGCAGTTGACGGCGAGCCTGACGCTGCCACCGCTCCCCAAGCCGAAGAAGCGCGAAGCCGAAGTGCAGGCGCCGGAACTGAAGAACTCCGCCGTGCGTCTGCCGCAATTGCCCGCGGAGCGCCCGGTGGTCAAGGCGATTGCGACCAACACGTTCTCCACCGGCAGTTCGGCCATGCCCACCACCAACCGCCCGGCATCGCAGGTGCAGACCGGCGGTTTCGGCGATCCCAACGGCGTGCCCGCGCGCGACAGCAACGGACGTGGGGTGAACATCAACGCCTTCGGCGCCTGGGAGCTGCCCTCGGGACCAGGACGCGGCAACGGCACGGGTGGGGCCAACGGGGTTCCCGGCGTGGTGGCCAGTGCGGGATTCGGGAATGGAGTGGCCGTGGGCGGTCCCAAAGGCGGAAACAGTGGAAGCGTGAAAGCGGCCGGCTTCGCCGATTCCGCTCCGGCGCCCGACGCACAACCCAAGAAGGTTGCGGCCAAGGAACCACCCACTACTCCGGTCGAGATTTTGTCCAAGCCGAAACCGAAGTATACCGAGGAAGGCAGGAAGCTGAAGATCGAGGGCGAAGTTCGCCTGGAAGTGCAGTTCACAGCCACCGGCGAAGTCCACGTGATCCGCGTGGTGCAGGGATTGGGGCATGGGTTGGATGAGCAGGCAGTGCGCGCCGCCGAGCAGATCAAGTTCAAGCCCGCGCAGCGCGAGGGCCAGTCGGTGGATTCAAACGCCACGTTGCACATCATTTTCCAGTTGGCGTAGCGGGAGCTTCAGACCGATCGAGAACGAGAACCGAGGACGTTATGCGCAGAACAGTGTGGGGTATCACGAGTTTGTTGTGGCTGGTTGTGGCGGCGCCGGCATGGGCCGGAGCCAGCCAGCCGAATTCGTTCGACCAGGTGGTCAGCCGCATCAACCAGCGGGAGACGCAGTTCGCGCAGAACATGCGCAACTACACTCCCATGGTGGAAACCTACATCCAGGACATGAAGCCCGATGCCGAATTGGGCGAAGTGCCCTCGGGCGACACCTATTTTCTGGGGCGGCTGGACCTGAGCCGCGGCACCAGCACGGCCAGCTTCGTTCCCGACCACAGCGGCTGGCTGCACCGCCTCTTCGGGCCGCTGGCGGCCATGAAATATAACGCCGCCGGCTTCGCCGTGGTTTCTCCCGATGAGGGCGAACTGGACCCCGCGCATTACGACTTTACGTTCGTGCGCCGCGAGTTCCTGGGCGAGGTGCGTTGCCTGGTGTTCGACGTAGTGCCCCGCCGGAACACCGGCCAGGGGCGCTTCCTGGGACGGCTGTGGGTGGAGGACCAGGACTACAACATCGTCCGCTTCAACGGCACCTTCGCGCCGCGGCCGCGCTTCGGCTACTACTTCCATTTCGATAGCTGGCGCCTGAACATGGGCCCCAACTTGTGGCTGCCGGCCTATACCTACTCGGAAGAGCAGGACATGAAGTATGCCATGCCGCACAAGCGCCTGTGGTTCAAGGCGCAGACCCGCTTCTGGGCCTACAACGTGCACAGCCGCGGACGCCAGGACGAGTTGACGCAGGTACTGGTGGATCCGGCGCCCACGGTGAAGGATCAGAGCGACAACAACCAGGACTTGTCGCCGGTGCAGTCCAATCGCATGTGGGCACGGCAGTCCGAGGAGAATGTGCTGGACAAGCTGGAGCGCGTCGGCCTGCTGGCGCATGAAGGCGAAGTGGACAAGGTGATGGAAACGGTGGTGAACAACATCGCCATCACCAACAAGATCGATCTGCAGCCGGAGTTCCGTTGCCGTGTGCTGCTGACCGCGCCCCTGGAGTCGTTCAGCGTCGGCCACACCATCGTGGTGAGCCGGGGCCTGCTCGACGTGCTGCCCGACGAAGCCACCCTGGCCGCGGTGCTGGCGCACGAGATGGCGCACATTCTTTTGGCGCATGGCGAGAACCCGATGTACGGCTTCAGCGACAGGATGCTCTTCTCTGAACAGCAGACCTTCACCCAGTTGACCCTGAGCCATACCCCGGCGCAGGAACAGGCGGCGGACGCCAAGGCGCTGGAGTTGCTCAAGAACTCGCCCTATAAGGACCAACTGGCGAATGCGGGACTGTTCATGCGGGCCCTGCAGCAGCGGGGCCCGGCGCTGCCCAACCTGATCCGCGCTCATCTGGGCAACGGGCTGACGCTGGGCAGCAACCCGCGCATGTCCGAGCTGATCGCTTCGGCGCCCTCGCTGGAGATGAACAAGGTGGACCAGATCGCCGCCCTGCCCATGGGAGCCCGCATCAAGGTGGACCCATGGAACGACCGGGCGCAAATGTCCAAAGCCAAGCCGGTGGCGCTGCTCTCGGCGCGCGAGAAGATGTTCTTCGAGGTCACGCCCGTCTTTCCCTATCTGACCCGCGTGAACGACAAGCAGGCCACGGAGAAGGTGGCGGCCACCAAGCCGGCTCAATAAGCAGTGGCATCTGGCTACGGAGGCACAGGAGCAAGTCTCCTGTGCCTTTTTATTTGGGGGTGCCCCACCCTTGGTCGGTCTTGCCAAGGGCCGGTGTTTTTACCCCGTCGGAACGTCCGCTGGTTTCCCGGGCCCGGATTCGATATCCTGAGTGCGGATGGCAAACGACTTCCTTTCCCGACTGCGGCAGGCACCCCTGTTGTGCGACGGCGCCATGGGCACCCTGCTCTACGCCAAGGGCATTTACATCAACCGCTGTTATGACGAGCTGAACCTCTCGCAGCCCGACCTGATCCGCGACATCCATCAGGAGTACCTGCAGGCCGGTGCCGAGATCATCGAGACCAACACCTTCGGCGCCAATGCTTACCGCCTGGAGCGCCACGGCCTGGGCCAGCAGGTGCGCGAGATCAACCTGGCCGGGGCGCGGGTGGCACGCGAAGCGGTGGAGAACGAGACGGCGAAGAAAGGCACGCAGGCCTTCGTCGCCGGATCGGTGGGCCCGCTGGGCATCCGCATCGAGCCTCTGGGCAAGACCTCGCGCGTGGAAGCGAAGGCGGCTTTCATGGCGCAGATCGCGGCTCTGGTCGAAGGCGGCGTGGACCTGCTGATCCTGGAGACTATGGGATATCTGGACGAGCTGCATCAGGCCATCCTCGCGGCCCGCGAGGTGAACGCAGCAGTCCCGGTGGTGGCGCAGGTGACCATCGATGAAGATGGCAACTGTCTCGATGGCTCCAGTCCGGAGACATTTGCCGCCAAGTTGAACGAGTGGGATGCTGATGTGGTGGGCTGCAATTGCAGCGTCGGTCCCGTGGCCATGCTGGGCGCCATGGAGCGCGTGCGCCGGGTGACGACCAAGCCGCTGTCGGCGCAGCCCAACGCCGGCATGCCGCGCGCCGTCGAAGGCCGCAACATTTATCTGTGCTCGCCGGAATACATGGCGGAATACACCCGCCAGTTCCTGGAGGCGGGTGTGCAATTGGTGGGCGGCTGCTGCGGGACCACTCCCGAACACATCCGGTGGATGAAATCGGCGCTGCGCATGGGCGGCGCCAAAGCTGCGGCCACTGTGGTGCCGTCCGCGCCCAAGGGAGAATCGGCGGTTGCCAGTCCACCCCTGGCACAGCGCTCCAGGCTAGGCGCCAAGATCGCAGCCGGCGAGTTCGTCACCATGGTGGAGATCGTCCCGCCCAGAGGCACCAATGTCGCTCGCGAGATCGAGGGGGCGAAATTTCTGAAGTCCGTCGGCGTGGACGCGGTGAATATCCCCGACAGCCCGCGCGCTTCCGCACGGATGAGCAATCAGGCGCTGTCGATTCTCATCCAGCAGCAGGTCGGCATCGAAGCCGTGTTGCATTACACCTGCCGCGACCGCAACGTGCTCGGCATGCAATCGGACTTGCTGGGAGCGAGCGCCATCGGCATCCGCAACCTGATCTGCATCACCGGCGATCCGCCCAAGATGGGCAATTATCCCGACGCTACCGCCGTGTTCGATGTGGATGCCATTGGGCTGGTCAACCTAGTACACAATCTGAACAACGGCCTCGATCTGGGCGGCAACCCCATCGGTACGGCCGCAGGCTTCGTGATCGGCGTGGGCGCCAATCCCGGCGTTCCCAACCTCGACGAGGAGATTCGCCGCTTCGAATATAAGGTGGAAGCGGGAGCGGAATATGCCGTCACCCAGCCGGTGTTTGACGTCTCGTTGCTGGAAACTTTTCTGCGCCGCATCGAACATTGCCGCATTCCGGTGGTTGCCGGCATCTGGCCGCTGGTGAGCGTGCGCAATGCCGAGTTCATGAAGAACGAGCTGCGCGTTTCAGTCCCGGATGCAATCGTAGAACGCATGGCGGCGGCCAGCAGCCGGGGCGCCGAGGCTGCCCGCGCCGAGGGCGTGGCCATCGCCCGCGAGATGCTGCTCGCCATCCGCGACCTGGTGCAGGGGGCGCAGGTGAGCGCGCCCATGTCGCGCTATCCCGCCGCCCTCGACGTCATCGACGCTCTGGGCTCTTCCCGCAGCACCACCGTGGCGTAGCCGGAAGGAAATAAAAGGCGCCTCTGCGCTTTTCATTTCCAGTGCGGGAAAAAATGCTGCATCGCGTCAAGGAAAGTGCTGTTGTGGGAACCCCCAAGAAAATTTCTGCGGCTCAGCGCCTACAAACCTGAACTACAATAAAAACGGAGTGGAGCTTGCCAAAATTTGAAGAGTGCCTCCAGCGCCTGGAAAAGATCGTAGACGAGCTGGAGAAGGGGGAGCTTCCCCTGGAAAAGGCGCTGGGGCTGTTCGAGGAGGGCATAGCACTTTCCGCTTCCTGCCGCAAGGAATTGGAGACGGCGGAGGGAAAAGTAGAGATTCTGTTGAAACAGAACGGGAAGCTTCAGCCCGAGCCGTTCGAATCCAGCCAGGCAAGGGAGAGCGTCCCGAAGAAGTAAACACGTTCAGAAGCAGCATGCCTGCGGTCCTGAACCGCAGCACGGCCACGGCCCGGTATTGGCATGATGCCAGGCCCCTTACCCCCAAAGGAAAGGCATTGCCATGAGACCCCTGAACGTTGTCGTAGCCCAGTTGGATTCCAAGAACGCAGAACATCTCGCCGCATCGCTCTATGGCCACTTCCGTTCCGTGGCGGTGGCGCGGTCGCTGGAAGAGTTGCGCGACGCCATCCCCAACACCAATGCCGAGGTGGCCATCGTGGACCTGGAGTTGGTCGGCTTGCCCGATCTCGAAAATCTGCACCAGGCCTTCCGCGGCACCAGCATCGTGTGCACGCATCGCTGCGCTGACGAAGAGATGTGGGCTTCGGCGCTGGCAGCCGGCGCCTGTGACATGTGCTCCAGCACCGATGTGGACAATATCGTGTACTGCACGCTGCGCAGCCTGGACGCGCTGCGCGCATCCCAAGCCGCCTGATCTGCCGGCGGCCTGATTCACTGCGAGAAACGAGAATCCCTCGTGCGGGTCGCGAGGGATTTTTGTTGCGTGGGCGGTTGAGACGCCGGTTGCAACTCGCGCGCAGAACCCGCAAACTGGTGGCATGAAAGTCGTCTCCCGGTTCCTGCTGGCGGCTTCGGCCGAGGCCCACTTCCCGGCGGCCTCGGTGCCGGAAGTCGCCTTCCTGGGACGCTCCAACGTCGGGAAATCCAGCGTCATCAATTCCCTGCTGGGCGCCAAGGTGGCCAAGACCAGTTCCACGCCGGGGCGGACGCGCGCCATCAACTTCTATGAGATACGCTGGCCCGGGAAGCCGCGTCCGGCGCTGTTTTTTGCCGACCTGCCCGGCTACGGCTACGCCCGCCTGTCACGCGAGGTCACGGCCGGGTGGGGGAGCTTCATTGAGCCCTACCTGGAGCACCGCCCCACGCTCGGCCTCGCCATCGTTCTGGTGGACTGCAATGTGCCCGCGCAGGAAAGCGACAAACAACTGGTGGACTGGCTGGAAGCGAAACAGCGGACTTTTCTGATCGTCGCCACCAAAGCCGACCGCCTCTCCGGAAACACGCTGCGCGCGGCTCTCGCGGAATTGCAGCAGGAGTTCGGCGTGGAGCGCATCGCTAGCTTCTCCGCCCGCACGGGTGAGGGACGCGACGAACTCTGGCAGGAGATTCGCAGTGCCTGCCTACAGGCGGCGTAGCAAACTACACCTCTGCACCCGCGCATATCACCGCATGGCAGCGGTTCGCCGCCACCCAATACGGGATCTCGCGATAATCGGCGACATCGAAAATGGCGAGGTCGGCATCCTTGCCGGGCGCGATGCTTCCCTTGCGCTCGGCCAGGCGCAAAGCGTGCGCGCCGTTGATGGTAGCGGCGGCGATGGCCTCCGCCGGCGTCATTTTCATGTGCGCGCAGGCCAGCGAGAGCACGAATGGCATGCTGCTGGTGGGCGAAGTTCCGGGATTGTAGTCGGTGGCGAGCGCCACTGGGACGCCCGAGTCGATGAGCCGGCGCGCATCGGGAAACCGCCCCAGCCCCAGAAAGTAATTGGCGCCGGGGACCAGCGTGGCGACGGTCTGGAACGCGGGCGAGATGGCGGACTGCGCGGCCAGAGCGGCGATGTCGTCGTCGCTGACATAGTCCATGTGGTCGAGCGAGGCGGGATCGTATTTCACCAGCGGCGCGATCTCGGAACGAGTGAGTTGGCCCACGTGCGCGCGGACGCCCAGACCCTGCTCGCGCGCGGCCAGAAACACGTGCTCCGTGCTGGCAAGACTGAACGCGCCGCGGTCGCAGAAGACATCCACGAATCGCGCCAGCTTGCGCTCGGCGGCGCGCGGAATCATTTCCTTGCAGACGATGCGGACGTACTTGTCCTCGCGCCCTTCATACTCGCGCGGCACCACGTGCGCTCCCAGCAGCGTAGGCGCCACCGTGCCGGGCCACTGCCGGGCAGCGTCGGCGATGGCTTCGAGCGACTTGAGTTCGGCATCCAGATTCAACCCGTAACCGGACTTGGCTTCGACCGTGGTGGTGCCCTGCGCCAGCATTCGGTTGAGAGCGTCAAGCACATGGCCGGCTAGCGCCGCGCGCGTCGCCTTGCGCACGCCGTCAACGCTGGACCGGATGCCGCCGCCGGCCTCGGCGACTTGCTCATAGGTTGCGCCGGCGATGCGCTGCTCGAAATCCACCAGCCGGGGCGCGGTAAACGCCGGATGGGTGTGCGCATCGACGAATCCCGGAAGCACGACCTTACCGGAGCAGTCGATTTCGCGAATCTTCCTGCGGTTTTTCTTTACCCAGGAGTCGCGGAGCGCGTCTTTGGTTTTGCCGACCGAGACGATCTTTCCGCCGACCGAGAGAACAGCGCCGTCTTCGATCAGGCCGAGGCCGCCGAGGTCGCGCCCACGGCGCGGTCCGGCAGCGGGAGAAGACAGGGTGAGGAGTTGGCGAATATTGAGGAGGAGAAGGACCCGGCTTAACTTTGAAGCCTTTGATCTCACCGGGTCAACCTTATTGTGACCGATGAGCGCAAAGCACCCGTGAGAACGGGTACTCCGAATTGGCGCAACTCTTCCCGGTCAGTGTCGGCGAACTCAGTCGGTTTCCACCCAGTGAACTTTGCTGCGACTCGGTACAGGCCTGGTTCTAGCCCTTGTGTGTCAAACGTCTCTCCCGGGGCATATTGGTCTCCCGGAGACAGCAGCTTAGACCCGGCTTTAACCTGTTCTAAACGGCTTGGGAAGCTACGGGGACTGCAGTCGCCGATGTATCCGCCTCGCATGACGTTCCCACTCTCGTCCCGCAACTCAGTGATCAGATGCACCGTGGGCGGGCAATCCGCGGAGAACCTGACGGGCACAAAGAGTTTCCTGTTGCCCACATTCTGAAGTCGATAAGAAGCGACGATTTTTTCACCAATCTTGTAGGTTCGTTTGTCCGTCGAGACCGTCAGCCGCACGGCGGTGGGGGTTTGAAACAATTGGGCAGGGCAGGAGAGCGAAATAGCGGCACACACCATTATCCACCAGGAAGATCTTCGACTCATTGCCGCTTCCTGCTGGCCATCGGGACCATAATTCCCGTTTTCTCGGCGAAGTCGATGGCCTGCTCATACCCGGCATCGGCATGGCGCGCCACGCCAATCCCGGGATCGTTGGTCAGCACGCGCTCGATGCGCTTCGCCATGGCATCGGTTCCGTCGGCCACGGTGACCTGTCCGGCATGCTGCGAATATCCGATGCCCACGCCGCCGCCGTTGTGGATGGAGACCCACGACGCGCCGCTGGCGGTATTGAGCAGCGCATTGAGCAGCGGCCAGTCGGCGATGGCGTCGGAGCCGTCCTTCATGCTTTCGGTCTCGCGGAACGGCGAGGCGACGGAGCCGGTATCGAGGTGGTCGCGGCCAATGACGATGGGCGCCTTGAGCTTCCCTTTCTTTACCAGTTCGTTGATCGCCAGCCCGAACTGCGCGCGCTCGCCATAACCCAGCCAGCAGATGCGCGCCGGCAGTCCCTGGAACTTGATCCGCTTGCGCGCCAGCTCGATCCAGCGGCTGAGGATGCGGTTCTCGGGAAACAAGTCCAGCACGAGCTGGTCGGTGATGGCGATGTCGGAGGGCTCGCCGGAAAGCGCCACCCAGCGGAACGGCCCGCGGCCTTCGCAAAACAGTGGACGGATATACTCCGGCACGAATCCCGGAAAGTCATAGGCATTCTTCACCCCGCGCTGGAATGCCATGGTGCGGATATTGTTGCCGTAGTCGAAGGTGACGGCGCCCATCTTTTGCAGCGCCAGCATGCCTTCGACGTGGCGCGCGATGGAATCGAGCGATCGCTCCATGTAGGACTTGGGATCGTCCGCGCGCATCTCGGTAGCCTGCTCCAGCGATAATCCCTGCGGGATGTAGCCGTTCAGGGGATCGTGTGCCGAGGTCTGGTCGGTGAGGATATCGGGCAGCACGCCGCGCGCAGCCAGTTCGGGGATCACGTCAGCACAGTTTCCTACCAGCCCCACCGAAACCGCTTCCTTCTTGCGGACAGAGTTCTTCAGGATGCGCAACGCCTCGTCGAGCGAGTTGACCATGAAGTCGCAGTAACCGGCCTTAAGGCGCTTCTTGATGCGCTCGGGATCGACCTCGACCCCGAGGAAGGCCGCTCCGGCCATGGTGGCAGCCAGCGGCTGCGCGCCGCCCATGCCTCCCATGCCGCCGGAGACGATCAGCTTCCCTTCCAGGCCCGCGTGGAAGTGCTTCTCGCCCGCCGCGGCAAAGGTCTCGAACGTGCCCTGGATGATGCCCTGGGAGCCGATGTAAATCCACGAGCCGGCGGTCATCTGCCCGTACATGGTGAGGCCCATGCGCTCGAACTCGGTGAACTTCTCGAAGTCGTTCCAGTGGCCGACCAGGTTGGAGTTGGCGATGAGAACGCGAGGCGCGTACTCATGGGTGCGGAAGATGCCAACCGGCTTGCCCGACTGCACCAGCAGCGTCTCGTCGTTCTCCAGCGCTTTGAGTGCGGCAACGATGGCGTGGTAGCACGGCCAGTCGCGCGCCGCCTTGCCGCGTCCGCCATATACCACCAGATCGCGCGGACGCTCGGCAACCTCTTGGTCGAGGTTGTTCATGAGCATGCGCATGGCGGCTTCCTGCTGCCACGATTTGCAGGAGATCAAGGTGCCGCGCGGGGCTTTGATCGGGGTGTAAGCGTTGATTTCCGTTTCCACCGGCATAGGGAGATGGTAGTGCGCGAGGGCGGGAAGGCGCAATGAGCCGGCGGGGACGCCGGCGCCACTTCACCACGAGGCGTATGCGGAGCCCTCGGTGCTGACACCGCTGGCGCCGGAATGGACGTCGGTGATTCCCGGCTGGCTCTGGTTGGGGTCCATGATGGTGTCGTCGCTGGTAGTTTGCCAGGTGTCGGCTGAACCGGTGAGCGGATCCTTGGGAATGCTCCTCAGGTAGCCGGCGGAAACCAGGTCCTGGAGCGACTGGGGCGCCTTCTGCTTGTCCAGCGTGTACTGGTCGATGACCGAGCGCATGGTGAACAGGTCATCCTTCAACACTGCCTCTTTGGAGTGGATCACCGAATTAGTGTAGATGGGGATGGAGATGGACACGAGGATGAGGATGATGCTGATGACGATCATCAGCTCGATCAGCGTGAACCCGCGTTTTTTCCGGTTAGGGATATTCAACATCACCAGTCCGCGTACTTGGTTCCGTCCAGGGCGGTGCCGCTGGACTTGGTGAAAACGTCGAACACGTTCTGCCCGCCCCAGGAGGTGGACTGAGGATCATCCTGCATCGAGTGCAGCCCCCACTCGTCCTTGCCGGTCATGGGGTTGATCGGGATGCGGCGCAGGAAGCGAATCTTCTTACCCTGCGAATCCACGCCTTTGACCAGGGTCTCCAGATCGGGGGGATAGCCCTCCGAACCCACCTTGATCTGGAAGGCGTTGCGGTCGGCCAGGTCCTTGTAACGGTCGATGGCGTCGCGCATCTCCCACAGGTCGCGGCGCAACTCGACTTCCTTCTCGCGTTTGATTTGCACCCGCACAATCGGGATGGCGGCCCCGGTGAGGATCAGCAAAATGGTGATGGCGATCATCAACTCGATCAGCGTGACCCCACGCCGCCGGGGCTCAACGCGAGCCTGGGTGCGGGGCCGCCGGCTGCCATACCATATGCGGGGGAATGACTGCATGGGCTTATTCTAGCAGTCCAGCTCTTAGTACCAAGTACCAAGTACCCAGTACCCAGTACATGTACCGGCGACGCCAGCTCTTGGTACTTGGCACTTGGTACTTGGTACTCGCCTCAATGGACGGTGACGCTGGCCTGTCCTCCCGACGCCGGAATTACCTGGCCACTGGAGTTGCGCGCCCCGGGCCGGGTGATGGCCACCGTCCCCTGCCCGGGTGATTTGGCCAGGAAGGTCAAGGTCAGCACAGTACCCTGTCCGGAGAGGCCGCCGGAGGCGGGCGGGCGGGTTGCGGTCACCTGCAGCATGCCGGTGGACGGATCGTCACGATGCACCAGCGCCACCGGCTGGCCATCCTGCGACAGGAACGCACCGTTGGAGACGTTCACCAACTGCAGCAGCTTGGGATCGTAGCTGATCTGCAGGGGAACCGAGAAGACGTCATGCCCGCCGCTGAGCATCACATTTACTGGAAAGGTGCTTCCGGTCGGTTGTGAAGCGGTGGGCGGATCAAAGGTGAAAGCTATGGCCTCGGAGGCGCCCGCCGGGCTGGCAGGCTGCTGAGGCGGCGCCGGCGGCGGAGTTGCCGGGGCGCCGGCAACGGCTGCCGGGGGATTCTGCACTTGCGCCGCGCTCGCTGGCCGCGGCTCGGCGCTCTTCGGCGAGAACGCGCTGCCTCGCGGAGCGCCGCCGCCCGAACTCTCAATCTTGCGGCGCAGTTCGATCGATGTTCCGGTGCCCACCTCGATCGCCCTTTCGTTCAACGCGCTCAGTTCCTGGCCGCGGACTATGTGGGGAATCAGAGCGAAAACGATCTCGCTATGCTGCTTTTCGGTGTGCTCGCTGGCGAACAGGTACTTCAGAAGCGGGATCTGTCCCAAACCGGGGATGCCGCTCCAGTTCTTGATGTCCTGATCCTGCAGGATCCCGCCCATCAGGCTGACTTCACCTTCCTTAAGGCGGACCTCGTGCTCGATCTTGCGCTGCCCAATCACCGGCTGCGAGATGCCGCCGATGCTGACATAATTGTCTACCTCGGAAACGTCGATGGTCACCTTCATGGAAACTTCGCGGTTGGCATGCACCTGCGGGGTGATGTCTACGTTCACGCCTACGTCGATGTACTGGAACTGGGTATTAACCAACGGGTTAATGCCGACGCCGCCGATGCCGGGCTGGAATGAGCCGGTGGCCACCGGCACGCGGTCGCCGATCTTCAGCGACGCCTTCTGATTATCCGAAGCGCGGATGCGCGGGCTCTGGATGATCTTGGTCCCGGCGTTGCTGAACACGAAATTCGCCGTCGCCTGCGGGATGGTCACCAGGAAATCGTTGGCCGTCAGGTTGGCGAACTGGTTCAGAAGCAGAGTATTCGGAGTGGTCGAAACGCCCGGCGTTGTGGTGGTGCCGGTGGTGCTCGTGGTGGTGCCGCTGGTGCCCTGCAGAGCGACGGTAGCGCTGCCCGGCGGCACAATGCCCAAGTCGCGGGTCACATCGGTGGTCACCGTCATCACCATCACATCAATGACCACCTCGGGCTTGGCCTTATCGATATCGGTGATCAGCTTCTCCGCCAGGGCAACCTGGTCGGGGGTGCCGCGGATGACGATGGCTTTCTGCGTGGGCAACTGCTGGATGCGGCTGACCTCAAGGATGCTGCGGATGGCGTTCACCATGTCCTGCAGCTCGGTGGGCAGCGAGACGTTGGACAGGTAAAAGGTCTTGATGACGTTCTGTTCCAGCTCCTTGCGCTTGGCGATGGTGTCGCTGGCGATGAAGATGGTGTTGGGCGTGACCGGCCGCCAGAAAGTCTTGGACTCCATGGCCACCACCTGCAAGGCTTGATCGAGCGTAACCCCGTTGAGCTCCACCGAAACCCGGCGCGAGGTGTAGTCGGGATCGAACAGCACGTTCAGCCCCGCCAGCTTGCCGATGGTCTGGTAGATCACCTTGCTGTCTTCGGTCAGCTTGAGCGTGATGGGGACGTTGGAGATGGGGGCCAGTTCAACCGGTTCCTGCGCCTGCTCCAGGCGTTTTCGGGTCGGTGACATGGACTCCGGCTTGGCGCCTCCGCCGCTATTGGCATCGATCATGGCCCTGGTCTTGCGGATCTCCTGCTGCGCAATGAAGCTGGCTGGATCGATCACGTAGGCCTTTTCGAACAGCACCAGCGCTTCTTCAAGTTTGCCGTCGTCACGCAGCTTCTGCCCGCGGTGCACGTAGGAGGCGGACGCCATAAACCGGGTGCGGTAGACTGCGGCTTTGTAGCCGATATCGGCGGGCTTCAGGTTGAAGGCTTTGCTGTATAGATCGTAGGCCACTTCGTAGTTCTCGCGGGCCTCCGCGGCTTTGCCCTGTTCGTAGAGCTTCTTGGCCTGATCAGCGAGCGCGGCTGCCGGGAGCAGTATGAGGAAGGCAAGAATCAGCGTTGCAGCCCGTTTGAGGCGACTCATTGGACTCCTTGGTCGGGTCGAGTTGCCGCTCTGGTACACAAGGAAGGAAACTCTGTCCTCCGGCTAAACCCGCCTTTGCGAATGGCGCGAGGCTGAGATTATAGCACCAGTTCTGTAGCCAGTTACCGGTGTCCCCATCCCGCCCGGTTTTGGCGTGATGGGGGGCTTGCGGTCGCTATCTTCAACTGTGCTAGCATGTTAGTTCTTGCGGGGAGAGACCAGGTCCGCATGGCACGCCAGCCCACGCACCAGGTCCGGCCAAATCCGGAAAAGCAGCCTCGCCGCGACCCCACCGCCAAGGGAGAGCGCGATGCCGCCGTCAACCGAGCCGCATCTCACAACTATCACCTGCAGGACCGGTTCGAAGCCGGGATTGCTCTTCATGGCACCGAGGTCAAATCAATTCGCAGCGGACGAGCCAACCTGAAGGACGCCTACGGACTGGTGAAGGACGGAGAGCTGTGGCTGCTCAACGCCCACATCGGACCCTACGAGAACGCCGGGTACGCACAGCACGAATCCACGCGGACGCGCAAGTTGCTCGTCCATAAGGACGAGCTCCGAAAACTTACAGGCCAAACCCAGCAAAAAGGGCTGACGCTGATCCCCACCCGCTTGTATTTCAAGAATGGCAGGGTCAAAGTCGAGCTGGCGCTGGCCCGTGGCAAGCAACTCTGGGACAAACGCGAGACCGAACGCCGCCGTACCGCCGACCGCGAAGCGAGCGAAGCTATGGCCCGCAGCCGCAAGTCGGGAAACATTTGAATTCATTTCGCCGCAGATAAACGTGGCGGAGAACGCAATCAGCCTGAGGTCGACCGATGAAGACAACTCTCTCCTACTCTAACGCTGCTGAGCTAGAAACCGAATGCCTGGCCGTGGTAGTCGTGGACCGGGGCGAAAAAGACAAGCCCGCGCCGGCGGTGCTGGGCGGCAACCAGGCCGTGCAAAACGCCGCCTCTGATCTGCTGACGAGCGGCGAGGCTTCAGGAAAGATGTTCGAGACCGTCGTGGTCCACCGGCCGCAAGGCCTCAAAGCGCGCCGGCTGATGCTGGTCGGCGGCGGCAAAGCGAAGGATTTCTCCCTGTCGGAACTGCGCAAGCTCACGGGGACAGCCGTCCGCTTCCTCAAGCCCAAGCAGATTCGCTCGCTGGCCTTCCTGCTGCCGGACATGGCGTCGGGAGCGGCCGATGCGGTAAAAGCTGCGGTCGAAGGCGCCTACGTCGGCAACTTCGATCCCGACACCTACAAGAGCGATCGCAAGGACCAGCTTATCCAGGAGATCACGCTGATCGCGCCCGCCGGCGCTGATCGCGGCGCGCTCGAGAAGGCTCTTGCCGAAGCACGTGTGATGGGCGAGTCGCAGAACTTCACTCGCGAACTGGTCAACGAGCCCGGCAATCGCATGACCCCGAGCATGCTCGCCGAGCGCGCCCGCAAGATGGTGGCGGAGGTGAACTCGCCGCATCTCTCGATTGAGGTGCTCGGCCCGGAGAAGATCCGCGAGCTCAAGATGGGCGCCTTCTGGAGCGTGGCCCAGGGTTCGGACGAGCCGCCGCAACTGATCGTGATGCGTTATTCCCCGCCGGGTGCACCGGAGAAGCCGGTGCTCGGGCTGGTGGGCAAAGGGATCACCTTCGATTCCGGCGGCATCTCCATCAAGCCCGCCGACGGCATGGAGAAGATGAAGTACGACATGGCGGGAGGCGCCGCCATGCTGGGCGCCATGCGCGCCATCGCCCTGCTGCAGCCGAAGATCAAGGTCGTCGGCATCGTCTGCGCCACCGAGAACATGCCGTCGGGAAAAGCGCAGAAGCCCGGCGACGTGCAGATCGCCATGAGCGGCAAGTCAATCGAGATCATCAACACCGACGCCGAAGGCCGCCTGGTGCTGGCCGATGGCCTTGCCTACGCGCGCCAGCTCGGCGCTACCCACCTGATCGATGCCGCTACGCTGACCGGCGCGGTTGTGGTGGCGCTGGGCGGAGTGAATGCCGGGGTCTTCGCCAATAATGATGAGATGTACGCTCGTTTCGAGAAAGCCGAGCAGCGCGCGGGCGAGAAGATGTGGCGCATGCCGCTGGACGATGAGTATCGCGAGTTGATCCGCTCCGGCATCGCCGACATCAAGAACACCGGCGGGCGCTACGGCGGCGCTATCAGCGCAGCCATGTTCCTGAAAGAGTTTGTCGAGGACACACCCTGGATCCACCTCGATATCGCCGGCACCGCCTGGACCGAGGAGAACAAGAGCTGGATCGCGCTGGGGCCGAGCGGGATTGCCGTGCGCTCGATCGTGGAGTTCGTGAAGGACATGGCGGGGTAACCCAGCATTCAGCACTGAGCATTCAGCCGCTTTAGCTGAGTGCTGAATGCTGACTGCTTCTTGCTTGATCCGCGGCGAAAGAAGTTCACATTACCGGGGGCACGGTGATGCCCATCGCCTCGAGCGCACGTACTAGCTCCCGCCGCACCACTGCAGCCGTCGCCAGCAGGAATTTCTTCCTGCCCTCGTCCGGCTCGGTCAGGATGTGATGCCGGTGATAAAAGTTGTTGAACACCTGCGCCAACTGGAAGGCATACTTGGCCATGTGCGCCGGCTCGGTGGTGGCGATGCACTGCTCGACCACCTGCGAAAAGCGCGAAGCCGTGAGCCAGAGATCCCAGATCTCATTTCCCGTCTCGCCTGAAAAGAAGCTCGCGTAATCGATCTTTTCGGCCAGCGCCGCCTCCGGTTCCACGCCCGCTTTGCGGAAGATATTGGTGGCGCGCACCACGGCGTACTGCGCGTAAGGTCCGGTCTCGCCCTCGAAGCTGAGCGCCTCGCGGAAGTCGAAAGCGATCACCGAGTTTTTCGTGAACTTCAGCATGAAGTAGCGCAGCGCACCGACGGCGATCTGGGTGGCGATACTGGTGCGCTCGGCTTTCTCCAGCGCGGGGTGGCGGCTGTCCACTTCCTTCTGCGCGGACGCGATCAGGGTGTCGATCAGGTCATCGGCCTTGACGCCGAAGCCGCGCCGGCCGGAGATCTCGATGTAGGGCTTGACCCAGTCGTCCTCCGCGAGCTGATAGCCCAGCTCCTGCGCGCAGCGCGGCGTGAGCGCGACCATGTCATAGGAGAAATGCGTGTAGTGCCCGGCCTGCTCGATATAGCCCAACGCGCGCAGCGCCTCGATGACGTTGTTCTGCGCGTCCTGCTGGCGGGAATCGATGACGTTGTAGATCTCGGCCACGTCACCGAAATGCGGGTGGTCGGGCTCGCCCTGCTCGGCCGAGATCCAGCACTCGCGCCCGTCGGGATAGCGGTAGAAGCGGCGATAGCCGAAGTCGCGTCCCAGCAGTCCGAACTTCCACAGGTGATAGGCGATGTCCTTGCCGACGTAGGTGACGGTGCCGTTCGAGCGCACGATCACCTTCTGGTTCTGCTCGGCTTCCTCGGGCGTTTCGGCCTCGCGCTGATCGCGCTCCATTACCCAGCAGCCCTTGTTCTTCCCTTCCTCGACTTTGGTCAGCACGCCTTTTTCCTTCATCTGCTGGAACGCCAGGTCCCAAAAATGCAGGTGGAGGATTTCGCTCTCGCGCGGGAGGAAGTCGTATTCGACCTCGAGCCGCTGCATGGTTTCGAGATGGCGCCGCAGAACTGTGGTGGAGATCTGATCGGCGATCGCGGCCAGATCGTTGCCACCCTGCTCAATAGCATGCAGCGTGTCCAGCCGGACCTTGAGGTTGGCTTTGTCCTGCTCGTACCAGTGCGTGACGCGAGCGTAGAGGTCCCAGCAGGTGTAATCGAAGCGCGGGTCGGAAGCGATCAGCCGCTCGATCTCGGCGCGCGACTTCTTCTCCAGGTGGACGAAGCCCACGATCACGTCCGCCACCTGCACGCCGGTGTTGTCGATGTAGTTCTGCACGTCCACCGAGCGGCCATGGGCGCGCAGCAGCCGCACAAACGTGTCGCCCAGAATGGCGTTGCGCACGTGCCCAATGTGCGCCGCCTTGTTGGGATTGATGCTGGTGTGCTCGACCAAAATCTTCCCGGGGATTTCCGGTGCCCCCTCGGGGCCAGTGGCGAGCGCGGCGGTCAGTTCGCCTCGGTTTACGTGGGCGTTGATGTAACCCGCGCCCGCGACTTCCAGCTTCTCAAAACCGGGGACATCCTCCAGCCCAGCAACAATCTCTTCCGCGATCTTGCGCGGCGGCTTGCGCAGCTTCTTCGCCAACTCGAACGACAGCGGCAGCGCGTATTCGCCGAACTGGGTGCTCGGCGGCTGCTCGACCACGATGGTGGGCAGATCAAGCTGGTACTTCTCGCGCAGGAAAGCCCGCACGCGCTCGGCGAGACGCTTCTGAAACTGTAGATACACTCTCGGGAAGCCTTCGTAAGTCGCTGAGAAAAAACCGATTATAGCAAACGCGTCGGAGCGCCCCGGTTTGACCGCGAGGCACCGGCTTCCCTATGATGAAAGTTTGTCTCCCCGCCGGCCACGCGGAGTGTTTGCCATGCGCATCGCCTATCTCGACTGCTTCTCGGGCATCAGCGGCGACATGTTCCTGGGAGCGCTGCTGGAAGCCGGCCTGCCCGCTCGCGTGCTCGAGGAGAC
>JBKQPN010000123.1:0-26569 GCA_052145015.1 Terriglobales bacterium
CAATCTTTACTCCCTCTTGTTTTAAGCGGTCGAGCAAAGCATCCATATCGTCCACGATGTAGTTGATCATGAACGGTGCGGGGCTGGGATCGAAATACTTAGTGGAGGCGGGAAAAACAGTCCAAACCGTAACGTGTTCCTTTTGCGGGTCGTCGTGTTCGCGCCACGGAAGCATCGCGCCTTGGCCTTTGTCAGCGAGTCCAAGATGCTTCGAATACCATTCGCGCATCTGATCGCGATTAGCGGATTTGAAGAAGACACCGCCGATTCCAAGGATGCGCCCGCGCTGCTCCATTTTGACAGGCGGCTTCGTCTTTTCAGGTTGCGGAGATTTCACTTCCTGTCCTCCTATTGAGCAGACCGAGATGAGCAACAGTGAGCCGAGCGCAATTGTGCTCCACGCTATTCCTTGCATCGGCGGATTATACATAAGTTTCGATTCGAATGGAGCAAACGGTTCGCTCAAGGTTCGCCGCGATTCACCCTTTCTAGATCGCGCATGAGGTCTCGAACTGGCTTGCCATCGCCGTAGAGAACCAGGCTTGCGGGATCGCAAAGTATCCCAGATTGGGTGTTCATCGGCACGAGGCGCGGATGACTCCTGCAAAACGGCGTAGCGTTTACCAGGGAGGCAAGGTGGTTCCAGAGCCAACTGGCCACGAACACAAAAAGCTGAGTCCGCGCTATCCGGCGTTCGGCGGCCGGGCGAGCCCAACTTCCGGCCGCCATTCGAACGCATCAGTGACCCACAGATTCCTCTGACGAGGCTTTTATTTAGGCTCAGGGCAGGCTCTCGGCTGAGCGGGCGAAGCTCGCCTACAGGCGCGTCGGGCCGCCGGACGCCGCGGGATGGGATCTACGGGAACTGGCGAGGCTGCCGCGGAATGGCGGACTCGACCAGCGTCTGCAGTTCCCGGTTGATCCGCGGGTCGTTGAGGCCGACCTCGGCTTCAGCCTGCATGGCGCTTCCCAGCAGGCGCCCCAGGTGAACCAGTGAACCCCCGCCGCACACCCCGCACACGTCAGTCCTGGACTCGCTGATGCATTCGCAGTCGGCGCACAGCACCGCTTGCATCAAAGGCACGCTGTTGACGACTCCACGTTTGAATGGCCGTTTCATGCTTCCCCCGTTAGGACATGTCCAGTGTGGGGCAAGTGGGCACGAAAGGGAACGGCACCTTGGTAATGCCGGCGAACCCAAGGTAATCGCGGATAAGGCGGGTGGCGTGCCCTTGGGAGAGGGGGATCAGCGCCGCTTGGCCCGGTGCTCGAGGATGTTGGCCATGAACTGGGACTGGAGCTTCTGCGCGCACAGCTCGCCGCAGACGCAAACCGCGCCCTCGTGCCGGGCAAGATCGTCATCCCAGGCGCAGAGAGAAAGCACCGCAACGTTGCCTTCCTTCGACGGCCACATCAGCCACCAATGATCGGTCTGGCCTTTCAATTGGCCGCAGTTGGGGCCGGCGCAGCGAAAGACGAGCTGCTCGGACGTGGGCTTCCCGGCTGTACGCATCAAACCACCTTCGCGCGCCCTGGCCGACGGCGCTGGGATGAGAATTGGCAAGCGCGGCAGGAATCGCGTCCCGCCACCTACCCGCCAGCCCTGAACTCAACAGTTTACCGCACGGTTGGCTCCTCTTGCGCCGGGATAAAACCGCCTGTTTCGGGCAGTTCGGGGTTGGGCAACACATATAAGTGAACTCGACCAACCAACAAGTAGACGGAGGGTTTGTCGCGGCCGTCCAATTGAGAGCTGATGCTGTGGTTGGCGACTTCCGGACACTCTGACTTCATTTTTCGACTCACACCTGCCCGGCCAGGGCGGCGGTGACGATGGAACAGGAGATTTCTCGATGCGCTCGATGCAATGGCTTGGTCTTTCTCTGACGGCGGTATTTCTTCTTTTCTTTTGGGGATGTAGCACCACCCCGGCGCCGTCAAATCCCGCTCCGCTCAGCGCCGCCAACCTCAACCTGATCTTCGTGGTCAACGAGGATTTGGCTTACCAGGCTCCCGGGGACGTCAATCCCACCACGGCCAACCTCACCAGTCAGGGTTTACAGCGAGCGATCCTCATGGCCACGTTCCTGCAACGGAACGTGCTGGGGATGATGAATGTAACCGGCATCTACGCGCTCGAACCGATGACCCATTTGCAGACCACAAGCAATTACCCCGATATGGTGGCAATTGAGACCATTCAGCAGTTCGGCATTCTCAACCAGATCACGCTGTCCAGCGACATGATGGGCGGGACGCCTTATACCGGCAACAACTACCCGATCAATGCATCCTATTCGTCAGGGTCCGTGCCCAGCGGAGTTGCCGTACCGTCGCCATTCTGCCCGACTTGCCAGGGGCTCGATTTCAAAGACGCGGGAGGCGACAACGAAGCCCTGGTAACCGGCATCGTGAACGCAAACGCTCCGGGCTTTTATGTCCTCTCGGCGCCGTGGGAGACCACCAGCGCCCTGCTGGCAAATCTCAATCAGCTCAAAGGTTATAACCTCGCTCTTCCGTCGAGCTATACGAGTCCTAACTATATCTATGCCATCTCGATCACGCCGGCGGGAAGCGCCCGCCTGGTTACTTACAACAGCAATGTGACCCCGCCTTCCACGTATCCTGTGCTGCCGCCGCCGGCGCTGGTCAGCACTCCCTGCGCGCCGACGACGCCTGCCAGCATCCAGGTGACGGGCGGGGCGAATGGCGCCGTAATTCCGGCGGGAGCCAACACCAACGAAACCCTCTACATCGTTCGGCATGCAGAGGCGCATCCGCAGGGCTTCTGGTCCGACAACAACTATGTCGGCGCCGGGCAATGGCGCGCGCTGGATCTTCCCAACGCGCTTCTCGGCAAAATCAGCCCCCAGCAGGTCTGGTCGGTGGACCCCGCTCAATTCAGCCAAGGCACGGTGAGCGCCACGGGGGATCAATACTGGTCGACTGCTGCACCCCCATTGACGGTCGCACCCTATGCAATCGCCAACAGCTTGCCCTATCAACTGGTATCGAGCTTTAATTTGGGCGATGCGAACGTGGGCCAGGAAACCAGTAATTTCTTCTTCACCGGCGGACAATTCTCCCATCAGAAAGTGCTGCTGGGGTGGGCGTACGCTCAAAACAATCTGACAATCAATGCCCTGCTCTTGAGCTATTTCCCGAACGGCGGGGTCGTCCCAACGCCGCCCGTTTGGTCGCCCCTCGATTACGACAGCATGTGGGTTGTGACCCTGGACGCACAGGGCAACTTGACGGCGGACTTCTCGCAGTGCGAAGGCCTCAACTCCGCGGCGCTGCCGGCGGCGCCTCCTCTATTTTGACCAGGCCGGAATAACGCCGCCTGGGAACAGGAGACTTCTCGATGCGCTCGATGCAATGGCTCGGTCTTTCTCTGATCGCACTAATCGTTCTTCTCTCCTGGGGATGTAGCACCACCCAGGCGCCATCAACTACGGCGCTGAGCGCCAGCAACACTAACCTGATCTTCGTGGTCAGCGAGGATTTGGCTTTCCAGGCGCCCGGGGACGTCAATCCCACCACGGCCAACCTCACCGGTCAGGGCTTACAGCGGTCGCTCCTCACGGCCACGTTCCTGCAACAGCAGGTACTGGGAAGGCAGAATGTATCCGGCATCTATGCGCTCGAACCGACGACCCATTTGCAAACCGCAAGCCTCTACCCCGATATGGTGGCACTGGAGACCATTCAGCAGTTCGCCGTTCTCAACCAGTTCACTCTGCCCACGAATGTGGGCCTGGGCCAAGCTACCGCCCACAGCTACCCGCTCAATACAGCGTATCTGCCAGGCATGCCCCTGCCCAGCGGAGTCTCTCCGCCGTTGCTATTCTGCTCGGTGTGCCAGGGTCTCGATTTCGGTGATCAGGGAGGCGACAACGAAATCCTGGCAAACACTATCCTGGGGGAAGGCGTCCCGGGCTTTTATGTATTCTCGGCGCCTTGGGAGACCGTCAACAGCCTGCTGACAAATATCAATCAGCTCAAAGGGTACAACCTGACTCTTCCCACGAGCTACGCGGGCCCCAACTATATCTATGCGATCTCGGTGGCGCCGTCGGGCGCCACCCTGGTTACCTATAACACCAATCTGAACCCGCCTTCCACCTACCCTACACTGCCCTGGCAGCAGCGGTTCAACACGGCATGCAAGGTGCCCACTTTCCACATCGCAGTGACCGGCGGCAGCGGTGGCGCCGTGATTCCTTCGAATATCAACACCAACGAGACCCTTTACATGGTCCGGCACGCCGAGGCGCATCCCACGAGCTTTTGGGACGACGGCAACTATATTGGAACGGGGCAATGGCGCGCCCTGTATCTTCCGAACGCACTGCAGGGCAAAATCAGCCCCAACCAGGTTTATTCGATCGACCCGGCTCAGGTTCTCCCCGCGGCTCATTCCGCCTGGTCATACGTCAGGCCGTCCTTGACCATCGCACCCTACGCCATCGCCAATAATTTGCCCTATGGTTTGGTCACAGGCTTCGAACTCTTCACTCCGAACTCGCCCCAGTTAGCCAGTAATTTTTTCTTCACCGGCGGCCAATTCAACAATCAGACTGTGCTTATGGCATGGGAGCACGATCACATCCCACCGACCGTAAATGCGCTGATCGCGAGCTATCACAGCAACGCCCAACCGGCGCCCGATTGGCCGGACGACGACTACGACACCATCTGGACAGTGACGCTGGACGCCACGGGCAACTTGACGGTCGA
Source organism: Terriglobales bacterium (assembly GCA_052145015.1). Lineage (GTDB taxonomy): Bacteria > Acidobacteriota > Terriglobia > Terriglobales > Acidobacteriaceae > JAHFUA01. Next base: position 4,741 of record JBKQPN010000123.1, read on the forward strand.
CAACGTGCTATGCGAAGGCATCAACTCCGCCGCGCTGCCGGCCACGCCTCCTCAATTTTGACTAGGGGATGGTTGGCGCGGCAGGAATCGAACTTGAGGCGATTTGCGGGCGTGAGCGAAGCGGGAGCCCGCAGAGCCTGCCCTGAGCGAAGTCGAAGGGCGAAATCCCGAGCGCACCCGGGGCCCCCGGCGAACCCGCTTTTGGTTCGCTGGGGTGGCGCATCGAGGGACCTGCGCACTACCTCCTGTACTGCCAAAGATCGTGGTAGGCGCGGCAGGAATCGAACCTGCAACCCTCGGATTAGAAATCCGATGCTCTATCCGCTTGAGCTACGCGCCCGTCTGGCATCAATCTAGCACATCCCCGCGCGGACCCCGGACGCACACTCTGCACTTGCCAATTCGGCGGAAACGCGGTTATATGGGGAGGCATGTCGAGCGTGGCTCCCGTCCCACCACCACCCCCGCCAGCGCGTGAGCGGCTGGTAAGAAGTTCCCATCGTCGAAGCTTCTGGCAGAAACTGCGCCGCAGGCGAGATTTCCGACGGCTGGTTTCCACCGCCGCCCTGTGGGCGCTGACCGTGGCCGCGGTGTGGGTGGTTCTGAAGCAAATCATCAAGTAGCCGGCCGAGCCGGCCGCACGGTGCGGCCCACCTCCGCTCACCAGATCCTGCAGCGATTCTCCCGCACCATCGGAGCGCCCACCTCGCAGGCGAACGCCTTCTGGAACTCCGGCATATTGGAAACCACACCGTTGGCGCGGTACTTGGCCGGCGAATGGGGATCCACGGTGGCGCGCAGGCGCTGCACCTCCGGCCGCTCCGCGCTGCACCAGCTCTGGCCGTAGCCGATGAAGAACCGTTGCTCGGGGGTGAAGCCGTCCATCGCCGGCAGCTCCTTGCCCCGGGTTTCGTCTTGCCACGCCAGGTAGGCCAGCAGCAGCCCGCCGAGATCGGCCGTGTCCTCGCCCAGCGTCAGCTTGCCGTTGATCTTGATGTCGTCCACGATCACATACTGTGAATACTGATCGGAGGTGCAACTGGCGCGCTTCTCGAATTCCTTGGCGTCTTCCGCGGTCCACCAGTCGCGGAGGTTGCCCTGGGCATCGAACTGGCGGCCCTCATCGTCGAAGGCGTGGGTCAGCTCATGCCCCACGGTGCCGCCGGTGTTGCCGTAGTTGGGCGCATCGTCGGAGCGGGGATCATAGAGCGGCGGCTGCAGCACGCCGGCAGGAAAATTGATGTCGTTCATTTGCGGGTTGTAGTAAGCATTGACGGTTGGCGGGGTCATGAGCCACTCACCGCGATCCACTGGCTTGCCGATCTTGTTCAGCTCGCGCCGGAACTCGAACGCCGTGCCGCGCTCTCCGTTCCCCAGGGCGTCGCCGCGCACCACTTGGAGCGCGCTGTAGTCGCGCCAGTGGTCGGGATAGCCGATCTTGTTGGTGACCGCATGCAGCTTGATCAGCGCCTGCTCCTTGGTTGCGGGCGACATCCAGGGTAGCTGCTGGATCTCCTTCCCCATCTCGGTTTCGATCTGCTGCACCATGACCAGCGCGCGCTGCTTGGTCTCAGGGCTGAAAGTCTTCTGGACGTACACCTTGCCCAGCGCCTCGCCCAACTGGCGGTCCACAAAGCGCACGCACCGTTTCCAGCGCGGCTGGATCTCCTTGGTGCCGGAAAGGATGTGGTCGTAAAAGTCGAAATCTTCGTTCACGAACGCCGAGGAGAGATAACGCGCCTGGGCATGGACCAGGTGCCAGCGAAGATAGACCTTCCAGCTCGCCAGGTCTTCGGACTTCAGCTCCGCGTCCATGCCTTTGACGAACTCGGGCACGGCGACGTTGAGCGACTTGGCGCCCGGCAGGCCAACCTCGGCGAAGTAGCGGTCCCACGCGAAGGACGGGCTCAGCGCTTGCAATTCCTCGCGCGTCATCTTGTGGTAGACCTTGTTGGGATCGCGCCGCTCCACGCGGGTGAGTGATGCCTTGGCCAGCGCGGTCTCGATGCGCATCACCGTCTGCGCTTCGGCGGCGGCCTGCGCCGGCTTGTCACCCACGAGTTCCAACATCTTCTGCACGTGCGCCAGGTACTGCTTGCGGATCTCCTGCGACTTGGCGTCATCCTTGAAGTAGTAGTCGCGGTCGGGCAGCCCGATGCCGCCCTGGTCCACTTCGGCGATGAACTCACTGGAATTCTTGGCGTCCTGGTCGGAGCCGAAGGAAAACAGCGACGCCCGGCCCAGGAAGCTGCCGACGTCGTTGGGATGGAGATGCGCCAACTCGCCGGGCAGGTCGGCCTTGGACTTGAGCCGCGCGATGCGGTTGAGGTCCGCCTTCAGGGGCGTGGCGCCGAGCTTCTCGATCGCCGCCTCGTCCATGCAGGAGGCATAGTAGTCGCCGATCTTCTGCTCTTCCGCGCTGCGCTTCGGGCTGGGAACAGCGGCTGCCTCCAGGATCTGACGCAGCACCTGCCGGTTCTCCTCCAGCAGCTTGCCATAGGCGTCCCACGCGGCCTGGTCGGCGGGGATGGGATTATTTTTGAGCCAGCCGCCACAGGAGTAGGTGAAGAAGTCCACGCACGGATCCACAGTCTTGTCCATGGATTGGACATCCAGCACCGCGGTGTAAGGTGCCGGCTTGGCGGATTGCCCCGCAGCCACGGCCGCCATCACCACCACCGTTACCATCAGGACCAAGCAGGTTTTCATCGGCATCCTTTTCTTCTCCTTACATTCCGCAATCTCGCCAGATTACGACGTTGGACGGGCCATCCACCGCGACGAAAGCAACGGCTCAGCCGGCATCTCCCAGCGCGCGCATGGTTTCCGGCGGCGAAGGTTCGGTCTGGTCACTGCCGCGGCGATGCATGGCCGACAATTGCAACAAGGCATTTTCGACCACCTTCAGCCCGATGCCCCAGCGGCGGCGCGCCTCGTCCTCATCATCGCCGTATCCGAAAAGGTAGAACGTCAGATAGAAGCCCTCGGCCGCATCGGAGTTGCCGCCGGGCTCCCCCGAAGCGTAGCGGCAGCGGCGGACGATGAACTCTGCAGCCGAGGGGATATCGGGGGCGCGCCGCAACAGCCGCGCGATGCGCTTGGCGAAGTTCTCGTGGCCGGTAAACTTGGGACGCGCCTTAGTATCGGTGAAGATCAGGTCTACGTAAGAGCAGAACTTCCAGCTCGCAGCATAGATCGCCTCCTGCTCCTCCATCTGGTCGCTGAGCCAGGTGTCGCACTTCGCGGTTTCCAGCATGGAGAGCGCCGAGTTCATGGCAGTAAGGAATTCGGACATCTCGCGGTTGTGGGACTCGGGCAATTCGAGCAGCAGCTCGGGATGGCGCTTCAGATCGTAATAACGCACGTCTCCCGCCTGCCATGGGATCTCGAGGTGCGCATCCTCGGCCCCCAACTCGACGGAAACGGTCGCATCCATAGGCGTTGGTAGACGCAGTCGCCTATGAAACCACGCCTGCCGCCGGAAAACGAGAGAAAAACGCAGGCGAGCTTCTCAGTAGCGATCGAGGAATTCGACGAGCTGCCGCTCCGCCCAGCGGCCGTCGTAGCCGTGAGGCTCGGCCAGGAAGCCGCAGTGGCCGCCGTGCTTGGTCTCGATAAGCCGCACGGTGCGATTAGTCAGCAGCCGGGCGCGGGTCGAGGGCGTGATGGGAACGAAGGGATCGTCCTGGGCGTGAATCACCAGGGTGGGCACCGCGATGCGCTCGATGAGCGGAGAGGCGCTGGCGCGGGCGTAGTAATCGTCGGCGCCGGTGAATCCCCAATGCGGAGCGGTGACGGCGTCGTCGAAATCCCGCACGCTGCGCACGCCTCGCAGGCACGTCACATCGTAGCGCTCGGGAAAAAGGCGGGCTTTGCGCCGCACACTCCGCTCCAGGTAATGGAGGAAGTTCCACTCATAAATCCGGTTGCGCCAAAGGTGGAGGGCATCCGCCGCCGCGGCCAGGTCCATGCCGGGACAGACCGCGGCCACCGCAACCAGCTCGCGAGGCGCATCGCTTCCCCACTCCCCCGCCAGCTTCAGCGCCATGTTTCCGCCCATGGAAAATCCAGCGAGCGCGATGCGCGGCAGTTGGTCGGCTGAGATCAGTTCGCGAACCACCACGCCCACATCCTGCGACAGGCCGGAATGGTAGAGGGTCGGCGACAGCGCTTCACTGCTGCCGCAGTTGCGCACGTTCATGCGCACTACGCTCATGCCTGCGGCCCAGGCCTTGTTGGCGGTTCCGACCACGTACTGTGATTCGCTCGAGCCTTCCAGTCCGTGGATGATGACGGCCGTCAGCTTGCTTTGACGATCACTCTGCCAGTTGCACCAGGCGAGCACGCGGGCGCCGGGCTCGACCTCGAACAAGCGCTTCTCGGCCGCGGGCAGCAGGTTGTGCCGCGGCAGCAAGGCCGCCGCCAGCGTCTGCCGATGCCCGCCGCGCAGCCACCGCCGCGGGCTAAAGGTGTCTCCGCCGCTCTGGTCATCAAGCATCTATAATCATTGTGTTGCCGAACTCCGGCGCATGCAATGGCGCGCGCGGTGCGCGTGCTGGGAGAAGGAGCCTATGCCGATTTTCGAGTATCTGTGTGCAGGTTGCGGAAAGCAATTCGAAGTCCTCGTACGCGGTTCGGAGAAGCCGCACTGTCCCAAGTGCAACAGCACGCGCCTGGAACAGCAGTTGTCGGCCTTCGCCGTTGCAGCCGGCCACTCCAGCGGTAATGCCAGTGAGTTTGCTCCCGGACCCGCACCCGGTTGCGGGCAATGCGGCATGGGCGGCGGCTCCTGCGCCCTTGACGACGATTAGGTTGAGCGGCCTTCGCTAGTCCCGCGGGGTTTCTTCGGTGGAGTCGGCGGCACGGACCCAAGCAGATCATGGGGCTGTATCATAAGTCCGATGTCGAAGCCTCGTCGCAACACGGCCTTGCCCCCACTGGACGGCACCCTCTTCTCTGTCAAGCCACGCAAGGTCGTGCCGCAGGAGTTCGTGCTCGATGCGATTTCTCCCGTGTCGCCCTATACCCGCCCCATGTTTGGCTGCCTCGCGGTCTACGTTAAGGACAAAATTGTCTTCATCCTCCGGGACAAGCGCGAGAACACGGCCGATAACGGGGTGTGGCTTGCCACCACCGAGCAGCACCACGAGAGTCTGCGCCGCGAGTTTCCGAACCTGCGATCCGTTCAGGTATTTGGGAAGGAGGTAACGGCGTGGCAGGTCCTTCCGGCCGATGCGCCGGATTTTGAGGTGGCGGCGCTGCGCGCCTGCGAACTCGTCCTCGCCGGAGATCCCCGGATCGGTAAGGTGCCGGGGACGCGGCGGGCCTCGGGATCGGGGCCCACGAAGGCACCGCAATCCTTGAGGCGGGCGAAAGCACAGCGAGGCCGAGGAACCCAGTAAGCCTGGGTGGGCGGTGGAATTCGAACTTGAGGCGTCTTCCGCGCCATCCGGGCCGGCCGAAATCCCGAGCGCAGCGAAGGATCATTCCCTGGGCGTCCTTACCTCATTTCGAAGGGTGGAATGAACGGCGACGCTGGCACGACCGAACTCTACAGCTCCTGAGCCGGTGCAAAACAGTGTAGACTGCCGGATTCGAGTCTGGGGAGGAAGGATGAGAGGGGTTGTGCTGGCAGGTGGCATCGGGTCGCGTCTGTTCCCGCTCACCCGCGTGACCAACAAGCACCTGCTGCCGGTGTACGACAAACCCATGATCTTCTACCCGCTGCAAACGCTGGTGGCGGCGGGAATTCGCGACGTCCTGATCGTCACCGGCAGCGCCAGCATTGGCGACTTCTTGCGCCTGTTGCGCAACGGCGAGGATTTCGGCTTCGAGCGGCTCACCTTCGCCAGCCAGACAGGCGAAGGCGGGATCGCCGACGCCCTGCGCCTGGCGGAGGAATTCGCCGCCGGGGAGAGAATCTGCGTGATCCTGGGTGACAACATCATCGAAGGCGGGATTGGGGCGGCTCGCGAGCGCTTCGAGCACCAGGACGGAGCCAAGATCCTGCTCAAGCAAGTTCCCGACCCGCAGCGGTTCGGGGTCCCGGTATTCGAGGATGGCCGCATCGTCCGCATTGAAGAGAAGCCGAAGCATCCCAAGTCCCGTTACGCGGTGGTCGGAATCTACTTTTACGACCGCACGGTTTTCGACCGCATCCGCAAGCTCAAGCCTTCCGGGCGCGGCGAGTACGAGATCACCGACGTCAATAACTCCTACCTGGCAGAGGGCAAACTGCACCACGAGTTGTTGGAAGGATGGTGGACCGACGCCGGCACGTTTGAATCGCTTTGGCAAGCCAACTCGCTGGTGCGGGAAAAGGCAGCCATCTACGCCGAGACCCCGGCGGCGGCCGGGATGGGGAGGCGGTAGGTGAAGATCCTGATCGCGGGCGGGGCAGGATTCATCGGGTCGCACTTCGTCCGCCACATGCTGGCACAACATCCCGCCTATCAGATCGTGGTGGTGGACAAGCTGACCTATGCCGGCAGTCTTGCCAACCTGAAGGACGCGCAAGCGAATCCCCGCTTCCGTTTCTGGCAACTGGATATCTGCGACCCGGAAGTGAACGAAGCGGTGCGCGGCGCCGACGTGGTGCTGAACCTGGCCGCCGAGAGCCATGTGGACCGCAGTATCGAAGATGCCAGCGTGTTCGTGCGCAGCAACGTCGTCGGCACCTTTCGCCTGCTGGATGCCTGCCGCCGGCAGCACGTCGGGCGCTTCGTGCAGGTCAGCACCGACGAGGTGTACGGCAGCCTGGGTCCGGAAGGAAAATTCGACGAGAGCTCCCCAGTCTCTCCCAATAGCCCCTATGCCGCCACCAAGGCGGCGGCCGACCTGCTGGTGCTGGCGGCCATGCGCACCCACGCCGTGCCGGCCATCATCACCCGCTCCAGCAATAATTACGGGACGTTCCAGTTCCCCGAGAAATTCATCCCTCTGATGATCGCGCAGGCCCTGGCGGGCGAGCCGCTGCCGTTGTACGGCGACGGCAGGAACGTGCGCGATTGGCTCCACGTGGAAGACCACTGCCGAGCGCTGGATGCCGTTCTGCACCACGGCCGGGAAGGCGAGATCTACAACATCGGCGGCGAGTTTGAGATCGAGAACGTGGAGGTAGCCGGGCGCATCCTCGACCAGCTGGGACAGCCCCGGACGCTCCTACGATTCGTCAGCGATCGTCCCGGCCACGACCGCCGCTATGCCATGAGCTGCGACAAGATCAAATCGGAGCTGGGCTGGCGGCAGCAGTGGACTTTCGAAGCCGGCCTGCCCGAAACCGTCCGCTGGTACCGCGAAAACCGCGAGTGGCTGGACGAGATGCGGAGCCCAGCCTATCGCGAATACTTCGCCCGCCACTACCACGACCGCGAACGCACTCTCGCGCGCAAGCGTTCTGCAGGCTGATTCCGGCGGCCCTGCCGCGCTTCTCACCCGTGGAATTCCAGCACCGCCTCGATGACCCGGTCCTGATCCGCCGCGGACAGGCCATTGTAGAAGGGCAGGCGAAGCAGGCGCTCGCTGACCGTCTCGGTAACCGGACAATCGCCCGGTTTCCCGCCGAAGCGCTTTCCCATGGCCGAAAGGTGCAGCGGCACATAGTGAAACACGGCGAGGATCTGCCGCGCCTGCAAGTGGGCGATGAGCCCGTCGCGCCATTCCGGCGAGGGCATCACCAGGTAGAACATGTGCCAGGGCTGCTCGCAGCTCTCGGGTACGAAGGGCAGTTGCACGCCATGCTGTTGCGCCCACGGCTGCAGCCGTTCGCGGTAACACTCCCATATCCGGCGCCGCCGGGACTGAATCTGCTCCCGGGCTTCCAGTTGCGCGTAAAGAAATGCCGCCAGCAGATCGGAGGGCAGGTAACTCGATCCCACATCGACCCACGTGTACTTGTCGACCTGCCCGCGATGGAACTGGCTGCGGTTGGTTCCCTTCTCGCGAATAATTTCGGCGCGCGCGATGTAGCCTGGATCATTGATGAACAGCGCGCCACCCTCTCCGCAGGTGAAGTTCTTGGTCTCGTGAAAACTCTGCGCCGCCATGCACCCGAATGTTCCCAGATACTTGCCGCGGTACTTGCCAAAGAGCCCGTGAGCATTGTCCTCGACCACGGCCATGTTGCGCCGTCCGGCCACGTCGAGAATCACGTCCATCTCACATCCCACGCCGGCATAGTGCACCGGAACGATGGCCCGGGTGCGCGGCGAAACCAGGCGCTCCAGTTGGCGCTCGTCCAGGTTGAGCGTGTCCGGCCGGATATCAATGAATACGGGTTGTGCGCCGCGCAGCACGAAGGCATTGGCCGTCGAGACAAAGGTGAACGACGGCAGGATCACCTCGTCGCCGGGCTGGATATCGAGCAGCAGGGCCGACATCTCCAGCGCGTGCGTGCAGGAAGTGGTGAGCAGGGCGCGGGCCAGTCCTAGTTCCTGCTCGAACAGCCGGCTGCACTTCCTGGTGAACTCGCCATCGCCGGCGATGTGTCCGCCCTCGACTGCGGCGGCAAGGTAGCGGAGTTCATTGCCCGCCAGTCCGGCCCGGTTAAAAGGGATGCGATGGCTCATGCGCCGCTCGAGGCCCGCAAGCTGGGCCAATAGTGATACCAGAGCTCGACCGACCGCGTCGAGAACCCACATTTCTGATACCGCCGCTGTCCACGCACGTTGCGGCCTTGCGTAACCACTGTCACCTCGGAAGCCCCTTGCTGCTGAAACCATCGCAACGCAGAGAGTACAAGCCGCTGGCCCAGCCCCCGTCCCTGCGCTTCTTCTGCGACGGCAAATATCCCGATCTGGCCGGCGGGCGCACTGAAATGGCAAGTGATATAGCCCGCGGGCCGGGATTGATGCTCCCCCACCAGCACGGCCTGCGCCCATCCCTGGGTGCTGTTTTCGATCCAGGTTTCATACAAGGCGTCGCAAAGCGAGTCCGGAAGATTCTTGTCGTAGTAAAAGCGCGAGTCGCGATGGCTCACCCTGGCAATCGCCCGCAAACCGGGCAAATCCGCTGGCTGGAACGGCCGCACGCAGGCTGGACCGGAAGCGGGCGCTAAACCCGCCAGGTCGCGGCCCAGCGTGATGCGCACATCGACAAAATGGAAGCGTGCCTCTTCGGCCAATTTCACCGTCTCCGCATCGGCCGAGTCCGCCAGGAAGTAAAGGCAATCGATGCGCTGAGAATCGCACCAGCTTTGGATCTGCCGCAGCGATTCCGGGGTAAGCCGATTCACATTGGCGCGCGCCATACGGCGGCCAAGGAACTCCGAGTCCCAGTCCAGAAACCGGCAAGGGGCGTCGGCGCAGCCGCTCATCCGATCGCCTTGGAGCGGGTGGGTAGAGGCGCTTCCGCCTCGCTCGGCGCGGACTTCCCGGCGAGATTGCGTTCATGCTCGGCCACCGTCTGGATGGCGTAGCTGGGCCGGTCCATCATCCGGAAATGCATGCGCGCGATGACGGATGCGAGGAATGGGAAGCCGGGCACACTGCCCCCGAGCGACGTTTTCAGGATGTCCGCTGCAGCCATCTGGAGACTATCTTATAAACGGTTTTGGGAGCGAAGCCGAGGGGAAATCCGGAGCGGAGCGAGGGCCCTCTTAAGAGCTTTGGGGTGGGCGGTGGGATTCGAACCGTTCGGGGGTGTTGTCATCAAGTAAGTTATTGATTTCCCGTGTCGCACAATTCGCCAAAATAGCACATTCCGCGCTTCGCGTGTACACGGTTATGTACACGGAGCCCTCGCCTTTCTTAAGCCAGCTCAGTTTCCAAGGTCTCGTCCGGGCGCGCGGTCGCGGTCACGGCGCGAAGGAATCTTGGTTTGCAACGAGAATGCCGGAGTCTGATTCCCCCTCCCGGCACCAGATAACATCACGTCGGGGCCGGCCAGTTGGCTCCCCAACAGGAGGTTTATGGCACGAAAGAGTCATCACCAGGGATCGATGTGTCGAGTCATCTCTGACTTAAACCCAGGTCGTGGAGGCGCTCCTTGATCTCCTTCAAGGCCTGTTCTTCCGGTTTGCCGGCAGGTTGCAGACCCTTATGCGTGATCCTAATTCGCAGCATCCCTTCTTCTTGGAATTGCCGTTTGGTGTCGAACACGAGGGTCGAGGGAAACGGAATGACCTCCACTGAGCAGGACTCACCCGTGTGAGGTAAGATCCTTTCCACCAGCTTCTCTAAGGCCACGTAGCCGAGTACATAATCCCGGCCAGGGTGTTGTTCATGGCTGGGCTTGATACCGTACACGTCGATATCAAATCCAGCCTGAATCCTCTTTGTGGTTCGGTGCGTTCGTTCCTCCTGGAGTATGTAGTAGGGCAGCACCTGGTAGAAGGCATCGTGCTGCTTAATCAGTTCGTGAATATTGTCTGACACGTTCGAAGCGCCTCCTTGACGCCACACGGTTCGCGAGCGAGTTGCCGCTTTCGGCTTGTGGACGGGGCGAACTGCGATGCAACAATAATTCAGCCAACTGACGGATGTCTCTGTCATGGTCGTCCAAAGCCGCTACAAGCTCCTTATGAGCTTCCAAGTTGCGCCTGTCGCGCCATTCCAGATGGCAAGCGAACAGGTACAAAGGGGTAGGTCGCACCCTCATAGAGACACCTGCGATTTAGTCCCCGGGAGATGGGCGAGGCGCTTCTGTGAAATGTGCAATTGCAGGCGTTCGCACACTGACCGGGCGTACACATTGTCGGCAACAAACTCGCTCCCCATGCGGCCCAGCCACAACAACACCTCTTCGCCGAGCGAGTCGATGAAGGTCACTTCCGAAAGATCCACAACGATCGTCGGCGGGACCTGGTAGCGAGCCAGCGTCATTCTTGCATCTTCGGCGTAGGGGCCCACCAGCCGACCTTGGAGCCGTACGAACAGCGTGCCATTTCCATCGTGATTAAATTCAACTCGCAGCATTCTGGCCTTTCTCGGCATGGGCGTTTACCCATGCTCACGCTGGAAATGCGCAAACCGGGTTCCATCAATCGGGAGATGCAAGCCATTGAAACGCAATGACTTTGTCATTTCGCAATGCGTTTCCGCCTGCCCTGCCGCGGTCACTGCCTGCATCCGGGCACTCCATTCTTCAAGTACGCGTGTCTCGGGCAGGAGGGGTGCGGCAGAACTGCTGCCCCGCCACACACGCCGGCGAGAGGACCCCCACGGGATTCAGACTTGAGTCAGGCGACCCGCAACAGTTCGTGAGTCGCACAGAAGACGATCGCCGGTTCCATAAGCGCCCTTCGCGAACATCCTGCAGTTTGCAGAAGGCAAGGCGACCTGAAACCAGGTCGCCTGCGCTCCCTTGCGACTGTGCCATCAGAACGTGACTGCCAGGCCCGCTGACGGCGTGCGACCTAATGCGGTCACTGCGAGTAATCGGCGCGAGTGATGTTCAGTCGCCGCATTTTGTTCTGCAGCGTGGTACGTTTCAGGCCTAAGCGTTCTGCCGCGCCGCCCGCGCCGGCAAGCTTGCCAGAAGCTGCCTTCAGCGCATCGATGATGGCCTGCCGCTCGGCGTCGTGAAATGTGGATACCGAGCCAGTCCGAGGCGCTCGCATCGTGCTCTTCAGTTCTGCAAGCGGGACATTCAACTCGCTGCCTTGGGTGAGAATGACGGCCCGCTCAATGAAGTTCTCCAATTCGCGAATGTTACCGGGCCAGGCGGCGCTGATTAGGGCCTCCATTGCGTGCTTCGGAATCGTCTTGATCTGTTTCTGCATTCGGCGAGCCAGACGTGAAACAAAATAATGAACCAGAAGGGGGATATCGCCTGAGCGCTCGCGAAGCGGCGGGATCTCAATCGGGAAGACGTTCAGTCGATAGAAGAGATCCTCCCGAAATTGCCCGTTACGGATCATCGCGGGGATATCGCGATGCGTCGCGGCGATGATACGGACGTCCACGTGAGTGGTCTTCGTGCTACCCAGGCGCTCGAACTCCTGTTCCTGAACGGCGCGAAGCAATTTCGGTTGTAACTCGAGGCTGATGTCGCCGATCTCGTCCAGGAACAGCGTGCCGCGATCGGCCAGCTCGAAGCGGCCCTTTTTCAGCATCAGCGCCCCGGTGAAGGCGCCTCTTTCGTGTCCGAAGAGTTCGCTCTCGAGAAGGCCGGATGGAATGGCGGCGCAATTAACTTTCACAAACGTCCGATCCCGCCGGGGGCTGTTGCTGTGGATCGCCCGAGCGATCAATTCCTTTCCAGTTCCGGTTTCACCATACAACAGCACGGTGGAACCGGTCGGGGCAACGATGGAGATCTGGTCCAGCACTGCCCGCAACGCCGCGCTTTTTCCGACAATATCCTCAAAGTTGTATTCCGAACGGATCTCGGATTCGAGGTACAGGCGCTCTTCTTCCAAGCGATCCCTCGCCGCCGTGACCCGTCCGTAAGCAACTGCATTCGCGACCGCAAGCGCGATCTGAGTGCTGAGTTGGGACAAGAGGTCCAGGTCCTCCTGCCCAAAGCCGTTCGGTCGGCGGCTGCCCATCGTAATCATGCCCAGAGGTCCAGTTGCAGTTGTGAGCGGGGCAAGGGCCATGGCCGCGATCGATTCAGCCTTAAGATTTTCGCCGATCGGAAACGGCAGCTTCTCAATTTCTGCCGCCGACCACAGCTCAGGTTTGTGAGCACGCAACTTCTCGTGGTCGCTGTCGCTCAGTTCGTGAACTGCGACATCGGTCAGAAATCCTTTACTGGCGGGAAAATCCAGGACGGCGAGTTCAAGCCGGTTTGATTGTTTATCGATGAGCCAGAATCCGGTGAAATCGTTCCGGAAATAACTCCGGATGGAGGCCGACGCGGACCGGAACAAGTCATTAATGTCCAGCTTTGAAACGATGTGATTGTTGATTTCCAGCAACAGCCTGAGCCGATCCCGCTCTTGCGCCACTTGTCTGTGATAAAGCTCTGCGCTATCCTTCGCCAGCGCGCACTCGAGCGCGACCGCAAGGTGCGAGGCCAGCGCACCGAGCAGTTCGACATCTTCGGGAACGAATTCCTGCTCCCGCTCCTTTGTCACTGCGAGAACTCCGTATCGCTGTCGCGACGTAGATACTGGAAAAACGTAGGTGCTTCGGCCCACAGACTCGGCTGCAAATGGAGCCAGCTCCGGATGTCTCGACATTTCCAGCGATACGTCCGGGAGAAAAACTGGTTTTTGTTCCTCAAGCACCCGTGCCGCCACACCGATACGCAAAATCTTGGTACCAATCTTGACCGGGGGCGCGTCCGGTTCTTGATCGAACTCTAAAACCTGCAGACTTTCTCCGTCCTCGCCCAGAACGTAGAGGTGGGCTCCATGGAAGCTACAACTAGTGGACAGAATGCTACGGATGCTGCGCAGCATGGCCCTTACCGTGGGCTGATCGGCCACAGCGCTGGACATATCCAGCAGGGTCCGATATCGATCTCCGTTACTCGTTATCACGTCAGTACCAGGTGCTCGTAAGCAAGAGAGTACACTACTGAACCTAAGTCACGCTTATCAACCGCACTGATACAGTTGTTCCTGACAGCCGTCAAGAGCCAGCCCCGGCGCGCACCAACGTCTCTCAACTTCAGTTACACGCGGCCGCACAACCGTACGCCTCTACAATCGCCTGGCTGCGAATGACATCCAGGGACTGAAGGGCGGCCAAGTAAGCGGCCTTCACTGCATGTTCGCTGATCCCGAGCAGCCGGGCGACTTGCCGCGAACAGCGGTTTTCGATGCCGCACAAAACGAGCGCGAAACGACAGATGGAATCAAGTCTAAGCCGGATCTGATCGGACTCACGCACCAGGAATTCAAGCGTATCTGTATCTAAAGGTAGAGCTGCGTGCTGCACGTGAGTGCTCGCACGACGGTCGTACGCTGAAGAAAGCTGGGCAATCCGCACTCGCTGGACATCCAGGGCGGAGCGGATCGTGGCGTCTCGCGCCGATGTCCAAAGCCATTCCTGAACGACTTTGCCCCCGCTCTGAGCAAGTTTGCGAGCGTCGATGAGGCAGGCCGCTGCCACCATTTCGTCGTCGGTCAGAAATCCGGCAAGCCACGCCAATTCTTCCCGATGTTCGGTAAAAGCGGTGCGAATCTCATCCGCGGTTGCTAATCCGGAGGCGGTTGGGCGGATTGCGCTGGTGGCTGTCGTGGTTGCCATTTCAACTCTCCACGTGTCATAAGGCACGACGTATGCCAAACCAGTCGGGGCGCAACGCTTCTGGGAATCCCACAACACTTGCCGCTAATTCTCGAGCTCTAGACGCTACGCGCTCAATATTCTGTCGTCGCTCTGCGAGGAATTGCGATCTGGGCGTTTGAGTGCGGCCGGGCCTCACGCATCGCGGTCACCTCTGCCCTTGCCAGGGCACTGCCCAAATGTGGGCAGTGAAGACTGGCAGCAATCCTTCGTTGGCAGCTTGAGATTCAATGATTTGCCACGGGCACTAGTTGGCACGCCATCTGCAAGAACTCAGAAACGTTCGAGCGTAGTTCATGAGTTGAGGTTCCTGCACATGATGAGGAAGCGTGCTGTCGTGATTTTCCTGCTCTTGGCGATTGCATACCCGGCCACAGTGCTTGCGCAACGAGAAGCGACATCGTCAACTGCCTCCCCACCTCCACTGCTTACGTTGGACGATGCGGTATCGCTCGCGCTCAGCAATAACAGGCTGGTAAAGAACTTTACGCTGGAGGCACAGAAGTTTGATTTTCGGGTGAGTACAGCTCGTAGCCGGCGGCTGCCCCAGTTTCAATTTGCCGTCCTGGGCGGCGAGTTAATGCACTCGTTTGACTTCACATTTCCGGCCGGCTCGTTCGGCACGGATGCGACTGGCCGCCCTATTCCCTCGAGCGAAGCAAAGATTCGTAATCCCGCGCGATTCACGACCTACACCACGGGCGCTTTCGACCAACCGATTACCCAGCAGTACAAGATCGGCCTCGGAATTCGTGCGACCGAGCTTGGGCGCCAAATAGCTCGGGAAGACGTTCGCGCTGAGCGCGAGAAAATCGCTGCCGAGGTTCGAACCGCGTACTTCGATCTTGTCGCGACCCAAGCCGGCGTAGAAGCGGCGCGCGAAGCCGTGAAGACCTTAGAAGAGGCGCAGCGAATCACGACCCGATACATCGCAGAAAAGACAGTGCTCCGGGGAGATGCACTGGAGGTCGATGCGCGTCTCGCAAAAAGTCGGTATGAGTTGTCGGTCGCGGAGAACGGTCTCGCAACCCAGTGCGAGCACTTGAACCAACTGCTGGGCCGCGATCTGGGCACGCGGTTTCGCGTTGCTTCGATGCCCGAGGAGGGCGCAACCGATCTGACCATCGATGCCGCACGTGACAAGGCTTCGCAGAACCGGCCCGAAGTTCGTCAAGCCTTCCTCAAGGAGAAGCAAGCGGAATACGACCGTCGCATTGCAAAGGCCGAATACATACCCGACCTCAGCTTGTCCGTGAGATACCAGGGGCTCAACAACGTAAAAGTACTTCCGGAAAACGTCGGCACCGCCGGGTTCCTGTTGACGTGGGAGCCATTCGACTGGGGGCGTCGCCGCAACAACATAGCTGAGAAAAGCAAAACAGTCGAACAGGCTCGCAACGGGATACGCGAAACAGAGTCGCAGATTGCGGTTGAAGTCGGAGCCAAGTACCGCAAGTGGCAAGAGGCCGCTCTCCTCCTGAAGGCGACCCAGACGGGACATGAAGCGGCCATCGAGCAATTTCGAGTTACCGGCAACAAGTACAAGGAAGAGGCCGCACTGATAAAAGACTTGCTTCAGGCACAGGCCCGATCCGCCGAGACTGAATTTCAGTACCAGCAGGCGCTTTCGTCCTATTGGAGCACGCTCGCTGACTTGCGCCGCGCGATGGGAGATGAATGAGATGAAGAACGTACTCACAATGCTGTTGCTTGCGCTCGTGATGGCGGGCTGTCACTCGAGCAAGCCGATCCAGCAAGCCCCGCAGGCAGTTCAGACACAGCGCCTGGATTCGAATCCCGCTAACACTAGCGGTGGGCTACGGTTCTCGGCGGTGGTGACGCCCGATGCGGAAGTCCCGTTGTCCTTCAGGATTCCCGGATACGTCATCGCATTGAGGCAAGTGCGCGGTCAGGATGGCAGGGTGCGCGACCTCGCGGAAGGTGATCGAGTCAGCAAGGGCGCGGTGCTGGTTCGCATCCGCGCGGCTGAATACGAGGACAAAGTGCGACAAGCGACCTCGCAGGCCGCGGCGGTTGACGCCGTCATGCAGAAGGCCAAGCTTGACTTCGATCGCGCTACGCGCCTCTATGGCACTCAGAGCCTCACTAAGCCCGACTTCGATGCCGCTAAAGCACAATACGACTCGACAGAGAGCCAGTTGCGGGCAGCGCGCGCACAGACGAGCGAGGCCGAAATCGCGCTGCACGACACATCCGTGGTAGCTCCCTTTGACGGTGACATCGTGAAGAAGTCGGTAGAACTGGGCGCATTCGTCGGTCCCGGGGTTCCAGCATTCGCGATGGCCAAAACTGACCTGGTAAAGATCGTAGTCGGCGTGCCGGACACAGTTGTGCGGTCAATCAAATTGGGCCAGCCCGTTGAGGTTGCCATCGACGCCTTCCCCAACCGCACCTTTCATGCACGAATCAGCCGCATGTCATCAGCAGCAGACGCCGTTACGCGCAACTTCGACGTCGAGGTGGCTATACCCAACCGCGATCACTTGCTGAAGGTGGGCATGATCGGTTCTCTGCAACTGGCCGGTGGCGAAAGCGAACCGCGGCCCTCGTCTCTGCAGGTTCCGCTCTCGGCGATCGTGCAGGCGAAAGACGGCAAATACGGCGTGTTTGTGATCTCCAACTCGAGCGCCGGAGAAGTAGCGAGCCTCCGCAGCGTGGAGATCGGCGCTGTCAACGGAACTGACATAGCAATAGTAAGCGGGCTGTCCGCAGGGGACCGGATCATCACCACCGGCGCCAACCTGTTGAAGGATGGTCAGCGGGTAGAGGTCGTCCAATGAAACCCAGCAACACTGAGAACAGTCGGAATCCCGCTCGTTTTTTTACGCACAACCGGCAAATCGCGTGGGTCGCATTGCTCGCAACACTCGCCTGGGGCGTGTTCGGCTACATGAACATGCCCAAGCGGAAAGACCCGGATATCCCGGTGCGCATCGCCCTTGCCATCACCCCGTGGCCTGGTATCTCGGCAGACAAGGTCGAGCAGTTGGTCACACGAAAGGTCGAGCAAGCTGCGACTGGGAACAGCAAGGTGGACCGCGTGGAATCCACCACGCAGGACAATATCTCTGTCGTGCAAGTTAGATTGCTCGACAGCATAAAGAACACGCAACAGGAATTTCAGGATATTGGGCAACGACTGAATCAGATCACGGATCTTCCGCAGGGCGCGGGCCCGATCACCTGGATCAGCGACTTCGGCGATACCGCGGCGCTGATGCTTACGGTCGCCAGTCCGTCCGTCACAGACCTTGAAATCGAATTGCGTGCCCGCGGCGTGCGTGACGCGATTGAGAAAGCGCGCCAGGGAGATACGAAGGGCCGCGCGACGGTTCTCTATTGTTACCCAGCGTCGGTGTCACCTACCGCAGTCGAGCGGCCGTTTGTGATCCTCGCTGCGCAGGCGCAGCGCGACGACGTAGCGCGAGATGTTCGTCCGGTATCTGTGGGAAGCTGCTCCGGGATCGATTTTGCGACCACGAAATCGGATGACGAACTCCGCGCTTATGGCAAGCAGTTCATCGAGAAGAAGCTGCAAGAGTACGAATTCCATCCCGACTCCTGGGGACCGATTATCATTCGAGATCCCCAATCCGCAAAGCAACGCATCGCGGAAATGGCGAGCGAGCGGTATTCCTACCGGCAGCTTGATGATTTCACGGATCTGATCCAACGCACGCTGCAACGTGTGCCGGAGGTAGCCAAGGTTCAGCGCGTGGGCGTTCTGCCGGAAGAGTTTTACCTGGAGTACTCCGACGCCCGGATGGCCGCTTTCAAGCTGCAGCCAACGAAAATCAAAGACATTCTGAGCGCTCGCAATGTTACCGCCCCGGGCGGCATCGTCGAGACCCAATCGCGAAATGTACTGGTTGACGCGACCGCTGAATTCAAAACCACGAAAGACATTGGCAACGTCCTGGTCGGAGCTTCGCCCACGGGAGTGCCGGTTTATTTGCGCGATCTCGTGGACATATCGCGTGCCTATCAGACACCCACACGGTACCTGAACTACATGGTCTCTCGCAAGGCGAACGGCAACTGGCACCGCAACCGTGCCATCACCCTGGCCGTGCAAATGCGATCTGGGGAACAGATAGGCAGATTCGGCGCCGCGGTGGACAAAGCGCTTGCCACCGTGCAGCCAACGCTGCCTCCTGACCTTATTATCGCGCGCACGTCGGACCAGCCGAGGCAAGTGCACGAACTTGTCAGCCTGTTGATGTCCAGTCTGTATGAGGCAATCGTGCTCGTCGTGATCGTCGCGTTGGTCGGATTCTGGGACTGGCGCGCGGCCATGCTGATGGCTTGCTCGATTCCCCTGACGCTGGCCATGGCCTTCGGCATCATTCACGTTCTCGATATCGACATCCAACAGGTTTCCATCGCAACCCTGATCATCGCTCTTGGCTTGCTGGTGGACATGCCGGTGGTCGCCGGTGATGCCATTAAGCGAGAACTGGGCTCCGGCTCGCCTCGCGACCTGGCATCCTGGATTGGGCCGACGAAACTGGCGAAAGCGATCATCTTTGCCACCATCACGAATATCGTCGCCTATCTCCCGTTCCTGCTGCTGACCGGCGACGTCTACTTCTTCCTGTACAGCCTGCCGGTGGTGATGACCTGTACCCTGGTGGCATCAGTCCTCGTCTCGTTCACGTTTATCCCGCTCGTTGCGTACTACCTGATTAAGCCGCCCAAGACCCTGGAGCAGCCCATGTCCGAGCGACGCAAGCATGGCTTCCCGGGACTCTATTACCGAGTAGGGGACTTCGCGCTGGGACATCGTTGGGGCGTGTTCGCCGGCTCCCTCTTGTTTCTCGTGTTGGGTGGCTGGTTGTTCACAAGGCTGCATCCACAGTACTTCCCCAAGGACCTCTCGTACCTGTCGTACGTGGACGTCTGGCTCCCGCCCGACGCGCCCCTGGGTGCGACGGATGCGGTTGCCCAGCGAGCAGAAACTGTCATTCGAGAAGAGGCCGAACGGTTTGGCGAAGAACATCATCGGAAAGATGTTCTGAAGTCGCTGACCACATTTGTCGGTGGCGGCGGTCCCAGGTTCTGGTTTTCGGTCGACCCCGAGCGACAACAACTGAATTATGCGCAGATCCTCGTCGAGGTTGTGGACAAGCACTTCACCAACGAATTCGTTGGGCCGCTGCAGACGGCGCTGAGCCGCGAAGTCCCGGGCGCCCGGGTGGATGTGCGGCAGCTCGAGACCGGCAAGCCGGTCGGCATTCCCGTCTCCATTCGAATTTCCGGCGCGGACATCGGCGTTCTGCACCAACTCTCCAGCGAACTTCAGGCAATCCTGCGTTCCCAGCCGAACTCGGCCCGGGTACGCGACGACTGGGGAGAACCTGCCATGACAGTGCGACTGAAGGTTGACCCCGATCGCGCAAACATTTCGGGTGTCACCAACCTGGATGTTGCCCTCTCATCGGCCGCTGCGCTGAGCGGATTACCGGTCGCAACATACCGGGAAGCTGACAAACAAATCCCGATTGCCGTTCGCTTGCGAATGGAGGAACGAGCAGGGCTATCTGACGTCCAAAATACCTACGTCTACTCGAACACCAGCAATCAGCGCGTACCTCTGCGGCAGGTATCGCAGGTCACGACTGACATGTCAGTCCCAAAGATCAAGCGCCGCAATCAGTTTCGCACGGTTACGGTTTCTGCATTCCCCATCCCGGGTGTTCTGCCCTCTCAAGTGCTGGAGCCGTTGTTGCCCAGGATCAAACAGTTCGAAAAGCAGCTTCCTCCTGGGTATTTTCTCGAGATCGGGGGCGAATACGACGAGCAGGTGAAAGGATTTAAGCAACTCAGCGTGGTAATGGCAATCTCCGTAATGCTCATCTATATCGCGCTGGTCGTGCAGTTCCGAAATGCAGTCAAGCCGTTTCTCGTGTTCGCCGCGATTCCTTATGGCATGACCGGGGCCCTCGCCGGGCTGGTGATCATGCATCAACCCTTCGGATTTATGGGGTTCTTGGGAATCGCCAGCCTTGTCGGAGTAATTGTCAGCCACGTCATCGTGCTGTTCGACTTCATCGAGGAGGCGCACCACCGCGGAGAACCGTTGCGAGAAGCGCTACTCGATGCCGGCATCGTGCGTTTGCGTCCGGTAATGATTACCGTCGGCGCAACCGTGCTGGGACTGGTACCGCTGGCCATACATGGTGGCCCGCTGTGGGAGCCACTTTGTTATGCCCAGATCGGCGGCTTATCGATCGCGACATTCATCACGCTGCTGCTTGTGCCTGTGTTGTATTCGATCTTCGTGTTGGATCTGAAGCTGATCAAGTGGGAGACGAAGGAGCAGCCTCAGACGATTGCTGATGTTGCAGGGGCCGCTGACTAGGCAGGAGTTGGCTCGGAAACAAGTTTGTTATGAAGCATGACTTTGAAGGAGTCGAACATGGCCACTAACGCTGCAGCAAAGCGGCAGGGATTGCAAGATGCTGAGAGGCTCATCGCCCAGTACGGATGTGGTCCAGTGCACTTTTCCGGGACGGACGAAGCACTCTATGAACGGCACTTGCTGTTTGACAGTGGCGTCGATCTGGCCGTAGCGACGGCGCGTGACCGCTTCGAGGCCCTTGCCCGGTCAGTGCGCGACGTTCTATCTCAGCGATGGCTCTTAACAGAGAAGACCTACGAAGAACGAAATCCTAAGCGGCTCTACTACCTCTCGATGGAGTACCTCCTCGGCCGCTCACTCGCAAACAACGTTACGAATCTTCTGCTCGCTCCTCTGACAGATCAGTTCATCCAGGACAAGAAACTCGATCTTATCGAGATATTGGAGCAGGAGCCCGATGCAGGCCTGGGCAACGGCGGGCTTGGACGTTTGGCAGCCTGCTTCATTGAATCCGCCGCGACCATGCAGCTCCCGGCCATGGGTTACGGGCTGCGATATGAGTACGGCATCTTCAGGCAATCAATCCGGAACGGCTGGCAACAGGAAATGCCGGACAACTGGCTCCGTTCTCCCGATCCGTGGGAGGTCGCGCGCCCGAACGAGAAGGTGGAAGTCAGCTTGGGTTGCTCGTTCGAGCTCAGCGCAGGCAGTCTGCGCCCCGTACCGGGGCGTCCCTCGACTCTGATCGGCATCCCATTTGACCGCCCGGTAATCGGGTACGGCGGCTCCACGATCAACACGCTTCGCCTCTGGGCCGCGGCGGCGCCGGACTACTTCAACTTTGAGGAATTCTCTCGGGGCGATTTTGTAGAGGCGTTTACTCAGACCCTCTCGGCTGAAACCCTAACCCGGGTCCTGTATCCCGATGATTCAAGATTCATGGGGCAAGGGCTACGCCTGATGCAGGAGTACTTTCTTGTTGCCTGCTCGCTGGCGGATGCGGTGCGCCGCTTCCAACGTGGCAACTCAGATTGGCGCTTGCTTCCAGAGAAAGTGGCGATTCAGATGAACGATACCCACCCCTCTCTGGCGGTGCCGGAGCTTATGCGTATTCTGGTTGACCAGGTACACCTTGGATGGGATGAAGCCTGGCACATCACGCAGAACACACTGGCGTACACCAATCACACTTTGTTGCCCGAAGCGCTTGAAAAATGGCCAGTGGCTTGGTTTGAAGAAATGCTGCCCAGGCAACTCGAGATCATCTATG
>JBKQPN010000124.1:0-3383 GCA_052145015.1 Terriglobales bacterium
TTCTGCGAATGGCAGAAGCCGGCTGAGTGGATGCGAAAGAACGGCGGCATGTCGCTCGGCCAACTCGTGCGGCCTCTGGAATCGGTCGGCTGCTACGTTCCGGGCGGACGATATCCGCTGCCTTCGACGCTGCTGATGACCGTCATTCCAGCGCAGGTGGCTGGTGTGCGCGAGATTCGCGTGGTCTCGCCGAAACCCAGGCCTGAAACGTTGGCCGCGGCAGCGCTCCTCGGCGTGACCGAGTTTTATCGCGTCGGCGGCGCCCATGCCATCGCCGCGCTGGCGTATGGCACGAGAAGCATTCCCCGTGTGGACAAGATCGTTGGTCCGGGGAATCTCTACGTCACCGCCGCCAAGAAGCTGGTGGCGTTCGATTGTTCCATCGACTTTCTCGCCGGACCAACTGAGGTCGTGATCGTAGCCGAGGGCGGAGAAGCAGCCTTCATCGCCGCGGACCTTGTAGCCCAGGCGGAGCACGACCCCGAGGCCCTGGCCATCTTCATCACCAGTTCGCACGACTTCGCGGAGAAGATTGCAGCGTGCACGGGCGAGGCGGCGAAGGACAATGCCATCGCGCGGCAGTCGCTGGCGGCGAATGGCGTGGCGCTGGTGGCCGCTTCGCACGCGCAGGCGCTTGCGTGGGCGAATCTGGTCGCGCCGGAGCACATCACGGTGGCGCGCGGCGACGTGGCTGCGGTCCGCAGCGCGGGATCGGTTTTCGTCGGCGAGTACTCGCCGCAGGCGGTGGGCGATTACGCTTCCGGTCCCAACCACGTGCTGCCGACCGCCGGAGCTGCGCGCTATCGCGGAGGGCTCAGCGTGCTCGATTTCCTGAAGCTCATCACCGTGCAGGAACTCTCGCGCCCGGCGCTGCGCCGCATTGCACCGGTCGTCACCCGTTTGGCCGAGGCCGAGGGTTTGCAGGCGCACGCCGAGTCAGTACGCGTGAGGTGCGCCCATGCTTGAAGCGCGCGGAGCAGTGCGAAGTCTCAAGGAATACCATCCGCCGCTCGGCGGCCGCGTGGGCTTGCGCCTCGACTTCAACGAGAACACCGTCGGCTGCTCGCCGCGCGTGCTTGAACGCCTGCGCCAGTTGCAGTTCGACCAACTCGCCCGCTATCCCGAGCGCGAGAGCGTGGAGCGCCAAATCGCGGCGCACCTCGGAGTGGACTGCGCTGGACTGCTATTAACCAATGGCGTGGACGAAGCCATCCATCTCGTTTGCGAAACTTATCTCGAGCCGGGCGATGAGGTGCTGATCGTCGTTCCGACCTTCTCGATGTATGAGATCTACGCCGCCGCCACCGGCGCGCAGGTGATCACCATTCCCGCCGGCGCCGAGTTCAGCCTTCCCACCGACGATGTGCTGGCGCGCATCTCGGCGCGCACGCGGTTGATCGCCATCGCCAATCCCAATAACCCGACCGGCGCAGTGGTCGCGAGGAGCGATTTGCTCCGCATTCTGTGCGCCGCGCCCGATGCCGCCGTTTTGGTGGACGAAGCGTACTTCGATTTCTACGGAGAATCCCTGCTGGCCGCAGCCGCGAGCCATCCGAACCTGTTCGTTGCCCGCACGTTCTCGAAAGCGTATGGGCTGGCGGGTTTGCGGATCGGCGTGCTGGCGGGCAACGCGGCGCAGATGGCGATGGTGCGCCGCGTCGGCTCGCCGTACAACGTCAACGCGGTGGCGCTGGCGTGCCTGCCGGAGGCGCTCGCCGATCAGGACTACGTCCGGCAGTACGTCGCCGAAGTCCGGCAGGGAAGGGAACAGCTCGAACAGGAACTGCGTTCCCTCAAGCTGCGTTTCTGGCCGAGTCAGGCGAACTTCGTGCTGCTGCGTATCGGGGAGCGGCACGATGACTTTGTGCGCGCCATGCGCGAACGCGGCATCCTGGTGCGTGACCGCTCGCGCGATCCCGGCTGCGACGGCTGTGTCCGCATCAGCGTAGGATCGAACCCGCAGACCGAGCGCCTGATCGCCGCGCTGCGCGAGGCGGTTCGCGCCATCGTCCCTACGGGGGTGTCAGCATGAAGCGCGCGACCTCAATTAGACGAGCAACGCTTCATCGCAAGACCACCGAGACTGACATCCGCCTCGCCCTGAACGTGGACGGCCGCGGCCAGTACCGCATCTCTACCGGCATCCGCTTCTTCGATCACATGCTGGAGCTGTTTGCGCGCCACGGCGGCTTCGATCTGGAATTGCAAGCGAAGGGCGACCTCGACGTCGACCAGCATCACACGGTCGAGGACGTGGGCATCGCCCTGGGTGAAGCTTTCGAGAAAGCGCTGGGCGACAAACGCGGCATCCTGCGCGCCGGCTACTTCCTTATGCCGATGGATGAGACGCTCGGGCTGGCGGCGGTGGATTTCGGCGGGCGTGCTGCTGCGGTGGTGGAGACGCGGGTGCGCAACCGGCTGGTCGGCGATCTGCAAACCGAGCTGGTGCCGGATTTCTTTGAAGGATTTGCGCGGGGCGCGCGCGCCAACGTTCATGCGCGCGTGATGTACGGCCGCTCCAGCCACCACAAGATTGAATCGCTGTTCAAGGCCTTCGCGCGGGCGCTGCGTGCCGCCTGCTGGCGCGACCGCCGTCTGGCGGGCATGCTGCCCAGCACCAAAGGACTGCTGTGATCGCCATCGTCGATTACCGCGCCGGCAACCTGGTCTCGGTCAAGAAAGCCGTGGATCGGCTCGGCTTCCCGTGCGCCATCACCTCGGACCCCGCCGCGGTGGAGCGGGCGGAGAAGATCATTGTTCCCGGCGTGGGACACTTCGCGGCGACCTCCACGCTCGCCGACACTGGACTGCGAGCGGCGATTGCCTGCGCAATCGAGCGCCAGACGCCCTTCTTCGGCATCTGCGTCGGCATGCAGTGGATGTTTGATTCCAGCGAAGAAGCGCCCGGCGCCTGCGGCCTCGGCGTGTTTCCCGGGCAGTGCACGCACTTCCCGCCGGAGGTCAAAGCGCCGCACGTGGGCTGGAACCAGCTCGAAGTCGAGAATGGGTCAAGCCTGTTGCGCGGTGTCGCGAGCGGGGCCTTCGTCTATTTCACGCACTCCTACCGCGCACCGCTGGTCGCAGGCACCGTGGCTCGCTGCGACTACGGGGGAGCGTTTTCTGCGGCGGTGGAGCGCGGACATTTGTTCGGAGCGCAGTTCCATCCGGAAAAATCCGGAGACGTCGGGCTCACGATCCTGGAGAATTTTTGCCGGATTTGATGCAGTACAGAAAAGATTTCACCGCCGAGACGCCGAGTGCACCGAGGGGTTTCTTATGGGTTCCTCAACTCGGCGTTCTCGGCGCCTCGGCGGTAAAACAGTGACATGCTGACCAAACGTATCATCGCCTGCCTGGACGTGGACGCCGGCCGCGTGGTCAAG
>JBKQPN010000125.1:0-20746 GCA_052145015.1 Terriglobales bacterium
CTTTCCGGCCAGTGGGACCTGGTGGTGCTGGACGAGATCAATTACGCCATCAGTTACGGTATGCTGGACCCGGCCAAGGTCGCCGAAACTCTCAAACAAAAGCCGGAAATGGTGCATGTCATCTTGACGGGACGCAACGCGCATCCGACAATCGTTGAACTGGCCGATACCGTCACCGAGATGCGGCAGGTGAAGCACGCCTACGAGAAAGGCGTCGAGGCCCAGCGGGGAATCGAATACTAGGATTGAGTCATTTGGTCATTGAGTCATTGAGCCATTGTTTCCCGGTTTTCAATGACTCAATGACCCAATGAATCAATGACTCAATTGCCCTCATGACTTGGTTCAAGCGACAGACCGGCGAGGTGGACGCTTCGGGCGAGAAGCGCGTGCTCACCGAAGGGCTGTGGGTCAAGTGCGACGGCTGCCGGAAGATCATCTGGAAAAAGGATCTGGAAGATAACCTGAACGTCTGTCCCAACTGCGACCGTCACTTCCGCATCGACGCGCGCACCCGGCTGGCGCAACTGATGGACGGCGGCAAGTACGAGACCTTCGACGACGGCCTGGCTTCCACCGATCCGCTGAAGTTCTCCGATCTGAAGTCCTACAGCGGCAGGCTGCGGGTGGCGATGAAAGATACCGGCCTCAAGGACGCCGTCATCAATGCTGCCGGTACCCTGGAAGGCCGTCCGGTCATCGTGTCGGCGATGGAGTATGCGTTCATCGGCGGCAGCATGGGCGCGGTAGTGGGCGAGAAGATCACACGCGCGGTGGAGCGGGCCACCGCCGACGGGCGTCCGCTGATCGTGGTCTCGGCCTCGGGCGGCGCGCGCATGATGGAAGGCGTGATCAGCCTGATGCAACTGGCCAAGATCTCGGCGGCGCTGGCGCGCATGGACACCGCCAAAGTGCCCTACATCTCGGTGCTCACCGATCCCACCACCGGCGGCGTGACTGCCTCCTACGCCATGCTGGGCGACCTCAACATCGGCGAGCCGGGGGCGTTGATCGGGTTCGCGGGCCCGCGGGTGATCGAGCAGACCATCCGGCAGAAGCTGCCCGAAGGCTTCCAGCGCAGCGAGTTTCTCCTGCAGCACGGCATGCTGGACGCGGTGGTGCCGCGCAAGGAGATGAAGCCGTATATCGCGCGAGCGCTGGCGTTTATGAGCAGCTAGCAGTCAGCACTCAGCACTCAGCATTCAGCACTCAGCACTCAGCACTCAGCCAAACCCGTGCCGCGTGCTGTCGCTCGTCTACCCAGGCGCTTATAATCGCGCAGGACCTCGATACCCCCGCTTTGGCTGATTGCTGAATGCTGATTGCTGACTGTTGACTGCTCATGTCGACCTATGAAACTGCGGTAGAGCGCCTCTACGCTCTCGGCCACGAGCTGGCCAACACGCCCTCGGAGCACTTCAACCTGGCGTACATGCGGGCGATCTTGCGCGAGCTGGGCGATCCGCAGCGGCGATTCCCGAGCGTGCTGATCGCGGGAACGAATGGCAAAGGCTCGACGGCGGCGACCCTGGCGTCCATTCTGCGCGTGGCCGGTCATCGCACCGGGCTCTATATTTCGCCGCACCTGCTGCGTGTGAATGAACGCATCCGCATCAACGGAGAGGAGATCGGCGAAGCGCAGTTCGGCGAGATCCACCAACGGGTGGAAGCGGTGGCGCGCCGTCTGGTCGAAGCGGGCGAACTGCCCTGGCATCCCAGCTTCTTCGAGGTGCTGACCGCCATGGCTTTCGACTACTTCGCCGGCGCAGGCGTGGAGATTGCCGTTCTGGAAGTCGGGATGGTCGGGCGGCTGGACGCGACCAACGTGGTCGAGCCAGTGATTTCGGTGATCACTGATATTGCCCTCGACCACCAGAACTTCCTGGGCAACACCATCACCCAGATCGCGCGCGAAAAAGCCGGGATCATACGCCCCGGCGGGGTGGTGGTCACGCTGCCGCAGCATCCCGAAGCTAACGACGTAATCGGCAATACCATCGCCGAGCGCGGAGCGCACGCGGTGAGCGCCGTACCTTACGTGCCGCCGGTATCGCCGGGAGCGCAGGATGTGCCGGGCGTTGCGCCCAATGGTGTGCGCACGTCGTATCCGCTGCGCGTGATGGGAGAAGAGATCGTGGTGGACTCGCCGCTGATAGGCCGCCACCAACTGCGGAACATTGCGCTCGCCATCGCCGCCGCGGAAGAGTTGAACCGGGCGGGATTTCGTGTAACCGCCCGCGACATCGAGCGCGGCATCCGCGAGACGCGCTGGCCGGGACGCTTCCAGCGCATCGCCGCCACCGCCGGCTCGCCGGAGATCATCCTCGACGTAGCCCACAATCCGGCGGGAGCCTGGGCGCTGCGCGCGGCGCTTTCGGAATATGCGGGCGAGCGTCCGCTGGTGCTGGTGTTTGGCGTGATGCGCGACAAGGCCGTGGGAGAGATTGCGGAGATCCTGTTCCCGCTGGCCGAGCACGTGATCGCCACGCGCGCCGACAACCCGCGCTCGGCCAGCCCGGAGGAGATACGGGAAGCCGCCGCGCGGACGGGGGCGGAGATCATCATCGAACCCACCGTCACGGGTGCGCTCCAGCGCGCGCGGGAATTGGCGCCTGCAGACGGGATCGTAGGAATTACGGGCTCGATCTATGTTGTCGGAGAAGCGCTGCATGCGATCGGGTGATCGAGTCATCGGGTGATCGGATCATTGGGTGACTGAAAACCCGTTTACTCTTGTCATCCCGAGCAGAGCGAGGGATCTTAATTTTTGCTGACTGCTGAATGCCGCAATCCAAATTCAACCACTTGCTGAGCGCGCTGCGGTCGTACCTCGTCTTCGACCCGCTGATCTGGTTGTGGACGGTGTTCATGGCCACGTTCTCGTTGCTCTCATCGCTGGTGGACCGCGACGGACGCATGCAGCAGTGGTTCGCCGTGACGTGGTCGAAGGTGATCCTGAAGATCATCGGCGCGCCGCTCGCGGTGCACGGCATGGAGAAAATCGACACCACCCGCCCGCACATGTATGCGCTGAATCACCTCTCGGCGCTGGACATCCCGGCGGTGTACGCGGGGCTGCCGTTCCACTTCCGCATCATGGCCAAGGAGGAGCTGTTCCGATATCCGTTCCTGGGGTGGCACCTGCGGCGCTCGGGGCAGGTCTCGATCGAGCGTGAGAACGCCATCGCGTCCATGCGCAGCCTGAACCGGGCCGCGGCCATCCTCAAAGGCGGGCAGCCGCTGGTGGTGTTTCCCGAGGGCGGCCGCTCGCCGACCGGGCAGGTGAAGCCTTTCCTGCCGGGAGTGTTTTACGTGGCCATCAAGGCGGGGGTGGACGTGGTGCCCATGGCGCTGGTCGGGAGCTACGAGCTGCTGCCCATGAACACCTTCCACGTCAAGCCGCGGCCGCTGGAGCTGCTGGTGGGCGAGCCGGTATCGCCGGCGGGATACGGCCCGCGCGACATGGACAAGCTCTCCGCCAGAGTGCAGAAGGCGGTAGAGGATTTGTACTATTCGCGGGCGGAAGTGCTCCGGGCCGAACAAACCAAAACCGCAGAGGACGCTGAGGACGCCGAGAAAAAGGCAGCCACGGATCAGCACGGATGAGGCCGGATCTTGCCTGAATCGGTGGCAATCCGTGAAAATCCGTGGCCGCTTCTTCTATATCCGTGGCCGCTTCCTCTACACTAGTGCCATGAAACCGCGCATCGCCATCCCGGTACCGCACTTTGGCAAGCCGGACTATGCCCAGCGCGCGCTGCCGCAGTATGTGCGGGCAGTGGAGCAGGCGGGGGGAGAGCCGGTGGTCATCGAGGCCGGCCACGTACCGGAAGAGATCGCGAAGATCATCACCGGGTGCCAGGCGGTGCTGCTGCCGGGCAGCGCCGCCGATATCGATCCGCAGAAATACGGCGCCGCCAAACATCCCAAGACGGAGGCCGCCGATCCCGGCCGCGATACCGCCGACGAACTCCTGCTCCAGGACGCCTACAACCTGCACAAGCCGGTGCTGGGCATCTGCTACGGCTTGCAGATGCTGAACGTGTACAACAGCGGCACGCTGATCCAGCACGTGGAAACGCCGGTGAACCACGCCGCCGGCCGCGCCGTGCTGCAAGCGCACAAAGTGCGGGTCGATCCCTTTTCGCGGCTGGCCGGCCTGCTGGTCAGCCAGGAAGAAACCGGGATCGGGCCGCTGGACTTGGCGGTCAACTCCAGCCATCACCAGGCGGCGGACGTAGTGGGCGACGGCCTGCGCGTGGTAGCGCGCTGTCCCGAGGACAGCATCATCGAGGCCGTGGAGGGCGTCGCGCCCGACCACTGGGTGATCGCGGTGCAGTGGCATCCCGAGCGATCCTTCGATGACGATCCGCACTCGCGGGCCATCTTCCGCGGGCTGGTCGAGGCAGCGAAAAACTACAGCGCCGCGGATAGCCTGCCCCGAGCGTAGTCGAGGGGCGGATAGACGCGGATACAAAGACCCAATGCCGCCAGACGGAATCACACTCTCGCTCCGAAACAAAGTGGCCGTGGTCACCGGAGGCTCCCGGGGCATCGGGGCCGCGACGGTGAAGATGTTCGTGGCCGCCGGCGCGCGGGTGATGTTCAACTACCAGAAGAACAAGCGCGCTGCCGATGAAGTGGCCGGCGCTTGCGGCCAGGAGAATTGCGCTGCGCTCGAAGCCGACCTTGACGACACGGCGGGCGCGAAGAAGCTGATCGAGGCGGCGGTCCAGCGCTTCGGGCGCCTGGACATCCTGGTCGCCAACCACGGCATCTGGCCGCCGCAGGACGTGCCGGTGAGCGAGATGAGCGACGCACAATGGCATCACACCATCGCCGTCAATCTGGACAGCGTCTTCGGCCTGGTGAAGCATGCGGTGGCGCAAATGAAGAAGCAGCGCTCGGGCGGACACATCGTGCTGGTGAGCTCGACCTCCGGGCAGCGCGGCGAGGCCTACCATTGCGATTACGCGGCCACTAAGGGCGCGCTCATCAGCATGGTGAAGGGCCTCTCGACCGAGCTGGCGCCGGATGGCATCTATGTGAACTGCGTCGCGCCGGGATGGGTGGATACCGACATGGCGGCCCCGGCTCTCAACGATGCGGACATGCGCCGGCGGGTGCTGGAGAAGATCCCGCTCGGGCGGGTGGCCACGCCGGAAGAAATCGCGGCGCCGATCCTGTTCCTGTGCACCGAGCACGCGGGCTTCATCACCGGCGAGATTTTCAATGTGAATGGCGGGGCGGTGCTGGTGGGATGAATTGATCGGGTCATCGGGCGATCGGGTCATCGGGTGATTGAAAACACACCCACCCTTGTCATCCCGAGCGGAGCGAGGGATCTTGGTTTTGCTGACTACTGAGTGCTGATCGGATGAGACTCCCAGCCCTGATTACGGCGCTGCTGCTGGCCCTCCCGCTGGCAGCGCAGAATCCCGCGCCGAAGTCTGGCCAGGATATGGTCAGCGAAGATCCCGGGGTGAAGAAGGCCCGGATGTTGCTCGATCAGATGATCCAGGCGCTGGGCGGGCAGGCCTTTCTGAACCTGCAGGACATGGAACAGCAGGGGCGTTCCTACCGCTTTTATCACGGCAATCCTTCGGGCCAGGGCTCGCTGTTCTGGCGATTCTGGAAGTGGCCGGACAAAGAGCGCTTCGAGTTCACCAAGCAGCGCGACGTGATCTCTATCTACAACGGCGACCAGGGTTTTGAAGTCACCTACAAAGGCACGCGAACGGTGGACCCCGAAGACCTGAAGGAATATCTGCGTTCGCGGGAGCATTCGCTGAACACCGTGTTGCGTGTGTGGCTGAAGCAGCCCGACACGGCGCTTATCTACGAGGGGTTCGGGCTCACCCAGAACAAGCAGGTCGACAACATCACCATCATCAACGGCAAGGACGAGGCGGTCACCCTCGCCATCGACCGCTTGACCCACCTGCCGGTCAAGAAGAGCTACCTGGTGCGCGACCCGGTGTCACGGGAGAAGGATGAAGAGGCCGAGGTATACGACAACTGGCGTCCGGAGCAGGGCTTCAATACCGCCCACACCGTCCTTACAATGCGGAACGGCGAGATCACCCGCCAGCGCTTCATTCAGACCGTCAGCTACAACCAGGGCATCCCGGATGCGAAGTTCACGGCGGCGGCGACGTATGTGCCTAAGAGGTGAGGCGAGTACCGAGTACCCAGTACCGAGTGGCCATCAGGGGAGCGCGGAAGCACGCGCTAGAACGTTGCCCCGGCGGGAACCGCGGGGGCCACAGTTGCTTTCAAAGCACCTTCTCCCTACTCGGGTACTTGGTACTGGTTCTTCCATGCCACGAACTGTGGCTAATTTGCCACAGCCTGTTCCTGCGGCCGCGCTGGTAATCTACTCATCTATAACCACATAGCCTTGGTACACGAGCAGACAATCCGTGGCAGCGTTGACTGTGCAGGAACGGGATTGCATAGCGGGGTGAAGGTCGGCCTGCGGCTGCTCCCGGCGCCTCCGGGCAGCGGAGTGGTTTTCCGCCGCAGCGACCTGGAGGGCTTCGAGGTCGAAGCCAACGGACGCAACGTCGCTCGCGTCAGCTACGCCACCAGCCTGATGAAGAAGGGCGTCCTCATCTCCACCACCGAGCACTTGCTGGCCGGCCTGATGGGCATGGGCATCGACAACGTCATCGTCGAGCTCGATAACCTGGAGCTGCCCATCCTGGACGGCAGTGCGCAACCGTTCGTCGAGATGGTGCTGCGGGCTGGCATCCGCAAGCAGCGGCGCCAGCGGACGTATATGCGTATCCTGCGCGCCGTCGAGCTGCGCGAAGGCAACAAATTCATCGCCATCTATCCTGCCGAATCCTACTCCATCTCCTACAGCATCAACTTCCCGCACCCCCTGATCGGGGCGGAGACCTACACCGCCGAGTTCACGCCCGAGGTTTTCCGGCGGGAGATCGCCCCGGCGCGCACCTTCGGCTCGCTGCAGGATGAGCGCGCCCTGCGCAACATGGGACTGATCCGCGGCGTTTCCCAGGAGAACTGCATCGTGCTCGACCGCGATGGGGTGATCAACGGTCCGTTGCGCTACCCGGACGAGTTCGTGCGCCACAAGATGCTGGACCTCATCGGCGACCTGGCCCTGTTGGGCCGGCGTATCCTGGGCCGCGTGGTCGCCGACCGCGCCGGCCACGCCATGCACACCGCCATGGTCGCTATGCTGCTGCGAGACCGCTCGCTGTGGGAAGAAGCCACGGTGGACGAAACCGCCGGGCAACCAGTTGCCAGTTACCAGTTGTCAGTTGCCAGTGAGACCCGCTGAGAACTGACAACTGGCAACCGACAACTTGAAAAAGACCGTATATCTCTCCCTGGGATCGAACGTTGGGGACCGCCGGGCAAACCTGGAGACGGCCGTCGCGCGCCTGGGCGAACTGGGCGAAGTCAAAGCGGTGTCGTCGTTCTACGAGACGGAGCCGGTGGAGCTCGCCGCACAGCCCTGGTTCCTGAACTGCGCTGTCGCGCTCGAAACGGAGGCGATGCCGCGCAGCCTGCTGGGCCGCGTGCTGGCCATCGAACAAAAGATGGGCCGGCGGCGGCTTCAGCTCAAGGGCCCCCGCACCATCGATATCGACATCCTGTTGTTTGGCAACTCGGTGGTGGACACGCGCGAGCTCACCATCCCCCACCCCGCCCTGCATGAGCGACGGTTCGTGCTGGAGCCGCTGTGCGAGATCGCCGGCGAGGTGCGCCATCCGGTGCTGAAACGGACCATGCGCGAGTTGCGCGACGCGCTTCCGCACGGCACAGGCGTCGTTCGGAAGATACTGTAGCGCCGCCGTCTCGGCGGCTGTCCGTGTGGGCGTCTCGCCCACACGCGCGAGGGCGCCACCGGCGTATTATTTTCTTGGAAATTGGGCTGGGAGCGTGAAACCGCTCAGCCCTTGGGCAGGACGAAATCCACGCCGCGCTCGTCGTTCAGCTTGCGGGTGGTGTCCAGATCGAGGTCGGCGAGCGGGATCTTGTGGGTGCCCTTGGCGCTGAAGTCCCACAACATCTGCCCTACGATGGCGTAGTTCCTGACTTCCTGCTGGTGGCCGTCGCGAAAGACCAGCACGGTTGGGTCCTGCTCCGGCTCGGGTGCCGCAGGCGCCTGCGCGCGCGGCGGCGGAGAACTCCGCTGCTCGTTGTAGCTGTGATCGCCGTAGCGGTCATCGTCCGGCGCGGAATCCGCCACCCCCTGGTTCTGCTGATAATCGCTGGAGTCGTATGCGCCATACGGGTAGTACGACCCGTAATACGGCCAGTAGTAAGGGCCAACGATCCCTGGGTAGTAGCGGCGGTGGATACCGCGGTTGCGCGATCCGGTGACGAACCCCGGGTGATGCCCGAAGGCGGTCCCGCTGCCCACCCGCTGGGCGGGGACGCCGCCCGCGAAACTACGCGTGGAACCGGCGCTGGAACGGAACCCGGAGGTCGCGCCTCGGCCCGCTCCCATGGAAGCGTGTCCGCCCCCGCCATGGCTCTGCGCGCTCACCACCACGGACGTGGCCAGCATCAAAAGCGCGAGCGTCAACCCCCGCTTCATACTTATATGATACCCCAAAGACAGAGAAAAGTTGCATCGGCCGAAAAGCCCGCCAGCTCTGGGTTTCCGCCCATCAGGGCAGCCCGCTGAGACCAAGCCGGGCGACAGCCATAACCGACACCACCGCGTAGGCCGCCAGCAGCCCTAAGAATAGGATTCCACAAGCCTTGCGCCAGCGGCTCTCCAGCAGGTCGGCAAAAACTCCGCCGATGAATACATACAGAAACGGCGTCGCGCGGAAGGGGAACGGTCCCACAAGAACATCCGCGAACGCGCCCAGCCCGAGCGCGGTCAGCACCAGCAGCGAGAGCAGCGGAGCAGTGTTCCCGAAATAACGGCAACGGCTCCAGGCAAAGTACGCAGCCAGCGCGATGGCCGCGAGCACCAATAAAACAGGATTTTGTGCATGGCGGATTCCGGTCACGTAAGCGCGCAGTACTTCGCCGGCGATCATCCCGCGCTGAAGCGGCAGGAAGTCGGACAGGGTGATGGCGGCGGCGAGCGCGCGGGGGCGAAATCCGTAGCAGCCCAGCAGGAGGACCAAGGCGACCGCGCAGGATGAGAGCACCAATGCCAGAGATGCCAGGCGGCGCTCGGGAACCAGGTAGAGCATGAACCCGAGGCCGAGCAGGACGAGCATGATCGCCCACCAACCGGAGCCGGCGGCCAGCGTGATCGCCAGTCCCAGCAGGACGATCCGCCGCCAGCGTGATCGCAGTTCCGAAATCGCCGCCCCGGCCGGAGCGTAAAGCGTGTGGGCCGCGGCGATGGCCACGAAGATGGTTCCAAAGATCCCCAGGCTGCCGGTAAGCAGCGGTCCCGGCCAGGGAAAGAACACGGCGGGCGAGAAACAATAGAGCGCCAGCGCGATGTATCCGCCGGCATTGCCGTAGAGGCGCCGCGCGACATACCAGATGGACGCGCCCAGCAGCCAGCCGATGGCGACAAAGGGCAGGCGCAGCAGCCACTTCAAACCATCGGGCGAGAGCGAGGCAACCATCCGGTTGGCGACCACGATGGGAGCGGCGGCGACCACCGCCGGAACCGGCTGCGCGCCGGTGTCACGTGGCAGAACTCTTCCCGCGAGCTGATCGAGGCCGGCCTGCGCGTAAGCTGCCTCCGCCCAGCGCAGGGGCGTATGGTGGATTATCCAGAGCGCTTGCAGCACGAACGCCCACAGCAGCAGCAATGCGAACACCTGCGGCCATCCGAAGCGCTTGAGCACGCAACGCTTTTACCACAGGGATCGCCGGCCCTCCCAATCCATTTTCGTGAGCGGTGGGTGGAGCAGGGCTTCAGCCCTGCAGTTCGGCACTATCCCAAAAAATTGTCATCCTGAGGAAGCGCGAGGGAGCCCTGGCGACTGAGCGCGACGAAGGACCTCGGTTCACCCTGCCTTCTTTTCGATCTTGGCCCAGGTGTCCTTGAGCGGGACGGTGCGGTTGAACACCGGCTTGCCGGGCGCGGAGTCGGGATCGGCGCAGAAATATCCCAGGCGCTCGAACTGGTAGCGCGCTCCGGATGCAGCAGCGGCCAGCGACGGCTCGAGCTTCGCTTGCGTCACGACTTCGAGCGAATCCGGATTGAGGTTCGCGGTGATGTCCTGTCCCTCTTCAACCTGGTTGGGATAGGGCTTGGTGAAGAGCTTGTCGTAGAGCCGCACTTCGGCGTCGATGGCGTGCGCGGCTGAAACCCAGTGGATGGTCGCTTTGACTTTGCGGCCGTCGGGAGCATTGCCGCCGCGGGTCGCCGGATCGTAGGTGCAGTGGACTTCGGCCACTTCGCCGCTCGCGTTCTTCACCACGCTCATGCATTTGACGAAGTAGCCGTAGCGCAACCGCACTTCGCGGCCGGGAGACAGCCGGAAGTAGCCCTTGGGCGGCTCCTCGCGGAAGTCATCCTGCTCGATGTAGAGCACGCGCGAGAACGGCACTTTGCGCGCGCCGGCGCTTGGGTCTTCCGGATTATTCACCGCGTCGCACTCTTCCGTCTGGCCTTCGGGATAGTTGTCGATCACCAGCTTCAGCGGACGCAACACGGCCATCACGCGGGGCGCGCGACGGTTCAGGTCGTCGCGCACGAAGTGCTCCAGCATGGCGAAATCGGTGATGCCGTCGGTGCGCGAGACGCCGGCCTGGGTGACGAAAGTGCGGATGGCCTCGGGCGTATAACCGCGCCGGCGAATGCCGCAGAGCGTGGGCATGCGCGGATCATCCCAGCCGCGCACGTGCCCGTCCCGCACCAACTGCAGCAGCTTGCGCTTGCTCAGCAGCGTGTAAGTGAGGTTGAGCCGGTCGAACTCGTACTGCTGCGAGGGAAAGATGCCCAACTGCTCGATGTACCAGCGGTAGAGCGGCTGATGGTCGGCAAACTCCAGCGTGCACATGGAGTGGGTGACGCGCTCGATCGAGTCCGACTGCCCGTGCGCGTAGTCGTACATCGGATAGATGCACCACTTGGGGCCGGTGCGATGGTGCTCGGCGTGGAGGATGCGATACATCACCGGGTCGCGCATGTTCATATTGGGCGAGGCCATGTCGATTTTCGCCCGCAGCACGCGCGAGCCGTCAGGGAATTCGCCTGCGCGCATGCGCTGGAACAGGTCGAGATTCTCCTCGATCGAGCGCTCGCGATACGGGCTGTTTCTGCCGGGCTCGGTCAGCGTGCCGCGGTACTCGCGAATCTGGTCGGCGGAGAGATCGTCGACGTACGCCTTGCCCGCCTTGATGAGCTTGAGCGCCCACTCGTAAAGCTGATCGAAGTAGTCCGAGGCGTAGTAGAGCCCGTCCCAGTGGAAGCCGAGCCACTCGACGTCCGCCTTGATGGAATCGACGTACTCGGTCTCTTCCTTCTCGGGGTTGGTGTCGTCAAAGCGCAGATTGGTCTTGCCGCCGAACTCGTCCGCCAGCCCGAAGTCGAGACAGATGGCCTTGGCATGTCCGATGTGGAGATACCCGTTGGGTTCGGGGGGGAAGCGCGTCTGCACGACGGCATCGCCGAACTTCTTCGTCTTCAAGTCCTCGACGATGATGTCGCGGAGAAAGTTCGAGGGGCGGACCTCGGCGGGTGTATTCACGCCTGCGTCGGCTGGGGGATTTGAGGTCTTCATGCCTGCGGTTATTCTATAACCACGGGGCCGTGGAACGCCCGTGTCGCCGTATGGGTGGTTCAGAGCGGGTGGAGCAGGCCTTCAGGCCTGCATTAAAGCTGCTATTAAGCGACCGGCTTCAGCCGCTGCGGGACTGCATCCAAAACAAATTTTGGATTCGCCGAACTGTAGGGATACTGCTCAGCAACATCGACTAGCCCCCTGCGCACAGGGTTCTGATGAATGTAAGTGCGGAAGCTCTGATACTCGGCCCCGTCTCGCACGCGGTGATCGTGGAAGCTGGTCTGCCATCTTTCACCGGCCAAGCCCAACTCCTTTTTCACACGGTAGGAGTACCCGCCCTTGATGAACTGCATGGCGCGCTCCAGGGTAACTTGCGCCCGGGAGCAATCAGCAAGTGAAAGTGGTCGGGCATCACCACAAATTCATGAAGCAGGTACTTGCCCTGGCCGCGATAGTGGTAGAGCACATCGACGAACAATAGGGCCGTGCCCTCAGACTGAAGCAGGTGCTGCTTCAGGTAGGCCGATGCGGTGATGAAATAAGTCCCCTGACCGGTGTGACCTCGGAAGGGTATCGCCATGGGACGTGACTTCACACGATCCGGCGGTTCTGGCCAGGAGAAGAAAGTCCCTCAGCGGCTAAAGCCGAGCTTCTCCCGGACTGCGGTAATGCAGGCCTGAACCCGGATTATTCATTCTGTGCGGGATCACCCAGGGTGGAGCAGGCCTTCAGGCCTGCATTCACGCAAGCCTTAAAATTGTGGGCTTCAGCCCCTGAGGGTCGGGCGGCTGCAGCCATGGTCTGCCCAGGAATCAAGGGCCTCAGTGGCTAAAGCCGAATCCTCTTAACGCCGCCATTATGCAGGGCTGAAGCCCTGCTCCACCCTGGCCAATCAAGCGCTTTCCCCAAGCTTGATGCCGACCTTTACCTGCCGGGCCTGCTGGAGGGTTTTCTTGGCTCAAAGCGGTGGATGGCATCCCGGCTCGGCCAAGTTGGAGGCAAATCGAGAAGCGCAGCCAAGAAAGCCGCTTCCCGAGCGAATGGAGGCTGGGCGGCAGGCCGAGGAAAGCGGCTAGACGTTAGCTGCATCCTTACTGAAACGCTCGTCCCGCGCCTAGAAGGGGCTCGAATCTTTCTTGCTCCCTATTTGCTAATCACGGCCCCTCCGGGACTGGTCTTTCTTTAGTTAGCCAACCCCTTTCGATCAAGATATCGACCAGGAACTCGTCAGCGGCGCCGAGAAATCGGAAAACCAAATCCCCGATGGCCCCAATAATCCGCTGGATCTCTTTAGATTCCGTTGGCGGCAATGGGCCTGTGCAGGTACGCGCGGCAAGCAAATCAGCGAGCTGATAATAGACATTCAGCTTGCTTGAACCCATTCCCAAGACGAAAGCCATATTGATCGTGTGCAATTCGGCGAGCTGTTTCCGAACCTCATCAATGTCAAAATGAAACACAAGCTTGTTCCTCACCGCAAAGAGTCGGTCACTGAGCAGTTGTCGCGCCTCCTGGCTATTCACGACGCTAGCAAGTTTTCTGTAGCTCTCGTGTCCTCCAAAAAATCTTCCCATTTTTTGAACCAGCTGAGACGCTTCCGCAAACAGAGCACAGCCAAACAAGAAGGAGTTGTACCGATCACGTAGGGCGGTCGGCCCGCCATCGTCCGTCTGAAGGGGCGCATGGACAAAATGAAGAACGTTTATCGCCCGCGCGAGCGTCACAATGGCGCAGAAATCGTCCTTCCTCTTGACATCGTCGAAGTTTGTCACCCAAAGCTGCCACATCTGGGTGCTTGCTTGTCGCTTTTCTTCCATATCTCTCTGCGTCACCTAGACGGATGCCTTTTGAAGGGCTTCGCTTATCCTCTTCAGCGCCGTCTCCCGCCCCAGCACCTCCAGCGTCTCGAACAGTGGTGGCGAAGCATTCCGCCCGGTCACGGCTACGCGGATTGGCTGGAACATCTGTCCGGGCTTGAGTCCCATCTCCTTGGCGGCGCTGCGCAGGGCCTGATCGAGCGCCTGATGGTTGAAATCCGTGTTCGGCAGCACTTCGCGGGCGCGCTCCAGGGCCTTCTTCGCCATCGCGAGATCGCCCTTCTGCGGGATGAGCAGGGCTGTGTCGTAGGGCGGCAGGTCATCGACAAAGAAGAAGTCGGCCGCGGTGAGCACGTCTCGCAGCAGCTTGATGCGCTCTCGGATCAGCGGCGCGATCCGCTGCATTTTACCGGGATCAACGTCATGTCCGGCGGCGCGCACGATGGGCAGCAGCCGCTCGCTCAGCGCGTCCACCGGCATCGCGCGGATGTATTCGGCATTCAGCCATTCGAGCTTGGTGCGGTCGAAGACGGCGTTCGAGTGCGAGATGCCTTCGAGCGAGAAGAGCGAGATCAGATCCTGGTCGCTCATGATTTCTTTGGTCGAATCCGGTGGCGACCAGCCCAGCAGCGCCAGGTAATTGCGGAAGGCCTCGGGCAGGAAGCCTTCGTCTTTGTAGGCGATCACCGAGGTGGCGCCGTGGCGCTTGGAGAGGCGCGTCTTGTCGGGCCCGAGGATGAGCGGCACGTGCGCGAACACCGGCAGCGGCGCGCCCAGCGCTTCGTAGATCAGCTTCTGCTTGGGCGTGTTGGAGACGTGGTCGGCGCCGCGGATGATGTGGGTAATACGCATGTCGAGATCGTCGGCAACCACGCTCAGGTGATACGTGGGCACGCCGTCGGAGCGCAGCAGGACGAAATCCTCGATCTCGGCGTTCGCAATCTCGATGGGCCCGAAGACGGCGTCGTCGAAACCGGTTGACCCCGTTTCGGGAACAGAAAAACGCACGGCGGCCGGTTTTCCCAGCACAACAGCGGCCTTCGCCTTGTCGCGCAGAATGCGGCGGCAGGGATCGTCTTCTTTTGAAAAATCCCCACCTTTGCCAACAGCGAGCAAAGGTGGGGCACCGTTGGGTTCCTTCTTGCAGAAGCAGTAATAGGCGTGGCCGGATTCGATCAGGCGGGCAGCAGTTTTGCGATAAAGCTCCAGCCGCTGCGACTGGAAGAACGGGCCCTCGTCCCAGTCGAGCCCGATCCAGCGCATGCCGACCAGGATGCCCTCCACCATCTCCTGGGTGGAGCGCTCGAAGTCGGTGTCTTCGATGCGCAGGATGAACGTTCCGCCGGTGTGGCGGGCGTAAAGCCAGTTGAACAGCGCGGTGCGCGCTCCGCCCACGTGCAGGTATCCGGTGGGAGAAGGGGCAAAGCGGACGCGGATGGGCGACGGCGCGGGCATAAGGGCAAATATTCAATGTATCACGCTAAATCAGGGAGTAGGGAGAAGCGAGTAGGGAGTAGGGACCGGCCGTAAGTCATTGTCACGCAAGGCCGTGCGCGCGTTGAGTCACTGTTGTGGTTGCAGTACACTGAGAGGAACTGCTGCGTTCTGTGCGACCCTGGCGGATTCTCTGGCGCCGCTGGGCTAGGCCCCGTTCCCGACCCGGGCTAGTAGGCCCTGCCAGAGATGTTGGCCGAGGCGGCGGATGGAAAGCATCCCTATCGGGATTCAAGTGGTCCCCAGCATTGCCGCACTGCTGCTCTTCGCGGTGTTCTCCTATCTTTATTTCCAGACCCGTGAGCCGTATTTCCGGGCGTGGCAATTCGCCTGGGCGGCGTACTGCGGGTACTACGCGCTGGCGCTGTGGAACTCCTTTGCGGGACGGACGCTGCCCACCGCCTGGCTGGCGCGGGTGCTGCTGGCGGCGACGGCGCTGTGCATCTTCGTTTCCACGCGCCTGTTGAAGTCCGCCTACCGCCCGAGCGCGTGGGATAGCGTGCTGGCCGTGATCGCGGCCATCTGGGCGGCGGCGGCGGTGTGGCCCGGGGCAAGCTGGCCTCTGGAGATCGAGGTGGGCGTGGCGGCGCTACTGGTGTTCTGCGCCTACCGCTTCGTGCGATACGCGCGCCTAACCGGATCGCTGGCTTTCCGGGCGCTGGCGCTGTCCCTCCTGTTCTGGGCCTTCCTGCTGCTCTCGGCGCAGTTCCGCATGGCCCTGCCGCACGTGTTCGGCCGCGTCGGGCACTTCCTTGACCCCCTGCCGCAGATGCTGCTGGGCATCGCCATGGTGATGGTGCTCTACGAGAACGAGCGGCGGATGGTGGAAGAGAACCTGCTTGCGTTCTCGACGCTGGAGATCGACTCCACCCGCCCGCTGGAACTGGCGGAAATGGCGCCGCGGTTGGAGCGGATGCTGGACCGGCTGATGCGGCTGCTCAAGGCGGAGCG
Source organism: Terriglobales bacterium (assembly GCA_052145015.1). Classification (GTDB taxonomy): domain Bacteria; phylum Acidobacteriota; class Terriglobia; order Terriglobales; family Acidobacteriaceae; genus JAHFUA01. The sequence goes on from JBKQPN010000125.1 coordinate 15,950, forward strand.
CGCCGCCCTGTTCGTGAACGAGCGCTGGCAGGACACGCTGCCCAGCGTGGAGCGCGGCTTCACCCCGCAGTTCCTGGCGGCGCTCGCCGCCGGCGGCTCCGGGGAGGCGTTGAGCAGCTTCGTGTTTCGCCGCCAGGGACTCACCGCCCTGCGCGAGCTGCACCAGGATCTGGCCGAGCTTCCGCCCGGGCAGGAAGAAGTGGTGCTGCGTCTGCGCGGCATTTTCGAGCACGAACATGTGCCGGCCATGACCGCGGTCAGCCTGCACACCCGCGAGCGCCACTTTGGGGTGCTGATGTTCCCGCACCCGGCCACCCAGGGCTTCGCCTCCTCCCACTTGCGGCTGCTGGGAGGCTTGGCGCGGCAGATCGGGATGACGCTGGAGAATTATGTGCTCATGCACAAGGCCCAGCGCCGCACCAAAGAATTCGAGCTGCTCACCCAGGTGGGGCAGGTGGTCAGCTCGCACCTGGACCCCGACGACGTCCTGCGTGCCATCCACCGCGAGCTGGGACACCTGTTCGATACGCAGAATTTTTATGTCGCCTTCCTGGATGCGGGAGAGATGCGGTTTGAGCTCGAGGTGGAGGACGGCGAGGTGCTGCCCAAGCGCACGCGCAAGGCCGCGAACGGGATCTCGGAGTACGTGATCCGCACCGGGCGTCCTCTGCTGATCCGCTCCGATATGGAGTCCACGCGCGCCAAGCTGGGATTCGTCTTCGGAGGCCGGCCCGCGAAATGCTTCATGGCGGTTCCCATCCTGCGTTTCAACAAGCCCGTGGGGATCATGGCGGCGATGAACTACGAGCGCGAATTCGCCTACGAGAACCGTGACCTGGAGGTGATGGACACCGCCGCCGGGCAGGTGGCCGTGGCCATGGAGAACGCACGGCTGTTCGCCGAGGAGCAGCGCCGCGCCCGCGACCTGGAGTTCCTCAACAGCATGTCGAAGACGGCCATCTCCAGCCAGAACGCGGAAGAGATGCTGGCCGAGATCGTGGGCGAGATGCAGAAGAACTTCCGCTTTGACCACATCGGCATCGGCATCGTCGATTACGCGACCAAGGAGATCGAGATCAAGGCGGAGGCGGGAACCACTGCCACGGCGCCGGGACGCCGTCTGCCGCTCAGCGCCGGCATCATCGGCAAAGCGGCGCGCGCCAACGAGCTGACCCTGGTCCCCGAGGTGGGCGAAGGCCGCCCGCAGTGCATTCTGCCGGATGCGCGCTCGGCGCTGGTCATCCCGCTCACCTACGGCGAAACCCTGCTGGGGGTGCTGAACCTGGAGAGCCGCCATGAGAACGCCTTCGCCGAGCAGGAAGTGCTGATTCTGCGCACGCTCGCCGACCTGCTGGCCACCGCGCTGCACAACGCGTTCGTCTTCCAGAAAATGCAGACGCAGGCCATCACCGATTCGCTCACCGGCATCAAGACGCGGCGGTTCTTCCTGGAGTCGGTGCAGGCGGAGTGGAAGCGCGCCTCGCGCTCGGGCCGGCCGTTCTCCGTGGTGATGGTTGACCTGGACCGCTTCAAGGACATCAACGACACCCTCGGCCACCTGGAGGGTGACCTGGTGCTGGCGCGCATCGGACGGGTGCTCGAGCAGAAGAGCCGGCAGTCGAACGTGGTGGCACGCTATGGCGGCGATGAGTTTGTCATCCTGATGCCGGAGACCGGCCTGGAGCAGGCGCAGGTCCTCTCCGAGCGCTTGCGGTTGTGGATTGCGACCGACCCCATGCTCAGCCAGATGAAGATCACCGGCAGCTTTGGCGTGGCTACCTATCCGCTGCACGGGGCCCAGGTGGAAGACATCCTGCGGGTGGCCGACGCCGGCATGTACATCTCGAAAAAAGAAGGCGGCGACCGGGTTTCAATGGCCGAGGAGTTCGTCGACAGCCAACACTTGCTGGAACAGCGGGAGCTGGTTACCGCCTACGTGGACGGATTCCTGCGCCGGGAAAACCCCGGTCCGGAAGCCGCCGACGAACTGGTGGGCACGCTCAAGAAGCTGGGCAGCGCGGTGGGGCAGGCCGGCGACCGGCAGGGCTTGATGCAGGCGTTGCGTACCCTGACCCGCGCGGCCGAGACCCGCGAGTACTCCGCCGGACACGGCGACGCGGTGGCGCGCTTCGCCGAGGCCATCGGGCACGAGCTCATGCTCACGGAAGAGGAGATGACTGACCTGGTGTTCGCGGCGCGCGTGCACGACGTGGGCAAAATCATCATCCCGGAGAGGATCCTCAACAAGCCCGGCCCGCTGAGCGACGACGAGTTTGCGCTGATGAAGAAGCACGTCCTGGTGGGAGCGCAGATCGTCGATGCCATCCCCGGACGCGAGCGGGCGCGGCAGATGGTGCTGCACCACCACGAGCGCTTCGATGGCTCGGGCTATCCCAACGGCCAGCGCGGCGAGGAGATTCCGCTGGGATCGCGCATTATCTCCGTCGCCGAAGCCTTCGTGGATATGACTACCGAGCGCGCCTACGCCCCCACCAAGACCCAGGAAGAAGCCATCGCCGAGCTCGAAGCCATGAGCGGCGTGCAGTTCGACGGCATGCTGGTAAGGATTCTGATCCGGCAGTTGAGGGGGGAGAAGATTTCGAAGGCCGGTGGATAGCGAAGCGAAAGCCGGCTAGCGATTGAACAATAGAGTCGTTAGTAGCAGCGCTCCATACGCAGCCATAGCAAGCTGCTGGAGCCCAAGACTTCTACCCGCTTTCCAACCCCAAAATGCAGAACCCGGGACTACCACCAGGTAGGACACAAGAATGATCGCCAATGACTTACTCAGCCAATCGTAGGTGCCCCAGCGCCTAGCTATAAAGATGCAGACGTCAGCCGTCACTACAATCGCTAGCAGAACAGTTACGACATTGGAAAATGACCTCGGGATTCCGGGTTTAACGGTGGTTTCCGGTTCCATGTGGCCTCCAGCTACAAATCAGCCGCTAAATTGAGATTGTCATCCCGAGCGGCTTGAGCCGCGAGGGATCTTGGTTCTGTCTTACTTACCACTTTCCACCTACCACTACCCAATCTTTTCCGGCCAGTCCTTCAGCTTTTCCACCACCACCGCCGTCCCGTACGCCAGCACTTCGGTCACGCCGTTCATGATCTCGGTGGCGTCGTAGCGCATGCCGATCACGGCGTTGGCGCCGAGCGCGGCCGCGTGCTGCATCATCAGGTCGAAGGCATGTTCGCGGGTCTGCTCGCACAGTTTGCTGAACAGCGTGATGTTGCCGCCCAGCAAGGTCTGCAGGCTGGCGCCGAGCGTCCCAAAGATGGAGCGCGAGCGCACCACGATCCCCCGCACCACGCCGAGGTTACGCACGATCCGGTAATCGTCAAGTACAAAGGCAGTGGTGACCATGTGGTGGGCCAGCATGGGAGATGGATACGGGGAGGCGGCCATGGGGTTTCCTCGCGCCTACGGTATCGAAAAGCAGTGGTTAGTGGGAAGTGGAAAGTGGTAAGGGGCAGGAAAGGCAACTCGAGATCCCTCGCGGCTCAAGCCGCTCGGGATGACAACTTCCCACTTATCACTTACCACTTGCCACTCGTATCAACGGTTTGGACGATTCCAGCACTTCCCCAATCTGCGCCGCAGCGACACTGGCGGCTGCCAGCGCCCGCTCAAGGTCGGCCGCGTCTTCGGGCGCGACTGAGATCAGCAGCCCACCGGCAGTCTGCGGATCGAAAAGCATGGTCCTGAGATCATCGGGGATGCCATCGTCGTACCCCACCAGGCACTCGGCGAATTCACGATTCGCTTTCAGACCTCCGGGAATGTAGCCGGCGCGCACACATTCGAGCGCCCCCGTGAGCAACGGCACCGCCGAAACGTGCAGGCGCAAGCTGACGCCAGAGGCCAGCGCCATCTCTCTCGCGTGGCCGATGAGCCCAAAGCCGGTGACGTCGGTGAGCGCGTGGACGTTGAAGGTTGCTTCGCGGGCGGGGGCGCCCGCGCCACGTGAGTTTCCCGTGATCACCTCAGCGGCGGCTTTGTTGAGTGTGGTCATGGAGCGGACGGCGGCTTCGATCCACGCGGGCTCGGCTTTGCCGCGCTTGATGGCGGTCGAGATCACCCCAGTGCCGAGGGCTTTGGTGAAGAGCAGCGCGTCGCCGGGCCGGGCGCCGCGGTTGGCGAGCACGCGCTGCGGGTGGATGGTGCCGGTGACGGAGTAGCCGAACTTGATTTCCTCATCGCGGATGGAGTGGCCGCCGATCACGGTGCAGCCGGCTTCGACCATCTTCGAGAGCCCGCCGGCGAGGATGCGCTCGAGCACCTCGAGATCGCCTTTATCGGGGAAGCAGACGAGCGCGAGTGAGCTGAGCGGGCGTCCGCCCATGGCGTAGACGTCGCTGAGCGCGTTGACGGCGGCGATCTGCCCGAAGGTGTAGGGATCGTCCACGATAGGGGTGAAGAAATCGACGGTCTGAACGAGGGCGGTGTCGGGCGCGATCAGATACACGCCGGCGTCGTCGGCAAAATCGAAGCCGACCAGAACGTTAGGGTCCTGCTGCCGGGCTAATTTCCCAAGCACCGTGTCCAGCGCCGCCGGACTCAGCTTGGAAGCTCAACCCGCCGCTTTTACCGCCTCGGTGAGGCGGATGGGCTTTGTCTCTGCCATGAGGGGATTCTAATTCACGGAGGATTGGGTCATTAGGCCATTGAGTCATTGAGTCATTAAAAACAATGGCCCAATGGCACAATGACTCAATGGCTCAATTCACGCTGACGCTCGCGATGCGCACTTCCGGAAAGCCCTGGTTCCAGTCGGCGGAAATGCTGCCTTC
>JBKQPN010000126.1:0-4617 GCA_052145015.1 Terriglobales bacterium
CCTGGCCAAGCCGTTTACCATCCCGCAGTTGACGGCCCGGGTGCGGGTCTGCGTCAGCCGCTCGGACGCGCGCCGGGGAGAGAGCGCGGGCTAGATCGTTTCCAAGGCAGGCGTACCCGGTGGAACGTACCCGGTGGAAGCGCAGGCCTTCAGGCCTGCGAAATGGAGACAATGGAAGATGGCCTTTAGGCTCGGTGCCGGGGCTTAAAGCCCTTTCATCACGATGCCCTAATCGCCGGGCTCCGCCCCAGCAAACCAAAATCGGGTTCGCTGGGGACCCCTGAAGCCCGGCGCTTCCACCTGTAGGTTGCAATCAACGAATTCTGGGCACGACCACTGTGAAGACGCTCTGGTAGTTGCGCAACGGCGGACCAGCCGCTCCGCCAGAGGTTGGATCAGCGGGACTCGGTGACGGTCCAGCCTTCTTCCTGCTGCTTATCGGAAATCCACTGCTGGAGCTTGGCCACCACCTGGGCATCGATCTGGGTGAAGCGGAGGCCGGCTTTGCCGCGCACGTCGGCCCAGGCGATGCGGCCAGTGGCTTCGACCGCCATGCCGTCGGGCATGGTAAAGCGGATCTCCAGGTCGCCGCTGCACTTCAGGGGATTGGCCAGGCCGCTCACCGCCAGCCCGCCGGCGGCGAGGTTGATGCTGCGCACGGTCAGCTCTTCATCCCACTTGGTGCGGATGGCGACCGGCACATCGAGCGCGGCGCGGAAGTAGCTCTGCTGTTCGCCGCCCAGCAGGCCCAGCGGATTCGAGCTGCGGCGCTCGGCGTCGATCTTGTACTGCTTGAGCTTGCGGCTGAGGGTGCGGCGGGAGATGCCGAGCTGTTCCGCCGCCTGGCCCTGGTGGCCGCTGGTCGAGGCCAGCACCTTGACGATGGTCTGGCGCTCGATCTCGGCCAGGTCGCGGGTGGGGACTTCGTCCTCGACGCGCGGCGACCCGCCGATCTCCGGGGGCAAGTCGGCGGCGCGAATCTCGGTATCCTCGGACATGGTGGCCGCCTGCAGCACGATGTTTTTCAGTTCCCGCACGTTGCCCGGCCAGGAATAGGCGAGCAGCGCGTGCAGGGCGTCGTCGGAGAAGCGCATCTCCGGCTTGTGCTGCTTGAGTAGAACCTCGGCCAGGCCGACGATGTCCTCGGGCCGGCTGCGCAAGGGCGGCACCTTGAGCTGGAATTGTCCCAGGCGGTGATAGAGGTCGCTGCGGAAGCGGCCGGCGCGCACCTGCTCTTCCAGGTCGCGGTTGGTGGCGGCCACGATGCGCACGTCCACGGAAATCTTCTTGCTCCCGCCCAGCCGGTAGTAGGTGACGCCGTCGAGCACGCGCAGCAGCTTCACCTGCACCTTGGGCTCGAGTTCGCCGATCTCGTCGAGAAACAGGGTGCCGTGGTCGGCCAGCTCGAACAGGCCGGGCTTGGGAGTGTCGGCGCCGCTGAACGCGCCTTTCTCGTAGCCGAACAGTTCGCTCTCCACCAGGTTTTCGGGAAGCGCGGCGCAGTTCAGATCCACCCAGGGCTTGTTGCAGCGCAGGGAATTATGATGGATGGCGCGGGCGACGAACTCCTTGCCGCTGCCGGTCTCGCCCACGATCAGCACCGCGGCGCTGCTGCGGGCCACCCGCTCCACCATCTGCATCAGCTTGTGCATGGCTTCGCTGCAGACCACGGCTTCAAAGCCCTGGATCTGGTAGCGCGAAGTCTCGGCAGAGGTGGATTCCGGCATGCCCGTAACCGCCCTCCACACGGAAGTTTCCCGGGCGGAGCGGTGCCCTTACTGCTTTATCGGCCATCTGCCTTGCACTGTCAACCGCGAACGCCCCCCCGTGCAAACTAAGGTACCGAACCATCGTGTAAGCACGTTGGTAATGCGCCGCGCTTCGTTTTGAACCGTGGATTAACGAAGGGCGCCGGCCGCCGTCGGCCGCTGCAGCCCGGGGTCTCCAGCACACGCCGGGTGGGCGCGGGATGGGATGGCCGGCAGGGCGGCGATCAGCTTTTGGGTGTAGGGGTGTTGCGGCGATTCCAGGATGCTTTCCGTGCTGCCGCACTCGACGATGTCGCCCTGGTGCAGGATGGCGATGCGGTGGCAGATGGAGGCCACCGAGAGCAGGTCGTGCGAAATATACAGGATGGCGGTGGCCAACTCGCGGTTGAGGCGCGCGAACAGGCCCAGGATTTCGGACTGGGTGATGACGTCGAGGGCGCTGGTGGGCTCGTCGGCGATCAGCAGCGCCGGGCGGTGCAGCACCGCCATGGCGATGAGCACGCGCTGCGCCTGTCCCACGCTCAATTGCGAAGCGTGGCGGCGGAGAAAATCGTCATCGCTGGGCAGGCTGACGTTGGTCATCGCCGTTGCGATGCTGGCCTCGCAGTCGAGGGAGGGCCCTTGGACGTGCGCCCTCCAGGCCTCGCGCAACTGGGTGCGGATGCTCAGCGCCGGATTCAGCGCGGAGAGCGGACTCTGCAGCACCAGGCCGATCTGCTTGCCGCGCACCGCACGCAGCTCACGCGGGTTCATCTTCATCAGGTCCTGGCCCTGGAGATAGACGCAGCCCGCGGCCTTGCCGCCCTTCAGCTCCAGCAGCCGCAGGATAGCCAGCGCCAGCGTGCTTTTTCCGGAACCGCTCTGCCCGACCAGCCCGAGTATCTCTCCCCGCCTCATCTGCAGAAACGTATTGCGCAACACCGGCGGCTTGTGACGATAGCCGGCGGTGAGGCAGAGGGAGAGAAATGGCTGGTCACGCAGAATCAATGCTTACTCGCAATCTGGGGGCGGAGGCTGAGCGTCTCGATGTTCCAGTAGGTCTGCGGCCGCAGCACCACCGGGCTGGCGTTGCCTACGCTGGCCGACACCGCCGAGAGCGCGTTCTTGTTGACCAGGTAGAGGAACGGCTGCTGCTCCACCGCGATCTCCTGCACGCGATCGAAGCACTGCTTGCGTTTGGCGGGATCGAGGCTGGCGGCCTGCTCCTTCATCAGGCGGTCGATCTCGGCTTCCCACGGCGTCTCCGGCGACTTCTGCCTGGGATTCCACTGGTGGTTCTCCGCCGAGCTCAGCCAAATATTCATCTGCGCGTTGGGATCGAGGTCGGTGTTGACCATGCCCAGCAGAGCGCCTTCATAGTTGGAGGACTCGGTGATGCGCTCGAGCAGCGAGGCGAAATCAAGCGTCACCACGTGTACGTTGATGCCGATCTTCCCCAGGTCCTGCTGGATCATGGTGGCCATGCGCTCGCGTGCCTTGTTGCCGGCGTTGGTGATGATGGAGAACTCGACGGCGTGGCCTTCGCGGTCGCGCAGCGAAGCGCCTTCCAGACGGAATCCCTCCTGCTGCAGCAGGCGCAGGGCGCCGGTGGGATCGTAAGCTGGCGGGTGCAGCCTGGCGTTGAACCAGAACTTGTTGGCGGGCGAGACCGGGCCGGCCGCGGGCTGGGCGTGTCCGCCATAGACCACGCGGCTGAGGTCGGCGCGGTTAACGGCCTCGGAGACGGCGCGGCGGAAATTGGTGGAGCGGAACCACGCGCGCTTGTACGCCGCAATGGGCGCGTTGGGCGCCTGGTTGAACCACATCTGCTCGGAATCGAGGCCGGGACCGGCGTCGTGCACCACCGCCGGCGCCTGCGACGCCAGCCGGTCAAAGTACTCGCTGTCCAGCCAGTTGATGAGGTCGATCTCGCCGCGGCGGAAGTTCATCATCTCGATATCGCGGTTGGGCTGGATGCCCAGGCGCACGGAATCGAGATAGGGCAGTTGGCGTCCCGCCGCATCGCGCCGCCAGAAGTTGGGATTGCGCTTCAGCAGCACGTAGGAATCGGGCTTGTAGTCGGCCAGGTAGAACGGCCCCAGCGCCGCGCGCTCCTTGTTGGCCGAGCGCGAGGAGACGATCGCCACCTGGTCGAAGAGCTTGTCCATGCCGGCCACCGGCGCGGGAAAAGTGATGGTGATGCGCGCCGGCGAATCCACGTGCGTGCGCACGGCGCCAGCGCCGGAACGGAAAGCGTCGCCGGTGGGCGAGTGCAGCGCCGGGTCCATCAGCCGCTGGACGGTGTAGGCCACATCCTCGGCGGAGAACGGCGAGCCATCGGAGTAATAAATGTGCTCGCGCAAGTTGAAGGTGATGCTGCGGCCGTCGCGCGCGATGGTCCACGAGGTGGCCAGTTCGGGCTCGGCCTGTTGCGTTCGCCGGTTGACCCGCAGCAGCACGCCGCCGGTCAGGTAGCGGATGGTTTCGGAAGCGTCGTCAGCCACCGCCAGCGGGTCGAAGGTCTTGGGGTCGGAGTGCAGGTAGAACTTCAGCTCCCCGCCGGACTGGGCGAGAGCCGCGAGCGAGAAGAGGAGGAATAGACCGAGAACCAGCGCCGTTCTGCAAAAGTTGTTTCTCGCGGTGTTGTCATCCTGAGCGAGCGCGCCCGCCCCTTCGATTTCGCTCAGGGCAAGCTTTGGCGCGCGAGTCGAAGGACCCCCACTCGCAAGATGATGTTGCAGAATAGGGGTGCTTCGACTCGTGCGGGCAAAAAGCGGCCCGCACTCGCTCAGCATGACAGCACAATGGATACACCGTGAATCCACGCTAATCATCCGCGCTACCGCCAGCCGGATTCCCGGCCACGGCC
>JBKQPN010000127.1:0-26013 GCA_052145015.1 Terriglobales bacterium
GGTCTTGCCGCTGCCGATGCGCCGGAAATCGATCTCCCGCAAGCCGGCAACCTCCGCCGCCGTGCCGCAGACGAAGACTTCATCCGCGAGGTAGAGCTGGTCGCGCGAGATCGGCTCCTCGACGGCCATGAGGCCGAGCTCACGGGCCAGGGTCAGGATGGTGTCGCGCGTGATGCCCTCGAGGATAGCAGCGCTGGGCGAGGTGTACACCATGCCGCGGCGCACCAGAAACAGATTTTCGCCGGTGCATTCGGCGACGTAGCCTTGGGTATCCAGCATGATGGCCTCGTCGAAGCCCAGGCGCAGAGATTCCGTCCGCGCCAGCACCGAGTTCACATAATTGCCGGAGATCTTCGCCTTGGTCATGCTGGCGTTGACGTGATGGCGGGTGAAGGACGATGTATTGGCGCGGATGCCGGTCTCCAGCGCCTCGTCGCCCAGGAACTTCTCCCACTTCCATACCGCGATCCCGACGTGCGGCACGCCGTTATCGAGCACCAGATTCCAGCCGCCCTCGGCGAGATAGATCAGCGGCCGGATGTAGCAATCGGGGAAGGCGTTGGCGGCGACCGTGGCCTTCACCGCATCGGTCAGCTCGCGCAGCGTGTAGGGAAGCTCCAGGAAGCCCAGCACCCGCGCCGAGTCCACCAGCCGCTGCATGTGATCGTGCAGGCGGAAGATGGCGGAGCCATTCGACGCGGCGTAGCAGCGGATGCCTTCGAAGGCCCCAATGCCGTAGTGCAGGCCGGGGGTCATGAAGTGCAGAGTGGCGTCCTGAAAGCGGACCAGCTTGCCGTTCATCCAAACGAAATCAGATTTTGGACCCATGACGTTACCTCTGTGTTGCAGTCAGTCTTTACTTCAAACTCTTCGGGGCGCCCACATCCCGAGCTACCTCCGCGCGCAGCCGCAAATGTTCGCTCGCGTTCGCTTCCCGGTGGACAACGCTGCCGGAGGGCCGCCGGCTCTCCTCGGTATCGGCTTCGGCGAAGAGATCGCTGTGCAGGCGGCGCACCGCCGCCGGCACATCCTCCTCCTGGATGACGAAGCTGATGTTGATCTCGGAAGCGCCCTGCGAAATCATGCGCACGTTGACCCCGGCGGCCGCGACGCTCGAGAACACGCTGGCCGCGATGCCTTGCCGGCCGCGCAGGTTCTCGCCCACCACGCTCACGATGGCCTGCCGCGCCTCGCAACTCACCTGTGCGAAGCGTTCCAGATCGGCCAGCAGTTCCGGCGCCGCCGAGTCGGATTCCACCGCCAGCGTGATGCGCACCTGCGAGCTGGCGACGATATCCACCTGGCACTGGTGCCGGTCGAACACCGCCAGCACTTCCCGCAGGAATCCGCGCGGGATCTCGCCGCGTTCGCCGGCCACATTGACGATAGTGCTGTGGCGCTTGGCGGCGATGGCGCGTACGGGATGGTGGTTGCCCGGCACGTGCGCCCGTATGCAGGTGCCGGCGCCAGCCGGGTTGCGCGAGTTCAGCACCAAGACCGGGATGTTCTTCTCGATGGCCGGCAGCAGCGTGGCCGGGTGCAGTACCTTGGCGCCGAAGGAGGCCAGCTCCGCGGCTTCTTCGAAGCTGATCTCCTCAATCAGCCGCGCTTCCGGGCACACACTGGGGTCGGTGGTCATCATGCCGGGCACATCGGTCCAGATCTCGATGCGCTCCGCTTGCATGGCCGCGCCCACGATGGATGCCGAGTAATCGGAGCCGCCACGGCCGATGGTAGTCGTGACGCCCTCCAGCGTGGCGCCGATGAAGCCGCCCATCACCGGGATCACGTGCCGCTCGACCAGCGGACGCACGCGAGCTTCGAGCCGCGCCCGGGTCTCATCGAAAAGCGGGGCCGCCTTGGTGTGGGAATTGTCGGTGACGAGGCATTCGCGCGCGTCCACCCGCTCGGCGGCGAGGCCGCGCGCCGCAAAGGCTGCGCTCACGATCTCGCTCGAGAGCAGCTCGCCAAACGAGAGCAGGCAATCGGTGCTGCGGGGTGAAAGTTCCTGGAGGGTGGCAACGCCGGTCAACAGCTCCTGCAGCAGTTTGAAATTGGATTCCAGCGCGGGCTGAACCTTGGAGAAGTGAGTGCCGGGGAGAAGGTCGGAAGCGGTGCGCAGGTGCCGCTGTCGAAGGGCCGAGGCCAGTTCCAGCGCGCGCTCGCGGTCGCCGGTCGCGGCCGCCTGGCCGGCCGCCAGCAACTGGTCGGTGACGCGGGCCAGCGCGCTGACCACGACTACGGGACCCTCCGCCGAGCGGCTGCGCACGATCTCGGCCACACGCTCGATGGCCGGCGCATCCTCCACCGAGGTGCCTCCGAATTTCATCACGATCATGGCCGCACCGCCCCTGCGCAAAGCATCAACTCGTCCTCCCCAGAGATTTCCCGCAAAACAAAAACCCACTCGCCTTATCTGGCGGTGGGCTCAGGAGCTGTTTTGGATCTGCTAGCTCAAGTCCCCCTGCCAGAGAGACGAATAGCTGTAGCTGTCGCCATCACCGCAAGCAGCCGCAACCCGCTCGAATTCTGGCAAGACTCAAGCATAAGGAACCCTTAGTTTATATTCACTCTTGATCCCGACTCTGCTAAAAAACTGATGCAACCGATCAAAAAAGCTGGACCACAACGGGACGCGTCCCGCCGGGCTACGGCTGGACCGCGTTCATCCCAAAATGGTGCCGCACGTCGGCGCCCTTGATCCAGAAGATGACGTCCTCGGCGATATTGGTGGCGTGATCGGCCACACGTTCCAGGTTGCGGGAGATGAGCAGCGCATCCAGCGCCTGTTGCAGCGCGTCCGGGACACGCTTCATGTGCCCGATCATGGAGGCGTGGATCTCGCGGTTCATGTTGTCCACCAGGTCGTCCATCTTCAGCACTTCCTCGGCCGCTTCCGGACGGGCATCGATGAACGACTGCAGCGCGCGCCGCACCATGTCCTTGGCCATTCCGGCCATGCGGGGAATATCGGCGGGCAGGTCCGTCTCGGGCAGGTCGAGCGAGTGCAGCACCCGCTCCGAGATGTTCACCGCCTGGTCGCCGACGCGCTCCAGGTCGGCGTTGATCTTCATGACGGCAGTGATGAAGCGCAGGTCGACAGCCATGGGCTGCTGCATGGCCAGCAGGTCGAGGGCGAGTTCGTCGATCTCGCGCTCCATGATGTTGATGGCGGGTTCGCCCTCGAGCACCAGCCGGCACAGCTCCCCGTCCCGCCGCCGGTAACTCTCGACGGCGCGCTCCACGGCCTGCTCGGCCATGCCGCCCATGGTGAGCAGCTTCTGCCGCAACTGATCCAAACCTTGATGAAAACGCGTGCGCACTAGCCAAACCTGCCTGTGATGTAGTCTTCCGTCCGCTTGTCGGACGGATTGGTGAAAATTTTCTCGGTCTTGTCGAACTCGATCAGCTTCCCCATCAGAAAAAAACCAGTGTACTCCGCCACTCGCGCCGCCTGCTGCATGTTATGGGTGACTATCACGATGGTGTACTGCTCCTTGAGCTGGAAGATCAGCTCCTCGATCTTGCTGGTGGAGATGGGGTCGAGGGCGGAAGCGGGTTCATCCATCAGCATCACTTCCGGCTGCACCGCCAGGGCACGGGCGATGCACAGCCGCTGCTGCTGGCCTCCGGAGAGGCTGGCCCCCGACTTCTTCTTCAGCGAGTCCTTCACCTCGTCCCACAGCGCGGCCATGTGCAGCGAGCGCTCCACCACTTCGTCAAGCACGCGACGGTTGTGGAAGCCGTTCAGCTTCAGCCCGGCGGCCACGTTGTCATAGATGGACATGCTGGGGAAGGGGTTGGGCTTCTGGAACACCATGCCGACGCGCCGCCGCACTTCCACCGCCGAGGTGCCGTTGCCGTAGACCTCCATGGAACCGACGCGCACCCGGCCTTCCAGGCGGGCGTCGCGCACCGTCTCGTGCATGCGGTTGAGGCAGCGGATGAAGGTCGACTTTCCGCACCCCGAGGGCCCGATGATGGCGGTGGCGTGATTGGCCGGGACCTGCATGGCGATGTCGTAGAGCGCCTGGGTAGCGCCGAACCACGCGTTGAGCTGCTCGACTTGGACGCCAACACCCATCGCTTAATTCGCTCCCTGGAACATGCCCCGGCTCGCCACCATCCGCACTGCGGCGACCGCGCCCACGATCAGCGCAATCAGCACCAGCGCACACGCCCAGGCCAGCCGGTGCCACTCGTCAAAGGGCGAGATGGCGTAGACGAAGAGCTGCAACGGCAACGCGGCCGTGGGCTGGTTGGGATTAAGGTTCCAAAATTGATTGCCGAAAGCGGTGAACAGCAGCGGCGCGGTCTCGCCGGCGATGCGGGCGAAGGCCAGCATTACCGCCGTAATCACGCCGGCGCTGGCGGTGCGCAGCGTGACCGAGAGCGTTGCCCGCCAACGTGCCACTCCCAGCCCCCAGGCTGCTTCCCGCACCGTGAGTGGCACCAGCAGCAATACTTCCTCGGTGGCGCGGGTGATGGTGGGGATCATCATGATGCCCAGCGCCACGCCGCCGGAGAGCGCCGAGAAGTGCTTCTGAGTCAGCACCACCAGCGCATAGGCCACAATGCCGATCACGATGGAAGGCACGCCATTCAGCACGTCGGCGGTGAAGCGCAGCAGGGTGGCGAAGCTGCCGCGGCCGTATTCTGCTAGATAAATGCCGGCGCCGATCCCCCAGGGCACGCCAATGATGCTGGCGATGCCCAGGATCATCACCGATCCCACTATCGCGTTGGCTACGCCTCCGCCCTTCTCGCCCACCGGAACCGGGAGGTGGGTGAAGAAGGCCAGGTTCAGCGAGCCGACGCCGCGCAGCACCAGGTAGGTGAAAACGGCCAGCAGCGGAGCGATCACCAACACCGCCATCAACACGGCGAATCCGGTGGCCAGGCGGTCGGTGACCTTGCGCCTCAAGTCCAGAAGGCGTTGCTGCGATGGGCTGCGCTCCGGCGCGTCCACTTTTGGCGTGATCGGGTCGTTAGGCACGGACCCTCGCAGGCATGCCGCGTGTGACCGACCAAACCAGCAGACCGGCCAGTATGTTGACCACAATCGTCACCAGGAACAGGCCCAGCCCGATTTCGACCAGCGCGCTCAAGTACAGATCGCCGGTAGCCTCGGTGAATTCGTTGGCGATCACGCTGGCCATGGTGTAGCCCGGCGCAAACAGCGATTTGGCGATCTGGGGCGTGTTGCCGATGACCATGGTGACGGCCATGGTTTCTCCCAGAGCGCGGCCCAGTCCAAGGATAATGGCCCCCACGATGCCGGTGCGGGCATTGCGCAAGCCCCCCACCCGGATCATCTCCCAGCGCGTAGCCCCCAGCGCCAGCACCGCTTCCCGCTGCTGCTGCGGCACCGCGGTGAGCACTTCGCGCGAGATCGAGGCGATGATGGGGACGATCATGATGGCCAGGATTATCCCGGCGGCCAGCATGCCAATGCCAAACGGTGGTCCCGAAAACAGAGTGGTCCAACCAAAGTATTTCGCCAGCCAGGGCTGCACGTGCTCGCGCAAGAGCGGCGCCAGCACGAAGATCGCCCACAGCCCGAACACCACGCTGGGGATCGCGGCCAGCAGCTCGGTCAGGAAGGAGATGGTCCCACGCAGCGGCTTCGGGCACATCTCGGTAGTGAACACCGCCACGCCCACCGAAAGCGGGATGGCGATCACCAAAGCTACCAGTGAGGAGACCAGAGTGCCGTAGATGAACGGCAGCGCTCCGAAATCACCCGATACCGGATCCCAGTTGGTTCCCTTGAAGAAACTCCAGCCGAAGGCGTGGATCGACAGCCTGGACTGCAGCACCAACTCGATGACGATCAGCCCCACGATGGTCAGCAGCGACAAGCCGCAAAACAGCATGGCGCCGGAGAAGACGCGATCGGGAACTTTGCTTGCTTTGGCCGGGATCAGCGGGATGGTGCGCCCGGCCGGAGCCGTGGTTTCGGGCTCGGGCTGGGGCTTCTGCGGAAAACGGGCAGCTTCGACCAAGTTGCGCATCCCGGCCTCAGGCTAGCAGGCGATTGTTACAGCAAGGTTACAGGGGATACCGGCGCCGGCTGGTTGGGCCAGCGCCGGATTGGAACACTGCCTATGAGTCCTTACGGCAGGTAGTACCGGAAGGAAGTGAAGAACATATTCTCCACAGTGTGAGGCGTGGGCGCAAAAGGATTGGTTGCAACGTTGCCCACGCGCCCGGCATCCCTCCAGGTGTTGAGGACCAGGTAAGAATATTGTGGACCAAACTGTATCCTCCCCTTGGGTCCGCTATAAGCCTTGTACCAGAATCCGAAGGTGCCCTCGATCAGGTTGCGCGGGTCATTACAACCGTTCGAGGCGGGCTGAAATCCCGGCTTGGTTCCGTTGGTGGCCGCAGCAGGATTGGGTTCCACCAGGCAGAGTCCGGTGCCGGTTTGGTCGGTGCGGCCGTAACCCACCAAGGCGGTGCCGTTCGCGTTCAGGTAGGCTGTGCGCTGCGCGTATTCGGTACCAGCGTTGGTGTAAACATCCCAATGCTTGGAATGCCACTCCAGCGTCTCCAATGCCTGGTAGCTGCGGATCAGGGCCAGACTTCCGTTGGGGTGCACGGTTACTTCCGCTAACTGGGACGTGCCGTAGCGACCCACGCCGTCGCCGCCCAGAAAGTGGAGGCCGAAATCCACGTGTTTCTGGAAAAACGACCAGCGGGCATTGACCCCGCCGCCGCCGCCGGTGCGCACACTGGTGCAGGGTGGTGTGGCCGCGGTGGGAACGGCGACGCCGCATTGCGGAGTTGGGGTCGGTGTCGTCAGCAGAGCTGCCGGATAGATGCGGTCGCGGAAGTTGCTGAGGATCCCAAACACCTCATAGTGTCCGAACCCCGGTTCGAACGCGGCCTTCACGACGAAGTCCGGCGTGTAGTTATAGGAGTAATTAGCAGCCGGTGACAGCCCTCCGCTGCTCGTCAGGGTCTCTCCGCTGTTGTAAAGCCCGCCGCCCGTTCCCGGCGCGCCGATCACGAAGTTGTTGGGGAAATTGCCCCCTCCGAGATTAGTCGTCTGCGCGTTCTCGATCGAAGCGCCGAGCCAGACCTTGTTATTGAAGTTCTTCACCACCCGGAAGCCATACTGGCGCAACCAACTGAAGCCGACGTGGTACTGAGCGTCAATGGTCATTGGTAACGCCTCGCTGCGGTTATCCAGACCCTTCTTGGTCTCCGTCACCAGGCTCCACATCTGTCCGCCAGTGAATGACCATCCGCTATCGAGCGCTACTTGCCCAAAGAGCTGGCGCATGCGATTGGTGTAGCTGTTGCTCTGGTTGTTGTTGGAGGTTACGCCGGCGGAGAGCCAGTCCGTCTCGTAGTAGCCGCGGAGCTTCGCGGTCTTGATTTTGCCCTCCACCAGCATCGTGATGCGGGACTGGCGGCCAGACCCGAAAAACTCCGACAGGTGATTAGCATCGTTACCCGGGAACGGGATGGAACTAAACGGGGTGTTCACGTCGGAGGCCGTGGCGTGCTGGCGCCACGCCGATTCTGCCGCCAGGAATCCGCCCGGCGTGATGGTGACTCCCTTGTAGTGCAGGGCCAGCGGGCTCTCGATCATCTCGCCGACGCGCTTCTGCTCCTCCTGCATGGTCGCCGCCATGTTGGTGGTATTGAGCTTGATATCGGCGACGGTGCTCTCGAGCGCGCTCACCGTTTGCGCACTCCGCGAGCTGCTGGAGACAGCGCTCTCCGCGCTGCTGCGCGCCTGGCTGGCGGCGTTCTGCAGGTCGGTGATTTGCTGGTCGCGGCTCTGCACTGCCTGTTGCAGTTGCTGGATCTGGTGCTGCTGGGTTTCCATCATCTGGCGCAACTGGTGCACCTCAGTGGCGAGCTCCGCCGTCGGCGAGGCCGCGGCCATAGCTTTCTTCTTGGGCTTGCTCTTGGTTTGCGGGTCGGGCGCGGCGGATTGCGCCAGCAGGCTGATGGACAGCAGAAGCAACACGGAGACGATGCGCTTGGCGTTCATTGTTTTTTTCTCCACAGGATGGCGTGTCATTTTTTGCACACAATTTCTCGTAAGCTCGTGGCCCTAAAAGCGAATTTCCTTGATCCGGCCCCGCAACTTGTCTTTCACGTTGTTGGGCAGCGGCGCGTAGTCGAGTTGCGATGCCATGGGTTCGCCCTGGTCCAGCATCCAGGCCAGAAAATCCACGACGACCTTGCCTTTGGCTGCGTCTTTGAACTGCGCCGGCACCAGCAGCCAGGTGAAGCTGGCGATGGGATAGGCGTCCTTGCCGGGCGGATTGGTGATGGAGACGCGGAAGTCGTCGGGCATGTTCTTCACCGAGCCTCCGGCCGCCGTCGTACTATCGAGGTTGGCCTTGATCCACGATCCGGAGCTGTTCTTTACCGCCCCGAAGGGGATCTTGTTCTGGACGGCATAGATCAGCTCTATGTAGCCGAACCCGCCCTCCATCTGGCGAATCATGCCGGCCACGCCTTCATTGCCCTTGCCGCCCAGCCCCACCGGCCATCTCACCGAGGTGCCCTTGCCGACTTGGTCTTTCCAGTCCGAGCTCACCTTCGACAAGTAGTCAGTGAAGATGTAGGTGGTGCCACTTCCGTCCGAGCGATGGACCACGATGATGGATCGGTCCGGCAGCTTTACGCCGGGATTGTCCGCCGCGATGGCGTTGTCGTTCCACTTGTTGATCTTGCCCAGGAAGATGCCGGCTATGGTGCCCGGACTGAACTTGAGCTCTCCCTGCACGCCGGGCACGTTGTAGGCCGGGACGACCGCGCCCAGCACCGTGGGGATGTGGAAGATCTTGAACTTCGCTTCCGCCAACTGCTGGTCGGTCATGGGACCGTCACTGGCGCCGAAGTCCACCGTGCCCGCCGTCACTTGCCGAATCCCGCCGCCGCTGCCGATCGATTGATAGTTGATCTGAACGTCGCCGTGGATTTTGTGGTACTCATTAAACCACTTCGAGTAAATGGGATACGGGAACGTCGCCCCCGCCCCGTTTAGATTTTCTGCCCAACCACCGGTCACCAGCAGAGCAAGGCAGAACAAAAGTGGCGCGAGGAATCTTTTCAATGTTGCATCCTCCCTGTTCGCAGACAAGCGCGAATGATTAGTAAGTTCTGCGTGTTACAAATGCGTTACAACGACGTGAATATGAGGTGAAAATTCGCGGCGATTCTGGCCTGGAGACGTTGCAAGCAAGGTCTCTACACGCGCTACTCCGCGTGCTGCCGGTCGCGCAGCCACTCGAGGAACATCTGTTCATCTGTTCTTCGAAGGAAACCCTTGTACCACGCCCTCAAGGTCACCAGCAGGTGGGAGGGGTACCCTGCTCACAGTTTTCGGGGTCAAAGAGGGAACTCCCGCTCTGGGATCACACCGATGGTTGGGCGCAACCTTGCAGTGTCCAGGGCTCCGCGAGCAATTTCTCGATGGAAGCTGGTCGTGGCGTGTCTTTGTGTACTTTAGCGGTGTATGGTCTGCGAGAGCCCCGCCGAAGCCGCGGGTGGCAGCGTTCAGTTGGGAACCGAGACCCGGTCTCCTGGCGCAAGAGTTCCATCATTTCCCAATTGGAAGCGTTCGACCAGACGCTGTAAGTCAAGCGCCAGACCCGACAACTGTTCGCAAGCCTTGGCCGCCTCTTGCGACCCTGCGGATGCCTGTGCTACGAGCTTGTTAATCTGATCCATGTTGCCGTTCACCTGGTCCGTGGCCGACGATTGCTGGATGGCCGCGGTCGCGATGTGAGTCACCATTTCCCCCACATGCTCGGCCTGGCTGATAATTTGCTTCAGCGAATCACCCGCGCGGGCGGTTACTTCAACTCCTTTTGCCACCTGTTCGGTGCCGGACTGCATTTTTTCAACGGCAACGCGGGTCTCGCTCTGAACCCCGCCGACAATCTCGGCAATTTCTTTCGTCGCCTTGGTGGTGCGTTCCGCTAGTTTGCGTACTTCATCCGCCACCACCGCGAAGCCGCGCCCCTGCTCACCGGCTCGCGCGGCTTCAATCGCCGCATTCAGGGCGAGTAGATTGGTCTGGTCGGCGATATCCTCAATCACGCCGACAATCTTCCCGATCTGGTCAGACCGGCTCCCCAGGTGTTGCACCTTCTCGGCGGTTTCGCGCACCGACCCGGCGATGGAACGCATGCGCGTAAGGGTATCTTCTACCGTGGCGCCACCGTCGTGAGCGGCTTGCACTGCTTGGCGCGCCGATTCGGCGGCCCGGTTACAGTTCTCTGAGACTTCGTGCACCGTGGCGGACATTTCCTGCATGGCCGTGGCCACCTGGTGAACCTGGTCCCTCTGGATTTCGGCGCCGTTCGCACTCTGAGTAGCGGTAGCGGAAAGCTGCCCGCTGGCACTGGCCAAGTGCTGTGCGCTCTGGTCGATTTCCTCCAGCGCCGAGTGCATCGTGTCCACGACCCGATTAAGCGATGCGGCCATGGCGCCGATCTCGTCCTTCGTCTTAACCTCCAGGCGCTGCGTCAGATCGCCGCTGGCGACCGCCGCCAGAACGTTCATTGTCTGTCTCAAAGGGCCCAGGATGGCGCCAGCGATCAGAAAACCAAAGACCCCTAGAATGAGAGCGCTGCCGATGGACATCGCCAAGCCCAGGGAAATCAATCTGTTTCCCGACCTGCTGCTGGCTTCGTAGCTTTCCTTCACGGCGTTTTGCTGCTCGGGGATGAGTTGCTCCAGCGGTTTGACCAAGCCCGCCTGAATGGTGGGCCAATCGTCTTCCAACAGCGAGCTCAGGGCTTTCTTGTCGGAGGTAGAATAAGCCTTCGCCAGCTTCTCGGAGAATGCGCGAAACCCCGGCATGTTTTTTTCGATCTTTGCTGCCAGCTCCTTGGCGTGCGGGGTGACCAGATTGCTTCCGGTCTTCTCTTGGAAGATGGCCCACTGCCTGGGCAAATTGTCGGCAGCCTCCTTGAGCTGGTTCGAGGAACCGACGGCTGGCATCTGATCGAGCAGAACCCCCGCCATGCGGAATCGAACCTCTTTAAGATCGCGTTCCATTTCCTGGATGGCTGCGACCGGTTTCACCTGGTCTTCGTAGACGGAGGATAAGGCGTGGATACCCTGGCGCACGCTGTAGATGTCAACCGCAGTGAGGCCCGCCAGAGCCAGCGCAGCCAGAATCGCTGCCGCCAGCATTTTGGTTTTGAGAGTTCCCTTCGTTAGCATCGGCTTGTCCTTCCGACTGGTTGCGGCGCGGCTCAAGGAGGTCGTGGGTATTTACTCGATGGGATATCCCGCAGCTTTCCAGGCAGGGAATCCATCGCGGAACCAATACACCTTCTTGTAGCCGGCTTTGGCCGCAGCCTTGGCCGCCTTGTAGCTCTTCCAGCATTCCGCGCCATTGCACGCAAAAATCAGCGCGGCATTCTTGTCGGAGGGCAGTTTCGAGATGTCAAAACTGTCGGCTGCGGGGTCATAGCCTACGTCTTTGGCGCTCTTTTCCTTATAGGGAACGTTGGTTGCGCCCTTGATGTGCGCCTCGGCATATTCGTTGGCGACGCGACTATCGATCATCACTGCCCCGCCGGCCATCAGAGCCTTTGCCTTGGCCGCATCGACGCGGGTCACACCCGGGAGGCTCTCGGGCGTCTCGCCGGCAAAGCCCCAGCTGCTCGCCATGGCGGCCAGGATGGCCAGAGCAAGCGTTGACCTGCACAAAACAGCGAACATCTTCTTCATAAGCACCTCGCGCAGAAAGGAAATAGTTCGTGAGGGATATATCGGCCGCGGGCACGAGAACTTTGAGGTTACCCTCGTACCTGCTCTCGTCTGTCTCTGAAACTGAGAAGTCTTAGTGGCGTCTCATTTCCTGGAAAGGCCCGGCATCACATCGGGACAGCTCTGGATGGAAAGTGGACGTAAGGCCGCCACTGCAGCGGTCCCCTACTCGGCGTTTTGGTGGCCGCGCAGCCACTCGAGGAACATTTGCTCTTCGGACTTACTCTTGGAACGCAGCACGTGGCGCATGGTCTGCCCGGTCGCCAGGTGACAGACTTCCTCGGCCAGGTTCTTAGTGTGGTCGCCGGCGCGCTCCAGCGCCTGCGCCATGAACAGCACGTGGATGCCCTCGGGGCCGGCCGTGCCTTCCTGGTTCTCCACGTGGCGGATGAACACCAGATTGCGGATGCGGTCGATCACGGCGTCGGCCCGCAGCACGCTGATCACGCGGTCCAGGTTGCGAGCGGAAAAGGCGTCGTGGATGTCCACCAGCATCTGCTCCAACACCGTGGCCATGTGGATCAGGTCCTTCACGTCGTCCATCTCGATGCGGGCGCCGATGGCCTGGGCGCATCCGCCGAAGCTGGAGATCAGGTCGCCGATCCGCTCCAGGTCGATCATGAACTTCATGCAGGCCAGCAACTCACCCGCTTCCGGCGCCGAGGCCCGGATGACGGCGTGGGTCACCCGGTCATCCACCTCGCGGTCGAGCCGGTCCAACTCCTGCTCGCACTGGTTGACGGCCTGGAACGGGGCCGCGGACTTCTGCGCCAGCCCGTCGATAGCGTGCGCCACCGCCGACTTGGCTAGTTGGATGGCTTTCAAGGTCAGGGCCACGATCTGCTCATGCTCTGAGCCCGGGCTGGTGACGATCTGCGGGTTGGCTGCCATGGCCGGCCTCACCGGGTCCGGATTCCAGCCCGGCGCAGGAGCTCCGCCAGCACGATCCGCTTCCACATCGAGATCCGCTTGCGAAGATCGGGCGGAAGCTTGGGGTTCCTCGGAATGCCCTGGAACCGGCCCTTCGAACCGGCCAGCCGGGGCTGTCCAGGATGTGGGTAAAGCATTGTGCCGTGCATAGACCCCTCCTTGTCGGCAAGGGTAGCCGCGGCTTGTTAAGCGGTGATTACAGAAATGTAAATATGCGTTGAAAATCAGATTCGTAGCGCCGCTCCAGTTTTTCCGATGCTTGCCATCCAAATTTTGCGTTTCTTGCTTCCCTGGAGTGCGCGGTCTAATACAAACGGCGGTTTTTATTCGGAGGTGGGTGCCATGATTTGCCCGTATTGCGATACCGAGTACACTGCGGAACATCCGTGCTTCTGCCAGCCGAAATCGATGGCCGCGCATCCGGAGAAATTCACCCTGGTGCCGGCGCCCGACAAACACAAGGGCACTGAGCATCCGCCCACCGGCCTGAGTAATCCCTTCTGGAACTGAGGATCGCGCCGGAAGACGCTTAGCGAGAGTTTTGGAAGCCCCGCACCGTCCGTGCGGGGCCTCTGTTTTTGGCGCGTCTTCCCCACGGCTTCATTGACTTAGCCTCCGCGGCGGCCATACCATCACGATTCTCGTTTCCTCGCTCGACCCATGATCGGCCAGACCATCTCGCACTACCGCATCGTCGAAAAGCTTGGCGGCGGCGGTATGGGCGTGGTGTACAAGGCTGAGGACACGACCCTACACCGTTTCGTTGCCCTGAAGTTCCTCCCCGATGGCGTGGCTCAGGACCAGCAGACGCTGGAACGCTTCCGGCGCGAAGCCCAATCCGCCTCGGCGCTCGACCACCCTAACATCTGCACCATCTACGAGATCGGACAGCACGCGGGCCAGCCCTTTATCGCCATGCAATTCCTGGATGGCGAGACCCTCAAGCACCACATCACGGGCAGGCCGCTGGACACCGAGACCCTGCTCGACGCCGGCGTCCAGATTGCCGACGCATTGGATGCCGCGCACACGGAAGGCATTCTCCACCGCGACATCAAGCCGGCGAATATCTTCGTAACCAAGCGCGGGCAGGTGAAGATCCTGGACTTCGGACTGGCCAAAGTGCTGAAGGGCAGACCGCAAGCGGTGGGTGTGGACTCAGCGGCGGCCACCGCGATCAGCCACGAACACCTGACCAGTCCTGGTAGCACGTTAGGAACGGTCGCTTATATGTCACCCGAGCAGGTCAAGGGCAAGGAACTGGATGCGCGCAGTGACCTGTTTTCCTTCGGGGTGGTGCTCTATGAGATGGCGACCGGCACGCTGCCCTTCCGCGGCGACACCTCGGGCGTGATCTTCGATGCCATCCTGAACCGGGCGCCCGTCGCCCCGGTGCGCCTGAATCCGGAGATTCCAGCGGAGCTGGAACGGATCATCAACAAAGCGCTCGAGAAGGACCGCGATCTTCGCTATCAGCACGCCTCGGACATGCGCGCCGACCTCAAACGGCTGAAGCGCGAAACGGAGTCGTCGCGCAGCGGCTTTCTGGTTGCCGAAGATGTTCCGCACCCGGCAGCGGCTGCGAGCGCGAGCGGTTCGGCGGTCGCCAGAGTTTCGAGCGGCAAGATCGCGGCTGCGCCCGAACCGAAGGCCGCCGCGACGCGCGCGATGTTTCCCTGGAAGATCGCCATCCTGGTGATCGCGGTGGTCGCCGTACTTGTCAGCGGATTTCTCTATTGGCGCTCGCAGCGAGCGCCAGCATTGACGGAGAAAGATACGGTCGTCCTCGCCGATTTTGCCAACACCACCGGCGAGGCGGTTTTCGACGACACGCTCAAGCAGGCGCTGCGCGTGCAACTCGAGCAGTCGCCATTCCTGAATGTTCTTTCCGATCAGAAGGTCGGCGAGCAGTTGCGCCTTATGGGCCGTCCCAAGGACGAGCGCCTGACGCAGGATCTCGCTCGCGACGTTTGTCAGCGGACCGGTAGCAAAGCCGTGCTGACCGGCTCCATCTCTTCGCTGGGGAGCCATTACGCCATCGGTCTGAATGCGCTCAACTGCCACACCGGCGACACCCTCGGCAGCCAGCAGGTGGAGGCTGACAGCCGTGAGCACGTCCTGAAGGCGCTGGGTGAATCGGCCACCAAGATGCGCGAGAAGCTGGGCGAGTCGCTGGCGTCCGTGCAGAAGTACGACGCTCCGGTGGAACAGGCGAGCACCTCGTCGCTGGCGGCTTTGCAGGCCTACAGCCAGGGAATCAAGGCCAAGTTCACGCAGGGAGATGAAGCCACGATCCCGCATTACAAGCGAGCCATCGAGCTCGATCCCAACTTCGCCATGGCATATGCCCGGCTGGCAATAACCTACGAAAACTTGAGACAGCTTGGTTTGGCGGCGGACAACGCGAAAAAGGCCTACGAGCTTCGCCAGCGGGTGACCGAGCGGGAACGGTTCTTCATCGATTCTTTGTATTGCGATGTCGTCACGCTGGACCTTGAGGCTTCCATCCGCGTGCTCCAGTCCTGGAAGCAGACCTATCCCCAGGACCCGCAGCCGCCACGCAGTCTGGGGGTTCAGTATTCCAATCTCGGGCAATTGGAGAAGGCGCTGGCCGAGTACCAGGAGTCGCTGCGCCTTGATCCCAGCGACGCCACGAATTACGGCAATGTCGGGTTCGCATTCGTCAACCTGAATCGCTTCGATGAAGGCCGGCAAGTGCTGCAGCAGGCTGAGGCCAGGAATCTTGCCAGCGAGCTTCTGGTGATCCTGAATTATTCTCTGGCGTTTGTTCGCGGGGACGCTGCCGCAATGGACCGGGCACTGGCCTCCGGGGCGGGCAAGCCTGGCATGGAAGCATTGTCCTTCGGGGTCCAATCCGACACCCAGGCCTCCGCCGGACGATTTGGGAAAGCGCGGGAGCTAACCGCGCGTGCTGAGCAAGCGGCCATTCGGGATGGCGATCGCGAGACCGCCGCCAATGGCCGTGCCAATTCCGCCGTCCGTGAGGCTGCGGTGGGGAATTCAACGCTCGCGTTCCAGGACGCAACCGCCGCACTCAAAATCACGGTGACCCACGATGCGGAAGAACAGGCCGCCCTGGCGGTGGCCTGGGCCGGAGATTTGCCGCGGGCTCAAAAAATGGCGGATGAGCTGCACAAGCATTACCCGACCGATACGGTTATTAACGGTTATTGGCTGCCCAGCATCAACGCCGCAATCGAAGTTAAGCGCGGGAACGCCCTCCGCGTGGTCGAAATTTTGCAGCCGGCCGCGCAGTACGAACTGGGCACGAATGGAAATCTGCTGCCTATTTATTTGCGCGGCGAAGCCTACCTGGCAGAAAAAAAGGGCGACCTCGCGGCCAAGCAGTTTCAAACTTACCTGGACCATCGTGGACTTTACCTTAATTTTGTTCTGGGACCTCTCGCCCACCTCGGCCTCGCGCGCGCCTACGCGCTGCAGGGTGATGCCAACAAAGCTCGCACCGCTTATCAGGATTTCTTCGCCCTCTGGAAAGACGCCGATCCCGACGTTCCCATCCTGAAGCAAGCCAAGGCGGAGTACGCGAGACTGCAGTGATTCCTCATCCGGTGGCTGGGAACCAGTGCCGCGTTCGGTTGCAAACCTTGCATACCGACAGCATCACCGGAACTTCTACCAGCACTCCGACCACAGTCGCGAGGGCCGCGCCTGACCCAGGACCGAACAAGGCGATGGCGGTGGCCACCGCCAGCTCGAAGAAGTTGCTGGCGCCGATGAGCGCCCCGGGCGCCGCTACCGAGTATTCGACCTTCAGTAACTTCATCAGGCCGTACGTCAAAGTCGAATTGAAGTAGACCTGAATGATGATTGGTATGGCGATCAGCACCACGTGGAAGTAACGGCCGGTGATGTTCTCCGCCTGGAAGGCGAAGATGAAGATGAGGGTCGCGAGCAAGGCCAGAATGGTCAGCGGACTGAATTTCGGAAGGAACTCCTGCTCGAACCATGCTTTGCCGCGTGTGCGGGTGAGCCAGGCACGCAGCGCCACTCCGGCTGCCAGCGGAATCACGATGAAGATGGCGACCGAGTACAACAACACCATGAACGGCACCCGCAACGACGAAGCGCCGCTCACCAGGAAACGGACGATGGGCGCGAAGAGAACCAGCATGATCAGATCGTTGAGCGACACCTGCACCAGCGTGTAAGCCGGGTCTCCGTCGGTCAGGTAGCTCCACACGAACACCATGGCAGTGCAGGGCGCGGCAGCCAGGATAATCACGCCGGCGATGTACTGGTCGGCATCGGCCGGGCTGATCCAGGCTGCGAAGATGTGCCGGAAGAACACCCAGCCAATCAGCGCCATCGAGAACGGCTTGACCAGCCAGTTCACGAACAGTGTAACCATCAGCCCGCGTGGCTTGGCGCGAACGTTGAGGATCGAGCCGAAGTCCACCTTCATCATCATGGGGACGATCATCAGCCAGATCAGCACCGCGATGGGCGCGTTGACGTGGCTGCCGTGGCCAAATTCCATGCCGCGCAACCCCTGCACCAGGTTTGGTGCAACTTTGCCGAGGGCGAGCCCGGCTACCATGCACAGTCCGACCCAGAGCGTCAGGTAGCGTTCGAACAGGTTCAGCCTCTTGGGCGGTATGTTGGATTTCATTGCTGGCCGATCTTGTCGATTTCCCGCTTGAGGGCAAGCCGGTCGAGGCTCGCAACCGGCAGGCAGAGAAACAGACTGATGCGGCGATCCAGCATCAGAAACGCATTTCGGAACGCAGCCTGCACTTCCTCCGCGGTGCCCTGTACCGCGGCGGGATCGGGAACACCCCAATGAGCGGTCATGGGTTGCCCGGGCCACACTGGACAAACTTCCTTGGCCGCGGCGTCGCAAACCGTGAAAACGAAATCGAGCTGGGGCGCGCCCGGCTGCGCGAATTCGTCCCAGTTCTTGCTGCGTGGATTTTTGGCGGGAATGTGGGCGGCTTCGAGCTGACGCACCGCCTCCGGCCGGACCGCGCCTGAGGGATGGCTCCCCGCACTGTAGGCAGTGAACGTCGGCCTGCCTTTGTGATTGAGGATCGCCTCCGCCATGATGGAGCGCGCCGAATTCC
The DNA here is from genome assembly GCA_052145015.1 of Terriglobales bacterium. GTDB lineage: Bacteria > Acidobacteriota > Terriglobia > Terriglobales > Acidobacteriaceae > JAHFUA01. The sequence continues at coordinate 17,787 of JBKQPN010000127.1, forward strand.
CCGTGCATAGGAACAAAACGTTGTAACGCCCGCTCATCGCACCTCTCAGTGACAGCAGGACGGTCCGCAGCAGGCTATCCCGCCGGCGCCAGATGGTTTGACCGCCTTAACGAAGGCGCTCATGAACTTGCCGTCGATCTCAGCTGCCATTCCGTCCAAGTCCACGCCTTTGGCTTTGAACCATTCGCTGGCGTCTTCGGCGCGGTAGATGCGCGTTGGTTCAATCTCAATCTGCTCGAAACCTGCGCCGGCCAGCTTGCTGCGGTATTCGGCCTCTTCGAGCGCTCCGGCCACGCAACCCGCCCAGAGAAGCACGTTCCTGCGGATCTCCGAAGGGATTTCACCTCGTGTCACCACGTCGGAGACGGCGAATCGGCCTCCCGCTTTGAGCACGCGGAAAGCTTCGCGCAGGACGCGGTCTTTATCGGCTGAAAGGTTGATGACGCAGTTGGAGATGATCACGTCCACCGAGTTGTCGGGCAGCGGAATGTGCTCGATCTCGCCTTTCAGGAATTCCACGTTCGCGGCGCCTGCCTTGCGCTTGTTGTCGTTCGCCAAGGCCAGCATTTCGTCGGTCATGTCGAGGCCGTAGGCTTTGCCGGTCGGCCCAACGCGCTTGGCGGAAAGCAGAACGTCGATGCCGCCGCCCGAACCCAGGTCGAGCACCACTTCTCCGGGATTTAGCGTGGCCAGCGCGGTGGGATTGCCGCATCCGAGCGAAGCCAGCAAAGCTGCTTCGGGAATCTGCCCGGCCTGGGCGCTGTCGTAGAGATTGGAAGTGATCGGGTCGCAGCCCTCGCCGCGCGCCGGCGCCGCGCCGCAGCAACTGCTGCCGCCGGAGGTCACGCGCAGCGCCGCCTGGCCGTACTTCTCTTTGACTACTTGCTTGATATCTGTGCTTTCCACGTTGCCTCCTATCGGCAGACTTGAATGATGGCTTTCGGTTCGACCGCCTTGTTCAGGCTGCAGCACTCCGCATACAGGAATCGCAAAAGCTCCTGCAGCACTTCCGTGTTGGCGGTGTAGCGCAAGAAGGTGCTCTCCCGGCGCACCCGCACCAGGTCTTCGTTCTTGAGCTTGTCCAGATGGTGGGAGAGCGTGGAGTTCGGGATGTCCAGCTCTTCCTGGATCTCACCCACCACCAGGCCGTCCGGATGCGCCGACAGCAGCGCTTGCATGATGCGGAGGCGCGGCTCCGTTCCCATCGCCGAAAACATGTCGGCGTATCTGGCGACCTGCTCGGCGGGTTTCCTGCTTTGAACGGTTGGCATATTTCTATATTTGCAGAAAGATGGATTTATTGTCAAGTGGGAATTCGGCTTGACGCGGCCCTGTAAGTGATTGATTCTACGTGCGCTGGGAGGGGCGATAGGAACTCATGACCGCACTAGCCAAGCCGCGGCTGGCCTACATCGACTGGATGCGCGGCCTGGCCTGCGTGCTCATGTTCCAGACGCACTGCTACGACTCCTGGCTGGGCGGCGCGGCGCGCAAGAGCACCTTCTTCATGTGGTCGCAACTGGGCGGCACACTGCCTGCGCCGCTGTTTCTTTTTCTGGCGGGGATTTCGTTCGCCCTGATCACGGACAAGCTGCGGCAGCGCGGCGCCGATCCCAACCAGATCGCGCGCACCACGATTCTTCGTGGCGCTGAGATCTTCGGGCTGGGCTTGCTCTTCCGCCTGCAGGAGTACCTGCTGGGGCTCCCCTGGGCGCCGTGGACGGACTTGCTACGGGTGGACATCCTGAACACCATCGGCTTTTCCATGATGCTGATGGGCGTGATGTGCCGACTCGCTAACGGCGGCCGCGCGCGCTCTGCGATAACGGCTGCAGGCGTCGCGCTCGCGATCTCGCTGGCGACGCCTCTTGTATGGACCACTTCGCGGATGCGCGGACTGCCGTGGCCGCTCGAGTCTTATGTCAACGGCGTACATACGTTCAAGGAGCCACAGGCTTGGCTCTTCCCGGTCTTCCCATGGACAGGATTTGCCTTTGCCGGCCTCGCGACTGGCTTCCTGCTGGTGAGCGATTGGGTTCGCCGGCGGGAAATTCAGGCTTTCGCTCTGCTCGGCGGCGCAGGCGTTGCGATTATCGCGATTGCACGTTGGTTCGATCACCATCCGCGGCAGCTCTATGCCGTATACGACTTCTGGCACACCAGCCCCAACTTCTTCCTGATTCGCGTTGGCGTGCTGCTGGTGATTCTGCTCAGCGTCTATGCGTGGTGCCGCTGGGGCGCTGCGAGCTGGGGGTTCAGTCCCATGATCCAGCTCGGGCAGACCTCGCTGCTGGTCTACTGGGTACACATCGAATTCGTCTACGGTCGGTTCTCCATCCTGCCCAAGCGCGCGATGGGCATAAGCGGAGCTTCGCTCGGCCTGGCGGCGATCTTCGTTGCCATGGTGCTGCTGTCGCTGGCGCGCACGCGGCTGAAGGGACGTGGGGCGGAAGTGGGGGCGCGGTTGTTCCGCCAACAGCCGCCACGAAAACGCGCAGCCGTTGCGCCCTGATCGCGCGGCGATGAATAATGGCGGCCATCATGACCCGACCTGATTGGGAGAAGCGTATCCGGCGAGCGCGCGATCTGGCCGCTCAATATCCAGCCGCGGCCCAGGTGCTGGGCTTCTACGGCGAGATCGCCGTCTTTCAGAAGCATATCTTCGAGGCTGCCGCGTCCGACGACCTGCACGCCGATCCTACGCGGCCGCTCGGCGAGCAGCTTGTGGTATCGGTGTTGACGAACCGGTTCCCGGCTTTCGTCGAGCTGGTGCAGAAGAAAGGCCCTCCGGGCCTGGCGAAAGCGGCGCGGGAGCTGCGCCAGCAGACCCCCGGCCAGTGGCGCGCTCTGCTGGACTCCCAGCCGGACGACGAGCACGCTGACCCGACGCATCGCTTCTTCGCGCGCGCCTGCTTGCAGCCGGTCGCGGAGTACCTGGCTCTCGACAGCAGGGTTCAGTTCGCGGGCTACACCGGATCGTCGTGTCCGGTATGCGAGGGCAAGCCGCAACTGGGCGTGCTTCGTCCGGAAGGCGACGGCGGCAAACGTTCGCTGGTCTGCTCGTGCTGCGCGACGGAGTGGGAGTTCCGCCGCATCCTGTGCCCGAACTGCGCCGAGGAGGACCACGGCAAGCTGCCGCGCTTTTCGGCCGAGGACTTCCCGCACGTTCGCGTGGAGGCCTGCGAAACCTGCAAGCGGTACTTGAAGAGCGTGGATCTCACCGTCAACGGCCTTGCGGTTCCGGTGGTGGACGAAATCGCGGCCGCGCCCCTGGATCTGTGGGCGGCCGAGCACGGCTACGAGAAGATCGAGCTCAACCTGATGGGGCTGTAGATTCCGGGCGCAAGCCCCCGCCCCGCATTGACTTTGGGACCTGCTCGGGTGTAGGCTGCTGCCACTTTTTGGGCCGCCCCCTGGACCCAAGGACCGCAAGAAGCTGGAGGCACGATGGACCTCTCAGGTTGCGGCGTTTGTGGCCTGCTCCCACTCCCCAGGGGAGTTGCTGTACGTGTAAGCCTTTCATCCAGCGTCTGTATCCGTAAATTCTCTGCTGAAACTTGGCTCCACAGGGAGGCTGTGCCATGGAAGTTTCCCGTAGAACGTTTTTCAAGGCCGGACTGCTAGGAGGCGTCGGCCTCACCGTCTTCGGCTTTGATGCCGCGCCACTACTGGCGCAGACCCAGGGGCTGAAGATCTCCCGTACCACCGAGACGCGCAGCACCTGTCCTTACTGCGCGGTCAGTTGCGGGGTGATCATCCACACCCTCGGGGACAAGGCCAAGAACGTGACGCCGCAAGTGGTGCACGTGGAAGGCGATCCCGACCACCCTATCAACCGCGGCACGCTCTGCCCCAAAGGCTCGTCGCTGCAGCAGGACATTATGAACGAGCGGCGGCTGATGAAGCCGCTGGTGCGCCGCCCCGGTTCGACCCAGTGGGAGGACATCTCCTGGGACAAGGCCATCGACGAGATCGCGCACCTGGTGAAGAAGACCCGCGATGCCACCTTCATCGAGCAGGACAGCGAAGGACGGACGGTCAATCGCCTGGAGACGGTCGCCTTCACCGGCGGCTGCACCGATACCAACGAGTTCAACTACCTCGTCGTGAAGACGATGAGGAGCATGGGCCTGACCTTTATAGAAAACCAGGCCAGGGTTTGACACGGCCCCACGGTCTCAAGTTTGGGACCAACGTTCGGACGCGGGGCCATGACCAACGGCTGGACCGACATGAGGAATGCCGACATGATCCTGATCATGGGCGGCAATCCAGCCGAAAACCATCCGTGCGGTTTCAAGTGGGCGGTAGAGGCGAAGCGCACGCGCAACGCCAAGATGATCGTGGTGGACCCGCGCTTCACGCGCACCGCCGCGGTCGCGGACCTGTTCCTGCAGATCCGCGCCGGTAGCGACATCGCCTTCCTGGGCGGGCTGATCAACTACGCCCTCGCGAACAACCGCATCAACAAAGAGTATGTCGTCAACTACACCAACGCTGCCTTCGTGGTGAAGGAAGGTTTCAAGCTTCCCGAGGACGGCCTGTACTCGGGCTTCGACCCCGAGAAGCAAACCTACGACAAGTCCACGTGGAACTACGAAGAGGGCGGCGACCTGACGGGTAAGGCTGCAGCCGGCGCTGCCATGATGGCGGCGGCGATGCACGCTCCAGCGCCTCCGTCCAAGACCGCACCAGCAGCCAAGGGCGCGGCGGCGGCGAAGCCGGGTGCGCCACCGCCTCCGCCGATGCTGCCGCCCAACACGGCCTACGACTTGTCGCTGGAGCATCCGCGCTGCGTTTACCAGCTCCTGAAGAAGCAATACTCGCGGTACACGCCGGAGATGGTCGAGCGCATCACGGGAATCCCCAAGGAGCAGTTCCTGAAGGCGGCCGACCTGTTCACTTCCATCCGCAAGGATGGGGACACCAAGAAGGTCGCGACCATCATCTACGCCGTGGGTTGGACGCAGCACAGCTATGGCACGCAGATCATCCGCACCGCGTGCATGCTGCAATTGCTGGAGGGCAACATCGGCCGGGCGGGCGGCGGCATGAACGCGCTGCGCGGCCACTCCAACATCCAGGGCGCTACCGACATGGCGGGGATTTTTGACATCCTGCCCGGCTATCTGAAGGTGCCCACCCCCAACGACAAGGATTGGGAGACGTACATCAACCGCGTCACTCCCAAACCTTCCAAGCCCAAGGAATGGGATTCGTTCAACTATTGGTAGAACACGCCCAAATTCGCGGTGTCGTTTCTGAAATCGCTCTACGGCGACGCCGCTACCAAGGAGAACGGCTGGGCCTTCAACTTCCTCCCCAAGGTGGACCGGCGCTATTCCTTCGCCGACATCTGGAATGACATGTACAACGGCAAGGTCAAGGGCCTGTTTGCCTTTGGCATGAACGGAGTGATGATCGGACCCGACTCGCAGAAGAATATCGATGCCTTGAAGAAGGCCGACTTCCTGGTGGTCTGCGAGATCTATCCCGACGAAACCAGCGACTTCTGGAAGTCTCCGGGCATCACGCAGGAGGAAATGAAGAAGATCAACACCACCGTCTATCGCCTTCCTGGAGCCGGTTTCGCGGAGAAAGACGGCACCTTCGTTAACTCGGCGCGCTGGCTGCAATGGAAGAACGCGGCTTTGCCTCCTCCGGGCAACGCCAAGCTCGACCAGGAGATCCTGGCCCGCATCTTCCTGAAAGTCCGCGAGCTGTACCAGAAGGAAGGCGGCAAGTTCCCGGATGCAATCCTGAAGGCGACGTGGTCCTACACCAACCCCAACAATCCGTCGTTGGCCGAGGTGGCGAAGGAGATCAACGGGAAAGCCATCAAGGACGTCATCGACGAGAAGACGCAGACCACCATCAAGGCGGGCCAGCAGTTGCCCGGCTTCGGCTTCCTGCGCGACGACGGCTCCACCAGCTCGGGCAACTGGCTGTACTGCGGTTCGTGGACGGAAGCTGGTCCGCTAATGCAGCGGCGCGGCACTGAAGACCCCTCCGGCCTGGGGATTTACCCCAATTGGGGATGGTCGTGGCCCATGAACCGCCGCGTCCTCTACAACCGGGCTTCCTGCGATGTTTCCGGCAAGCCGTGGGACCCCAGCCGCAAGCAGGTGTGGTGGAACGAGGCAGCCGGTAAGTGGGCGGGCAACGATGTACCCGACTTCAAGCCCGACTCCAACCCCAAGGACCACATGGGGCCATTCATCATGAACCCGGAGGGCGTCGGACGCCTCTTCGTTCCCCTGGGCGCGGTCGCCGATGGACCGTTCCCCGAGCACTACGAGCCGTTTGAGAGTCCCATCCCCAATCCGCTGCATCCCGGCCATTCCAATAACCCGATCGTCAAGAAGTTCAAGACCGCGATGGACAAGTTCGGGACCCCGGCGGAAGGCTTCAACATCGTCTGCACCACCTACCGCCTTACCGAGCACTACCACTACTGGACCAAGAACAATCCCATGAATGTCCAGCTCGTGCCCGAGCCCTTCGTGGAGATCCCGGAGGAACTAGCGCAGGAGAAAGGGATCAAGGGAGGTGACAAGGTCAAGGTCACAAGCGCCCGTTCGGAGTACATCGCCAAGGCGATGCTGACCAAACGCATCCGGCCCATGGAGATTGACGGGAAGACCACCTACCAGATCGGGATTCCCATCCACTGGGGTTACAAGGGCATAGCCGAAGACGAGGGAAAGACGGCACTGACGCCGGTCAACCTGCTGACCCCGACCGTGCTGGATCCCAATGCCCACACACCCGAATTCAAGGGCTTCCTGGTGAAGCTCGAGAAAGCATAGAAAGGGGGACACGAGAATGAGCGACCGCAGAACTCTTCAGACGGATCGAATCTCGGGTCACCCTGGCCCGGTGGCGGGCATGGGCACGCAGCGTGACCTTGAGGTCTGCAAACTGATCGATACCACCACCTGCATCGGCTGCAAAGCCTGTGAGGTGGCTTGTGTCGAGTGGAACGACTTGCCGTTCCAGCCGACCACCTTCGACAACACATACCAGACCATGCCGGAGACCAACTGGAACTACTGGAACCTGATCAAGTTCCGGGAACACGTTCGTGACGATGGCACCTTGATGTGGCTGATGCGCAAGGATCAGTGCATGCACTGCGCCGATCCCGGCTGTCTGGATGCCTGTCCGGCCGATGGCGCCATCGTCAAGTATGCCAATGGCATCGTCGATTTCCAGCAGGAGAACTGCATCGGTTGCGAGTTCTGCATCTCCGGATGCCCGTTCAATATTCCGAGATTCAATCCCGCGACCAAGAAGGTGTACAAGTGCACGCTCTGTTCCGACCGCGTGGGACAGGGCCTGGAGCCGGCCTGCATCAAGTCCTGCCCCACCGGGTGCCTGCACTTCGGCACCAAGGAGGACATGAAGCTGCTGGCCGAGACCCGCGCCAAGCAACTGCGCGACGTCTCCGGGTTCGCCGATGCTGGCGTGTACGACCCGGAAGGCGTCGGCGGCACGCACGTCATCTACGTGCTGCACGATGCCAAGAACCCCGAGCTGTATGCCGGGCTGCCCAAGGACCCGAGTGTCTCGTTCGCCTACAAGGGCTGGAAGAGCATCTTCAAGCCCTTGGGACTGATCGCGGCCACGCTCGGCTTCGTGGGCGTGGTCTTCCACTACGTGTTCGAAGGACCCAAGCGTGAACAACCAGAAGTGTCGCCCAGGAAGCCGGAAGCTCCGGCGGGCAGAAAGGAGGCGTGATGGCGACTTCCATCGGACGCATGCAGGAAAAAGAGCCCGGCATCTTTAACAAGCTCGGCCGCACCACGGTCCACGAGGGAGAACTTCAGCGCCACTCCGTGTACACCCGGTTTCTTCACTGGGCCTACGGGATCTTCTTCTTCCTGGCGCTGCTCACCGGGTTTGCCATCTACCTGCCGTTCCTGTTCCGCTGGTTCGCGCCGGCGTTCGGTGGCCCGGCGAACACGCGTATGCTGCATCCCTGGTTCGGGCTGGGGTTCGTGATCTTCTTCGGGCTGCAGGCCGTCAACTGGTGGGGCCCGATGAAGTGGACGGACGCCGACTCTCGCTGGATCAAGCATCTGCCCGAGTTCCTCCGGAGCCAGGAGTCGCTGGAACCGGAAGAAGTGGGCATGTACAACGGCGGGCAAAAGCTGCAGTTCTGGGAGATCGTGGTGGGGTCCATCGTCTACCTGATCACCGGCGTCGTCATGTGGGCGGGGGCGCG
>JBKQPN010000128.1:0-11553 GCA_052145015.1 Terriglobales bacterium
TCCGGGTACTTTTCGGTGTATTGCAGGACGTCTTCCAGCTTGGTGTCCATGTACATCCACTTGCGCCAGTACGACCACATCTTGCACTGGGTGATGAACACCTTCTGCACGCCGGCCTCGTCCATCAGCCGCAGCATCTCTTCGATGGAGTTGTAACGGGGGAGGCCGCCGATGGCGCGCTCCATGCGGCAGATCAGTTCGCCTTCCTTGGCGCGGTCCCACTGCTCCATGAACTCGCGGGTGGCGACGTAGTACATGAAATCGATGGCCTGGACGGATTGCGGCATAGGGGGTGAAGGCAAGGGTAGAGAAAAAGGCAGACGCTCGGCTATGACCGCGGTCACGGGTACGTGTGACGGACATCACACCGAACGTACGTTCGAACTACTCATCAGCTTGTATCTACGCCCAACCTGGAGAATTATTCACAGCGCAACCCGCCCAGGGTGGGATGGAAGGCGTAGGCACAGACGGCTATTCAGCTAACAGCAAGCGGTCGCCACCCCTTCCGGCTGCACTGCGTTCACCATGATCTGCCTCTTTTCGTTGGGTGATCCCGGCGAGGTATATGATTGTTCGCGGCTCATCGCCGAGGTCCGCATGGTGCTGGGATCACGAGTTTTATGCCTTTCTGGATTGATGGTTCTCTGCTCTGTATGCCCGGCTAACGCACAACAGCAAATGGGCAGTAGAGGACAATCTGCCCATCATGGTTCCGGCTCGGTCGCACCACTTTCAGCACAGGACGTTTTCAAACTCGTATCGCCGTCCGTTTTCATCGTTGAGTCGCTCGATGCGAATGACGCTGTGGTCGCGATGGGCAGCGGCGTTGCTGTCTCCTCAGACGCTGTTGTGACAAATGATCACGTCATTTCAGACGGGAAAACCTGGAGAGTACGACGGGGAGAGAAGTCGTGGTCCGCGTCCGTAACACACGATGACGCAGCGCATGACGTATGTAGGCTTCGGGTTGCCGGACTGAAGGTTCGCCCTGTTAGACTCCGGCGCATTGCTAATATCGAGGTTGGGGAACGAGTTTATGCTGTTGGCTCACCAGCGGGACTCGAAATCTCGATATCAGAGGGTATTGTTTCCGGGATAAGGCATTTGCCGCAAGGTGACATGATTCAAATGACAGCCGCGATATCAAAGGGGTCAAGCGGCGGCGGTCTCTTCGATTCATCAGGCCGGCTTATCGGGCTTACGACTTCGTATGTTGAGGGCGGTCAGAGCCTTAACTTCGCTTTACCTGCGGACCTGGTATCTACCTTGGATTCACATCCTACCAATAGCGCGTCCATGGCTCACGATCGAGATCCAGCGTTTCAGGCCGGTGTATGGATATTCTATGGCCTGGAACTTATAAAAAAGCACGCGACAGGCGAGACGATGGACCAGAAGGCTGCAATCGACGCATTCGTGGCGTTTATACGCGCTGGGCAGCTTGAGCCCGATTGGCCGGAGCCATTTGTGGGGATTGGGCTAGTTGACGACGCTTTGGGGGAGTACAAGGCAGCAGCAATAGCCTACGAGAACGCGGTTAAACGGAAGCCAGACGATGCCCTCAACTGGTACTCACTTGGGTTGGAATATCAACAGCTCGGCGATTTTGAAAAAGCGATTGCCGCGCACAAGACGGCGGTCGCGCTTAAGCCCGATTTTTGCGATGCTTGGGGGCGCCTTGCCGCGATCTACCTATTGATACAAGACAAGCGGCGTGAGGCCATCGAAGCTTACATGAAGGTCAAGGCGCTGGCGACTGTCGAGGGCCCAAGTTGCCAGGAACACGAGCAGGCTCTGCGGCCTTTTGTGGTCCCATGAAGGAGCGAAAAGGGCAACAGGTGAACACCACTCAGCTTCTTACTGGCCAAAGAACCTATTTCTCGGGCTCGTACGCCCAATTTTGTGCCTTTGGTGGGCCTTGTGTGTACTTCCATCTTGAATGTCTCCGCGCGGGACGAGAGGCCTTCCTTTCTCATAGACACATCGAAATGCTCTATGCCACTCTCACCGCTTGGGGCATGCACCGCATGGGCGGCGACACGAAACTGACCGATTGGAAGCGTTTTCAGGCCTCGCTTGTCGCCGTTGCCCCAGCCCTCGCGGAATTCCGCAGCTGCAAGCTGTTAGATGTGTCCGAAAGCCAGTATTCGGAAGCCGTATCGCAATTATCCGCCTGTTATCGAGCCCTAGACCTAACGGTGTCTGGCGCTACCATCGTGGTCAACTCAAAAGCGCTCTGTCATCTCTTGCCAGATTTCATTCCCCCCATAGACCGGCAACATACGATTCGGTTCTTTACATGGGCTCCGGAACACTGGAAAGACGCTAAAGGGAAGTTTCGCACGATTTCACTTCCTTCTGGGATTGACGCTCAGCTTAGCCTCTTTAACAAGACATGCGCCGACATGAAGCGGTTAGCCGACCGTGTCGACCCCGATCTATTTGAAGCCGAGCATCGTCAACACCAAGTCACGGCTCCTAAGGCTCTAGACAATGCAATTGTGAATTACGTCAGAATCGTTTCGGCAGTCAGGCCTTTGGCGGACTAACAAATCCTGATGAAAAGGACAGCCTTTCTGAGGTGAGGGCAAGGGTAGAGAAAAAGGCGGACGATCGCATGCCGCTCACTCCACGGTGATGATCCCGGTCATCGTGGGATGGAGTTTGCAGAAGTAGAAGAACCTGCCGGGTTTCTGGAACGTGAACTGGAACGTCTGATTCGTGTCCAGCACGGGCGACGAAAACAGCTTGCTGTCGCTGGTGACGGTGTGCGGGATGTCGTCCTTGTTCGTCCAGCGGACGGTTGACCCGGCTTTGATGGTCATCTCCTTGGGAGTGAAGGCGAAATTGTCAATCGCGGCCTGGACCGTTTCTCCCGCAGGTTTGGACTGAGGTTGCGGTGCCGCCGCGGCGGGCAGGGCTGCGGCTGCCTTTCGCAGAATCGTGCCAGCATCCTCAGGCGGGGCGCCGGCCAATGTCGCGTCAACCACCGCCAGATGATTGTTTCCGGCTATGTAACCCACATTGGTGATGCCGAGGACGCGTCGCAACTGCTCTGCCGGGACCTTAATTGGTCCGGCCGAGGCAGCTGTGCCCGGCACCGGTTGCGGAAACGCGGTGGCCATGGCGGTGTGGAAAGTCACATTGCCTTCCACCTTCTGCATGATCTGGTGAATGTGCCCGTTGAGCACGGTGACGGAGCCGAAGCGCTTCAGATATGACAAGGCCTGTGCGCTGTCCTGGGTGCCCCAGCCCCACTCCGGATACGCTGCCCACAGCGGGATGTGAGCGAATACGACGATCGGTGTGCTGCTGGCGCGGCCCTTCAAATCATCCTCGAGCCATTCCAGTTGCTCCGGGCCCAGAGTTCCCAGGCCCCCGGCTTTGAGGTCCACCACATTGACGAGACCGATGAAATGGACGCCTTTGTGGTCGAAACTCTGCCATCCCGCCCCCTTGGTTCCTTTGCCGTAGCGATCGATGAATTGCCGCCCGTTGTCGAGCGCGACGTCGTGCTCACCGGGTACATAAAAGGTCTGCTTTGGGCGGGCGCTCTTCAGAACCTGGTCGAGGGTATCGAATTCGCCTGGCTTGGAAAGATGGCTGAGATCCCCGGTGTGAAGGATCAGATCCGGCTCGACCGCGAGCGCATTGATCTTGTCGATTGCAGCTTGTAGTGTCCCCGTCACGTCGACATTTGCCGGCTTATCGAAGCCGATGTGGCTGTCGCTGATCTGGACGAAAGTGAAGGACGAACCGCCTCTCTTGTGGGCGCTGGCGCCGAAAAGCTGGGAAGCGGGAACACCGGCGGCAAACGTCCATACCAGGCCGGTCCCGGCCCATGCCATGCACTTGAGAAAGCCGCGGCGATCGACGCCATCACCGCTCGGAACCTCGATAATCTCGTTTTGTTCTTTAGGAAGCTGCTTCATTTCTCCTCCTGCGCTTCGACGCCCGCGTTCCCGGGATGCGCTGGCAACGCGCTCCGAGGGCGGTCTGAGGTCGTGCTCGCTGGTGATAACTGAGGCGGAGGAGTTTTATTCCCGGCAGGGTGGGAGCGGTTCTGTCAGTCGTTGCGCCGGACCAGGGGCGAGCCGGAGATGACTGCCGCGTGAGCCACTGCGGCGGCAGTCGTTTGGTAGTTGAGTGGGAGCGCAAGCTCGAAGGTGGTGCCCGAGGCCGAAGTGCTGGCCAACTGGAGCCGTCCCCCGTGGTCGGCCAGGATCTTGTGCGCGATGGTCAATCCCAGGCCGGTGCCGTTCTCCTTGCCAAAGCTGACGAAAGGCCGGAAGATCTGTTCGCGGATGGGCTCGGCGATCCCGGGCCCGTTATCGCGAAGCAGGATGCGGGCCGCGCCATCGGCCTCTTCCATCTCGACTTCGATTTTCCCGTCTCTGGGAACCGCCTCGCAGGCGTTCAGCAGCAGGTTGTAGAAAGCGCGCTCCAGTCTGCGGTGGTCAAACCACGACTCGGAGCAGTGGCCGGAAACCGTGATCCTGATCCCGAGGAACTGAGGATGGGCCCGCACCGCGTGGATGGCTTGCGCGAGGGTCTCCTCCAAGGCGCCGCGCGAGAGCTGCAGGGACTCCCGGCCGCGGCTGAATTCGAGCAGGGAATCGATGAGGTCGATCATGCGGTTGACGGCGGAACGGATTTCCTCGTAAAGATCCTCGCGCGCCCCGCCCGCCAGCCGGCCTTCGGAGAGGAACTCCGCGTTGGCGAGGATGGCGGTGAGGGGATGCCGAAGGTCGTGCGAGATGGAACTGGCCATCACCCCGATAGTGGCCAGCCGCTCCGATTCCAGCAGCTTCTGCTGCGTCTGCCCCAGCGAGCGCCGCATGGCGCCGAAGGCGTTGGTCACCACCCCCACCTCGTCGTCGCTGCGGCTCTCCAGGGGGAAGCTGAAATCACCCGCCTGCAGCGCCTTGACCCCGGCGGCGAGGTTCTCCAAAGGACGGGTGAAGTTCAAGCAAATGAAATAGAGCACCACGCTGCCAAAGACCACGGCCGCGATGCCCAGGCCCAGCACCAGCCGGGTGAGCCGGTCCAGGAAGGCCGCCGCCTGGTCGTAGGATTTCAGCACCGTAAGCCGCACCGCCGGGGACGTGGAGCTATCCAGATCCAGGGTGGAGGCGATAAAGCGCTCGCCGTCGAGCGTGATCTGGATGGGGGTCGCGGTGAAGCTGGCGCCGCGCCGCTCCGCGGCCATGGCCGACTCCTGCGACGGCCGCAGGGTGCTCACGATCGCCGTGTCTCCATAAGTAATGCTTACCTCGCTGCCGGAGATGCGGCTGACTTCGTGGGCCAGGTGTTCGTCCACCTCATAGCCGATGGCCAGCACTCCGAGTACGCCGCCTTCCGCCGCCGAGCCGAAGGAGATCGGCTCCAGAAACACTTCATAGAGGCGCCCCCCTCCGAACCACCAGGTGGCGATCTCATCCCGCGCGGAATGCAGCCGAAGTTGCTCTTCCGCGATGGGGCGTGTGAATCCGGGGGCAGAAGTGTGCAGCGCCACCACCTGGCCTTCGCGGTCCGCCAGAAGAAACAGGTCGCTGCCGGCCACGTGCCAGGTGCTGCTGGAGGCGTCCTGGATGGTGACCGGATCGTGACTGGTCATCAAGGCCTTCAGGTTGGGCAGGTCGGAGATGAGTCCGGCGGAGCGCGCCCGCATGATTTGGCGCTGATGCAGCACGTTGCGGAAGGTGACCACGGAATTCTGCAGGTCGTCGAAAATCTCTTTTCGCACCTGGGTCTTGACGATGTGGTGGACGATGAGCAAAGTGGCGCAGGTCAGGCAGGAAGAGATCAGCAGCAGCGACAGCTCCAGCTTCGTGCGCAATCGAAAACGTGCCATGGTGACCTGTTACGCGCTAAAGCTGCGCTGGTTGGAACCCGCCGGTTCCAGCCTTTACTTTACGAACCGGTAACCCACGCCGTGGACCGTCCGGAAGTGGACGGGCGAGGCCGGATTCTTCTCGACCTTCTGCCGCAGCCTCATGATGTGATTGTCCACCGTCCGGGTGGTGGGGTACACCTCGTATCCCCAAACCTCATTCAGCAGCTCCTCGCGTGAGACTACGCGTTCGGGGTTGGCGGCGAAGAATCGCAGGATCTTAAACTCCTGCGGCGTGCAGGCGACGGATTGTCCGGCAGAGGTGACCTGCATGCGCGTGAAGTCCACCACCACGTCATCAAAGGAGAGCACTTCCGGGGCGCCGGTGCGGCGATTGTGGCGCAGGGCCACATTGACCCTGGCCAGCAGTTCCCGCGGGCTGAACGGCTTGGTGACGTAGTCGTCCGCGCCCAGTTCCAGCAGCAGCACCTTGTCGGCAACATCGGCGGCGGCGCTGAGCACGATCACCGGCATGTCAGGCGAGCTCTCTTTGATCTCGCGGCAAAGGTCCTTGCCGGCCATGCCCGGGAGCCTCAGATCCAGCACCACCACCGCGGGCGGCGCGGCGAGAAATGCCTCCAGGCCCGCCGGCCCGTCGTAGCTGGCATCGACACTATAGCCCTCGGACTCGAACAGGCGCTTCAAGGCCCGCTGCACCGCGCGATCGTCTTCGATGACCAGTATCTTATCCATGGTTCGTGGCGCTGCTTATTCTCCGCCTGCCCGCCCGCAGCGGATGGGCACGTTTATAACAGAGACGCGGAAACCGTACTTGAGAAAGCATAGGCGTCCGCATCTCAGCCTAAGTATCGCGTTGAGAATACGATAGAGTGTCTCTCCGGGGTCGCTGTCACGACTTTGTAAAATCGCCGTAACGTTTCTTTTACTCGCGGGAGAAGACCAGTCTCACACTTGTAATGGCGCGCAACAGGGCGGTTACTTCTTCGCGGCGGCCCAACTGGCCGGTGCGGCTCTTGTGGGGGAGACTAGCATGCGCGAGCTGCCGGGCAGTCACTCTCCGGCTTCCCACCATGCCAAAGGAATCGGGAGGTCAGCACGCCAAGCGGGACCTCGATCCCCTGGCCCCGTGGCTCCAGCGAGACATAGAGGCGCAGGCTGCGTGCCGGCGCACATTGCATCTGGAATCCGCCCAGCGCATCGCTCACCGCGAGCGCGACAAGATTCTTGCCCGACATGAGCAGCACCGTCGTTTCTTTTAGCTTGGATCTGGGGTGCTTGCGGTCGGCGATCTGACCACTCAGGTCGAGGCGCCGGGAACCGGGCTCGTGTTCGATCCGGAGTTCGATCGAGTACCCATCGGCCCGGTACAGCGCGGTGCGGCATGTACGCCGCCGCCCGCGCACCCCGACCGCTGGGACTGGTGGCTGCACGCTGTTGCGAACCAGTTGCGCCGCGAGCCGCGGCAGGGTGGCTCCATGGCTTTCGCCGATCGGCATGCCGTTCTCGACAATGCCGGCGAAAACCTGCAGCAACGCACGCCGCTGGTCGCAGCGCGCCTCCTCCGCGAGAAGGCGGAGACCGACTGCGTCACGAAGCCTGATTGCAGTGAGAACCTTCTCCCACGGTATTTTGCGCACTTCTCCCCCATGTGCGGGCGGTAACCGACCGGCCGTCACTTGCACCACTTCACAGGAGCAAGTGAAAGTCGCTCTGGCCCACCGCGGCTGCCCGGGGGGAAAATAGGAGGGGGAAAAGCAACTGCTTCCTAACGGCCCGCGTCCGATCGCGACTGAAATTCTCCCTCAATATATAACCAGCGTTTCGGGAGGGTATCGCTTGCTTTTCTACTCGTCTTCCCCGGCGGCTGTCAACGCTAATTACAACTGAGACGTGTGAAAAAAATTGCACACTACTGCCGATTGCGTCATGGGCACGCTACGCATTGCCCTTGAAAGGATTGAGTACCCGCACGTCGAAGGGGGTGAAATCGTGCTCATTCCGAGTGGCGACGATCAGATCGTGAAACGGGAAATCCAGGCACGAGGCCGTGCGCGCCCAGCTTGCCGCTCGCAGCCGGCAACTGATAGGCTTCGCGCTCCCGACTTCTTGGAGGGAACATGGCCGACTTCACGGAATCTCCGCTCAGCCCGGCCCTGTTTCTGGAACGCGCTGCGTCAGTGTTTGCTCATCGCACCGCCATCATCGATGGTGAGCAGTGCTTCACCTATCGCGAATTCGGCGACCGCGCCCATCGGCTGGCGGGACTGCTTGCGGATTCGGGCATCCAACCCGGCGACCGCGTGGCCGCGCTTTGTGTGAACAGCCACGTGATGCTGGAGCTGCACAATGGCATTCCCACGGCCGGCGCCGTCCTGGTCCCCATGAACATACGGCTCTCGGCAGGGGAGCTGGCCTACATTGTCGAGCACTCGGGCGCGCGCCTGCTCATCGCCACCGAAGAGCTCGCGGAGACTGCGCGCAAAATCGCCGAGCAGACTGGCGTCAGGCTGGTCCTCGGCGGTTCGCCGGATACCGAATACGAGCAGCTCCTGGCTCGTGCCCGGCCGCATTCCGTTCCTTGTGCCGATGAAAAAGGATTGCTGGCCATCAATTACACCAGCGGCAGCACCGGACGTCCCAAAGGTGTGATGTACAGCTATCGCGGGGCCTACTTGCAGGCGCTGGCGATGGCCCACCACAACCGCATGGGCTTGGCGAGTGCATATCTGTGGACGCTGCCCATGTTCCACTGCGACGGCTGGTGCTTCACCTGGGGCGTGACCGCGGCCGGCGCCACGCACGTCTGCCTGCGCCGGGCGGATCCCGCGCTGGCGTGGTCGATGATCTGCGACCGCGGCATCACCCACCTGAGCGGCGCGCCCACCGTGCTGACCATGATCGCCGAGGCCGCAGCGGTCGTTCCCGACCGCCGCCCGGCGCGTCCCATTCAGGCCAACACCGGAGGTGCGCCGCCATCTCCCGCTCTGCTGGCGCGCCTGGCCAAGCTGAATATCAACGTGACCCACCTCTACGGCCTGACCGAGTCCTATGGTCCGGCGGTGATCTGCGAGTGGCAGCCGGAGTGGTCGGCGGAATCGCCCGAGCAGCAGGCGCGGTTGAACGCACGCCAGGGAATCGGCAATGTGATCTGCGGAGGCGTCGATGTTTTCGATACCGATGGCCATCCGGTCCCGTGGGACGGCGCGACCATGGGCGAGATCGTTCTGCGCGGCAACAACACCATGATCGGCTACTACCGCGACGAGCCAGCCACGCGCGCGGCCACTATCAATGGCTGGTTCCGCACCGGCGACCTGGGTGTGCGGTATCCCGATGGCTACGTCGAGCTCCGGGACCGGGCCAAGGACATTATCATCACCGGCGGGGAGAACGTGGCGTCGGTGGAGCTCGAGCGGGTGCTGGTGGAGCATCCGGCGGTGCTGGAGGCGGCGATTGTGGGCCGCAGCGACAACAAATGGGGAGAGATTCCCGTCGCCTTTGTCGTGCTCCGGCAGGGGAAGTCGGCGACCGCGGCCGAGCTGATCGAGTTCGTGCGCAGCCGCATCGCCCACTTCAAGGCGCCCAGGGAGATTCGCTTCGAAGAACTGCCCAAGACTTCGACCGGCAAGATCCAGAAGCACGTTTTGCGGGAGCGGGCAGCCGGTTCGGCCGAGGCTTCGTCTTCTGATAAAGTCGCAAGCTAGTTTTCCAACCAACGAAATCATACGGAGGAATTCATGGGACTTCGCACACCGGAGCAGTTCTTGAAGGGATTACGTGATCATCGTGAGGTTTATTACCGCGGGGAGCGCGTGCAGTCGGTAACGGAGCATCCCGAACTGGGCGTGGCCGCCCGCCACGCCGCCATCGACTACAAGATGGCGGAAGACCTCAAGTACCGCGATTTGGCGCTCGCTCGCGACGGCAACGATGTGTACTCGGCCTATTACCGCATTCCTCGCGACGCCAAAGATCTATTGTCACGCTCCAAGCTGATCGAGGCGGGCACCGCCGAAGGGGCGACGCTCGTTATTCTTATTAAGGAGATCGGCACCGATTCCCTCTTCGCGCTGAAGCGCGTGCTGGGGCGCGCCGGCGAGAAGCAGGGCCTGGAGCGTCTCAATAACTTCTACAAGACTTGCCGCGACCGCGACCTGGCGCTGGCAGTCGCGCAAACCGACGTAAAGGGCAATCGCAGCAAGCGCCCGTCGGAGCAGGAAGACCCAGACCTCTACGTCCACGTGGTGGAAAAGCGGTCCGATGGGATCGTGGTGCGCGGCGCCAAAGTCCACACCTCTTGCGCGCCCTATGTGGACGAGATCATCGTCCTCCCCAGCCGCAGCATGGGTCCGGGAGACGAGCCCTGGTCGGTGGCCTTCAGCGTCCCCGTCGCCACTCCGGGATTGCGGCTCTACTGCTCCGACTTTCTGCACGGAACTGACGATCCCTTCAACCGGCCCATCTCCACCACCCACAAAATGATCGAGTCGCTCACCGTCTTCGACAACGTATTCGTTCCTTGGGAGCGGGTGTTCTTCGAGGGGCGCAACGATCTGGCCAGCGCCGCCGCACTCACCTTCGTGGAGTTCCATCGCTTCACCGCGGTGAGTTACAAGCTGCCCTTGCTGGACGGCCTGGTCGGCGCGGCCATCGCGGTGGCGCGCGCCAACGGCATCGAGCGCGCCGGCCACGTGCGCGACAAGCTCACTTGGCTCGGCGGCTATGCGGAGATGGTCCGCGGCCTCACCGAACTTGCCGCCCTGCGCTGTGAGGTGGAAGAGGGCGTGGCCTACCCGCACGTGTTCACCACCAACATGGCGAAGTGGGTCTTCGCCCGCGACTTCCACCAGGCCATGGAAGTGGTGCAGGATCTCGCCGGCGGATTGCTGGTCACGGGGCCGGCGAACAGCGATTGGGAGTCCGCCGAGATCCGCCCCGTGCTGGAAAAGTATTATCGCGGCGCATGGCCGGCGGAGCGGCGGTTGCCGGTGCTCAACCTGATCTCCGAGCTGACCGCGCGCCTTTACGGCGGATACCAGGCGGTGCTGGCCGTTCACGCCGAGGGCTCGATCGAGGCCGAAAAGCTGGCCATGTTCCGCGCCTACAATCCCGAGCGGGCGGTCAATCTGGCTATGAAGCTGGCTGGGCTCGACCACAAGAAGTAAGGAGCGCGTGGGCGTTCTCGATCACAAAGTCGCGATCATCACCGGCTCGAGCCGCGGCATCGGACGCGCCATTGCGGAAACCTTCGTCCGCGAGGGCGCGCACGTCGTCATCTGTGGACGCAAGCAGGTATCGATCGAGCAAGTGGCACGCGAGATCGGGCCGGTTGCCAGGGCCATTGCCTGTCACGTTGGCCGCCTTGCCGATCTCGAAAACCTGGTCGCAACTGCCACGCGCGAGTTCGGACGCATCGACATCCTGGTGAACAACGCCGGTACCAACGTCGGCCAAGGTCCTTGTCTTGAGGTAGACGAAGGCCAGTTCGACAAGATGGTCGAGGTGAATCTCAAGAGCGCATTCCGGCTCGCCAAGTTGGTGGCGCCGGGGATGTGCGAGCGCGGCTTGGGCTCCATCATCAATATGTCGTCCATGTCCGGCCTGCGCCCGCAATTGGAGGGCATGCTCTACAGCATGACCAAGGCGGCGCTGATCATGATGACGCAGTGCTACGCTCTCGAACTGGGGCCCAAAGG
>JBKQPN010000129.1:0-8048 GCA_052145015.1 Terriglobales bacterium
ACCACCGCGTTGCGCGACGAGCGGGGAGAGCTGCGGGGCTTCTCCAGGATTACCCGCGACGTCACCGAAAGGCAGGAACTGGAGCATCGGCTGCGCCACGCGCAAAAATTGGAGGCCGTTGGCCGCCTCGCCGGGGGGGTGGCCCACGAGTTCAACAACTCGGCGACTGCCATCCTCGGCTACAGCAGCCTGGTGATCGACAAGGCTCAGGACAATCAGCAACTCCGCCACTATGCCGAAGAAATCCATAAAGCGGGACTGCGCGCGGCCTCGGTCACGCGCCAACTGCTGGCCTTCAGCCGCCAACAGATCCTGCAGCCCACCACGCTCAGCCTGAACGAGGTAGTGGCCGACATCGAAAGGATGATTGGTGGACTGATCGGCGAAAACATCCGCGTGCTTACCCAGCTCGATCCTTACTTGGGCGCCATCAACGCCGACTCTGGCGAAATGGAGCAGGTGCTTATCAACCTGGCGCTGAATGCCCGCGACGCTATGCCGGATGGCGGGACCCTGCTGATCGAAACCAGCAATGTCGAGGTCGACCATGTCTTTGCCGCCGAGAATCCCGACATGGCGCCCGGACCGCATGTCCGGCTCCGGGTATCCGACACTGGCATCGGGTTAGACAAGCAAACCGCCGCGCATATATTCGAACCGTTCTTCACCACCAAGCCGGTGGGCCAGGGGACCGGGCTCGGACTCTCTACCGTCTACGGCACCGTCAAACGAAGTGGAGGGGGCATCCTCGTCTTCAGCGAACCCGGCCGCGGCGCGGCCTTCGAGATTTACCTTCCGCGGCTGGAGCAGGCCTCGGTGAAGCCAGCCATCCTTTCTCCCAGGCGCAAGGCTGATGGAGGTTCGGAAACCATTCTGATCGTAGAAGACGACAGTTCGCTGCGCTGGCTCACCGGCCAGATTCTTACCCAATTCGGGTACACCGTTCTGGAGGCGGGGGACGGGTCCCAGGCCTTGGCCCTCGCCGAAGAACGGGCCGGCGACATAGACATTTTGCTCACCGACGTGGTCATGCCTGGATTCAACGGCCGGCATCTTGCCCGCCAGGTCCGGCAGCTCTATCCACATATCGCGGTGTTATTGATGTCCGGATACGCGGCGGAGATTGCCGCTCAACACGACGGGAACGAACTCGCCCTGCCGTTCCTGGAGAAACCGTTTACGCCGGAAGAACTGGGGTTGAAGGTGCGTGCAGTGCTGGACCAAAGCGACGCTCCCAGGCTGCGCAAGCCAGCATGAGCTGGAGAAGTGTCACCACAAGCTCACAAGGAGAACATGGATGGATCGACGCATGATTTGGATTGAGGATGACGAGTTTACCGGCTGGTGCTGCTCCGATTGCCAATGGGGCATCATTGTCCCGCGCCTGGACAGCACCGTCGCCGCGCTGGCGTTTAACCGCGTTGCTCAGGAGGAGTTCCAGAAACACGACTGCGCGACCGGCGCGAACGCCGAAACTGCAGCCTAAGGACAGGTCGATAACGAGGGCCACGCGCCTAAGCCTTGACAATGTGACACAATTTGTGACACATTGCTCATATGCCTAGCATCAACCTTCGCCAGCTTCGGGACACCAAGCGGCTGAAAGCCTGGCTGCGCGCCGGTAAAACCGTGGAACTCCGCGAGCGGGAAAAACTGATCGCCCGCATCGTCCCGGAAGCATCGCCTCCGCCGGCTGACAAGTGGCCGGATTTTGCCGCCCGGTCCAAAGAAATTTTTGGGGACCGCGTCTTTCCTGGAGCTGATCTGTTGATTGAGGAGCGTGGGCGCTATTGAGCATCTACGCCGATAGCTCCTTCTTTGTTTCGCTTTACGTTCCCGACCAGCACACGCCCGAAGCCCGCCACCGGGTGGCATCCCGACCTTCTTTGTGGATGACGCCGTTGCACGTGGCCGAGTGGGCGCACGCCGTCGAGCAACACGTATTCCGTAAGGCGGCCTCGCGCAGTGACGCCGATAGCTTCATTCAGCTATTCCAAGATGACCGGAAGCAGCGATTGTGGAAAGAAGTAGCCGTCCCCGATCGCGCGTTCGAGCTCTGCACCCAACTTGCCCATCAGTACGCTGCCCGGCTAGGAACCCGCACTCTGGAATCGCTGCACGTGGCTTCCGCCCTGGAACTTAAGGCGGACGAATTCTGGACCTTTGACCAACGGCAAGCGAAATTGGCGCGGGCCGCTGGCTTGCAGGCCAGCTAGCCGCCGACGTTGATCCTGGCGAAGGAGAGCACGGCCCGGCCGCTGGTGGGAACCCCGAACGTGGTGGCCGGCTGGAAGGTGGTGAAGATCATGATGTTGTTCAGTTGCGGCTCCAGCCCGCGGGCATCCGCGGGTCCGGAGATGATGCGATAGTCCTGCACCCGGCCGTTGGCGTCCACCGTGGTTTCCACCACCACCGGCTCCGAGTTGGCCGTAGGCTCCGATTCCAGACCCAGGTTCGAGGGCAGAGCCTGCAGCCGCGGCGGGGTGTAGAGCAGTGTGGGCACGTCATCCCGCGACGCCGAAAGCTGCACCGGCATGGCCATGAATCCAATCAAGACCCCGAAAAAGATGACGGCGCTGATCAGCCCGGCGGTGGCGGGCAGCATGAAGGCGCCCGCAAGATTCTCCATTCGCACCAGCAATCCCTGGAAGCGGTGCCGGGCCCCTTGCGCTGCAGCCTGCGAAATCGCCACCCGCAAACGCAGAACCAGTTCCGGAGGCGCCGCCTTCGGTCCCAGCGAGGAGACCAGGCGCTGCGCGCGCCGCCATGCCGCATATTCTGAACGGCAGGCGACACACTCTCCCAGGTGCTGTGCGATGGCCTGCATCTCGCGGCCGGACACGGCGCCGTCCAGGTAGGACGAAAACAGAGAGCGCGCTCGCTTGCAGTTCATGGTCCTGCTAATCTCCATTGACCTCGCTCGGAACCTCCAGCAATCCCAGTTCCGGGCCGACTTCCTGGGCATAGGCGGCCAGCCGCTTCTTCAGCGCTTCGCGGCCGCGCATCAGCCGCGATTTCACCGTGCCCAGCGATACTTCCAGGATCTCCGCAATCTCTTCATAGGAGAGCCCCTCGATGTCGCGCAGAATCACCGTGGTGCGGTACGGCTCCTGTACCAGCCGGAGTTCGGCTTCCACCTTGGCGCGGACTTCCTCCTGCGCCACATTGTCGAAGGGGCTGCGTCCGGGATCGACCAGGGTTTCCCGGATGACGGTCGTCCGCGTGGCCTCTTGCTCCATCGAGGTTTCCCGGCCTTTGTGGCGGAACCACCAGCGGCGGTGGTTGGAAGCCTCATGGATGGCGATGCGATAGATCCAGGTCTTCAGGCTGGCTTCGCCCTGGAACCGCCGCATGCCGCGGAATACTTTCAGAAAGACTTCCTGGGTGGTGTCGGCGGCATCCGCGGGATCATTCAGCATGCGGTACACCAGCCCATACACAGGCTGGTGAAACCGGTCGATCAGCCAGGCGTAGGCTTCCTCCGAACCGATCTTCAGTTCGGCCAGGATCGAGGCTTCTTCACCCCGCACCGGAAATGCGCTCGCCAGATCGCCCAAGGCTGCTACTCCCGCGGCCAGCTTCATCGCTGACCCCTCCATTCTAGCGGGATAGCTTGGCGGGAACAACTGCTCATCACCTCAACCGGCGCCTGCCTGCCGGTGGTAACCACTCAAGCCGAACTGCCTCAAAGGAATAGACTCCGAGGGGCGCCCGGAGGTTCCCAGCGGAGATTACCAAAGTCAGGGCCGGGGATCATTGCCGGGCCCCTACTGCGGATTGCTGGGCTGAGAGGCCGGGGTGACGGTGGCAGGAGCCGGCTTCTTCTTGACGGCGGTCTTTTTCGCCGGCTTCTTGTCCTCGTCGTCCACGATGACTTTCCTGGGTTTGGCGGCGGCTGCGGTCCGCGCCGCTTTCGCCTGGCCCTGGAGCCGCGCGATTTCCGCGTCCTTCGTGCTCGCCAGCGCCTCCAGGCGGTCGCCCAGAGCACGGCGCGCCTGGTCGATTCGATCCAGGTCCGCCGCCAGGGGCTCGAACTCGTTTCTGGATCCGAAAGCGCCGGTTGATTCCGCCAGGGACGCCAACACGTCGTACAGCACGTCCAGGTTGCGGTACAGCTTGAAATTGGCAGCGAAGTCGTTGGGCGAGGCCTGCACCTGCGACACGATGGTCGGCATTGCCACCGTGAGATTGCGCTGGATGGACTCCGCCTTGGTCTCGGCGTCGTGCTTGGTGTCGTTGGCGACCTTCCACCGGCGGATACTCAGAAGGCTGACGTCGGCGGTGGTGGTCCGGGCGGTGGCCTGGACCTGCCCCAGCAAAGGCGATACGTTGCCGGGCCCCGCCACCGGGGCGGCCGAGGAGGCCACGGGCCGCGCCGATGCCCCGCTCCCGCTGGCCGGTGCTCCTACCTGCGCTGCCACCGGCAAAGCCAGTGTGGCTATCGTCAGGACGCAAAAATACCAACTACTCTTCATGCTCACCCGCTTCCTGACAAAGTGGCTTTGGCCTGCCCGGCGGTCGGATCGTCGCGCCGCCATTTTGGTTAGCTTCCTTTGTATCATGCGAAGCCTTTTCGTCCAACGCGCCGATCGAAGACAAATGCCAAAGGCGAAACTGGGATGCTCGGCACAACCGCTACCGCGGTCAGAGCATCCAATCGTGAAGTGTATCGTTTCTCCCACCGTCGCGTGCTCGGCCTGCTAGCGTTGGCAGTTCTGATCGCGATTGCCGCTGTGCTGATATCGCCGGCGGTGCCCAGCGCTCCTACGGTGCTGCCTGTAAGCGCATGGTTGCTGGTGGGCATCATGGTGATGGCGTCCCTCGCGGCTGTCCCCACGGTTCGCTCCGTTGTGACCGTGTTGAGCCAGCCGCATCCCACCTCGCCGGGCTGCCCACGCCTCGAATCCGTGAGGGCCGCTCTTCCTCTCCGTCGCTGAAACCGTCGCGCAGCCTGCTCCACTCCTCCCATCTTCAGCAACCCAACCCTTTTTTGCCCATTGAGGAGAGGAATCATGACGCTTGCGACTGCAACCACAGCATCGAGGAACCTGAGGGCGCGGGAGGTACTAACGGCCTGGGGCCGCATACTGGCAGGAAGCCCGCCCATGCTTTCCATCGAGATCACCAAAGAGTGTCCGCTGAGTTGCCCGGGATGCTATGCCTACAACGAGCAGCACCTGGGCGGCGCGGCCAACTTGCGCGACCTCAGCGATTTTCGCGGGGAAGAACTGGTCCGGCGGGTTGTGGATCTGGTCAAGCACCACCGGCCCATGCACGTGTCGCTGGTGGGCGGCGAGCCGCTGGTGCGCCGCAAGGAACTCGACCAGATCCTGCCGCAGCTCAGCCAGCTCGGCGTGTTCACGCTGGTGGTGACCAGCGCCGTGGCTCCCATTCCTGCTGCCTGGATGGAAATCCCGCGGCTGCGCGTCACGGTTTCGGTGGATGGCCTGCCCGAGCACCACGACATCCGGCGCAAGCCGGCCACCTACGAGCGCATCCTCAAGAACATCGCCGGACGGGAGGTCAACATCCACCTCACCGTCACGCGGGCCATGGTGCACAGCGCCGGATACCTGGAGGAGTACTTCGCCTTCTGGAGCGCCCGCCCGGAGATCAACCACATCTGGGTGAGCACCTACACCCCCCAGGTGGGCGAAGAAACCTGCGAGATGCTGACGCAGAACGACCGCACGGCGCTGTTCGAGCGCATGCCGAACTGGCAGCGCGCGTTCCCCAAACTGCTGATGACGCAAGCCATGGTAGGCGCTTTTGCCCGGCCTCCGGAGAAACCGGCGGACTGCGTGTTTTCCAAAATGTCCGTCAACTACTCGGCGGACTTGAGCACGCGGGTGGAGCCCTGCATCCTGGGCGGAGCGCCGGACTGCAGCCAGTGCGGATGCGCCGCCAGCGTCGGCTTCCATTCCCTGCGCCATACTGGCCTGCTCGGACCGCTGAAAGTGGGGCACTTGATCGGCGCTTCGGTCGCAATCGGCGCCACGGTCGGCCGGGTGCGGCGTTCTATCGAACCGGAGCGGTGGCGGAAGCCAGGGGCGGAGAAAAAAGAATGGGTGCAACTCCGCGTGCCGTAGGCGATGGTTGGGGGGCGTGTTTTCGCAGGCGGACGGAATGCCGAGATCAGACGTTGCCCACTTGCCACCGAAAAGGACGAAATTCGGCAAGCCGGCTGAAATCTCGTTCATTGGCGGTGACAACGGTGATGCCGAGCCGTCCGGCGCTCATCGCAATCAGCGTGTCATTGGTCAGCCGCCCCCGTCCGATCTGCTCATAATCATACTTAGCCGCCAGACGAGACAGCACTCTGCCGGTTTGAGTCCAGTCGCTGAGATTCGGCACCAGGATTCGTTTTGCTCGCGCGAAATCACGCTCCAGACGCTCGACAACCTGGCGATCACGGCCGCCTGCGCCGGCATAGAGTTCTTCAAGCACCACCGAACTCAGCCAGAGAGGCGCATCGGGAGTTAACCGTCCGAGCGTGAGGGCCGCATCGCTGTCCCGGCGCAGCGCAGAAATGTAGATGGAGGAGTCGAAGAGGATCGGCTGCATCTATCCTCCCAACGTCTCGTACACATCCTTGATCCCAATGCCGCTCTTCACAAAGCGCTCATTGGCTTCAAAAGCCAGTCGGTTCCTCTCGTGCTCGGCAATCGCCAGGTCCAAAGCGCGCTCGACGGCTTCGGTTTCCGTCTTCGCACGCAAGACTCGCTGGGCCCGCTTGATTTTCACCGCATCCAACTGAAAGTGCTTGTGTGCTCGATTCCTTGCGGTAGCCATGGGAGCTTTGCTTTCCGGAGCCAGCATAGCACTCGATGTACATGAATGCCATAACTATGTACATGGCTCGCGTCTGAGCCCGGCACAACCGAAATCCTGAGCGTAGCGGGAAATCCAGGAAAGATTTGGTGGACCTGGTCGGGTTCGAACCGACGACCTCTTCCATGCCATGGAAGCGCGCTCCCAACTGCGCCACAGGCCCACTCACGGCAAGGTTGGCATCAGTAATTCTGCGCCCACGCCGGCCCCATAGTCAAACTGGGCGTGCCCCCTTCTCGGAGCACGCCCGTGTATCGGCCAGGCAAACTTGTTCAGAAAAGCTATTCCAACCAACCCGCGGCCTAGCCCACCGGGCTGCCGATGGTCAGGCAGTTGGCCGAGCTATTGGGATCGACTTTGACGTTGAAACTATCGTCGGTGCAGAAGTGCCGGGTGCCGCTGGTTCCCGGAGAACTGGGATCCGCCAGCCACTGATAGCTGGTGGTGAAGCTTCCACTGACATTGCAGGTTCCGGCTGTAAACGTGTAACCGCTCTTGGTGCCGCTGGCCAGGGTGGCATCGATGATCGAGGCCCCGGTCGAACTGGGCGAGCCGCCACCGCTGGGCGGCCCCAGCGCCGCCAGGGTGCAGACATAGTTGTTGTAGCTGGTGTTGTAAGTCACTTCCGCGTTATTGATCGCCCGCAGCGAACCCACCGCCGAAGCCTCGTTGGCGGCGATACGTGATCGCAACAGGCTGGGAATGGCGATCGCGGCGATTACCAGGATGATCGCCACCACGATCAGCAATTCGATCAGGGAAAAGCCGTGCTGTTTGCGCATAAACTTGCGTCTCTCTCGGAGGTTCACAAACACAATCGGTGACGACTTTGGGAGGCAGTTTTCGGGCCAGCTTGGGGCCGGCGGGTGACTCTCGTAATCTATTGTTACCGAAGTACTTAGCAAATCATCCGAGTTCGCCCTGCACAACCCCAGCGGCCGGATGACGGAATCTGTCAGTCGAAACGCCGTTTCTTGTCAGTTGACGCGGATTGCCACTCCCGACCCGAGCCCTGTCTAGACCGCCGCAGCCCGGTCGCCGCCAGCTAGATTGGCGCGCGCCGCGGCCTGGTCCACGGGCACTCCGTCGCGGAAGCTCACGGCGTTGCCCGAAATGGCGGCGATGCGCTCGCCGGGCACCAGTATTCCGACCAGGTTCAGGGGATCGGCGGCCGATACCGTCACCGTTTCATTGGCTGGGGGGAGATTGCGGGTCGC
>JBKQPN010000130.1:0-50564 GCA_052145015.1 Terriglobales bacterium
TCGCCTCCAAGGATCCCGGCATCGACGGCATGCTGGTGGTGCTGACCCCGCAGGGCATGACCAATCCCACCCAGATCGCCGAGCAACTCCGGCCCTACGCCCACTCCACCGGCAAGCCGGTGCTGGCCAGTTGGATGGGCGGCGCCGATGTGGCCGGCGGCGAGGAGATCCTGAACCGCGCTGGCATCCCCACCTTCCCCTTCCCCGACACCGCCGCCAAGGCCTTCTGCTACATGTGGCGGTACGCCTACAACCTGAAGGGCATTTACCAGACGCCGTCGCTGCGCTCCGAGCCCGGCCAAGGCCACGACCGTGCGCTCGCCGACAGCATCTTGCGGAAGGTCCACGAGACCGAGCGCACCATCCTCACCGAGTACGAATCCAAGCAGTTGCTGGCGGCCTACGGCATTCCCACGGTGCGCACCGAGATCGCGGAGAACGCCCGCGAGGCCGCGCGCATCGCCGGCGAGATCGGTTATCCCGTGGTGCTCAAGCTGTACTCCGAGACCATCACCCACAAGACCGACGTAGGTGGCGTGCTGCTCAACCTGAAGAACGCCGAGGAGGTCCGGATTGCCTTCGATGAGATCCGCTCCCTGGTGGAGCAGAAGACGGGGCCCGGGAATTTTTTGGGGGTCACCGTGCAGCCCATGGCCAAGCTCGACGGCTACGAGCTGATCATCGGCAGTTCCATTGATTCGCAGTTCGGCCCGGTGCTGCTGTTCGGCGCCGGCGGGCAACTGGTCGAGGTCTCCAAGGACAGCGCGCTGGCGCTGCCGCCGCTCAACTCCACCCTGGCCCGCCGCATGATGGAGCAGACCAGGATCTTCACCGCGCTCAAGGGCGTGCGCGGCCGTCCGCCGGTGGACCTGGAGGCGCTGGAAGCCCTGATGGTGCGCTTCAGCGAGCTGGTGACCGAGCACCCCCGCATCAAGGAGATCGATATCAACCCGCTGCTGGCCTCACCCGAGCGCCTGCTGGCGCTGGACGCGCGCGTGGTGCTGCACGGCAGGGAAGTGGCGGAGGACAATCTGCCTCGGCCCGCCGTCCGTCCCTATCCCGCGCAGTACGCCGGTGAGTGGACCATGAAGGATGGCACTCCGGTCACCATCCGCCCCATCCGCCCCGAGGACGAGCCGCTGATCATTAAGTTCCACGAGAAGCTCTCGGCACGCAGCGTGTACCTGCGCTACTTCCAGCCGATGAAGCTGAGCACACGGACCGCGCACGAGCGGCTGACCCGCATCTGCTTTATCGATTACGACCGCGAGATGGCGCTGGTGGCCGAGCGCCGCGATCCCGCGGGCGGCGAGCCGCAGATCCTGGGCGTCACCCGCCTGAGCAAGATCCACGGCACCGACTCGGCCGAGTCGGCGGTGGTGATCCTCGACGAAGTCCAGCACCAGGGACTGGGGACCGAACTGGTGCGCCGCAGCCTCGACGTGGCCCGGGCGGAGAAGCTGAAGAAGGTGATCTCCAACATTCTTCCCGAGAACTTCGAGATGCGCGCCGTGTGCCAGCGGCTCGGGTTTACCATGCACCACGAGATGGAGGACAACATCGTCCGCGGCGTGCTGGAGCTGTAGCGCACACTATATTTTCGGCGGGTTATTCAGCAGCAGCCAGTACATTCCCAGCTCCTGCATGGCTTTGGCGAAGCCGTCGAAGGCCACGGGTTTGACGATGTAACTGTTGGCCCCCATCTCGTAACTCGCAAGGACGTCACGATGTTCTTTGGATGAAGTGAGGACTACCACTGGAATCCGCTTTGTCCGCGGATCACTCTTGATTCGCTGCAGCACCTCCAAGCCATCGACTTTCGGCAACTTCAAATCCAGCAGAATCACCCGCGGAGTGTCTTCAATGCGGCGTGTTTCATGCGAGTTCTGACAGAAGATGTAATCCAGCGCTTCCGCGCCATCCCGCGCCACGTGGACGCGGTTCAGCAGATTGGCTTTCTTGAAGGAGCGCATCGCCAGTTGGAGGTCCTCTTCGCTGTCCTCGACCATCAACACCTCGACTCCATTTAATTCATTCATGATTACTCTTCTCCTTCCAGCGTGAAATAAAAAGTCGCACCCTGATCGGGCTTGGCCTCCGCCCACACCCGGCCACCGTGCCGCAGAACGATGCGCTGTACCGTTGCCAGGCCGATACCGGTGCCCTCGAATTCGTCGGCGCGGTGCAGACGCTGGAAGACGCCGAACAGCTTGCCGGCGTACTTCATGTCAAATCCGGCGCCGTTATCGCGAACGAAGTACACCTTCGCGCGCGCCTCCGCCAGAGAGCCGATCTCGATCCTGGCCTGCTCCGCGTGGCGCGAATACTTGATGGCGTTGGAGAGCAGGTTCATCCACACCTGCTTGAGCAGCGCGGGATCGCCGTGCGCTCGTGGCAGATCGCCATTCACGAACTGGATCCCATTGCGCTCCGGGC
The DNA here is from genome assembly GCA_052145015.1 of Terriglobales bacterium. Taxonomy (GTDB): domain Bacteria; phylum Acidobacteriota; class Terriglobia; order Terriglobales; family Acidobacteriaceae; genus JAHFUA01. Next base: position 2,437 of record JBKQPN010000130.1, read on the forward strand.
CCAACTCCTCCAGAGCCCCGTGAACCAGCGCCTCCATGTTGACGAACTGCCGGACCAGGGGCTTTCGGCCGAGCTGCGAGAAAGCCAGCAGATCGTCGATCAGTGTTCCCATGCGCTGTGCCCCGCGGCGAATGGTGGCCAGATAATCTCTGGCTTCGGCGGGAAGCTGAGGACCGTAGTCCTCCAGCAGCGCATCGGAAAAACCATCCAGCGTGCGCAAGGGAGCACGCAGATCGTGGGAGACGGTGTAGCTGAAGGCCTCCAATTCCCGATTGGCGGCTTCCAGTTCCGTGGTGCGCTCGGCGACCCGCTGCTCCAGATCGCGGTTCAAGAGCCGGATTTCTTCTTCCGCGCGCTTGCGTTGGGTGGTGTCGGTAAAGAACTGCGACAGCCCCTCGGGCGAGGGATAGCAGCGGACTTCAAACCAGGCGTTGAGAGGCTCGGGGTAAAACGCCTCCACGTGGACGGGGACGTTTTCCGCCACGGCTCGGCGGTAGGCGACGCCGAACGGCGAATCTGCCGCATGCGGCCACATCTCCCAGATATTCTTGCCCAGCAGCTCCTCGGGCGACTTGCCCAACATTTTCGCGGCCGCCGCATTGACGTGGGTATAGCAGCACTCACGGTCGAAGGTGCTGAAGCCGTCGGATATGCTTTCCAGGATGGCGGTGGTCCGGCGGTGGGCTTCGACCAGCTTCTCCTGTATTCGCTTACGCTCGGTAATGTCGCGATTCGTCTCCAAGACATAAGCCGAACCCTTGTCTCGCATGCGGGTCATGCGGCTCTCAACGATGATCTTTCTCCCATCGCGGGTGACGTGCTGCAACTCGCCTTCCCAGGTATTCGCCTGCTCCAGGATGCGCCGAAATCCTTCCACTCTGCCGGCGGCCTCCGTCCGCAGCAAATCGTGGGCGATATTCCCAACGGCTTGGTCGTGGCGGTGGCCGTAGAGCCGCTCGGCCTCGCGGTTCCAGGAAATGATCCGCCCATCCCACTCCCAGACCAGGACGGCGTCATGGATCTGATCGATCAACGAAGCCTGCCTTCGCAGAGCCTCCTCGGCGGCCACGCGCTCGGTGATGTCGCGCAGGATGGCGGTGAACAGGGTTCGTCCCGCCACGTCCACCCGCGAAATGGAGGCTTCGATGGGGAACTCCTCGCCATTGGTGCGCACTCCTGAGATGGGGCCCAGTTTTCCCACCTGCCGCTGGGTGGCGTGGGTCTCGCCGAAATCCTGGATGTGACGAGCGTGGGCTGAGCGAAGACGCTCGGGGATGAACCGATCCAGCGGCTGGCCCAGGGCGTCGGCGGCCGGGCAGCCAAGCATCTTCTCGGCGGCAGGATTGAATAGCACGATGCGCTGCTGCTCGTCCACGGTGAGGATGGCGTCCATCGCTGAATTAATCACGCCCGCCAGCCGCTCCTCGCTGTTCAGCGAGATGACGTTAGCTTCGGCCAGCTCCGCGGTGCGCTCTCGTACCCGGGTTTCGAGCTGGTCGCTGGCTTCCTGCAGCGCCGCCCGCGCCCGGCGGCTGCCGGCGAAGTCCCCGCTGATCACAAACAGCGCCACCACCACGAAAACAAAAGCCAGGGTGATGCCCGCGACGATTACCGTTTTTGCCACCGCGCCGGCGTGGCGGGCACGGGCAGCGCGTTCTCGCAGGAGGTTTTGCTCAGTGGCTTCCATCTCGGCCAGGATCCCGCGAATGCGATCTTGGAGTTGCTTCCCCCTGCCGTTCGGGAGCTTCTGTTGTGGTGCAGCGAAGCCGTCCGCACGGCGCACGTTGACAGCCTCCTGGAGGATCGCGAGCCGCTCTGCCACCAGTAATGCCAGCGCGTCCAACCGGTCCTGCTGCGCGGCGTTGTCGGCAGTAAGGTTCCGCAACGCGTGCAGCTCGTCGCTGACATCCCTCACCGCTTGCTGGTAAGGCTCGAGGAATTCTTCTCGCCCGCTGATGATGTATCCCCGGGCGCTGGTCTCGGCGTCGGTAAGGGTCGAGAGCACCCGCCGCTGCGAGGCGATCACTTGATGGGTATGATCGACCCATACTCTGTCCTCATGCTGGCGGACGAGGCTGAAATACGACATGCCCCCGATCAGGATCAAAGCAGCCAGCGCCAAGGCGAAGCCGGCACGGACTTTCCGCTCCGCCGAGAACAGGATTCTGGCTTCCGCCTCCGGGCTCGGCTGCGAGCGCCGCCACGCCAGCGCCATGACAGCTAAACCCATCGCCACAAATCCGAGTCCGGCGTTCGCCGCCATGGGCTTGGAACTTCCAAAAGCGTACATGGGAAGGCCAATCACATAGCCGGACACAGCCGCGGCCCCCAGCGCAAATACCACCGCACCCAGCACGCCGATGATGACGGCGGCCTTTTCGCGCCAGCGGGGTATCGATGCCCACAGCAATGCGACGCCGCAAAACACCAAGCACAAGGCGGCATTGGGCGCGGGCCGTCCCGGAAAGGCCGGCAGAGCCCGGAGGTAGTCGCGCACCAAAAGCTCGTCGATGTGGAGGTCGATGGAGAAGACAAACTCCGCCAGTGTCAAAATGCCGGCCAGCAGACTCCAAACCGCGCCGCCCAACGCTGCTTTCGGCCGCCCCGCGGCCAGGAACAGCAGGGCCAGCCCATCCAAAAACAGCCCGACTGCGGTGTTGGCAACCATGGGGTTGAAGGAGGGCCCGACGCGCGTCAGAGCAGTGATGTGAAAGAACCAACCGACCAGGGTCACTGCGCCGAGAGCGGCACAAATACTGCCCGCGGAGATGAGAATCGTGCGCGAGACGCCGGCCTCCGAATCAGGGCTCACTCCAGGCCTTTCGTTGTCGAAGGAACCGGCGCCGCCGCCCGGGGTGCCACTGGAGCGCTTACGTAGCAGAACACTCATCAGCGTGCCGGCCAGGATCAGGACCAGCCACTCCAGGCTGTGCAGACCGCCTTCAATGACGAAGGAGTACTTGGGCGGCAGAAGGAAGTAGTCCGTAGCTATGGCGGCTAGCGCCGTTGAGACCAGCCCCGGACCCAGTCCGCCGGCAACCGCGCTCAGAATAATGGGAATGAGAAATAGTTCCAGCGCCGGATGGTCGCCGAACCGGGAGCTTAGGGCCAGGCGCAGAAGCAAGGTCGCCGCCGGCAGCACCACCGCCAGCAGATACGCCAGGGCGGTCGGGATCCGGCTGCGGCCGGCGCTTTTGGCGCGCACTCCAGCCTCGGTTGTACCGTTGGGGCCGCCGTCTTCCTTGCTGGCCGGAGGCTGTGAGGATGTGCCGAAAGGGACCATCACCGCGACACCCGATCCACCCCACCCCCCTCACTCAAGAGGCTCCACTTATTTAGCTAGAGTAGTGCGCGATGCTACTGGCGTGAACGGTTTTGGACAGGGAAGGCCGCGGCGCCAATCTTCGTTTCGGGCGCGGTGCTGAAACGGAACATGGCGCATCATGGATTTGTTTTGAAAGGGCGTGGCTTCCAGGCGCGGCTCAGCGAAGCACCACGCGCTAGACGATCCATCCTCCGCCCAGCACAACCTCGCCGTCGTAAAACACGGCGGCCTGCCCGGGCGTGATGGCGCGTTGCGGCTCATCGAACGTTGCGACCACTTCGCCGTTGCTTCCCGTCTCGATGGTCGCCAGCGCCGGCTCGTGGCGGTTGCGGATCTTGATGGCGACGCGCATGGGCTCACCTAGTTCGTTTACGGCGATCCAGTTGACGTCGCGGGCGCGCAGCGTGCGTGAGTAGAGCTCGTCCTGGTTGCCCACCACCACCTGGCGCGAATCGCCGCGGATCTCCAGCACATAGAGCGGCGAGCCGGTGGCGACGCCCAATCCCTTGCGCTGTCCGACGGTGAAGTTATGGATGCCGGCGTGGGTGCCGATCACTTCGCCATCGGCGGTGACCAACTCACCCGCGGTGTCAGGCACGCGCTCGCCCCGCTCGGCGGAGTAGGCATCGAGGAACGCCTTGTAGTTGCCGGTGGGGACGAAGCAGATTTCTTGCGAATCGGGCTTCTCGGCCAGCGCGAGGCCGTGCTGCCGCGCCAGATCGCGGACTTCCGGCTTCCGCAGCTCGCCCAGCGGGAACAGCGTGCGGCTGAGCTGCTCCTGCGTGAGCCCGAAGAGAAAATATGTCTGGTCCTTGGCGCGGTCAGCGGGGCGCTTGAGCAGCCAGCGTCCGCGCGCCGGGTCGAAGTCGACGCGGGCGTAATGCCCGGTGGCCAGGCGCTCGGCGCCGATCTGCCGCGCCGTGACCAGGAACTGGTCGAACTTGATCGAGTTGTTGCACAGGCTGCAGGGGATGGGCGTGCGTCCGGCAAGATATTCGGATACGAACGGCCGCACCACCTCCTGCTCGAAGCGCTGCTCGTAGTTGACCACGTAATAAGGGATGCCGAGCTGCTCGGCCACGCGGCGCGCGTCGTAAACGTCGTCGAGCGAACAGCAGCGCCCGTGCGCTACCTCGGGCATGCCCGCACGCCCAGCCAGCCGGCGCTGGTTCCAGAGCTGCATAGTCAGGCCGACTACGCTATGTCCCTGGGCACACAACATCGCCGCGACGGTGGAGGAATCCACACCGCCCGACATGGCGACGGCAATGGGAGAAGCGGCCATTGGCTTTTGGCTCTTAGCTCTTGGCTTGAGTTTCGAGGTCCCCAGCAGCCTGGGTCCATTATATGGTGTGAGAATGAAGCGGAGATGCAGCAAGCTACGTTTCTACGCGCTAGAGATAATAGCCAAAAGCCAAGAGCTAAGAGCCAACAGAGCTCTTCTGATACACGGGCGACAGCTCTCGCAACCGCGCCACCGTCTCCGGCAGAATAGAGAGCGCGTAGTCCACATCGTCGGCGGTGTTCTGCTTGCCGAGACTGAAGCGCAGGCTGGCGCGGGCACGCTCGGGAGGCAGGCCCATCGCCGTCAGCACGTGCGAGGGCTCGAGCGCGCCCGAAGAACAGGCTGCGCCGGTGGAGACCGCCAATCCCTTCAGGTCGAGCGCGATCACCAGCGCTTCGCCCTCGATGAAATCGAAATGCAGATTAGTTGTGGTCGGCACGCGCGGCGCACCCGCGCCATTGACGCCGGCAGCTTCCACCGTTGCGAGGATCGTCGTCTCCAACCGGTTGCGCAGCGCGGCGAACTTGGCATCATCCCCGTGGGCCAGCGACTCGCGCGCGATCTCGGCCGCCTTGCCCAGCCCGACAATTCCCGGCAGGTTCTCGGTGCCGGCGCGGCGCGAGCGCTCGTGGCTGCCGCCGACAAAGAGTGGATCAAGCAGCGTCCCGCGGCGCACGTAGAGCGCGCCCGTACCCTGCGGCGCGTGCATCTTGTGTCCGGAGATGGAAAGCAGGTCGCAGCCGATCTTCTTGGCATCGATCTTCACCTTGCCTGCGCCCTGCACCGCGTCGGTGTGGAAGTAAACGTCGGCTTCGGCGGCGATGTGTCCAATCTCCTCCACCGGCTGCAACACGCCGGTTTCGTTGTTGGCCATCATGATGGTGATGAGTCGCGTCGCCGGCCGCAGCGCGCGGCGCACGTCTTCCGGATCGACCACCCCGCGCCCATCCACTGGCACGAACGTCACCTCGCAGCCACGTTCAGCCAGGCGCTTGGCGGAGTTCAGCACCGCGTGGTGCTCGATGGTTGAGGTGATGACGTGGTCGCCGGGGCGCACCATCCCGAAGATAGCGAGGTTATCGCCCTCGGTGCCGCCGCTGGTGAAGACGATCTCCGCCGGCCTCGCGCCGACCAGGTCCGCCACCGACTGCCGCGCGCGCTCCACCGCCGCCCGCGCCTGCTGTCCGAAATGGTGGATCGACGATGCGTTGCCGAAGCTCTCGGCAAAGTACGGACGCATGGCCTCCAGCACTTCCGGCAGCACGGGCGTCGTCGCGTTGTTGTCCAGATAGACCCGGCGCATAGCCCTATTTTACGCTGCTCGCAGGAGTACAATGGTCGGCTTTTCAAACTCCCGAGGAGGAGCCAGATGGATGCTGTTACCCCGATCGGCCCGCCGGTGAACGTCGAGATCGCCAAGAAGGCGGCTGCGGCGGCGCTGGCCGAGGCGCGCAAAAATAACTGGCTGATGGCCGTGGCCGTGGTCGATGCCCACGGCACCCTGGTCTATTACGAAAAGACGGACCACACCCAACTGGCCAGCGCCGAGGTGTGCATCGACAAGGCGCGCTCAGCGGCGCTCTACAAGCGGCCGACCAAGGCCTTCCAGGACGCGGTGGCCACCGGGGGCGCCGGACTGCGCGTGTTTGCCCTGCGCGGCGCGGTGCCGGTCGAGGGTGGCGTGCCTCTGGAGATGGACGGCAAGCTCATCGGCGCTATCGGCCTCTCCGGCGGCCAGAGCGACGAGGACGGCAAGTGCGCCACCGCTGGCGCCAACGCCATCAAGACGCCGTAATCACTTAAAGTTTTACTTTAAGCTCTACTTGAGCCCTTCCACCAGGTAGAGGTCGGAGAGCAGCCGCCGGTAGCCGTACACGTACGCCTTGCCGTCGGGCGTGGGCAGGATGGGTCCCACGTACTCGACGCCGGCGGGATCGGGCGGCATCAGCTCGCGCCACGGCTTCCGTTGCCCCGTGACCAGGTCCAGGCGATAGACCTTGGCCGGCAAGTCTCCGGGCCGATAGACGAACAACGTATTATCCTCGGTGCCCCACCTGATCGGCACCTCTCCTGGCTCCATACCCGGGATCGCACGGGACGGGCCTCCGCCGATCGGATAGAGGTAGCCTCTCCCGTCGGCCGCAGTCGCCGCCACCGTCTTGCCATCGCGCGAGAGCGCGAAGGAAAGCGCATTGACTCCTTCTGGAGTAACCGGTTGCGGCTTTCCTCCCTGTATGTCCTGGAGATACACTCGCGCCCCTTTTCCTTCTTCCGCTCCCGACGACAGAAACTTGGTGCCATCCGGCAGCCAGGCGGCGGCGCTGTGATTGATCGGGCCGCTGCCTAGCGATTTCGCTTCGCCCGGACCGGTGGGCAGCAGGAAGAGTTCCGTGGGGCGATCGGCGCGGGTGCACAGCGCCCATTTGCCGTCGGGAGAGAGTGCCAGCGACGCGCCATCGCCCAGCCGGATTGCCGCCGAACCGTCGGTTTTGCGGATGTAAGCGGCGTAGGTGGATCCGCCCGCTTCGCCTTCCTCGCGGAACAGCAGCGTCTTGCCGTCCGCCGAGAGTGTAAGGGGATACGACCAGTCGAGCCAGGTCAGATCATGTTCGGTGCTCTGTCCCGGGGCTTCGCCGATGATGCCTCGGCGCCAACTGTCGCGGGCCAGCAGCACACGCCCGTCGCGCCACGTGTCCTGTACGGTCAGGTCGGCCGGTACGCGGGCGACCAGGCGCTGGCGCCCAGAGGTCGTGACGCCGTAGATGGCGCGATCGATACCCACCGTCGCTGCCGTGTACCAGATCTCGTCGCCCGACGGTGACCAGGCCAATCCCATGGCGCCGCCGGGAGCTTCCGCGGTCAGGTTCTTCTTGTTGCCGTTGAGGTCAACGATGCCGACCGAGCCGATGCTGTCGCCTTGCACAGCGTGATCGATGAACGCGACCTGATCGCCCTTGGGCGAGATGCGGGGATGGCTGATCCAGCCGCTGGTTTCATACAGCGTTTTGCCGATGGGAAACTCCAGGCGGTCCTTGCCGCCGATGTTGCGCACCACCGCCAGCGAGCTTCCGTCAGGCGACCAGTCGGCCCAATGCACGTTCTCCAGCACCTGGCGCGGGGCGCCGCCTACCAGCGGCATGCGCGCCAAGGTGCCGTTATAGGTCATGTTCTTGACCTGCCGGCTGTCGAGCGAGATCGCAATCTCGCCGGTGGAAGAGAGGGCCAGGATCTCCGCTCCGGGCACTCCCAGGGAGCGTGATTCCGGGCTGCCCACGCGGGTGGTGAACACGTCCGTGGGTTTTCCTTCCCAGGCGGCGCTGTACACGATGGTCTGCCCATCGGGGGCGAAGCGCGCCATGCGGATAGTGCCGCGGCGATAGGTCAGCAGGTGGTAGAGCGGAGGAGGCGTTTCGCCCATGCGCCGTCCCGCCACGAACGCGGCGGCGATGAGCACCAGCGCCAGCCCCGCCAGAGCGCCGGCGATCAGCGCCCAGCGACTGGCCGCCGCCCGGGGCCGCACGGCGGGCGCAGCCACGACCGTGCCGGACTCTATTGCCACCGCCGAAGCCGCCGCCGTGCGCGAGGAATCGCTCTCGCGCTTCAGCCGCTTCAGATCGGCACGCAGCTCGGCCGCGCTCTGGTAGCGCATTTCGAGATCCTTGTCGAGCAGCTTGCCGACGATCTCTTCCAGCTTGGGCGGCAGGTTGGGATTGAGTGAGCGCACCGCCGGAGGCGTCTTTTCAAGAATTGCATGAAAGATGACCGCCGATGTGGTTCCAGAGAATGCCTGTTTCCCCGTGGCCATCTCGTAGAGCACCACCCCGAAAGAGAACAGGTCGCTGCGCGCGTCCAACTCTTCTCCGCGCGCCTGCTCGGGCGACATGTAGGCGATGGTGCCCACCGCCGAGCCGGGGCTGGTGAGATGGGTAGCGACCGTGGGCGCGGCCGAGACCCCTATTTCCGCATGCCGCTGGGAGACCAGCTTGGCCAGCCCGAAGTCCAGTACCTTGGCCTGGCCGCGCGGGCTCACGAAGATGTTGGCGGGCTTGATGTCGCGATGGACGATCCCCTTGGAGTGCGCGGCGTCGAGCGCGTCGGCGATCTGGATGCCGAGATCGAGGATCTGCTCCAGCTTGAGCGGCTTGCCCTCGATGCGGTGCTTGAGCGTCTCGCCTTCCAGAAGCTCCATGGCGATGAAGCTCTCACCCTGGTCTTCGCCGACTTCATAGATGGTGCAGATGTGGGGATGGTTGAGCGCCGAGGCGGCGCGCGCCTCGCGCTGGAAGCGCGCCAGCGCCTGCTGGTCGCGGGAGACATCTTCGGGCAGGAACTTGAGCGCCACCACGCGGCCGAGCTTGGTGTCCTCAGCCTTGTAGACCACGCCCATGCCCCCGCCGCCCAGCTTGCTCAGAACGCGATAGTGGGAAAGCGTGCGACCGATCAATGATTAGCCCCTCGTGAAGTGTGGCGCAATAGTAGGGCGTCGGGCGAGCCGGAGTCAACGCCAGCCGCAGACCGCAGATCTCACTGAGGAGGGCCAGAGTCGGTGGGTGGTTGAGCTTTCCCGGCGACGTCCACCCAAAACAGTTCGAAGTCGCTGAGACTGTGCCGGCGATGCGAGCGCTGGCCATTAAGATCGAGATAGAGATCGGTCGTCTCCGGCAGCCAGAGCTGAATGTTGCGCTTGCGAAATTCCACCGGACGATAATCGATGATCACGTGGTCCTTGTGCAGGGCAATCTCCTCGATCGGTTTGGCCAAATCGGTTTCCATGCGCATGACCTGATAGTTATCGGCCGCGATCCAGGCGCGTCCCTTGATGGCCACACGAAAATAGCCCTTCTGCGTGTGATATTCACGGAAACGAGGAGGCCGGTCCGCTCGCTGCACGAAATGAATCTGCCAGGCGGGCTTGCCCTGCACGCTGCCAAGCCCTTCGCAGGTTACCGCGAGGTCGTCGATCATGCTGGGATGGAACATGAGCGCGTGTGCGGCCATGCCCCTGGTCGCCAGCCTTGCCGGAAACGACTGAGCCGACGTGCTGCCATTCCGGTACTCTTCGGTTTCCAACTGCCCGGGCCTAACTTCCCGGATCTGTGCGACATACTTGAAGGTAACTGACTCCGACCCGTGTGAGTTTCCCTGTTTATCCACGCTCTCGTGCTCGATCCGCTCCGTGGCGCTGAATTGCTGGAGATTATCCATCAGTTCCTTGACCCGCATACCCGCTGCCCGTAGCACCTCGTGCACCGCACAGGGGACGTCGGGCCTAACCGGCGGCACCACCTCATCGACATCCGGCGGCGCCCAGTCCTCCCGGAACGCCATGATCGGCGGGCTCGGATTAACAGCAGCGCTGGCTATTTGGTCTCGATCGTTCAGCGTTGCCAAACGGACTTCCGGGGCCGGAGGTGCAGGAGCCGGAGAGGACGGAAGCGCCGTGGGCACGGCGGTCTGGTCGGTGGATGTCGCCAGCTTCTCCAGTTCTACCACTTGTCCGCGCACCTTCTCCAGATTGGCTGCGGCCGGGGCAAACTTTAGGTAAAGCTTTAACTCTTCGGCAGCGCCCGCATAGTCCCGTTTCTCGGCCAGGATGGCTCCCTGCAGCAGTAACACCTGTGGCATGGAGTGCCGCCCATCCAGCCGCTCGGCCATGCGAGCCGACTTTTCCGCTGGGGCCAGTTGTCCCAGCTCAAAATTCGCCACCGCGTTGTAGAAGAAAGCCACCGGAAAATCCACGCCATCCAACTGCGTGGCGCGGGCGCTGAACTGCTCGGCTTCCGCCCACTGCGATTGCCGGACCGCCACCGCCGCCAAGCCCACATACGCGGGCACAAACTTGTCGTCCGCCGCCTGCGCCTGGCTGAAGGCTGCGCGCGCCAGATCGAGGCGGTTCTGCTGCTGGTGCAGCCCGCCCAGGCGCGTCCAGGCGGCTGCATATTGCGGATACAGCTTCACCGCCCGTTCCAGTTCCACCTGCGCTTCTGTCAGCTTATGTTTCTGAAGGTGGGCACTGGCTTTTTCGTACGCCTTCCTGGCCTCCTTGGGAGCATTCACGCTGGTCGCGCTCACGGTTGACCCCTGCTCCTGTCCTTTCAGCAGGACTATGGTTCCGAGGTTCAATGTTTGCAGGTCCCCGGTGACGACGATCATGACCGAAGTTGACTGGAACCCCGCTAAGCGCCCGCGCAATTCGCATCCCGCCATGGTCGTGAGCCCATCTCCCAAACCCACCGGCAATCCCGCCGGCTGGATGCCAACATCAGTCGTAGTCGGAGGCGCCACGCCGCGCCCGGCATACGCGTCCATGGCACTGCTGCTAACATCCTGCAAGACCGGGTTAGTCTCCATCAACTGCACGCTGAAGAAACCCTTGGCATCCGTGTACCCCAGGCGCACGATCTTGTTACTGCATACCCGCTCGATCGCCACCCGCTCCGGCGGCGGCACACCGTCGCCGGTAACCACATTCCCGGTCAGAAAAATGTCGCGCGGACCAGGCCGGTCAGCCGGACTGCTGGTTCCGGTAGCGCTGCCTCCGGAACCCCTGCCAGACTGCGCCACCGCCGTCTGCAATCCCAGCACGAGTACCAAGACTGACGCTAAGCAATGCGTTTTTGGCAAAAGCACTATGGTTCCTCTTCGAGGGAGACAGCCAGACTCTAAAGCTTTGGGGAGAGAAGTATTCGGAAGTTTCTTCCCGCGGGCAGGAATTGTCAAGAGCTAGACAAACGGGTAGTGTCTGAGCGCCTGTTGCTGGGCACTCGAGGCTTGCAGATTGATTATGCACGGGGGCGGGGAGGTGGTGGTAATTACCTAACCGTTAACAATGCTGCACGCTGTCATGCTGAGCGAGTGCGGGCCGCTTTTGCCCGCACGAGTCGAAGCACCCCTACTTTGCAACATCTTAATTAGGGGGTAGGGGTCTTCGACTCGCGCGCCAAACCTTGCCCTGAGCGAAGTCGAAGGGTCGGGCGCGCTCGCTCAGGATGACAGCACCGTGGTACAGGATGGCCCCGCTACAACCGCAGCACCACTTTCCCAAACGTCTCGTTGGATTCGAGGCGGGCATGGGCCGCCTGCACCTGGTCGAGAGGAAATTCGCTGTCGATGATGGTGCGCAGCACGCCGCGGGCGAACAGCGGAGCAGCTTCGGCGGCGAAGGCGCGGGTGGCCATGATCTTCTCCTCGAGCGGGCGCATGCGCAGCGTAGTGCCGCGCAGGGTGAGGCGCTTGGGCATGACGGCGCGCAGATCGAGTTCGGCGGTGGGTCCGGCGGATTGCGAGATCAGGATCAGCCTTCCGCGCGGGGCCAGGACGCGCACGCTGGCGGCCACGTAAGGCCCGCCGACGCAATCGAGCACCACATCCACGCCGCGCTTCGCAGTCCAGCTCTCGACCGCGGGCGCGAGCGCCGAGAGCGAGGCGTCGAGCGCGACTCCGTCCTCCAAGCCGAGTTTGCGGGCGCGGTCGAGCTTGTCGGCGGTGCGCGAGGTGCCGTAGGGAACCGCGTTCATGGCGCGCACCAGTTGCACGGCGGCGATGCCGACCCCGCTGCCCACGGCGTGGATCAGCACGGTCTCCGAGGGGCGCAGTTCGGCCTGCTTCCACAAGGCGTCGTGGGCGGTGATGAAGACTTCCGGGATGGAGCCGGCTTCGACCCAGGTCAGGTTCTGCGGAACTTCGGCGAGCACGCGCTCGTGGGCGACGATGTACTCGGCGTAGCAGCCGGCGGCGGCGATGCCGAAGACGCGCTGTCCCTTCTGCCACAGCCGAGCCTCGGGTCCGACTGCGGCGATCTCGCCGGCGAACTCCATGCCGGGAATGTCCTGCGGCGCGCCGGGCGGCGGGGGGTAGTGTCCGCGGCGTTGCAGGATGTCGGCACGGTTGATGCCGGCGGCGTGGACGCGGACCAGGACCTGGTCGGCGGCCGGCGTGGGCGTGGGCAACTCGCGGACCTCGAGCACTTCCGGTCCGCCCGGGCGAGTAATGATGACGGCGCGCATTGTGCAGTTTCCAGTTTCGAATTTCTAGTTTCGAGTATTAGTTGCGAGACCAGGCAGTGAGGTTTCAGGAAAGATGTTGCTGGTTGCGGTCAGTAGAAGTCGAGACACGCGCCAGCGTCACCCCCGACAGACCCGTGATGGCCACGATCGTCACGAGCGAACTGAGACACAGAAGGCACCACACGCCCAGCACGTAGGCCTCGATGTAGGTGAGTCGGAGCGCGAACGCCAGCCCCGCCACCGCGCCCAGGAGCATCAGCGCCGCGGCCGACCGGCGCCGCATGCGAGATAGGGCAAACAGCGCCGCGTACCCGATCAGGCCGATGGCCGCCACCGGCACCGGCCCGACGTGCGAATACACGCTGCGGTTCACCAGGTCGCAGTTGAAGGTTTCGCCCAGGTCGCAGTACTCGGTTTTCTCTCCGCTGTAGTGGTTCTTGAGTGAGACCGCGGAGAGCGCCATCCCCACCACGGCCAGTAACGAGATGGCCAACAGGATGCGGCTCACGGCAGCGGGCATCCGCTCTTCTGGCTGAGTTCCTGGAGCGAGAGCACCTTGCCCTCGATGCGATCGCCACTCTGCTCGAAGATCCAGGTGGGCGTCCTGCGGATGCTGAGCGTCTTGCACTGGTCGGTGATCTTGCGCGTGCCTTTCTCGACGCATTCGACGTAGGGCAGGTATTGCGCGGAGTCGCCGAACAGATCTTTTTGCTCTTTGCAATGTTCGCAGTAGAAGGCGCCGTACATGACGGCCTTCTTGTCGGCCAGGCAGCGTGCGAAATTGTCGAGCTTGGCTTTATCAGCGGCGCTGAACGACACCGCCGAGAGGCAAAGCAGGGCAAGCACTCCGGCGCGAACAAGCACTTTCATCAAAGTTGCTCCTGTGCCCTCCATCCTACCGCATAGACGAGGGATCGGGAGCAGGGTTATCCGCGCCGGCATTTCCGGGTCGTTACGTTCGTACTACTTGATGGCGGCAAGGCCGGCGGCGGCACATAGGCCGTCATGCTCGCTGGTGTCGCCGGAGAGGCCGATAGCGCCGATGAGCTTGCCGTTCACGATAATAGGCAAGCCGCCCTCGACCGGATCGGCGCCTCGCAGAGCCAGCACCCGCAATCCGACGCCGCCACCTGCCAGCGCATCCTGCAGGACCTTGGTAGGACGCTTGTAGAGCGCCGCCGAACGCGCCTTGTCGATGGCCACGTCGGCGCTTCCCAGTTGCGTGTTGTCCAACTTCTCGTAATAGACGAGGGTGCCATTAGGGTCGACCACAGCCGCCACCATCAGCCAGCCGTTCTTGCGCGTCTCGGCCAGCGCCGCCGTAGCCGCTTTCTTGGCGGTTTCTAGGCTAATGGCCGGGCCGATGGGAGTGAGGTAGTTTGAAGCAGGGGGCGGGGCTTGCCCTAGCGCGTAGCCCGCACACAACACCAGCAGCAGCAGTACGACGAGAGACTTCACGACAGAATGCGTAGTCATTTTGGTTCTCCTCTTAGCGTTTGGAAAAATGACCCGGGATTCCGACGGGGCCCACGGAAAGCGGATTATTGTACTCCTGCCAGTCTCCGGTTTGATTCCGGCACTACCACTTCACCGGCGGCGGCTCGGGCGCGGCCGCGCCATCGGCACGCGCATCCGAGGCCCCATAATTCACCTTCGCCTTCGAGTCGTGCAGCACGGCCTGGCCGCGTCCCATGGCGGTCGAGAAATCTCCCACGCTTTCGAGCGCGTGTCCCATGGCGGAGAGTTGCCGTGCCACCTCCAGCTTGACGCGGGTTTCGAGCAGGATGCTGCGCCCCACCCTTTCGCCGACGGTGAAGCGCGGGTGCTCGAGCGCCGCCTGGATGTGCATGCCGTAATCGGCGACGTTCGACACGAACTGCGCATGCGCCAGCGGCTGGTTGGCGCCGCCCATGATGCCGAAGCCGATGTGTTGTTCGCCGCGCTCCATGAACGCCGGAATGATGGTGTGAAACGGCCGCTTGCGCGGCGCCAGCGCGTTGGGGTGCGCTGGGTCGAGCGAGAACAGTGCGCCACGGCTCTGCAGCACGAATCCCATGCCGCGCACGGTGATGCCCGATCCGAAGCCGATGTAGTTGCTCTGGATCAGCGAAGCGATGTTGCCTTCGCGATCCACCGCCGCCAGATAAGTCGTGTCGCTCCCCGGAGGCACGCCGAACGCAAACTCGCCGGCGCGGTCGCGCGCCATGAGCCTGGCGCGTTGTTTCGCATACTTCTTCGACAACAGGCCCTTCACTGGAACTTTGGCGAAGCGGGGATCAGCGTTGTAGCGCTCGAGATCGGCGTAGGCCAGCTTCATGGCCTCGATCTTCTTGTGGAGTTCGCTGACGCTGAGCGGGCCGTCGGGCGATGCCGGCGTGGTCTCCATGATGTTCAGCATCTCGAGCGCGGCCATGCCCTGCCCGTTGGGCGGCAACTCGTAGACGGTCCAGCCGCGATAGGTAGTCGAAATCGGGTCCACCCACTCGGCGGAGAACTCGGCCAGGTCGTCTTTGGCGATGGTGCCGCCGTGCGCCTCCGAGGTGCTGACGATGGCGCGCGCGATCTTGCCCCGATAGAAAGCCTTGGCGCCGTCGTCGGCGATCATGTGCAGGCTCTTGGCCAGGTCGGGATTGCGGAAGATCTCGCCCACGGCGGGAACCTTGCCGCCCGGCAGATAGACGCGCTGGCTCTCCTTGTCGTGCGCCAGCGCCTCGGGGCCGACCTGCCAATAACCCTGGATCACCTCCGGCACGGGATAGCCGTGTTCGGCGTAGAAGATCGCCGGTTGGAAGATTTCCTTCCAGCGGCGCTGGCCGAAGCGGCGGTGCAGCTCGCTCCAGCCGTCCACCACGCCCGGCACGGTGACGGAATCGATGCCGTCGTGCGGCACGGCGGCGTATCCCTTGCGCCTGAGGTGCTCGATGGTGAGCGCTGCGGGCGCCCATCCGCTGGCGTTCAGTCCGTAGAGCTTGCGCTTCTTCGCCTGCCAGTAGAGGGCGAACAGGTCTCCGCCCATGCCGTTCATCATGGGCTCGGTGACCCCGAGCACGGCATTGGCGGCGATGGCTGCGTCGGCGGCGGATCCGCCCCTCGCCAGCACTTCGGCGCCCGCTTGCGAGGCCAGCGCGTGCGCGGTAGCTACGATGCCGTAGCGGGTGATGACCAGGGAGCGTGCGTGCGAGCGTGAGTACATGGTGTTCCCTCGGGATCAATATTGTAGCGCCGCGACTCGCGTGGGGCGGGCGCCCCTTCGACTTCGCCCAGGGCTACGCCGATTTTTCACAGTTGTGAGCAAAAGTGAACATCTTTGGCGGTTGTCGTTCTGATAAAACCTTTGGACTCCCCCCCCGATTCGGAGTCTCTGGTGTTTTGGAAGCGCGGTGTATTGTCCGCGCCTCCGGGCAGCGGGCTCACGAAACGATACGGCCCTCCGTTTCCGCTCAATTTCCCGCGAAAACCGGAGTTGAAAAGAGAGCGCCATGAAACGCAGACGAGGTTTGTTGCGCGCATGGCGCATTGGGAAACCCTGATGGGACGCTGAACTCGGCGGCAGCGGGCTTTTGCCCATTTTACAAAATTTTACATGTTGCCGACATTGTCAAGCATTGACAGCGGGAGCAGTGGAGGGCTAGACTCCGCCCCGTTCTGTGGGTGGCCCAGCCGTCGGCACGTTCAAGTTGGTTGTTCCACCCCTTTGTCATTTCCCAGGTGCCTCCCCCGATTCAGAGTTCTGGTGCCTCGCAGGCGTGGTGGTGTGCCGTTCTGCCGCGCCTCCGAGCAGCGGGCTCATTCGATCAACCTCCTTCCTGTTTTCGCTCAAGCTCCGGCGAAAACTGTCGCACCGAAAGGAGAGCACATGAAAAGCGCACGATATTTGTACGCGGGCGCAGTCGTGGTTGCGCTCGTCGTCGGTCTCGGGCTCTGGAAACCTTCGCACGTGAAAGCGGACCGGGATCACGTACCCAAGTTCAGGGTTGACGCGTCCTGGCCCAAAGAGCTGCCGGCTCCAACCGGCTACAACCTGGCCACTTGGCCCACACCAACTCCCGGTGACAACCTCGCCCACAGATGGGTACAGGGCGAAGTGGCGGGAAACTGTACGGACCAATGGGACAACATTTACACCATGAACCGTGGCTGGCAAGTAGGCGCCAGCGTAAACGGTGTCCTGCAGAACAACGAGTCAGGCGCGATCGACGGGAATGACGCCACCGGGGCGGGGGCGATGCCTTCTCCTCCGGTCGTCGCGTTTGATCCCGAGGGAAACACGATCAAGAGCAGAAGCTTTGGCAACACCACGCTCTGGCTCGCCGGAGCTCACGGCGCCTATACCGGCACCTCGGCCATTGGACGCAGCGCGTACTTGCCGTATGGCTCGCACGGCTGCTATGTGGACTACCAGGGTTACCTCTGGGTCGGCGGCAACGGGGACGGAATAATCCAGAAATATAACCCGGCAGTGGCTGGCCCCGCGGGCGCCTCCGCAACCTACGTTATGCAGATCGGGACGAAGGATATGTGCGACACCGCAAGCGGCGTGTGCGGCTCGTCACTCACTGGCGCGAACGCCGCCCTCAACCACAGCACAACCTTGCTGAACGAGCCGCCGGATATTACCGTGGATCCCGACGTGGGACCAGTCTCCGGCCTCAGAGGTGACATCTACGTCGCCGATGGCTATGGCAACGCACGCATCGTGGTCTTCAATCCCGGGTTAGCCACAGCCGGCAATCCTTATGGCTACGTGGGACAGTGGGGCACGAGCTGCGGCCACAACGAAGCCCCGAACGGCACCCCCACCCCCGGCAACCCATGCCCGCTGGGAACCTACGGGACTGGGGCCGGCCACCCGCACTGCGTCGTGCTCGGCAATGACGGTCTCGTTTATACTTGCGATCGGCCCAACGGTCGCATCGAGATCTTCGAGAAGACCTGCGCTGCCTACGGCGGCGTGAGCGCGGCCACACCGCCTCCGGCGATGGTTATCACCAACCCGAATTTACCCAACAGCTCGAGTAACCAGGCGATCTGCCCTCCAAAGCGGGTCGTTTACATCACCAACTTCGGACCTGACAACTACCCAACCGTAACCTCGCCGAAGGTCGCTGCGGCGCTGAGTACGGGCACCCGGGCCTGCGACCTCGACTTGTATCCCAACGTCGACTATCTCGCTGATCAGAGTCCGACGCACCAGAAATACATGTTGAACACCGATCTCGATGGTGACAACAATTACATTCTGGAAAAACCAACCAGCGGGTCGGGTGACGTAACTGCCACGACACCGATCCTTGGCTCTATCGGTAAGTGCGGATTAGGGCCTTGTCCCGGACACAACGCTGGTGAGTTCGCCTACAGCCACACCAACAGCTCGGATTCCAGGGGCAACTTCTACGTTGCGGAAACCATCACCGGCCGCCGCGTCCAGAAGTTCGTACCCGTGGATGACGACGATCGCGACCGCGACCACCGCTAACCACAATCAGCCCGTTGCAGCAGCGGCCGGGAGCTTTCCTGGCCGCCGCTGCTAACGGTCAAAGGGCGCCATTATGCTCAGGACTCGAATCGGAATCACCGCGGCACTGTTTTTCATACTCCTGCTCTGGTGCGCGCTGGCGGCAGCCCATGACCTGCCGGCGCACACCATCATGAATAGTTTTGTGAAGATCGAGCCGCATCAGGCCCACCTGGTGGTTCGCATCCCGGTGGACATGCTGGTGGGGTTTTCCTTCCCGCTCAAAGGAGATCAATACGATCTCACGGCGGCGGGTCCTGAGACCCAGCGGGCTCTGGGCGTTTTGGGAGAAGGCTTCATATTGCTGGAAAATGGGGTACGGCTGGTGCCGGCGGAATCGAGCGGGCACTTGTCGCCTGTAGGAGATCGTTCGTTCCAAGACTACGATACCGCCCTCGCAGCGACGGCGGCGTCACCGGACCCGACCATCGGCATCGCCAACGGGATGGGTTTTTTCGATGTCCATTTCGTTTATCCCATTTCATCACCGAAATCTGTGTTCAAGATCCGATCGCTAGTGGGTGCGGATTTGCGAAGCATGACCAAGCTGACGGTCCGCTACATGCCCCTCAACGAGAGCAGCCGGGCGATGATTATTCCCGGAGATTCGGGGCTTGTGGTGCTGAATCCGGCGTGGTATCACGCCGCGGGTGGGTTCATCGTGCTCGGCGTCGAGCACATCCTCAGCGGCATCGACCATCTGCTGTTCCTGTTCTGCCTGGTGATTCCGTTCCGCCGGTGGCGCGGACTCATCTCGGTGATTACGGCGTTCACGCTAGCGCATTCGGTCACGTTGTTTGCTTCCGCCTTCCATCTAGCGCCCAAGGGCGCCTGGTTCCCGCCGTTCGTGGAGATGGCGATCGCCTGCTCGATCGTTTACATGGCGCTGGAGAACATCGTGGGCGCGGACCTGCGCCGCCGCTGGCTGATCACCGGCCTGTTCGGCCTGGTGCACGGGTTCGGATTTTCGTACGCTTTGGGACAGTCGTTGCAGTTCGCTGGCAACCACCTGCTGGTGTCGCTGTTCTCCTTTAACGTCGGGATCGAGATCGGCCAGCTCTGCGTGCTGGCGGTGATGCTGCCTGCGCTTGCTCTGTTTCGACGCCTGGTGCCGGAGCGTGTGGGCGTGATCATCCTCTCCGCCCTCGCGGCCCACACTGCCTGGCACTGGATGTTGGAGCGCTGGCAAGCGCTGTGGCAGGCGCCATGGCCGAGCCTGGATGCCGCCGCGCTCGTTAGTCTGGCGCGCTGGACAGCCGCGCTCTTGCTGGCCTTCGGCGCCGCCAGCCTGCTGGTCAAGTGGCTGGGGCGGAAGTTCCCGCCGCGGGTCGAACTACCGGAAAGGCGGATGGAGCAGCCGGAAAGAGCGGGGTGATGCCCGTGCAGTAGTGGATTTCGCGTGTTCTCGAGTATGCTTCCCCGCACCGATTTGCCTGCAGCATGTGCTGCACGAACGCACCGGGCATGCGCGACGGTACGAGAAGTACGCAAATCAGACAAGCCACTGATGAGATATTTCTCGGCTAGCGCTGCTTTTCCTTGTGGTCGATGACGGTGCGGATCTCGGCGCCAAACTTTTCCTGCATGCGGCGGACGACGGGGTCCTCGGACGCGCGCGAGCGTCCGGGACGCGCAGGGGCGGGCGCGGGAGCGCTGTCGCCGTTGGCCGCGCCGCCAACGACCTGTACCTTGACCGGACGGCCCAGGGCTGCGCTGGCGGCGGTGTTGATGATCTTCCGCGCGTCGGGTACCAGCAACATCTCCAGCATCTTTGCCGAGGCCGCGGTGCGGACCACGACTTCGGCTTCCTCCACCTTCCACTCGCCCTGCTCCAGATGGTGAGCCAGCATGCCGTGCTTGCCTTCCAGTTCCTGGAGCACCCTGCCGGCAAGATCATCGCTGGGCGCGCTCGGCGGAATCTCTGCCACGGCGACGCCCGCCGACATCTCCGCTTTCGGGCCGCTGCTCTTGCGGGCGCGGTCCTGCTCGAATGGCGAAGGCCGCGAGGGCTCCGCGACGCGCGCGGGAGCGCTGGCTGCCGGGCGTGGCGCTGCGGCGGGCGCTCGTGACGGCGCCGCGATGGGAGCTGCTGCGCGGCCGGCGCTTGCCGGCGCCTGGCTGAGCATCTCCTCGATGGGCAACAGCCGTTGCGCGTGCACCAGCTTCAGCAGGCCGAGCTCCAGGTGGAATCGCTGCTCCTGCTTGTAGCTGAGCTCGCTGTGGGTGCGCAGCAGGATCTGCAGGAAGCGGGTCAGGTCTTCTTCACTGAACTTTTCCGCCACGCGGGCGACGCGCGCGCGTTCGTCGGCTGAGATCTGCAGCAGCGGGGAATCGGCGCCGCCGACTTTGGCGACCACGGCGTTCCTCAAGAAGCGGACGAGTTGCCGCGCGAAGTGCGCCGGGTTTTGTCCTTCGGTAACCAGTTTATCGAGCAGGCGCAGCACCCGTTCGCTCGAGTTCTCGGCCACCGCCTCGAGGATCTCTTCCAACGTCTCCGAAGGGACGGCGCCCACCAGGCCGCGTACTACTTCGGCCGTGAGCGCGGCGCCGCAGCAGGCGATGGCCTGATCCATGATGGAGAGCGCGTCGCGCATGGAACCGTCGCCGACCTCGGCCAGCATGGCCAGCGCGCCGTCGTCGGCCTGGATGCCCTCTTGCCCGGCGATCGCGCGCAACTGACCGACGATGTCGTCGAAGCGCACGGCGTGAAAGCTGAAGTGCTGGCAGCGCGAGCGGATGGTCTGCGGGATGTCCTCGGGCTGGGTGGTGGCCATCATGAAGATGACGTGGCCGGGCGGCTCTTCCAGGGTCTTGAGCAGGGCGTTGAAGGCGGCGTCGGTGATCTGGTGGGCCTCGTCGAGGATCCAGATCTTGTAGCGGTCGCGGGCCGGCTGGTAGCGGGCGGATTCGCGCAGCTCGCGGATTTCGTCGATGCCGCGGTTGGTGGCGGCGTCGATCTCGATCACGTCCACCGCGCGGCCTTCGCGGACCTCCACGCAGGAGTCGCACACGCCGCAGGGCTCCGCCACCGGATGCGAAGCGGAGCGGCAGTTCAGCGCCATGGCCAGGATGCGTGCGATGGTGGTCTTGCCGATGCCGCGATGGCCGCTGAAGATGTATCCGTGGGCCACGCGCTGCTGCGCGATGGCGTTCTGCAGCGTGCGCGTGACGTGCTCCTGCCCGATCACGTCGGAGAAACGCTGCGGGCGGTACTTGCGCGCCAGTACCTGGTAGCTCATGGGAAGCTCGATTATACGTGACGCCGCCGCAGGCTTTCAGAACTGGAAGCCGGAGTCTCTTCGCACCACCGCTTCGATCAGCCCGTGGGGCTCATCGGTCGCGACGAAGACTTCGTTGTGGTTTTCCATCCCGAACGGCTCCAGGTCCACCGGCAGGTGATGCTTGTTGGGCATGGAGAGGCGGACGGCGTCGATCTCGCCGAAGGCGTCCAGCACCGCCCCCGCCATGGCGTACAGCGTGTGCTGCACCGATTCGCTGCGATGTACAGCGAAGGTCTGGAGCAACACGCCGCGAGCGCCTTCCCAGCAGCGTCCGAAGGCGACATCCTGCCGGCCGTAACTCCAGTTCGCCTTCACCACCGCGGCGAAGATGCGGTCGCGAGTCTCCTGGAGCGTGGTGTAGGAGTCCCGGAGGTAGCCTTCAAACGCCGACTCGTGGCTCTTGAGCACCAGCAGGTCCTCGATGCCGGCCTGGATGGAATGTCCGGCGTGTGTGGCCGAGACCATCGCCGTGCGCTTGTCCGGGCGGCCGCCGACGAACGCCCAGGGATGCGGTTGGCCCTCGGCCGGGATGCGTGCCCACTGCCTCTCGGTCAGGGTGACGCGCACGTTCCTGACCGGCGGATTGTTGGCCAGGAAATGATCGGTCAGGCGCAACCCGAATTCCTCGATCTCGCCCACCGGCCGCTGCCCGGCCAGCGCGTAGACGGTGTTCTTCATGGTGTCGGTGGGCAGGACCTTGCGGTTATCGCCGTGGACGTGGACCTCCTCGAAGTCGCCCTCGAACTGGATGTCGACGGAGATGTCCTTCAGGTGGTGCTGTTCACTGCCGCGCGTGATCCGCACCAGGCGGACCCGCGATTTGCCGTAGTTACTGGCCGAGAGCTTGATTGCCATGGCTCAGCTCCCCCGATAAGTGGAGTATCCGAACGGGCTCAGCAACAGCGGGACGTGGCAGTGCTGTCCGGCGTCGCTGACCGTGAACATCACCTGCACCTGCGGATAAAACGACGATTCCTGGTTGGCCCTGAAGTAGGCTGCGGTATCGAAGGTGAGGCGATAGGTTCCGGGCGCGAGTTTTGCGCCGCCAAGCAGGTCAGTGATCCGCCCGTCCTGATTGGTGACGCCCTGGCCGGCGCTCTGCCAGCCGCCGCCGGCTTGCTTCTCCAGCGTGACCGGCACGCCCGCAGCCGGGCGGCCAGTGCTCGTGTCCAGCACATGGGTGGTGATGGCGCTCATAGTTCCAACATTTTCTCCAGGCGCAGCCGCGTGATCCTCTGCTGCTCGCCTGCGGCCACGCGCAACTCGGTTTCGGGATCGTTCTTCAGCCGCTCGCCCAGCAACGCCAGCATCTCTTCCGCGCTCTTGCCGCTGGCGCACACGATGAAGATGTAGCCGAAGCGTGCATGGTAACGCTGGTTGGCGTTGGCCAGCGCGTCCAGCAAGTGCGGCGCGGAGTTCGCGACCGAGCGCTGCTCCTGTTCCGACCATTGCTGCACCTGCTCCGGCGGCCCGCCCGCCGCCTTGCGCTCGCCGATCTTGGGATGATGGCTGAAGGCTTCCAGCCAGTCATTTTTTTCGAGTTTATCCCAAGCTTCCCGCGCGGCGTCGAGAAGCTGTGCTGGGTCATGGAACGGGCGCCGTGCTCGAACGCGTTCGGCCCACGTGCTCGATCCGCAGCAATTCAGCAGCGCGGCACGCACGGCCACATCCGGTAAGGCATTCAGCCCGCGCAGTCCCTCGGCGATCCGGCCTTCGCGCGTGGGCACTCCGTAGATGCGAAGCCGCGCCACTCCCCCATCGGGATAGATGTTGAAGCGCACCTGCGAGGCGGAAGCGCCGTCGGTGATCTCGAAACGGTGCACCGAATCCGCCTGCAGCAGCGTGCGCGGCAGAACTTCCTTCCAGGCGCTCGGTGAGGCCGCGCCGTCGCACACCTCCAGCGAACAGCTCTCGGGAAAATTTCCCTTGAAGTGGGAGGTATCCACCTCGACCCGGCGGAGGACGCCCGCGATCCCCAGTCGAAGGATCACCCAATCGTGGCCCGGGCCGCGCCGTCGCCTGGTCTCCCAGCCGTCGCCCATGTGCGCGCTCTTGTCTGGCATGAGCAGGTTCTGCGGCGCGCTGAAGAACATGTCACTCGCACCCAGCACGCGGCCGCCGTTGGCGATGGCGGCGAGGTCGATGCACGCAGCTTCGGCCAGCGCCACCACTCGCTTCCAATCAGGAAGAGCCTCGCCGTGCACCCGCAGCCGTGCCACCCCGCCATCGGGATAGATGTTAAAGCGCAGATGGGTGTAGCGGTGGGGATCGCCGACCTCGAAGCAGTTCTGCGTGTCGCCTCTGAGAGCCGATTTGGGAAGGACCTCGGCCCAGCGGATCGTGTCGGAACTAACCTCATCAACCCGCGCGCCGTCCGTGAGCGCGCACGCCTCGAGGGAGCACTGCTCCGGATAATTGCCTTTGAAGTAGCTGGTATCCACCATCACCCCGCGCAGGATGCCGGGAATCCCGAGTTGCATGATGCACCAGTCAAATCCCGGAGTGCGGCGCCGCCGCGTTTCCCAGCCATCCATCCATTTGCCGCGCTCGGTGTACTTGTCTTGGATCCAGACCGGCTTGGCCGGCTTCAGCAGGTTATCCCTGGGCGCGAAGAACTCGTCGTTCGCCGCCAGCACGCGTCCGCCAACGCGCTCGGACGCGAGGTCGACCAACTGGGTGAAGTCGTTCATGCTTCACCGCGCTTGAGCACGCGCCCGGCGACTGGGGCAGGGAAGTCGCCGCGCTCGTAGATCTTCTGCCCGCGCAGGAACGTGGCTTGGACCAAACCGCGCAGCTTCCGCCCAGCATAGGGCGTGAGCTTGTGACGCTGATGGAGCGCCGCCGCCTCGACGCGGAACTCCGCCTCGGGATCCCACACCACCAGGTCGGCGTCGCAGCCTACGGCGATAGCGCCCTTGCGGCTCAAGCCTGCCAGGCGGGATGGTCCTTCGCAGAGCCAGCGCGCAATTTGCGTGATGCCGGCTCCGCGCGATCGCGCCTCGGTCCACACGACGGGCAGGCTGAGTTCGAGGGAAGCGATTCCGCCCCAGGCCCGCATGAAGTCGCCGGTCTCGCGACACTTCATCGCCGGCGGACAGGGAGAATGATCGGTGGCGACCAGGTCGATCGATCCATCAGCGAGTGCGTGCCATAGCTGTTCGCGGTTTGCGCGCCGCCGGACCGGAGGCGCACACTTGAACTCGGTGGCGCCATCGCGGATTTCTTCCGCCGTGAGGGTCAGGTAATGCGGGCAAGTCTCGACCGTAATCTTCGCACCCTCGGCCCGCGCGCGGCGCAAACAGGGAAGCGCGTCCGACGATGAGAGATGGACCACATGCACCCGGGCATCGAACTCCCGGCTCAGGCGGATGAGCAGGGCGACGGCCTCGGTCTCGGCGGCGCGCGGACGCGACTTGAGCCAGGTGGAATATCGCCGCGGATCGTCGCCGCGAACTTCAGCCGACGCCTCCTCAATTGGCCCCGGCAGTTCGCTGTGGACCAGCAGCACGGCGCCGAGCGACGACAGCACCGGCAGCGCTTCCCGCAGCTCCGGCTCACCAACGGCGGCGAACTCCGGCACGCCCGAGGGCGCCAGGAAGCACTTGAACCCAAACACCCCGGCCTCGTACAGGGCGCGCAGCTCTGCCGTGTTTCCCGGAACTACGCCTCCCCAGAAGCCAACATCGACCGCGAGCCGGCCCTCGGCCGCCGCCACCTTGGCGCGGAAAGCCTCGACGCTGGTCGTCGCCGGAATGCTGTTGAGCGGCATCTCGATCAGCGTGGTCACGCCGCCAGCCGCCGCCGCGCGGGTCGCCGTCGCGAAACCTTCCCACTCCGCTCGCCCGGGTTCGTTGATGTGAACGTGCGTGTCCACCAGGCCGGGCATGATGACGGCGTCGCCAAAATCGTGGTGATCACCGCCCGGGGCGAACTCCTCGAACCCGCCGATGGCGGCGATGACGCCATCCTGCACCGCGATCGACGCCGGACGCAGCTCGCCTTCGGTCAGGACGCGCTGGCTGCGAATGACGAGCGTGCTCATGCCGGTTCGCCTGCCGGCGGCGTCATGAGTCCGAGAAGGAACTCCTCAAGCAGCTTCTGCGCCACGCGCGTGCGGTAGCGGGCCGTGGAGCGGAAATCGTCGATGGGCTGGATCTCCCGCGCCAACTCATCACCGGCCGCGCGAATCAATTCGGCGGTGAGTTTTCCCCGCAGGAGCGCTTCGGCCTTAAGACAGCGCAGCACGGTTGGCGCCACGCTCCCCAGCGCGATGCGTACGTCGCCGATCTCGCCGTGCTCGACCAGCGCCGCGCCCGCGAAGCAGACCTTGGAAATGGCCTGCGCCCGCCGCGTGCCGACTTTGCGATAGTATTGCCGCCAGTTCTTCTTCGTACGCGGCAGGCGGATGTTCCGGATCACCTCTTCCGGTCGCAGGTCCATCTTCTTATAGCCGAGATGAAAGCCGGCATAGGGTACCCAGCGTGTGCGGCTCGCCGAGACCAGTTCCAGCTCGGCATCGTAGACCAGCAGCGCGGGGGGAGAATCGGCCGCCGGCGAGGCGTTGGCGATGTTGCCGCCCAGTGTGCCCCGGTTCTGGGTGGCGATGCCGCCGGTCTCGTACGCGGCGCGGCAGAGCAGGGGAAATTCCTGCTGCAGGACGGCCGTCGTCTGCACCTGCCGGTAGGTGATCATGGCGCCAAGCGTGACGTGATCGTCGGTCAGGGCGAAGCCCCGAAGGCCCTTCAGCCGGGCCACACTCAAGAACTTTCTGTCCGCCAGCTTGCCTTGCTCGAGCAACACCATCAGATCGGTGCCGCCGGCGAAGGGCTTCCATTCACCCGGCTCGCGCGCCAGGGTCTCGAGCGCTTCATCGAGTTCCAGCGGCACGCGCATGTCGTAGGCCGCCAGGTACGATCTCATGCGCCCGCTCCCATGCTCTTCTCGCAGGCTTGCAGCACAGCTTCAAAGATACGCATGTATCCCGTGCAACGGCAGAGGTTACCGGCTAGGCCGTTGCGGATGTCGTCTTCAGTGGGCTGGGCTGAATGGCGCTCGATCAGCGTGACCGCGGCCAGCACCATCCCCGGGGTGCAAATGCCGCACTGCGCGGCGCCGCACTCGACGAAAGCCTCCTGCACGGCGCGCAACGTCTCGCCGGAGATGCCTTCGATGGTCGTGATCCTGCAGCTCTCCACCTGCGCCACCGGCACCAGGCAACTGTTCACGAGTTGGCCGTCGATGAGCACCGAGCAGGCGCCGCACTCGCCTTCGCCGCAGCCTTCTTTCGTACCGGTGAGGCGTAGGTCCTGGCGCAGAATGTCCAGCAGTCGCGCCATGGGATAGGCCTCGACCGTGCGCGGCTCGCCGTTGACCGCGAAGCTGACGGCGACTCGCAGCGCCTCAGGCATGCACGCTCTCCAGCGCTTCCATCAGCACTTCCGGCGTGACCGGAATGCGTTTGATGCTCACCCCGAGGGCGTTCTCGATGGCATTCACGATGGCCGGCGCCGGCCCGTCGATGGGCAGCTCGCCGATGCCCTTGGCGCCGCCCGGCCCGTGCGCGTAGGGCACTTCCTCGAAGAACACGCGGATGCGTGGCAGGTCGGCCGAAGTCGGCATGATGTAGTTGGTCATCTGGCTGTTGACCATCCGTCCTTCCTGCCAGACCACGTTCTCGTAGAGCGCGAAGCCCACACCCTGCGCCACGCCGCCTTCGATCTGCCCAGTCGCCAGCACCGGATTGATGACCCGCCCGACCTCCTGCACGGCGACGAAATCATCCACGCGAATTTCGTACGTGGTCATGTCCACCGAAACTTCGGCCACGTACACCGCCCAGGCGTATGCGCCGTAAGCGTCGCCGCAGTACTTCTTGTCGTCCCAGTAGACGCCCACAGGAGCGCTGTACTCGGCGGTGGACTTGAGCGCGCCGTGGCGTTCGATGAACTTGCGGCAGGCCTGACGGAATTGCTCCGATGCGTAATTGTCCGGCAACAAGCTGCTGGACAGAAGTTGCTGGCGGATGCCCAGCACCGCCGATTCCACCAGCTTGCCCACCACCATGCAGGTGCGCGAAGCCACTGTAGGGCCGCTGTTGGGGACGACCGCTGTGTCAGGCTGCACGATTTCGATCATGTCGTAATCCACACCCAGAGCTTCGGCGGCGATCTGCGAAAACACCGTGGTGGTGCCCTGACCCATCTCGGTGCTGGCGGCGAGGACGCGCACTTGGCCTTCCTTCGTGGCCTCCGCGCCGACCAGCGACGCCATATAACGCTCGCCGGATCCGGTGAATCCGGCGCCGTGCAGAAACGACGCCAGGCCGATACCCTTCTTCACCTGGCGGCGCGGATTCTCCTCCGCAAAGCGCTTGCGCTTGGCGTGGTAGTCGCTCAGTTCGAGCGCGCGCTCCATCAGCGCGGCCATGTCAATCTTCTCCCTCACCACCTGCCCGACCGCCAGCGTCTCACCTTCTTTGACGAAGTTGCGGCGGCGAAATTCCTCCGGGGTGAGGCCGAGGGCCCTGGCGACCTGGTCCATCTGGCGCTCGAGGGCGAAGATACTTTGTGGCGCGCCGAAGCCGCGAAAGGCTCCGTGCGGCGGGAAGTTGGTGGCCACGGCTTTGCTGCGAATGCGCACGTTGGGACAGAAGTACGGCCCGCCGGCGTGGATGGTTCCGCGCGACAGCACCACCGGCGAAAGCGTGGCATAGGCGCCGCCATCCACCACGAACTCGATATCCATGGCCAGCAGCTTGCCGTCGCGCGTCACGGCGGTGCGGTGCCGGGTGCGCGAGGGGTGGCGCTTGGTGGTGGCCGACATGTCCTCCATGCGGTCGTAGACGATCTTCACCGGCTTGCCTGATTTCCACGCCAGCAGCGCGGCGTGCCCGGCGATCATCGACGGGTACTCTTCCTTGCCGCCGAAGCCGCCGCCAGTTTCCGTCTGGATCACGCGCACATGGTTGACTTGCAAATCCAGCAAGGTCATCAGCGCGAGGTGCACGTAATACGGACACTGCATCGAGCCCCACACGGTCAAGCCCTGCTCCGCGTCGAAGGTTGCGATCATCCCCTGCGGCTCGATGTAGAGCTGCTCCTGGGCGCCGGTCTCGTACTCGCCTTCGATGATCAGGTGGGCCCGGCTCCATGCGCTTTCCACGTCGCCCGACGCCACCAGGAAGGATTTGAAGATGTTGTCCTCGCCCCAGATCACTTGCTGCTTGGCGAGAGACTCGTCGATGGTGAACACCGGCGGCAGCGGCTCGATGTCGAGCTCAACCAAGCGCCGCGCTTCTTCCAGCAGGTATGGGTCCGCGTGCGCCAGCAGAACCACCGGCTCCTCGGCGTGGTTGACCACCTGATCCGCGAGACACGGCTGGTCGTCGAGGATGAGCGCCACACAGTTTTTGCCGGGGATGTCCGTGGCGGTGACGATGGTGAACTCGTCCCAGGGAATACCCTTGGCGAAGCGGATGCCGCGAAGGTGTCCGCGCACGACCGGGCTGCGCACCGTCACCCCGTGCAGCATATCCGGCATCACCATGTCGTCCACGTATGTGGCGCGGCCGGTCACCTTCTCGCGCCCTTCTTTCCTCGGGATGGACTTGCCAATGAATCGGTCGGGCATGGAGTCGGGTTGCATCGCCATCAATAAGGAATCTTGTCGGGTTTTTCCTGCCAGGCGCGGAATGCGGCTAGCGCGTCATGGCGCAGCATCTGCACCATGGCGATGCTGCGGGCGGCGGGTGGGGACGCGAGTTCGCGATAGATGCGCGAGTCGTCAAAGCCGATGGCGGCCGCATCCTCCGCCGTGTTAGCGTAATAAACCTTGTCCGGCCGCGCCCAGTAGATCAGCCCCATGCACATGGGACAGGGCTCACAACTGGTGTAGATCTCGCATCCCGCCAGTTGAAAATGCTTGAGCGCGCGGCAGGCGGCCCGCACCGCCAGCATCTCGGCGTGGGCGCTGGGGTCGTTGGTGGAGGTCACCTGGTTGGCGCTTTCGGCGATGATCTCATCGCCGCGCACCACCACGGCGGCGAACGGGCCCCCGCGGCCCGACCTTACGTTCTCCAGCGAGAGCGCGATGGCCCGGCGCATGAATCGTTCCTGCAACAGTCCCCCCGGATGCGCGGATGGTATCAGCTTACGACATAGATTACTCCGCCGGCGTGCTCAGACTATATATGGTGAGTAGGTTCCACTTCAGCATTTACAAGTCGGCAGCGCGGCGCGGCCTGACACCTTCTATTTCCGTTTCGACGGCTGCCGGAAGTACTCTGCCGGCGGCAAGACCAGAATGCCGCCGACGCGCCGGCCAAAATACTGCCCGAAATGCTGCCTATCACCCGTGAGGAGGTGGGTGGCACCGGCATAGAGGAGCGCCTGGAGGATCGGCTGGTCTTTTGCCGGGAGGGTTGCGCCGGGCGGCAGGGGCGCCAGGCGGGGAACGATTGTGACTCGTGCGAGTAACTCTTGCAGCCTGCGTCGTTGGTCCTCTTCGGCCAGGTTGACTCGGGCTTCCTCAGCGGCGTAGGCAGAAGTCAGCAACTCCACGTTTTCGAGCTTCCACAATCGTGCGATTCCGGCGTCAGGGCGATAGGCAGCGGAGAACAGCACGTTGGCATCCAGAAGAAGCCGATCCACGGTCACGCCCGGGATTTGCGGGGCTTACGGCGCGAGATTTTGGAGGGATCGACACCCAGCTCTCTCACTTCCGCCAGTGCCGCCTGGTAATCCTTGGCATCGATGGCGTTCGCGAGCAATAACTCTGCCTTGCGCTCAGGGCTATAGATTTCGACGGGAAGGGCGACTGCGGGACGGATGAGAATGCCCTCGGGCCGTTCTTCCGCGACCACCAGGCCGCCCTCTGCGATGCCGAACTTCCGCCGCAGGCGGGCTGGGACGACAATGGCGCCACGCTTACCGACTTTGCTGGTTTCCATTTGTATGCCTGATAATCTGAATGTCGGGCACTTGAGTATAACCTGAGCGGCAGTGTTTACCAAACATGCTTCATGGCCAGCATGCACAGTCTTTCGTCTCATCAGAGAACGCCGCCCTGTGCGTGAGGGCCGCGTTGGTGTTATTTTCTTAAGCCTCCGAGCCATGAGCCTGCAAAAGATCGGGCGTTACGACATCACGGGGGAACTGGGGAAGGGCGCCATGGGGGTGGTGTACAAGGCCACCGACCCCAACATCGGCCGCACCGTGGCCATCAAGACCACGCGGCTGGACGCCCACGGCCTGGATACCGAAGACCTGCTGCGCCGCTTCCGCAACGAGGCGCGCGCCGCCGGCACCCTGAATCATCCCAACATTGTCACCATCTACGACGCCGGCGAGCAGGAGGGCGTCTTCTACATCGCCATGGAGTACATCGAGGGCGAGACCCTGCATGGGCTGCTCAGCCAGCATCGCTCGCTGCCGTTGGAGAAGGTCATCGACATCGTGCGCCAGGTCTGCGCCGGCCTCGACTACGCCCACGCCCACGGCGTGATCCACCGCGATGTCAAGCCCGCCAACATCATGCTGGCGGCCAGCGGGGCGGTGAAGGTGATGGATTTCGGCATCGCCAAAGCCGGCGGCACGGTGACCGCTACCGGCCAGGTGCTGGGCACACCTAATTACATGTCGCCGGAGCAGGTGAAGGGCAAGCCCATCGACGGCCGCTCCGATCTGTTCAGCGTGGGCGTGCTGCTCTACGAGATGCTGACCGGCGAAAAGCCCTTCGACGGCCAGAACGTTACCACCATCATCTACAAGATCGTCTCCGAGAACCCCATCCCGCCGCGCGAGCTTGACGTCACCATCCATCCCGGCCTGAGCGCCGTGGTGACCAAAGCGCTGGCCAAAGCCCCGGATGAGCGCTATCAGACGGGGGCGGAGCTGGTGGCAGATCTGGCGAACTACAAATCGCTCGGCTCGGAATCCGGCGCCACCCAACTGATCTCGGCGGCCGGCGATCGCACCGTTGTGACACCCGCGCCGCCTCCGACGAGGCCGCCTGCGCCGCTGGCGCCTGCACCGCCATCGCCGACGGTCCAACAAGCCTCCGCGCCGGGAATGAATATGCGCGTGCTGGTTGGGGTGGTGGTGCTGCTGCTGATCGCGGCCCTCGTCGCCTGGCGCGTGTACCGCCGGCATCAGCAGCAGGGGCAGGAAGCAGCCGCAACCCAATCTCTGCCGGCGGTGCAGCAACCTGCGGCAGCACCACCGCCTGCGCCTCCTGCGGAAACGGCCGCCACGCCCACTGCGCCGCCGCAGACGCCGTCCGCGGAGGCCACGCCGGCTCCCGAGCCGCCGCAACCAGCGCCACGGCCGGCATCCAAACCCAAAGTGAAGACGGCAGCGGTTCCGCCGGCACCTGTGCCACAGCCCGCGCCGGCAGACGCGGCCGGTACCGGCACGGTGCACGTCACTTCGACTCCCTTCGGCGCCACCGTCACCATCGACGGCAGCGGCGCGTTCGTAACGCCCTTCGACTCTCCGCCGCTCAAGGCCGGCACGCATGCCTTCAGCGTTTCGAAGCTGGGATGGAGCACGGTGCAGCGCAAGCTGGATGTGGTTGCCGGCAAGGCCACCAACCTGGACGTGTCGTTGGCGGTGTCTGGGGCTATCGTGGAGTTGCAAAGCGATCCGCCGGGCGCGGCCATCCTGGTGGACGAAAAGCCCACCAACAAGTTCACGCCCGCCCGGCTGGCGGTCCCGCAGGGCGAGCACAAGATTCGCCTGCGCATGGAGGGTTTCAAGGACGAGAACACCGTGGTCACCCTCGCCGAAGGCCAGACCCTGAGCTTGTCGCCGAAGCTCGCTCCCGCCAAGGGGTCCAAGCTGAAGCGCCTGTTCAAGGGCGGCGGCGGCTCCCCCGAGAACATGGGAACGCTGGAGGTGACGACTCACCCCGACGGCGCGCACATTACCCTGAACGACGCGGCGGCGCCCGAGACTACCCCCGCCAAGGTGGCGGCCAAACCCGGCAAGTATGACCTCGCCATCATCCTGCCCGGCTACAAGACGGTGCACCGCGCGGTCGAGATCGAGAAGGGCAAGACCCTGGGCGTGGACGAAGTCCTGGAGAAGGAAAAGCCCTAGCCCGCGCCATGGCGAGACTCATCATCTCGGCGCCCGACGGCAAGCGCGGCATCCTGGAACTGACCAAGCCGGTCATCACCGTCGGCCGCGGCAATGCCAATGATCTGGTGCTCAACGACCCCAGCGTCTCCCGCTTCCACGCGGTGGTGAAGCAGTCGGCGGAGGGAGCGGTGGTGATCGCCGACCGCGGCAGCACCAACGGGGTGATGGTGAATGGCGCGCGCATCGCTTCTGAAGTCGAGCTGCACAAGGGTGACCGGGCGCGCATTGGGGCGTACGAGCTGGTGTTCGAGTCGGTGGACGATTCTGCTCTGCAGATCCGCCGCGCCGATATCCCTTCGGCCATCGAGAACGTGCTGCGCGGCGGCCTCGCCAGCCAGCCGGTCAAGGTCTCCGATTCCGGCGTGGCGCGCCAGTCCCGCGCCAGCCTCGAGAAGCTGGAGCGCGAGAACTACCTGCTGCGCATGCTCTACGACGCGGGCAAAGCGCTGCACGCCAAGCTCTCCATCGACGACATCGCCGCCGAGGTGATGGGGCTGGCCTTCCGCGTGGAAGGCGTGGAGCGTGGCTTCATCATGCTCTTCGACCAGAAAGGCGACGTCACCCGCCAGACCGAGGTGCGCTACCGCGCCGCGCCCGGCAAGGAGCAGCCCCAGATCATCCTCAGCCGCTCGGTGCTGGAGCGCATGAAGACCGAGCTGCAGCCCATCCTCATCACCGACCTCTCCGCCGACGAGCGTTTTCGCGCCAGCGAGAGCATGATGATCTCCGGCCTGCGCTCCGCCATCTGCGCGCCGCTCATCGCACGGAACCGGCTGGCCGGCGTGTTGTACGTCGACAACCTCAACAAGACCTCCGCCTTCACCCAGGATGAACTGGACGTGCTCACGGTGGTGGCGGCGCAGGCGGCCACCGCCATCGACAGCGCCCACACCCACGCCGAACTCGCCGAGCACGCCATGCAGCGCTCCGCGCTCGAGCGCTTTCTCGCCCCGGAAGTGGTGGAGATGATCGCCGCCAACCCGCAGGAGGTGAAGCTGGGCGGGGTGAGCCAGAAGGTCACCATCCTGTTCGCCGACATCCGCAACTTCACCGGCCTCTCGGAGACGCTGCCGCCGGAGAAGATTGTTGAGATCCTGAACGAATACTTCACCCGCGTCACCGACGTCATCTTCGATTACGGGGGCACGCTCGACAAATATCTCGGCGATGGCGTGATGGCGGTGTTCGGAGCACCCATCTCCAAGGGGAACGATGCCGCCAGCGCGGTGCGCTCCGCCAGCGCCATTCAGCGCCTGGTGAGCGAAATGAACCGCGACGCTTCCGCGCGCGGCTGGCCGCGCCTGGGCGTGGGCATCGGGGTGAATACCGGGGTGGTGACCGCCGGAAACATCGGTTCGCCGCGCCGCATCGACTACACCGTGATCGGCGACCCGGTAAACGTAGCTTCGCGCCTGATGGCCCACGCCGGCGCGGGCCAGACGCTCATCTCCGAAGAAACCGCCCGCGACCTCGGTCCCGCCCCCGAGTTCAAGCTCGACCGCCTCGCCCCGCTGCAGGTCAAGGGCAAGAGCCAGCCGCTCTCGGTGTTCAGCGTCGATTCCGGACAGGACACGCGCGAGATGCCCGCCGTGTAGCACTGGCGTCGCGACGGCTGGCACGTGGACGTTGCTGAGGCGCGGGGCTACTGGCTACTGGCGACCGGCGACTTCTTCTGCCCGAATTCGCGCGCGCGGCGCAGGCAGTCCTCGGCCCCGGCGATGTCACCTTGTGCCTTGCGGATCACCGCCAGGTGAAACAGGCTGCTGACCTCGCCCACCGCCTGGTCCTCGCTGTACTCGAAAGCGCGCTCCGCGGCCTGCATTTCGCCCCGCCGCTCGTGGATCACGCCGATGTGGTAGTGCGCCATCAAGTATTCCGGCGTCAGAATGATCGAGTCCTCGAACTGCTTCAGCGCCTCTTCCAGTTGTCCGGCGTGGAACAGCGCTAGCGCCAGGCGGTAATGAGCGGCGTTGTAGTGGGGATCGATCTCCAGACAGCGGCGGAAGGCGCGGATGGCCTCCAGCATGTTGCCCTGGTGATACCAGGACACCCCCAGGTCATAGTGCGCCAGGATGAAACGCGGCGCCGCCTCGACCGCCTTCTGATAATAACGAGTCGCGAATTCCAGCACGCCTTCGTGGAAATACAGACTCCCGAGCAGATGATTGGCGAGCACGTGGCCGGGCTCCGACTCCAGGATGCGCTCCAGTTCCTGGCGGGCATCGTCGTTGCGCCCTTCGCGCTCGCGCACCATGGCCAGCAGCAATCGTTGGTCCAGGAATTCGTCGCGCAGGAACATGCCGCATTCCGCGCAGAACTTGTGTTCCGGGGCGCGACTGGCACCACATCTCGGACAACGCTCCCCCGCAACCACCTTGGCATCGCTCATGGTATTCCTCGCCTGCGGACAGCCCCGCAGCTTCCATTTCACGATGGCGCTCCGTCCTGCACAGTGACCGCAATCACACCCGGCGGTGATTTCGGTCGCACGCCCCTCCGTCACGCAGGTTTGTAAGCGCGGTCACAGACCCCTACGCCCCGCCGTCTATAGTGAGAGGTGCAGGATTATCGCGGGGCTGCGGTCGCGAACGGCTCTCGCGGGAGGGATGGCGATGTTCGAAGAAGAGATCAAACTGCAGAGGGAATCCTCCTACATACCGCTGGCGCTGGTGGTGGTGCTGATCGCCGTGATTGTGGGCACCATCGGCTACTTCGTGGTGCCCAGCAAGAGTCTGTCGCAGGAGCAGGCCGCCGGGCTTGTTTCCGCCTATCTAGCGGGACAGGGGCCGGCCACCGTCCACTTCCACGTGGGCGTGTTGCAGCCCAGCGTGGACGAGAAGATCCGCGACCCGCATTACCGCCTGCTGGAGAAAGCCGGCATCCTCAAGCTGGGCAAGAGCAAGGGCGAGAAGATCAGCGTTGCCTTCGCGCCCGAAGGGGAGCGCCGGCTCGCCGCCATCCCCGGAGTGGTGAAGACCAAGAATTCGGATGGCAGTGATGCCTACACCGTTCCTCTGGCGGAACACCAGTTGGCGGCCGTGTCCAAGGTGACGATGAATGGCCGCGACGTCGCCGTCGTGCAGTTCACCTGGAAATGGACGCCCAACGAGCTGGGCAACGCCTTCGACGCCGCTGGGCCTCTGGTGAAGAGCTTCAATACTTGGGACCGCTCCACGCTTATCCAGAAGTACGGCGTGGCCTTTTACCACGTGGAACCTGCCCAGGCAGCCTTGACTTTTGTACGGGCAGGCAAGGACTGGAAGCTGGCGGCGGAGTAGCGACGCAGCTTGCTACGTCGCCAATTCCAGGGAAACCAAAACCGCAGAGGACGCCAAGGGCGCAGAGGGTTTTCCATTCTCCGCGGCGTCCTCTGCGTCCTCGGCGGTTTTAATTCCAGACTGCGAGTCCTTGCGCCCGCCCTGTTTTACTGTCGCAGATCCCCCAGCGCAGCGATGTGATCCGGCGTGGTGCCGCAGCAGCCGCCCAGGATGCGCGCTCCCATCTGCTTCCAGCTTGTGGCCACCTGCACGTAACGGGCGGGCGGATACTCGTCGGTGAACATCCACTCCGGCGGGTCGAAGCGGCCGATGTGGGGATACGCTCCCGTGGCCACGTGCGCTTGTGCCAGCAGTTCCTTCAATCCGGCGTTAATGTCGCCGGGCGGAGCGCAGTTCAGCAGGATGGCGTCCACGCCCAGCGGTTCCAGCGCGGCCACCATTTCGGCCATGGTCTCGCCGGTGAACAACCGCCCGCGCTCGTCGCACACGAAGCTGGTCCAGCAGGGAAGCCCGAGGCTTTTCGCGACCTCCAGGGCGGCGCGCGCCTCGGAGATGCTGTTCAGCGTTTCCAGCAGCACCAGGTCGGCGCCCGCGTCCTTGACCACCTGGAAAATCTCGCGGTACTCGCGCTTGGCCTGTTGGGGCGAGGGCGCCAGGTCGGGACGGAAGCACCACTCCAGCGTGGTGATGGCGGCGGCCACCGCGACCGGACGCCCAGAGGCGGCGCGCTCACGGGCATCGATGGCCAGACGGACCGAGGCCGCCAGCAGCTTGTCGGCGCGTTCGTCGAGGTCGGTGGCGCCGATCTGGCGGCGGTGCGCCTCATCGCGGAAGTGGTTGTAGAGAGCGCGCCGGCAAAGCTGAAAGCTGTTGGTGCTGATCACGTCGGCCCCGGCGCGGATGTAATCCTCGTGGATGCCGCGCACGAATTCCGGCCGGCTCGCCAGTTGGTGGTCGGCCCAGGTGACGTTGCGGCGCAGGATCTCGGTGCCGATGGCACCATCGAGGATCACCATCTCGCCCGCACCGAGCTTCTTGCCGATCGCCGCGTAGCTCATGCCGACTTGGCTCCTTCCCGCCGGGCGCCGCGGGCTGCGTGGAGCGCCGCGATGTGCGCCGGCGTGGTGCCGCAACAGCCGCCCAGGATGGTGGCGCCTTCGTCCTGCCAGCGCTGAGCTTCATCGGCGTAGCGCTCCGGAGGCCAGCTCTCGGTTTCGCTGAACTGGGGGAAGAATTCAAACTTCCAGCTCGGCGGCGAGAAGCGCCCGATGTGCGCGAAGCCGCCATAGGGAAGCCGCGTCGCCGCTTTGACTTTGGCTAGAGCGCGGCCGATGTCGGCGGGCGGGGCGCAGTTGACCAGCACGGCCTGCGCTCCCAGCTTCTCCACTTCCCGGATGGCCTGCGCCAGCGGTTCGCGGCTCAACAGCTCGCCTTCCGGCCCGATGACGAAGCTGATCCAGACCGGCAGCCCGACGGCGCGCGCCACCTCGGCCACGGCGCGCGCTTCCGCGATGGTGTTCAGGCTCTCCCCCAGCAGCAGATCGACCTTCTCTTCGGCGAAGACGCGGGCCAGTTCGAGTTGCTCGCTGCGCGCCGGCTCGAATTCGGGCGCCAGGTCGGGACGGAAGCAGTGCTCGAGCGGCGCCAGCACGCCCGCGATCGCCGCCTGCTGCTCCTTGCCGGCGTTAGCGCGCGCCTGCCGCGCTACACGGACGCTGGTGCGCAGCAGTTTGGACGTGAGATCTTCCAGCCCGGGCGCGCCGATGTGGCGCATGTGCTGGCGGTTGCGGAAGACGTTGAGATAAATGCGGGGATTGAGCTGGAAGGTGTTGGTGCGGATCACCTCGGCGCCGGCGGCCAGGTGCTCCTCGTGCAGTTGCTGAACGCGGTCAGCGTCGGTGAGCAATCCATGCTTGCGCCAGCGCACGCCGCGCCGCACCAGTTCCGTCCCCATGGCTCCGTCCAGCAGCACGGGCTCGCGGCTGTTCAAGCGCGCTTCCAGGGATTGGTGCATGGCGGCGGAAAGTATACAACCTGGCCTAATTCCGGACTGCAACCCGCACCCGGCCGGAGGCGGAAAGGACTAAAATTAAGGGGTGAGAGGCGCTGACATGCAAATCGATCTGAATTTCGAAGAGCTCAATCTGCTGGTGGAGTTGCTGCGCCGCGACTATCAGGAACTGCGCGAGGAAATCTACAAAACCGAAGATTACCGCTTCAAAACCGATCTTCGCGCCAAGGAAAAGTTGATCGAATCCTTGCTGCAGAAAGTGGAGCCGGTGGGAGCCATCAAGTCGGCGTAGCGGACGGCGCAACCCGGAGCGCCGGTTACTCGTCGTCGTCGGTGGGCGATCCCATGGCCTGCAGGACCTGGCGGA
Source organism: Terriglobales bacterium (assembly GCA_052145015.1). Taxonomy (GTDB): domain Bacteria; phylum Acidobacteriota; class Terriglobia; order Terriglobales; family Acidobacteriaceae; genus JAHFUA01. Next base: position 40,643 of record JBKQPN010000130.1, read on the forward strand.
TCTGCTCGGCCTGCTGCTTGTCTTCACGGTTCAACAGCAGAAACTCGGTGCCGTAGTTGTATCCGCTGCGGTTGCGGACGGTGCTGCGCACCCGCAAGGGCTGGCCATAGGGAGGGGTGAACTCGATCTCCACGCGCTGGCCGGGCTTCAGTTCCACGCCGGCAAACAGGGCCATGCCGCCTTCATTCAATTCCATCCCCCGGCCGCTGACAATGACGGTCTTGTCGGGCCTCTGGACCACCAAGCGGACAGGCACGTTGATGCGATACCGCGGCCAACGCCGCATCCTGGCGTACCCCTGTTGCGGCATTACGACTTCCGCGGCCATGCCTTTCACCTCACTACGACTACGATGGTAATCTGCGGTCTTGTGGACGCTCAAATTACTTTAGGGCGGGGTCCGGAGTACTGGCGCAGGGACAGTGCAATATCGTTGTACGATACATAGGCGCACCCGCACAAGTAACTGATTTTGGGCGAAAAACTTCGTATAATCGGAGCCATGGCCAGAGGTTGGGAAAGCAAGAGCGTGGAGTCACAGATCGAAACCGCCGAAACCAGCAACCAGGAATCCAGCCACCACGACCAGCCGGATCTGGAGCGCATGCGCCAGCATCAGGCGCTCGTGCTTTCGCGCAGCCGCGTGCTGCAGCAACTGGAGGTCAGCCAGAATCCGCGCCATCGCGAGATGCTGAACCAGGCGCTCGCCGATCTGGAAGCCCAGTTGGCGGGGTTCAACTAGCGGCGCAGTAGCCTGCGGGCGGCGCTAGCTGGAGCTTGCAGGGAGAGGTGTACTCTCGCGGCGCAGGCAGCCGACGAGCGCCGCTATCGAGAGCGCGGCGGCGCACGCCATCACCATACCGAACGCCAGCAGCGTGCCGTGGCTCACCCCGCCTTTGCTGAGGAAGACGAACCAGCGATCGAATCCGTGCCCGATGGCGGCCGGCTCCTGGCTCCCCAGGTATTTGAGCAGAAGCTCCGCCTGCATCCCGAGAGCGTTGAAGCCCAGCAGGTAGTCGTACCGCGCGTTGTAATAACCGTGGCCGACCTCAGCTTCGAGGAAGCTGGTGGCGAGGCCGAGCGCCTGCACCGCCAAGCCAGCAACGAAGAGCACGAGCGCCACCGCCCGGGCGTTCTGTCCGGCATCGGCTAGCGCCGGTCCGAGGGCGAGCGCGAGCAGCACCAGCGCCGGGACCAGGTAGCGCGGACCGAAGCAGTATCCGCCCTCCCACTGGGTGTAACGCGCATAGAAGCCCAGAGCCAGCGGCAGGCCCATGGTGGCGATGGTGGCCAGGCCGCGATCGCGCCGCCACAGGGCGGGTAGTCCCCACAGCGCCAGCAGAACCGGAGGGGCAAACAGGAAGATCGACTTGCCCGGTGAAAACAGAAACCCGAACAGCCCCACCCGCAGCGGGGTCTCGAATCCTGTCACGTGCTTGCCCATTTCCACCGAGTCGGGATAGCCGAACTGAAACGGGTTGCCGAAAACGTGATAGTTGTACCCAAGATAGGCGGCGACCGCCACGCTGAACACCACCGCCGCCACCATCGCCGGCTTGAAGCCGGCACGGCCTTCGCGCACCAGAACGGCGCTCAGGAAGATGGGCGCCAGCAGGATGTGCGTGGGCCGCACCAGCACGGCGAATCCCAGCAGCGCCGCTCCTAGGGCCGCGCGCCGGGAGGTAATGCAGTCGCTGCGTCCGAACAGGCTCCAGGCTGCTCCCAGGAACAGCGCGCAGGCCAGCGGCTCGGAAAAGAACCAGCCGGAATAGGCGAAGAGCGGTGTGGCCAGCGCGAGCACCAAGGTCGCCGCCAGTGCGGTTCGGCGCTCGATGCCCATCCCGCAGAGAAGCAGGAACGCGAAGGTGGCGGCGGCGGCGGCAAAGGCCGCGCTGCTCATGGTCATGGCGAATCCGACCACCAGGTCGCGCGCGGAGGGCGGCACGCCCGGCGCTTGGCGCAGCACATAGTGTCCCAGCGCATACCACGGGGTGGTGACCAACGCCTGGCCGGGAGCATAAGCCGCGCGCGGCTGGCCCTGGCGATCGTAGCGTCCGAAGAAAAGGTTGGCGGCGACCGCCTGCGGCACTGCCGTGGATCCGCGCAGCACCAGGCTCTCGGACTCGAACAGCGTCATCAACTCGTCCTGCAGCCGCACGCGCCCGGTGGAAGTCAGCATGAACAGGAAGTTGAGCGAGAGAAAAAGTAGGATCGCCCAGCGGCGAAGGGTTGCCGGCGGGCGTACCAGCACGCTGCTCACGATTTTCGGCTCGGATAGGGCGGCGGGCGCGTCGGCGACGATAGGAGTTGGATCGGGCACTGCACTGGTTCTATCGCGACGGGTGGGAAACTACAAGCGGCCGGGGCGGTACGCGCGGTAACCGAAGGGCAGGGACCATCAAAACGGCGGCACATATATCCCGCGGCGTCGAATCTCGGAGAGCCACGCGGCGCGCGGGTAACCGGAGCTGGCCAGGAGCTTGATCTCGGCTTCCACATCGTATTCTACGCGGCGGATCGTTACGTTGCCATCCTCGACAAGAAGATAAGAGGCGCGCGGATCGCCATCATAGGTCACACCAGCGCTGCCGCTGTTGGCCACCAGCAATCCGGGGACTCGCCGCACGTACGGGCGGTGAATGTGTCCGTAGACCACGATGGCAGCGCCGGCTCCGCTGTAGGTGGCAAGGAGTTTCTGCTCCTCGCAATCCGGCATGGGCGCCTGCCACAGATCGCCGGGACTGGCATGCATCAACAGCAAATCCTGATTCCGCCATTCGCCGGGAAGCGCTCGCAGCCACTGAATGCGTTCGTCACCGACCAGATCGCGCGTTGCCGGCGCGAATTCATGGAACAGTATCTCCAGCAGGACGCGAAGTTTGGCAGCGCGCTCCATCTGCCGGTCGAACTGTTCGGGAACCCAGAGCATCTCGTCGGTGTTGCCCACCACGCCCGGCCAGCCCAGCTCCCGGATTCGGTCGACCACTTCCGCGGGACGATTGCCGCTGGCCGCCAGGTCCCCACCGTGAGCCACAAGATCTGGGCTCGTCGTCTTGAGGTCGGCGATGACAGCTTCGAGGGCGGTGAGGTTGCCGTGAATGTCCGAGACGATGGCCAGACGCATACAGAAGGATTCTAACCGCGGCTGAGCAGTGGCGGCAGATAGTCGCTCAGCCAGCGCGTCGTCCGCTCGTAGGCGTGCGCGAGCTGCAGCACGGCGAAATCGGCATGGCGCCGGCCGATGATCTGCATTCCCATCGGCAGCCCGTTGCGGCTGAACCCGACGGGCACATTGGCCACGGGCAAGCCGAGCATCGAAGCCAGCACCACCACTTCCATCCAGCGATGGTAGGTGTCCATGGCGGCGCCGTTAACCGTCTTCGGCCAGTGGGTGCTCGCGGCGAACGGGAACACCTGCGCGCTGGGCAGCACAAGATACTCGTAGTTGTCGAACAGCTTGAGGACCGCGCGATAGAGTTCGGAGCGCTCGACCGAAGCCTGGTACACATCCTGCGCGCTCAAATTCATGCCACGCTCGACCTCCCAGACCGCCTCCGGCTTCATCTGCGCGCGCTTCGCGGGATCGTTGTAGAGCGCGCCCAGGCCGCCGGCGATGAGCCAATGCCGCAGCGTGATCCATGACTCCCACATCCGCTCGGGCGGAAAGCCCAGCCCCGATCCTTCGACGGCGCACCCGATGGCTTCGAGCGCCTTGAGCGCAGCGCGGCAGAGGTCCACGATGCCGGGCTCTGTGGGGAGGTATCCGCCGAGATCGCCGAGCCAGGCCACACGAGTTCCGCTGAAATCGCGCTCCAGAATGTGCGTGAAGATGGCTGCGTCTTCGTCAATCGACAGGGGCATGCGCGCATCGGGTCCGGCCATCACCGAGAGCAGCAGGGCGAGGTCGGCGGTGCTGCGGGCCATCGGCCCCGCGACCATCAACTGCCCAAAGAACAGTTCGACGTCGGCGGAGGGCACGCGGCCATACGACGGGCGCAGGGCCAGGACGTTGTTGTAGGCGGCAGGATTGCGCAGCGAGCCCATCATGTCACTGCCATCGGCGACGGGCAGCATGCGCAGGGCCAGCGCCGCGGCCGCGCCTCCGCTGCTGCCGCCCGCAGTCTTTGAGAGATCCCAGGGATTCAGCGTAGCTCCGAAGATGGAATTGTAGGTCTGGGATCCCATGCCGAATTCCGGCACATTGGTTTTGCCGATGATGATGGCGCCGCTGTTCCTGATCCGCTCGACAAAGATGGCATCCTCGCCGGGCACGATATCGAGCAGAGCAGAGCCCCAGGTGGTGCGCAGGCCGCGGGTCGGCGCCAGGTCCTTCACCGCGTGCGGGAAGCCGTGCATCCAGCCGCGACGCTGGCCGCGGGCCAATTCCCGGTCGCGCTCCTCCGCCTGCTCGAGCAGGAGTGGGCTCGGCTGGAGGGAAACGATGGCGTTGACCTTGGGGTTGAAGCGCTCGATGTGGTCGAGGAAGGCGGCCATCACCTCGCGGCAGGAAACTCGTTTGGCGGCGATGGCCTCGGACAGACTGACCCCGTCCATCTGGACCAGATCGGAAACCAAGCTCGGGAGGGCCGGCACTGGCTGGGCGATGACGCTCTCCTTACGAGGGGTCTTTCTTCTCAGACTTCTCCGACGATTCGGAAGCGGGCTTGGGCTCCTCTTTCACCGCCGACCGGAAGCTGCGGATACCTTCTCCCAGGCTCTTGCCAAGGTCGCCGAGCTTTTTCGGACCGAACAACAGCAGGGCAATCCCCAGGATCAGCAGGATTTCCGGAAGGCCAAGTTCACCCATGGTGGGACCCCCGAGGCAAAAACAATGCTAACAGAGATGCCGCCTTGCGGCGGTCATCTCCCCTTTTGGGAACCCGCACGGCCAGAGGAAGTTCCGCGCTCGGCGCCGGTGACCAATGGGTCAGTAGAAAGTGATGGGCGTCACTGACCACGGGGCGGGGCAGGCATAGCGTAGTAAGTGGATGATCCGTCGTCTCGCGCCGGTGCGGGCGGCGACGGCGTTCGGCGAAAAGAGGCTCGCAATGAAGCAGAGATGGGTTCTCACCGTCGGCTTTCTCTTAGCGGTGACTCTGGCGTGGGCGCAAGCCCCGGTCGGCGCTCCCAACTACGACGTCGCCAAAGAAGTGACCATCAAGGGTGTGGTGCAGGAAGTGAAGGATTTCCAGTGCCCGGTCAGCGGCGGCATGGGCGCACACCTGGTGGTCAAGACGGACAAGGGCTTGGTCACCGTCCATCTCGCCTTGAGCAAGTTCTTGAGCGAATACGGGTTCGCTTTTGCCAAGGGGGATGAGGTCGAGGTCACAGGCGCCAAGGCCAAGGCCGGCGACGACGAAAACGCCATCCTGGCACGCAAGATCGAACGCGGCAACCAGACGTTTACCTTCCGCGACAAGGCCGGCAAGCCGCTCTGGTAGCCCCCGCGTGGCGGCCAAGAAAGAAAACGCCACGGATCGTCGCGGATAGGCACGGATCAAACCAAATCCGTTCCGATCCGTGCCCATCCGTGGCGTTCTTGCTTGGCGTTTTCGCTGAGCGCTAATCGAAGATCATGATCGCGGCCGCGATCACCGTAGTCCACAGCCCACGCTTGTCGCCCACCGCCGACTGGGTGTTGTTCATGGTGCGCACGATCTTGTTGGAGATGCGGTAGATCTCCTTCTTCTCGTCCCAGGAGCGGTCGGGATCGAACTCCAAATTCAGCGTGGTGGCCAGCATCTCGGCGGCGAGCTCCTCGGCGTAGTCGCCGGCGGTGTCGTCGGTCTCGCCAAAGGAGTGATGCTCGCTGAGGTATCCGTAGGTGTTGCGGTCGGCAGGGATGGCCAAGCCAATGCTCGCGGCCACCAGGCGATGCGGTTCGCGGGTGGAGTTCTCCGCCACCACGGCAAACACCACTTCGCCGGCGTGCAGGTACTTCAGCCCCTGGGAGCGGGGGATCAGCTTGCAGTTGGGCGGGAAAATCGAGGAGACGCGCACCAGGTTCTGGGCAGCGATGCCGGCGTCGCGCAAGCCCAACTCGAACGAGGTCAGCCGCTCCTTGTGCTTGCCGACGCCCTTGGTCAGAAAGATCCGCTTAGGGACCATGTCTTTGCCCAACTGCCCGCACCTCCTCCGATAGCTGCGAATCGCAGAATGTAACACAAGGGCGCGCGTGTCTAGATGAAATCTTGAGGCGGGGCGAGAAAGCCGCAAACCGGCCACGGATGAACACGGATCGAGACAGGATCCGTGGACATCCGCGCCAATCCGTGGCGTTCCTACAAAGGAATGCCGGCGAGACGCCGGCCTACTTGGCGGGCGCCACCGAGGCTACCGTGATGGTCTTGCCCTTGAGCGTGCCGCTGACGGTGGCTTTCTGGCCAGCCAGTTTGTCCAGGGCGGCGGCATCACCGCCTTCCAGCGTGTACACCTCTTCGCCCACAACCAGGGCGTACTTCGACCCCTGCTTGACGCAGGCGCGGGTGCAGTCGGCGTCGGAAGCGCCGGCCATCATGTGATGGGCGCCGCACATAGCGTCGCTCACTTTGCCGGTGAAGCTTTGCGGCTTGTCGGCGGCTACGGCCAGGACCGCCGCGAGCAGAACCAGCACCGCTGCGGCGCGAGGAAGACTGAATCTCATGCGTGATCTCCTTGTGGGGATAGGGATTCCGATACTAACCACTTTTAGATGACCATTCCGCCCCCGGAGGTTTCAAGTTCGAATCTCTCATGGCGCGCTATTCATTTTTTTGCAGCTCCCTCGTTTCACTCGGGATTTCGGCCCGCGGCTCAGACGCCGCGGAAGGCGCCTCAAGTTCCTACCGACTGGCGCTCCGGGGTCTTGAGCTTGACGGCGATCTCGATGAAGGCCAGGGCGGCGCGGCTGAGCGCCTTGTCCTTGCGAAAGACCAGGGCCAGGTCGCGCTTGAGGGTGACGTCGGCAAGAGGCAGGGCTGCCAGCAGGCCGGCGCGCACGTCGTCCACCACGTTCGAGCGAGCGGTAAACCCCACGCCCACGTCGGCCGCGGCAAAGCGCTTGAGCAGTTCGCTGGAGTCGAGTTCCATAGAGATCGTGGGTTTCAGCCGCCGCTCGAAGAAGATGTCTTCCAGGGCATCGCGCGTGTGTCCCGCCTTCGGCAAGAGCAGCGGATACCGTGCGGCTTCGGCGATGGGCACCGACTTCATGCGCGCCAGCGGATGCTGCGGCGCGGCGATCACCACCAGCACGTCGCGGTGGATGGGCACCACCGTCAGGCGGTTGTCGCTGATCGGCAGCGACACCACGCCGAAGTCCACCGAGTTGTCGATGATCGATTCCAGGATCTTGGTGCTCTCGTCGCTTTTGATGCTCACGGCCACGCCGCCATACTGCTTCTTGAATTCGGCGAAGACCTCCGGCAGCACGTAGAGGCAGGTGCCCTCGTTGGCGCCGACTACGATCTCGCCGCGCGGGACATGTTCCATCTCGGCGAGCTGGGTGACCATCTGCTTGCGGGCTTCAAGTGTTTCTTCAACATATTTCTGGAACTCCTTGCCGGCAGCGGTCAAAGAGACCTTGCCGCCGGAGCGGTCGAAGAGGCGCGCGCCCACCTCCTCTTCCAGCGTCCGGATCTGGGCGGAGACCGCCGGCTGGGTGCGGAAGCGCTTCTCCGCGGCGCGGGAGAAGCTGGCGTGCCGTGCCACCTCGAGGAACGTTTCTAGCTGGTCGAAGTCCATAAGTACCGAGTACCAAGTACCGAGTACCAAGCCCGGAGAGCCAAAAGCCTCCAGCCCACCGCCGCAAGTATATGAAAACCGGGCCGCATCCCGCCTCATAAATCGGGCTTATCGTGGCGATAAAAAATGAATATTTCCACCGCCCCGCCACCGCCGATTAGTCTAGGATAGTCCGGCCAGAATTCTTCGTTCGACTGCACACATACGCACAACCCTGCGCGGGCTGCGCTCGCGCCAAAGGAGTCAAGCATGGCTGATCCGAAGAGCGTGATGGAGTTCGTCAAGAAGAACGGGGTCAAGATATTGGACCTGCGCTTCACCGATCTTCCCGGGCTCTGGCACCACGTTTCCTATCCTATCGACCAATTCAGCGAATCCTCGTTCGAAGAGGGCTTCGGCATGGACGGTTCCTCGATCCGGGGCTGGGCCGCCATCCACGAGAGCGACATGCTGCTGATCCCCGATGCCTCCTGGTACATGCTGGATCCCTTCACCGAGGCCCCGACGCTGGCGATGATCGCCGACGTCATCGACCCGGTGACCAAGCAGCGCTACGACCGCGATCCACGCTACATCGGGCGCAAAGCTGAGATGTACCTGCAATCCACCGGCATCGCCGACACCGCCTACATAGGGGCCGAGGCGGAATTCTTCATCTTCGATAACGTGCGCTTCGACCAGCGCGAGCAGTACGGCTTCTACTTCATCGACGCCGAGGAAGGGCGCTGGAATTCCGGGCGCAAGGAGAACAACCTCGGCTACCGGCCGCGCTACAAGGAAGGCTACTTCCCGGTGCCGCCCACCGACCATTACCAGGACCTGCGCAGCGAGATGGCCCTGACCATGCAGAGCTGCGGCATGGAAGTGGAGTGCCACCACCACGAGGTGGCCACCGGCGGACAGACCGAGATCGACCTCAAGTTCGACTCGCTGGTGCGCTCGGCGGACCACATGATGCTGTACAAGTACATCTGCCGCAACGTCGCCAACCAGTACGGCAAGACCGTCACCTTCATGCCCAAGCCGCTGTTTCAGGACAACGGCAGCGGCATGCACACCCACCAGTCGCTGTGGAAGGGCGGCAAGCCGCTGTTCGCCGGCGACGGCTACGCCGGTTTCTCGCAGATGGGGCTCTGGTACATAGGCGGCTTAATCGCACACGGGCAGGCACTCTCCGCCATCATCGCGCCCACCACCAACAGCTACAAGCGCCTGGTGCCGGGCTTCGAAGCGCCGGTCAACCTGGCGTACTCGCGGCGCAACCGCTCGGCGGCGTGCCGTATCCCCATGTACTCGGCATCGCCCAAGGCCAAGCGCGTGGAGTTCCGTCCGCCTGACCCGAGCTGCAACCCCTACATGGCGTTCGCGGCCATGGTGATGGCGGGACTGGACGGCGTCGAGAACAAGATCGATCCCGGCCAGCCGCTGGACAAGGACATCTACGACCTGGGCCCGGAGGAGATGGCCAAGGTGCCGTCGATGCCCGGCTCGCTCGGCGAGGCGCTCGATGCGCTGGAGAGCGATCACGCCTTCCTGCTCAAGGGCGACGTGTTCACCGAGGAGCTGCTCGATACCTACATCTCGTACAAGCGCGAGAAGGAAGACCAGGCGGTGCGGCTCAGACCGCATCCGTATGAGTTCGCGCTGTATTACGATATCTAGACCTGGGAAGAATCCAGGTAAGGTGAAGAATCACGAGGGTGCCCCACCCGAGCCGGGTTTGCTCGGGTGGGGTTTTTATTTGCAACCCGACGACCAGAAACCCTTCGGTGCAAGCCGCGCAGCGGCGACATTTGTTCGCGCCCAGCGCGTTAGCGCTGGGTTTAAAAGATTGAAAAGGCAAAGCCCCTTCAGGGGCGACACCCATGTGTGCCGCCCTGCGGGCTCTAGGATTTTCTCGATGCAATCCCAGCGCTGACGCGCTGGGCTAACCCAAATGTCGCCCTGACGGGCTCGGCCACTCAGAAGACTTGTTCGAGCCGGCCCGAGGCCGCATCCCGCTCAATCTCCTGGTCCCACTGTGCGGCGTCAAGCTCGAGCAGCCAGTCACGAAGCTGCGCCATCTCCTCCGGCGAGAGTTTCTTGATTTCCTCTTCGAGCATCTGCAGCTTGGTCATCGTCGCACCGCCAACATTCTAACAAATTCAAAACCTGAAACCGCCGCGTGCCCACCCTTGGCTGGTGTTGCCAAGGGTGGGGATTT
>JBKQPN010000131.1:0-4255 GCA_052145015.1 Terriglobales bacterium
GCGGCGGCCGCGGCTTCGATGGCTTCCACCACCTCGCGCTCCGGGCTGACCGGCACTTCCGCCAGCAGCTCATGGGTCGCGGGATTGACGACCTTCAGGAACTCGCTGGCGGCCGAATTCTTCCATCGTCCGCCGATATGGTTGGGAAGCTGAACGGTACGCGCCTGCACTGTGCTCATGGGAGCTCCTTCAGACGGAATCTTCGCCGCGGATGAACGCGGATCTTATTTCCACTCCGCACCGCTGAAACTCCTAATGATAAACCGTGCGATCTTAAGTGGCGGTCAGATCTGGGGCAGGGCTTCGCAGCGGTCGATCACCGCCGCCACGCCAACTTTGTTCCCCGGTTTGTCCTCCTCAACCCGCACGACGGTGGCCTGGCAGCACACCCACTGGCCGCCGAACCGCTCCAGCTCCGGTGGCATCATGAGCACGATCTCCAGCTTGGAGCTCTCCTCGACCTTGTCGGGGGTGAAAAAAAACAAGCCGCGGGAGCTGATGTCCTTGAGTTCCACCTGGGCGCGGCCGGAATCGCCGAAGGTCACGCTGGCGGGAAGCCGCCATTGCACTCGCGGGGCCGCGCGTTTTTCCTGCTTTGGTTTGGACATAATGTTGACCCCGGGAAAGGCGGTTGCGGACCATCATAAACCCGCGCTCAGGGCCAATCCATCCTATTGCGGGGCCAATGTACACCGTCCTTGGCGCCCCCGTGGAGCGAAATGCGGTCTTGTTCTGAATTCAGAACAAGCGGGCTTCAACGCAGCATGGAAGCGCCGGAGGAGCGATCCGGCCAGGCTGTGCAAAACCCCGCCAAAACGCCGAAAATGGCCTCCGCTGGGCGCGGAGCAGAACTCGCGCAAAGCCTCTGAAATCAAGGCCATTCGCGGGGCGGCGAATCTTCCGCAGCGGTGGCTAGCCATTTGTTCTGATTTCAGAACGCGGCGGGAACATGGGGGGCAAAGGTCACCGTGAATCGTGACTCCCGTCACATCCAACTGTGCCGGAACCGTGGGAAGGTGCGGATGGGACCCAGGCCTTCGCGAACCGTCTTCGGGCGCGCCAATCTCAGCAACCGTTCGTCTCCCGCTCCGCTGAGGATGCATTGAAATTAGGGCAGTGGTGTGTTAGAAGGCGAATCAGCCGACCCCAGGGAGAACATCTTGTTGTCATCTGGCCAGCGTTTGCGCGCCCTTCGGGAAGAGCTTGGACTCACCATCCGGGATGTAGAAGCTGCCAGCGGGCGCATCGCATCCCGCCATGGCAACGAGGATTTCGCCATCTCGCCCAGCCGGCTCTCCGATATTGAAACCAAGGGCATCCTTCCCAACGTCTTTCGGCTGTATTCGCTGGCCGTGATCTACCGCCGGGACCTGCGGGAACTCCTGGGCTGGTACGGTATCGACTTGACCGAGACGGCGGCCGACCTGGCGCTTGCGGAGCCTCCCAAGTCTCACATTGCGGAGACTTTGGATAGCGTGATCGAGGTCAATGTGCCGGTACGGCTGGATCCCGGATTCGACCTCCGGCGGACCGCCAATCTGGGGCGCATGATCGAGCGCTGGGGGCTGGTGCCGCTCTCCTATCTCTCCCAGTTCAGCGGCACCAAGCACATCTATGGCTACATCGGCAGCGAGGACTTCACCATGTATCCGGCGCTGCTGCCGGGATCCTTTATCCAGGTGGATGAATCGGCCCATACGGTGGTGGAGGGCGACTGGCGCTCCGAGTATGAGCGGCCCATCTATTTCGTTGAATTGCGGGATGGTTACACCGCCTGCTGGTGCTCGCTGAAAGGCGATTACATCATCCTGCAACCCCACCCGCTGTCGCCGACGCCGGTGCGCATACTGAAGCAGTCGCAGGAGGTTGAGATCCTGGGACGCGTGGTCGGCGTTGCCATGCGGCTGGACGGCTGGCGCCCCGTGCCCAGCCGGGAAGCTCCGGCTAGCGGAGAAGCGACAAAAGGGCCGCGACGACTGAATTGAAGTGCGCCTGCGAACCTCCGCCCAGATGGGGAGGAATCAGAGCGTGGGGGTTCCGCAAGATAGCCTCCAGGTAACCCTTGGCGTCAGAGCGTTGGGCAGCCGCCGAACGCGTCGCATCCTCCAAGAGCTGGCGCAGGGGCGTCCGCAGCACCTGCAAGAACAAGCCGCGATGTACTTCCGCTACCGTGCGCTGCATCCCCTCCTCGCCGTAAATCCGCTCCAACCCCCAGTGCACGTACCGCCCGTTCGCGCGTAACTCCGCTACATAACCCAGCTTGCCCAGCACGCCTGGGACTTTGGCCAGAGTGCGTTCCAGGAAGTCGTCCTTGATCGCCAGCAGGGTCACGTCTGTTCCAGTTCCGGAAATCGGGACGCCGGCTGGGTTTTCTCCACCGCTTTCCCTAGCACCGGCAAATTCGACCTCGCAAGTCTACTTCGCCCGCGAGGAGAATTCCCATGAAAAAGCTGGTGCACATTCTGCTGATTAGTCTGGCCCTGTTGGGTTCGGTTTCGGCGGCGTTCGCTGACGGCGGGGATCCCATGCCGACCAAACCGCCGAGCCAGAGTGTCCGTTAACCTGGATAGCCATACCGAGCCTGCGCTAGCCGGCGGCGACAAAAGAGATTGCGCTGGGGACGCGGAGAATAGTAACCTCCTCGTCTCCAGCTATGTCTCTAACGCTCACCGACTACCTGCTTTGGGTAACGGCGGAGATTTTGCTCGTGATGGCCTGTGCGGCCATTCTCCGTCGCAAGTTGGTGTATCAGTTCCCGGTGTTTTTCGTCTACGCGACCTTCATTGTGTTGCGGACGCTGGTGTTGTTCACCATCCACCTGCTGCAACTGCAACACCGGATGAGCAATGCCGACTATTTTTACGCTTACTGGATGACCCAGGCAGTAAGCATCGTTCTGGGATTTGCGGTCATCCATGAGATCTATTGCGGGGTGTTTCAGCCTTACGACGCCTTGCGCCGGCTGGGTGGAATCCTGTTCGCCTGCGCCGGGATCGCGGTGCTGGTTCTGGCGGTGTGGACGGCGTCGGCACCGGGCGCGGAAACGGGGATTGTCGGGGTGGTGTTGCTGCTGGAGCGCAGCGTGCGGCTGATGCAGTGCGGGTTGGTATTGTTCCTGTTTCTGGCTGCGTTCTATTTCGGGCTGCCCTGGCAGAACTATCGTTTTGGGATTGCCCTGGGTTTCGGCGTTTTCGCCAGCATAGAATTGGCGGCGGTGGCGGTCCACTGGCAGATCGGCGAAAGCGTCGCCGCCGCATGTTCACAGATTAACAGCGCCGCCTATAGTTCCGGCGTTATGATATGGCTTTGCTATCTGCTGGCTCCCAAGCCGGCTTTGCAATACGCGGGCGTGGTACAACACAACGACCTGGAGAAGTGGAACCAGGCGTTACTGGAAATACTGGAACGATGATAACGACTGCCTTATTGATTGCCTTTGCCCTGGTGGTGGTGGGGGTGCTGATTCGCGCCGCCCGTCGGCGCCGTGATCCCGTGCCCGATCTGCAAGCCTTGGAAACCTACACGCAGCCGGTGGACCTGGCCGCCTTCCGCAACCTGATCGATCCTGCCGAAGGGGACTACCTGCGGGAAAACCTGCCGGCCGGCGAGTTTCACAGCCTGCAGCGGGAGCGCCTGCGCGTCGCCCTCGAGTATGTGCGGCGCACCGCCTACAACAGCGCCATCCTGCTGCGCGTGGGTGAAGCCGCACGCCGCGACCAGAATCCCGAGGTGGCGGCAGCCGCCCGCACCCTGGTAAACGACGCCCTGCGACTGCGCATGAACGCCATGCTGGCCATGGTGGTGCTCTACGGACGGATCGTTATGCCGGGAGCGCGGATCTCGGTCGGCCGGGTCACGGACATTTACGAGAACCTCACCCAGGGCCTGGTGAGGCTGACCCGCCTGCAAGATCCGGCACACGCCGCCCGCGTTTCGGCTGCGGTCTGAAGCCGCGGCTCACGCTGGCGCGTGCGTGGGTTCTCGCCCCCTTTGTGTTTAGTTCGTAGCAGGCATTCCGCCGTCACGGATCCGATCGGTGAGACCGCACCACGCGGTGGTTGGGCAGAGACTCTGACTTCAGCGTTTGCCTGGCCGTGGTTTCCTCGGCGTTGGGCAGGATCTCGCGCAAACACCAGTCGATCCGCCGCACGGCCTGCTGAATGTCCCCGATGGCAGCCGAGTCCGCGATGGACAGCACCGATCGGCTGACGATTACCTGTAAGGCATTGCGGGTGTGGTGGTTCATATCGGCAAT
>JBKQPN010000132.1:0-2976 GCA_052145015.1 Terriglobales bacterium
CCGAGCGCTGCCCTGGGCGCTGTTCGGCGCAACGGCGCTGGGCTTGGCGTCGTTCGCATGGGTGCAGCAGACAGGCGCGAAAAGCACGGTTCCCGCGGAGCCGGTGCGGCTCCAGATCGCTCTGCCCCAGAAGCCACCGTTGCATTTCACCGGCGCACTCGCGCTTTCCCCGGATGGGCGGCAGTTGGCCTTTGTGGCAAGCGGCGCCGACGGCATACCTCGCATCTATGTTCGAGCCATGGATTCGCTCGAAATGCGGCCCCTGCCGGGCACTATAAGCGCCGGATGCAAAATAGACCAGTAAACGCCGCGTGAGCGGCGTTACGGCGGGAGGAAACTAGACCGCCGGGAAACTGGTTCCAGCAGACATCCCCAACGTGTTTGTGGAACACCGGAGAGGTGTACACAGTGGAGTTATACGCGCGGGTCCGGCGAGCGGTCATCGTCGAGAAGATGAGTGAACGCGAGGTAGCCCGGCAGTTCGGGCTGGCGCGCGAGACAGTGCGGAAGATGATGCGGTACTCGGTGCCACCCGGCTACCGGCGGCTGCAGCCCGTGCGCCGGCCCAAGCTGGGTGCCTGGATCGGAACGATTGATCAGATCCTGGAAGCAGACAAGGCGGAAGGCAAGAAGCAGCGCCACACCGCCAAGCGGATCTTCGAGCGGCTGCGCGACGAGCACAGCTACGCGGGCGGCTATACCATCGTCAAGGACTACGTGCGGCTCAGGAAGCTAAATCAGCGCGAGATGTTCGTGCCGCTGGCTCATCCGCCGGGAGACGCGCAGGCTGACTTTGGCGAAGCGATGGTGGTGATCGCCGGGGTGGAGCGCAAGGCGCACTACCTGGTGATGGACCTGCCGCAGTCCGATGACGGCTTCGTGATGGCCTTTCCGACCGAAACGACGGAAGCGTTTCTCGAAGGCCACAACCACGCCTTCGCATACTTCGGCGGAGTCCCGCGAACGATCCTCTACGACAACTCCAAGCTGGCGGTGGCGCGGATTCTGGGCGATGGGACGCGGATGAAAACACGAGCATTCACGGAACTGCAGAGCCATTACCTGTTCGCGGAGAAGTTCGGGCGCCCAGCCAAGGGCAACGACAAGGGGAAGGTAGAAGGGCTAGTGGGCTACGCGCGGCGGAACTTCATGGTGCCGCGTCCGCGATTCGCCACCTGGGAAGAGTTCAACGCACATCTGCTCATCCAATGCCAGAAACGGCGCGAGCGCAAGCTGCGAGGACATCAGCAGACCATCGGCGAGCGTTTCGAAAAAGACCGGGAGCGGCTGCTGCCCTTGCCAGCAGCACCGTACGAAGCCTGCGACAAGCATTCCACGCGGGTGACGTCGATGTCGTTGGTGCGCTATCGCACGAACGATTACTCGGTGCCGGTGTGTTGGGGACACCGCGAAGTGCTGGTGAAAGGGTTCGTGCATGAAGTGGTGATCTGCGCGGCCACCGAGGTGATCGCACGCCATCCACGAAGCTATGAACGCGAAGACATGATCTTCCATCCGCTGCATTACCTGGCGCTGCTGGAGCAGAAGCCGAATGCGTTGGACCAGGCTGCACCGCTCGCTGGTTGGGTTCTGCCGGAGGGCTTCCCGCAGATGCACCGTCTGATGGAAGCGCGCCTGGGCAAGAAGGGCAAGCGCGAGTTCATACAAGTCCTGCGGCTGGCGGAAACGTTCGCGCTCGCGGAAGTAGCGCAGGCCATCGATGATGCTCTGCGGATGGGGACGATCTCGTTTGATGCCGTCAAGCACCTGCTGCTATGCCGGATCGAGCGGCGGCCAGCGCGGCTGGATCTGGAGAACTATCCACATCTGCCCACGGCGCAAGTGGCGACCACTGCGGCCGCCGACTACCTGTCGCTCCTGGAGGCCTGCTGATATGGACACGCCCCAGGTCCTGCTCGACCATCATCTGAAAACGCTGCGGCTGCCGACATTCCTGCGCGAGTACGACAAAGTCGCGCAGCAGTGTGCCGCCGAGGGTGTGGACTTTCCGCGTTACCTGCTGCGCTTGAGCGAACTGGAACTGCTGGACCGCGAACGGCGCGCCACTGAGCGCCGCATCCGCCAGGCCAAGTTCGATGTAGTGAAAAGCTTGGACACCTTCGACTTCCTGGCGATCCCATCCTTAAATAAGTCGCTGGTGCTGGATCTGGCCCGCTGCGAGTTCATCGAGCGGAAGGAAAACATCCTGGCGCTGGGAAACTCCGGCACCGGGAAAACACACATCGCATTGGCCCTGGGCTTGGCCGCTTGCCAGAAAGGTTTCCGCGTCCGGTTCACGACCGCGGCGTCGCTGGCACACGAGCTGATCGAGGCCAAGGACGAACGGCGTCTCATGCGCTTTCAGAAAATGCTCTCCAGTTTCGAGCTCTTGATCATCGACGAGCTGGGTTTCGTGCCGCTCTCCAAGACCGGCTCTGAACTCCTATTCGAGGTCTTCAGCCGCCGCTATGAGCGCAGCGCCACACTGGTCACCAGCAATCTCCCGTTCAACGAATGGACCGAAGCCTTCGGATCCGAGCGGCTGACCGGAGCCTTGCTGGATCGACTCACCCATCACGTCCATATCCTGGAGATGAACGGGGAAAGCTACCGGCTTAAGGACAGCAAGCAGCGGCGTCCCGGAAAGTCACGTTCCTAGCCATTCCGGCCCATCTACGGCGCCGATTTGCAGGGCCGGCTTTCGCTCCGGCCTAAACGCGTCGCCCTACGGGCGCCGCAGTCCTACGCTCCAGCCGCCCCCGCAAATCCCTCAAAGCAAAACCCCAACTGCCTACGAAGT
This sequence comes from Terriglobales bacterium, assembly GCA_052145015.1. Classification (GTDB taxonomy): domain Bacteria; phylum Acidobacteriota; class Terriglobia; order Terriglobales; family Acidobacteriaceae; genus JAHFUA01. Next base: position 2,801 of record JBKQPN010000132.1, read on the forward strand.
GGTCTACTTTCTCTCCGCCCTAGTGGTCTAGTTTTACTCCGCCCTTGACACTCATTCGTTGGTCAGAACGGCGTTCGAGGAAGTTTACCCCGATCAAGAGCGATAAGTCGGCTTGTAACCGGCGATCGTCTGCCAACGTGGCCGCATAAGGCGGCCGGTCGTGCAAGGGCCGTTAA
>JBKQPN010000133.1:0-11124 GCA_052145015.1 Terriglobales bacterium
GCACGGCTCCGAAGTACGCTGACCTGGACGTCATCAACCCCGGATCGGTAATGCTCTCGGGGGTGATGATGTTCGAGTTCATGGGATGGAACGAAGCGGGGCAGCTCATCGAGGACGGCATCCGCAAGACCATCGAGCAGAAGAAGGTCACTTATGACTTCGCCCGCTTGCTGGAGGGAGCCACCAAGGTGAAGTGCAGCGAGTTTGCCAACTACATCATCCAGAACATGGAAGCAAAGTCCGCGTCATCTGCTGCTGACTAAGAAACATCCCCACCCTTGGCACAACCGGCCAAGGGTGGGGCACCCAGGCGTGGTGTACGTAACAAGTGAAGGGGCACGCCTGTTGATGGTGCCCACGAAACAAGTGAAGGGGCACGCCTTCAGGCGTGCCGCCAAGGAACATAAACCTCGGCTTTAGCCGCTGAGGGAACCGCCCACAGGGCCTAAAGGCCCACGCATAGATAAGGCTCTTGCGGCACGGCTGAAGGCCGTGCCCCTTCACTTAACATCAGGGCAAAGCGTTAGAATCTGTCATCCGGCCCGGCTCAAGTATGTGGAGCAGGGCTTTTGAGAGAGGCAATCATGCGTAAGAAGATCACCATCGTAGGCTCGGGGAACGTCGGCGCCACGGCGGCTCACTGGATGGCTTCCAAGGAACTGGGCGACGTCGTGCTCATCGACATCATCGACGGCGTGCCCCAGGGCAAAGGCCTCGACCTGCTGGAAGCCATGCCCATCGAGAAGCGCGACTCCTTCGTGCTCGGCACCCAGGACTACAAAGACACCGCTAACTCGGACATCGTGGTCATCACCGCCGGCATCCCGCGCAAGCCGGGCATGAGCCGCGACGATCTCCTCAACACCAACTACAAGATCATGCAGGACGTGGTGGGAAAAGTGGTCGCCAACTCGCCCAACTGCATCCTGATCGTGGTCTCCAATCCGCTGGATGCCATGGCGCAGGCCGCGTACAAGATCAGCGGCTTCTCCCGCAACCGCGTCATCGGCATGGCCGGCGTGCTCGATTCGGCGCGCTTCCGCGCGTTCATCGCCATGGAACTCGGCGTGAGCGTGGAAAACGTCACCGCGTTCGTGCTCGGCGGACACGGCGACACCATGGTGCCCTTGCCGCGCTACTCCACCGTTGCCGGCGTGCCCATCACCGAACTGATGGAAAAGTCGACCATCGAACGCCTGGTGCAGCGCACCCGCGATGGCGGAGCTGAGATCGTCAAATACTTGAAGACTGGCAGCGCCTACTACGCGCCGTCGGCCGCCGTCACCGAGATGGCAGAAGCGATCTTGAAAGACAAGAAGAAGATCCTTCCCTGCGCTGCGTATCTGGAAGGTGAGTACGGCATCCACGGGCTGTTCGTGGGCGTGCCCTGCAAGCTGGGCACCCGCGGCATCGAGGACGTGTGGGAGATCCGCCTCACCGACGAAGAAATGGCCGCTCTGAAGAAGAGCGCCGATTCAGTGAAGGAGCTGGTGGCAGTCGTTGGCGTGTAGGAGTAGAGACGTAGACGGTGCCCCACATCTGCCCGCAGTTGGCAGATGTGGGCCTGCCTTACCCTCAAAAGGCCAAGCTCCAGTCATCAAACGGGACGCCGTTAGAAAGAATACCGTTATATATACGGGGGCGGATCTTTTCGGAATAGATAGAGATATCCCACAAACGGATCCTTCCAGCCCCGGCACCGGGTAGGTTCACCTTTCGAAAGTACTCTTCCAAGTTCCGCATATCTGGAAACGTCCAGGCCAGTTTGGAGTACACGTCAGACAACAACGTTCCAAGGGGCGAAAAGAACTCTTTCTGCCTCTCGTTTCCAATTGCATGACAGAGATAGGCAGAAACAGCCGAGCCTTCCTTCCCATAGACCGCTGCGATCTCTTCTGAGTAAGAAGGAGCTTTGGGGCTCATATAAGTTATCTTGTGTACGACCCACGTAGCCAGATCGGAAACGCAAACGACATCAATGCATTGGATCGGGTGATGTACAAGTTCTTGGTCCGCAGTCCAGAGAGTCGCTTCAACATTCTCGACGGGGGATGAGGTGTGGCCCTTCCAACTGTGGGAGTGAGCTAGTAGTCCGTAAATGATGCTTGAGTTCAATTCCTTATACGGATTGCCCTCTCGCTTGGGCAACGCTTTCCGCAACGAAACGCTCGTCTCCACAGCGGCCCTGACGTGTTCCGCTTTCAGGGTAATTTTGCACTCAAAGGCAGCCGCCACCCCACCCGCAAGGTATAGCTTTTTGTCGAGTAAAACTCTGGGGTACGAGGGCATGAGTACGAGCACGTCTACCTGCGGACTCGTGTAGCCGGAATCCGTTAGGATGCGCCCTTTTGTTACGACATGAAAGTAGGATGGCAACCACAGGCGCAGAAGCGATGCCCAGTTTTCCTCCCCTTGGTCTCCTGCCGTTCCGGGATCCTCTTTTGCTCGTTTTTGTATTCTTGCGTACTCCTCCTCAATCGTACGCTGAGAAGAGCGGACGAAGTCGTGAATATCATGGGCATCATCCATCACAGAACCTAACCGCTAGCGGTCCATAATGCTCGCACGCAAGCGGTCAGTCAACCGACAGAGGTTTTTGCGTCGCCTTGGAAGCGCCCGCATCCAAAGAACGCCATGCCAAAGATGCGTGCAGTTCAGGTGACCAGCCCGAAGGGACCGTTTCAACTTGTCGAGCGCGATGTTCCGCAGGCCGGACCGCGCCAGGTCAGGATCAAAGTCCAGGCTTGCGGACTTTGTCACAGCGATTCGCTGACCAAAGAGGGACTGTGGCCGGGGATCACCTACCCGCGCGTGCCGGGGCACGAGATCGCCGGAGTGATCGATGCCCTTGGCGAAGGCGTTCCGGAGTGGCGACCGGGCGAGCGTGTGGGCGTGGGCTGGTTTGGCGGGAACTGCGGATACTGCGAGTCCTGCCGCCGCGGCGATTTCATCACCTGCCGCAATTTGAAGATAACCGGCGTTCTTGAAGACGGCGGCTATGCCGACTATGTAGTCGTTCCCTTCGAGACGCTGGCTCGCATCCCCGATGAGCTAACACCGGTTGAAGCAGCGCCGCTCGTTTGTGCCGGCGTTACTACCTTCAACTCGCTGCGCAACAGCGGCGCGCGTCCGCCGGATCTGGTTGCGGTCCTCGGCATCGGCGGACTCGGCCACCTGGGCGTGCAGTTTGCCGTGAAGATGGGATTCCGCACCGCGGCCATCGCGCGCGGGAAGGACAAGGAGCCGCTGGCGCGCCAGCTCGGCGCGCACCATTACATCGACAGCCAGGTGGAGAACGTCTCCGAGCAATTGCAGAAGCTGGGCGGCGCCAGAGTAGTGCTGGCGACCGCCACCAGCAACAAAGCAATGGCAGATACGCTGGGCGGCTTGGGGCTGAACGGGAAGCTGATCATTTTAGGTGCATCGTTTGAGCCCCTGCCGGTGAACACGATGCCGATGATCGGCGCGCGCCAATCCATCGCAGGCTGGCCCTCGGGGAGTTCGATCGATTCCGAGGATACGCTGGCGTTTAGCGCTCTCAGCGGAGTGCGACCCATGACGGAGGTCTATCCGCTGGAACGCGCCGCCGAAGCCTATGAGCGCATGATGAGCAACAAGGCGCGCTTTCGCGTGGTGCTCACCACAGGCAACTGATTTCGTCTATCTTTCTATGGAGGCGACGATGGACCTGCGCTATCCCATCGGCCCATTCAAATTCGACGGCCAACCGAGCGAACAGCAGATCAAACAATTCATCTGCGACATCGAGCAGGCGCCGGCGCGGCTGCGTGCGGCCCTCGCCGCGCTCTCCGAGCAACAACTCGAAACGCCCTACCGTCCCGGCGGCTGGACGCTGCGGCAGGTGGCGCACCACGTTCCCGAGAGCCACATGAACGCCTACGTGCGCATGAAACTGGCGCTGACGGAAGACAACCCCACCATCAAGCCCTACGACGAGGCGCGCTGGGCGGAGACGCCGGAAGTCCGCGAAACGCCTATCGCCACCTCGCTCACGATGCTCGATGCCCTGCACCAGCGCTGGGTCACGCTGCTCAAGGCTCTGGGCCCGGCGGATCTCGCGAGCACCTTCACCCATCCCGAGAGTGGCCCGTGGACGATCGGCAAATATCTGGCGCTCTACTCCTGGCACAGCAAGCACCACGTGGCGCACATCACCAGCCTGCGCGATCGCATGGGGTGGTAGCGCCGGCCCGCGCATCATCCCAAATGCGGATCCCTCGGCGGCTCGGGCGCGATCTCGTGCTGCTCTTCGAGGCGATCGAGCAAGGACTTCAGGATAAGCTCGCGATCGAAGCGCCGGACGATCAAGAGGTCGGTCCCGAACATCTCATCCCAGCCCTCTTCCCGCATCACCTGCGCAATGCCGTTCGGCGTACCCACGAAATACGAGATGGTCCAGGCATCGCCCGCGGGATTCTCGAGTTCCAGAAAAAGCTCATCGTAGAAGCACTCCGGCTCGGGCGGGCCGGTGTCGGAGTCGAAACTGCGGAAGTAATGATTGCGGATGCGCAGGCGGGATTGATCGTCGTCCGGTTCGTCTGCCGCCGGGAAGGGAAGAGTCGGGACCTTGGGAGCCTCGAGTATCGCGGCATCCACTGGCCGTGAAAGGCGCCGCAACAGGGCGAGCAGGCCAATGCCGCCGCCGATGAGCACGACTGTGCCCAGGGTCTGGTCCATGCAACAGTAATGGTACAAGGATGTCGAATCCGCCAGGTAGTCGTTTACACGCGAACGGCGGTTGTGCCATTCTGAGCGCGCCGCCGAAAACGGCGAGCTTGCGGGGAGGATTAAATGCGGACAAGCGTCATGGTTGCACTGTTATTTCTAGGATGTTCCTGGCTCTGGGCGGCTGATGGGTTCAAACCGCTCGACGTCAAACTTGGCCTCTGGGAGACGACAAGCAGCTTCCAAACGAGCGGCATGCCGCAGGTGAACATACCTCCAGATGCGCTAGCAAGGATGACTCCCGAACAGCGCGCCAAAGTGGAAGAGATGATGAAGGGGATGGGCTCCGGGAGCCCGAGAACGACCACTACTAAAAGCTGCATGACTCGCGAGAAGATGAACAAGCAACAGATGTTCACCGACAACAAGATGGACTGCACGAAGACCGTCGTATCTTCTTCGAGCAGCAAGCTGGAAATGCGTGTGCAATGCACCGCCGACGGCGCCAAGACTAATGGGACTTTTCGGGTGGAATCCATGAACTCCGAGAACGTCAAAGGCTCGATGCAAATGGTAACCACGGGCGGCGATCACACCGTGAATATGAACTCAACCTTCACGTCAAAGTGGCTTGGCGCGGACTGCGGCGACGTCAAATGAGTTTGGCCACGGATTCACACGGATAAACACGGATTGGGAGAAGCGAAAGTCACAAACTAATCCGTATTGATCCGCGGAATCCGTGGCCGGTTCTTTGGCAGCCGAGCACTGAGGCGTCGGTGCTGGAGCCTACGCCGTAGCCGCTCGCAGTTCCGGCTCCCCGAATTTCACCGACACCAGCTTGGACACGCCCGCCTCTTGCATGGTGACGCCGTACATCACCGGTGCCACGCTCATGGTCTTCTTGCTGTGGGTGATGAGCACGAACTGGGTGGTGTTGCTCATCTCCTTCACCAGCTCGACGAAGCGCCCGATGTTGGTCTCGTCCAACGGCGCGTCCACCTCGTCCAGGATGCAGAACGGACTGGGCTGGTACTGGAAGATGCCCACCAGCAGCGCCAGCGCGGTCAGAGCCTTTTCGCCGCCCGAGAGCAAGAGCACGTTCTGCGGCTTCTTGCCCGGAGGCGAGGCCACCACGTCGATGCCGCTCTCCACCGTGTTCTCTTCATCCGTGAGGCGCATGAAGGCGTTGCCGCCGCCGAACAGCTTGCGGAAGGTAGCCTGGAAGTTCTCGTTGATCCTGCCGAACGCCTCCTGGAACTTCTGCCGCGAATAGACGTCGATCTCGCGGATGGTGTTCTGCGTGTTCTCGATGGAATCCAGCAGGTCCTTGCGCTGGGTCTCCAGGAAGGCATGACGCTGCGCCGTCTCCTGATATTCCTCGAGCGCCATCATGTTCACCGGACCCATGTTCTCCAAGCGCGTGCGCATCTCGCGGTACATCGCCTCTTCCGCCGCCAGTTGCTCGCCTTCGACGCGCGGGATCGCGGGGTCGCTGCGCATCGCCTCCGCCGCGATTCCCAGCTCGTTGACGGCCGTCTGCTCCATGTACTCGGTGTCGGACTTCAGCTTGGCGGCTGCCGCCGAGAGTTCGCCGCGACGGTCGCGCGCCTGGTCCAGCGCCTGGCGTGTTTCCCGGAGCTGCTGCTCGATCTCCGCCAGCCTGGCTCGCACCTCGCCGGATTCTGTCTCGAGCTCCGCGCTGCGCGCCTGCGCCGCCTGGCGCTCGGCCTCGAGCGCCTGCAATCGTTCGGCGATCTGGAGATTCTCCTGCTCGCGCTCGTGACGCTCCTCGGCCGCCGCCGCCAGCCGCGAGCGCAGACCGTCGATCCTAAGGCGCGCATCGTTGGCCAGCGTCTCGATGCGTTCGAGCGCCGCTGCTGCGGCCGTCCGTCGCGCTTCCAGGGCCGCCAGGCGCGCCCCGACTTCCGACGCCGTGTGCGCTGCCGCGTCCCGCGCTGTCCTCAGCGCCACCAGTTCTTCCTGCGCCGAGGTGCGCTGGCTCTCCAGCTCCGCCCGGTGGAGTTCGTGCGTGCCGGCCTCGGCTTGCTTCGCCAGCAGGAACACCTGCTTCTCCGCGCTCGCCGCCTTCACCTGCTCCCATTCGCGCGAGAAGGTCTCACGCCGCTGCCGGTTGCGCTCCACCTCCGACACCAGTTGGCCGAGCACGTGCGACGAGGTCAGCACCTGCTTCTCGGCATCGAGCCGCTGCTGCTCCAGTTCTCCGAGCAGACGATCGAGTTCGGCCACCCGCCGTGTCAGCTTGGCGGTGCGTTGCTCTTCCGTCCCCAGCGTCTTCTCGATCACCTCCAACTGCCGCGCGACTTCGCGCAGTTCGCGCTTGAGCGAGAGCGGACCTTCCGTGCGCTGGCGCCCGCCGGTAACGGTGACGTTGTGGAAGCACTCGCCGCTCTGCGAGAGGAAGAAGGCGTCCGGGTTCTCCAGCGCCAGCTCGCGCGCCAGGAACGGGTCGGGCGTGATGTATCCGTTGCCCAACTTGGACAGGATCACTTCCAGTGATTTGCCAAAGCCGTTCAGCACGCGGATGCAGTTCTTGAGCGGCACAATGCGCTCGGGACGGGGATGGTTTCGCGTCGATTCGTTCAGCGCAAAGGAGAACTTCGCCTGCGAGTCCTCAGGATGGACCAGGAAGGTGGCCCGGCCCTCGACGTCGCCGCGCAGCAGGCGCAGGCCCTCGTCGGCCGCGTCCCACGATTTCACCACGACGTAGTTCAGCTCGTCGCGCAGAAAGTCTTCCACCACGTGCTCGTACTGGCCCTCCACTTCGAGGAAGTCGGCCAGCACGCCGGCGGGCGCGAACCCCTTCTGCATGGCGCCCGACTGGAAAAGGCGCTTCACGGATTCGGTGGAGTACCCATGCTCGGCGATCACCGCTTCGAGCGACGCTTTCTTGCCCAGCGCGGTGGCGAACTCGGCGCGCAGCGTGTCCATGCGGCGCTTCGCTTCGGTTTCTTCCGCGCGCGTGGTCTCGAGCTCCCGCCGCGTGCTGTCGATCTGCAGGCCGAGCCACGCCACGCGCTGCGACACAGACTCGAACTCGAGCGTCAGTTGCCCGCGCCGCCCGCCCGAGGCCTCCATGGCCGCGATCGCCACGGCGATCTCCTGCTCCAGGCGTGTAGACTCGCGGTCCAGCGCCGCGCGATGTTCCTCCGCCTGCGTAATCAGGTTGCGCACCTCGGCGGCAGCCGCCGCCACTTCCATGATCTCCACCCGGCGCTGCTCCTGCTGCTGCTCCACCGCCGCCAGCGCCCCCGCCGCCTCGGCTGCTTCATGCTGCCGCGCCGCCGCTTCCGCCCGGCCGCCGGCCTCGTTCGCTGCCGCGGTGGCCAGCACGCCGCGATTGACTTCAAGTTCCGCGTCGAGGGCGCTCATCTGCGCTTCCGCCCGCGCCAAGTCGGCCTCGCCGACCTCGGCCCGCAGCGCCAGTTCGCGGCAACGCTCTTCGTTGTGGCGCTGCTGCGCCACGGAGCGGTCGATTTCGAGCGTGATGTCGCTGGTGCGCTCGGAGTTCTGCCGCAGCTCGTTCTCGATGGCGTATCCGCGCTCGCGCGTCTGGCTCTGCCCCGCCTCCATCTGCTGGGCAGCTTCAGCGTGGAAGGACATCTCCTGCGCCAGCGCTTCCAGTTCCGCCTCGAGCGCCGCCGCCTCGCGCGCCAGTTGCGCCAGCTTGCTGGCCAGCACCACCTTCAGCCTGGCCTTCATCTCGTCGCGCAGCCGGACATAGCGCTCCGCCTTGGAGGCCTGGCGCTTGAGCGAGTTCATCTGCCGCGTGACTTCCTCGAAGATGTCGTTCAGCCGCGCCAGGTTCTGCTTGGCTTCTTCCAGACGCAGCTCGGCGAGGCGCTTCTTGGTCTTGAAGCGGGTGATGCCGGCGGCCTCCTCGATGATCGCTCGCCGGTCGTGCGGCTTGCTGGAAAGGATCTGCCCGATGCGTCCCTGCTCGATCAGCGCGTAGGACTCCGGTCCCAGGCCCGTGCCCATGAACATTTCCTGGATATCGCGCAGCCGGCACAGCTTGCCGTTCAGCAGATACTCGCTGTCGCCGGTGCGGAACAGCCGCCGGGTTATGACCAGTTGCCCCGCCTTGAACTCCTGCCGCTTGAACTTCCGCCGGCGAATCTTCAGCACGACGCCGGGATGCACCGCGTCCTCGGCTTGCTCCTCGGCCCCTGCTCCCTGCTCGCTACTTCCCACTCCCTGGGTTACGGCTCCTACTCCCTGCTCCCTACTCCCTACTCCCTCGCCAATTTCCTCGGCCGGCAGAGGCTGCACGTCTGCGATGTGCGCCTCGGTGTCGGAGGCGGCCTGGGCGCGCACCGAAGCCTCGTCCCAGTCCTCTTCCGGGATGCTGTCCACCACCTCGATCTCGGGCTCCGACACATCGCCGCCCCCGTATACATCGGGGTCGATGAGCGTCAGCGACACTTCGGCCATGCCGGTGGGCTGGCGGTCGCGGGTGCCGGCGAAGATGACGTCTTCCATGCGCGAGCCGCGCAGCGTCTTGGCCGACTGCTCGCCCAGCACCCAGGAGATAGCGTCGGCAATGTTGGATTTTCCGCAGCCGTTCGGCCCCACAATGGCGGCGATGCCGTCGCCGTGGAACTTCAGCTCGGCACGGTCGCAGAACGACTTGAATCCCAGAATCTGCAGCTTTTTCAGTTTGAGCACGTCAACCCCTTTGGCTGGCAGGAAACCAGGCAGGAATCGGGATTATCCACACCGAACTCCCGCGTTTCCGCTAACTGTAGCGACGATGACCGGCAGGGTCAAGCACAAAGGGCCCTATATCTTGTATCCCCTTGTGGATAACCCCTTGGTATCGGATACGCAATGCAGCCTGCCGGCGTGTTTCGGGCAGGAAATTAAGGAGGAGGGGAGAAATCGCCAAAGCTCTCCTGAATCTACTCCCGGAACGCACCAGAATCAATGCAAGTGTTGGTGCGGGAGGTGCCGTGTTTCGGAACCAACTCTTGGGGAAGGGCTTCATTCAGCCGTACCGAAGTCTTGGTATAAAGTCGGGATCCTTCAGTTTACTTCGGTGACCATAACTGGCAGGGCGGTCCTGGAATGACGAATGTCAGTTCCTCGGGCGTCGAGCCGTCTTCGATCATGATCCGCTGTATTGGCCGCGATTCCCGAGTCTCGATGCGAGGGCCGTCATTACAGTCAACTTTGGCACGGGCGTAATACTCGAATCCTTTTGGCAGCGTGATTTGGCCTTGCCCGTTTTCGACGCCAGGAGCTTCATTCCCGATGATGCCCGAATGCGGAAAACTAGAATTATGGAATAGCAGGTTGCTCCAGGCGGGATGGGACCCATCCTCAAAAGCGACATTTATCTTTAGCGTCACTGTCTCGACGCGACGCAAGCGTATCGGATGTAGCTCAGTTGGCGATGACGCAATGACGAGAACACGATCCGCGGAACTTTCGTCGTCAACTCCGGGGTAATATGCACCGGCAAATGGATGGCGTCCGTCAGGTGCCCCGCGCTTCTGAACGGCGACAAAGTACTCCCCTGGGTCAACGCGTGGGAATCTGTACTCGCCTTGGGCGTTCGTCCAGCTGTGCAGGGTCCCTTCGTACCATCGTTCGTCGCCCGTTTTGACAACGGGTATCAGTTCCACTTCCAGGCCTCCGATCGGTGAATCGCTCTCATCGACGAGAACGCCACGAACTGAACCTCTCATGTCGGTTTCTGGCTCACGCTGTTGCTGCGGCGGCACCGAGAATGTTTGCCCCGAGAAGCTGTTGTATCCGACGTAACCTGTTCCAGCTAAGTGTGAACTCCCGGTCTGAAGACGTGGCGATGAGATGACCAACAGGGTGCCTGCACCCATCAGGATTGTGATCGCGATGGCGACGTGAAGACCAGACCGTTTAGTTCTCATGTCCCTTCAACATGGACACCGACGTCTGTCGTTCGGGTCCGGAACGGTCAAAGAAATGGTGGCACAATTGTGCCGTCGAGAACAGAACTTTCAAGCAACTGCAGATCCCTCGACTCGCGCTTTCCCTCGACAAGCTCGGGTCGCGCTTCGCTCGGTAGCACAATCCAAAAAACCTCCGAAACGGCGCAGCTAAAGCTGCGCCCCTCGGACAGAAAAAGCCCGGCCAACCGGCCGGGCCAACGTGAAACCTGAAACGTGAAACGTTACTTCTCCCCACCCAGCCGCTGGAAGAAGCGGATGATGGACTCGATCCCGCGATAGAAGTTGGGGATGTGGAACTTCTCGTTGGGGGCATGCAGATTGTCATCGGGCAGGCCCATGCCCATCATGACGCTGGGAATCTTCAGTTCGTCGGCAAAGTCCGAGACGATGGGGATGGACCCTCCCGAGCGGATGAACACCGTGTCCTTCTTGAACACGTCGTGCATGGCTTCGGTGGCCGCCTTGATGTACTTGCTGTCGGTGC
>JBKQPN010000134.1:0-17300 GCA_052145015.1 Terriglobales bacterium
GCCGAACCCCTTAACAGCCTCACGCATTTTGAAATACGGCAGTCGCGGGTGCTCTTCCAACAATTTGTGCCAGTCTTCCGAGAAGGCTTCCCAAAAGTCAACGGGGCTGATATAGCCAGACAGGACGAACACCGGTTTCCCGCTTCCGCTGTCGTCGAGATATGCCTGAAAGGTGGTCATGCGCCTAGATCGCCGTCTCGATGGTGCCAGCCCAGCCACAAGCGCCCGCAATCTCGCAACGGGATTGCCGGGTTGTATCCCTCCTGATTGTGCGCTTGACGAGTTGATTCGGCAAGTATATTGTTGCCTGGTACTAAGTACTGCCCGCTACTGATGCCGGCGCCGCTTCTGCGCGCGCGGCGGTTCTTCCTCCAGGACTGCGAATTGCAGTTTCCTCTGCATGCGGTCGATGCGGTCGAGCACGACTTTGACGCGGTCGCCGAGCGAATATTTTTTCTTCGAGCGCTCGCCGATGATCTGCCTGGTGTTCTCGCGGTAGGTGTAGCGGTCGCCGGTGAGCGTCGCGATCGGCACCAGGCCTTCGATGAACATATCCATGAGCTCGACGAAGAAACCAAACTTGGTGACGCTCACGATCAGGGCATCGAACTCGTCCCCGACGCGGTCGCGCATGAACCGGATTTTCTTCCACTCCATCAGCTCGCGCTCGGCATCGTCGGCGCGGCGCTCGGCCTGGCTGGACTCCTCGGCGATGTCGTGCAGCGCCTCTTCGGAGATCGGTCCCTGAGTGGTACTCGGCTGAACACCCTTCTCCTGCGTGCGCCGTGCCTTCGACTTTCCACTTTCCACTTCCCACTTACCACTTCTTTTCGACCACGGCGACGGTGTCTCGCTGTGCACGGGCACGCCGCGGCCGTCCTCGACCGTGAGCACTTCCTTCAAAATGCGGTGCACGATCAGGTCCGGATAGCGCCGGATGGGCGAGGTGAAGTGCGTGTAGGTGGGCGCAGCCAGCGCAAAGTGCCCAACGTTCTCCTCCGAGTAGCGGGCCTGCTTCAGCGAGCGCAGCATCAGGTAGGAGAGAATGCGTTCCTCGGGCTTGCCCGCGATCTTCTCGGTCAGCTTCTGGTACATGCGCGGGGTGATGTGGACTTCTTCCGGCAGTTCGATCACGTGCGCCGGCCGGCCGGTGCCGTACCGCGCCCGGCGCTCGGAGCGCATCTCCATGCGCCGCACCGGCAGCGCACCTACCCCGAGCGAGTACCCGAAACCGACGGCGATGGTCTCGAACTCGAACACCTTCTTGGGATCGGGCTTCTCATGGATGCGATACAGCGAGGACACACCGTTGTGCTCGAGGTAGGAAGCCACGCACTCGTTGGCCGAGAGCATGAACTCCTCGATCAGGCGGTGGGCGATGTTGCGCTCCGAGCGAGTGACGCCGCGCATCATGCCCTCCTCGTCGAACTCGATCACCGGCTCCGGCAGGTCGAAATCGATGGAGCCTCGGCGCACTCGCTTGCGGTTCAAAACGAGCGCCAGCTCGCGCATTAGCTCGAAGATTTCAACCAGGCGCGCATACCGCTCGCGCAGAGGCTGGTCACCTTCGAGGACCAGGTTGACGTTGGTATAGGTCATGCGCTCGGCCGAGCGGATCACGCCCGGGTGCAGCTCGTAGCCGGTGATCTCGCCCTGGTGGTCGATCTCCATCACGCAGGACATCACTAGCCGCTCCACGTCGGGGCGCAAGGAGCAGATATCGGTGGAGAGCTCGACCGGCAGCATGGGCACGGCACGGTCGGGGAAATACACGGAGGTGCCGCGCAGCCGGGCTTCGCGGTCGAGTGCCGAGCCCTCGGTGACATAGTGCGCTACGTCGGCGATGTGGACCTGCAGTTCGTAGCTGCCGTTCGCGAGGCGGCGGACGAAGACGGCATCGTCGAAGTCGCGGGCGGTTTCGCCGTCGATGGTCACGATGGGCAGGCCGCGGTAGTCGCGCCGCCGGCGTAGCTCGTCGTGGGAGATGGTGTCCGCGATGTTCTGCGCTTCCTCCAGCACCTCGGCCGGGAAGCGGTGCGGCAGGTGGAACTTGCGAATGATGATCTCGACATCCACCCCGAAGTCGTCCTCGTAGCCGAGGACCTCGACCACGCGCCCGCGCGGATTCTGTGTGGGCGAGGGCCAGTCGGTGATCTCCACGTCCACCACCACGCCTTCCAGGTCATCGAATTCCGCTTTGCGGCGCGCCTCCTGACCGATGACGCGGTGCACGGCACTGCCTTTCTTGTGCCTCTGTCCCTCTTTGCCCTCTGCGTCGTTCTTTGGAATCTCCATCCCTCGCGGGATCACGATCTCCTGCGTGATCTTCTCGTCGATAGGGGTCACAGAGTTGAAGCGCGTTCCATAATGGAACGTGCCGACCACCGTGGCGTGAGCCCGGCCGGCGACCCGCACGATGCGTCCTTCGGCGCGGCCATCCCGCACCGCCTCCATTTCGACCAGCACGCGGTCACCGTGCATGGCGTTCCCGATCGCGACCGCCGGGATGAAGATGTCCCCGCTGAGCCGCTGCTTGACGTGGGCGGCCTCGGGGATGACGAAGCCGTAGCCGTCGCGGTGCATGCTCAGGCGTCCCAGCACCAGGTTGCGGCCGGCGGCCTGGGGGATGGCGTAGCGGTCGCCGGGCACTTCCACCAGCTCGCCACGCTCGACCAGCCGGACCAGATGCTGGCTCAGTTCCCGGCGCTCATCCCCGTGGACTCCCAGTTCGCGCACCAGTTGCTTGAAGCCGGCCGTCTTTTTTGGCTGGCCATCGATTTTGTCCAGAATGAAGCGGTCGGAAAGCACAGTTCTGGCAGTCTAGGAACGGGAACGGCGAATTGCGCCGCCGTTCTACGCCCAACGTAACTGTATCCTAAGCAGGAATGGATTTCCTGATCGGGCCCTGGCCTGATATAACAAATTCAATCCGGACAGGAATAATTACATCTTCCGCGGTTCGGCAGATGTGGAAGTCCGGAGGCGGCGAGCGCTCTCGCTTCGCAAGTGCCGTGGTTGCAGCAACTCTCCTTTCCCGGTCCGACGGGGCGGGATATGGATGGTTTGGCGACGGATGTGCGAACAAGTTGTTCCTTATCCGGTACGTGGAGAGCGATTTTTCTTGCTCGCAAGCAAGCGCAAGGGTTAAACAGCAAGAGAACGGCAAGCCGTCCTCAGCACACCAAAAGCGGGGTGGGGTTGGGGACCCTGGTGCGCGTCGTGACCGAACGGTGAATTCAAGGAAAGGATTTATAGAGAACCATGTGGAAGCCCACTAATCAACCCGCAACCCCTTCACAACCGGAGAAGCCCATGAGCGCGAGCACACCCAGCATGACCCCGTCCGAGCCTACGCCGGCGGGCGCCCCCCGCAATGCCGTTATCAACTCCGCCGAGCAAGCGACCATCGGCAAATCCCTGGTGATTAAGGGCGAAGTGACAGGTTCGGAGTCGCTCTACATCGACGGCCGGGTGGAAGGCTCCATCAACCTCGCCGGCAATCGCGTGACCGTCGGCCGCAACGGCGTGGTCGCCGCCAACATCAATGCCCGCGAGATCGTGGTGCTGGGCAAGGTGCGCGGCAACCTGGTGGCCAGCGACCGCGTGGACATTCGCAGCGAGGGCTCGTTGACCGGTGATGTCGTTGCCCAGCGCATCTCCATTGAAGATGGCGCGTTCTTCAAGGGCGGCATCGATATCCGCAAGCCCGGTCAGAAGACCAACGGCGACGCCAAGGAAGTCCCGACAGCGGAAGACAAAACGCCCGTCGGAGCCCGCGTCTAGTACGCCGACTACCCCACCGATAGCGAAGCCCGGGTGGGGTGTCGTGAAGAACCACCAAAGTTTCCCCGCTCCCGCACGGCAGAATGCGGGAGCGGGGATCTCAATCCCTATGAGCGCCCACTGGTCCGCCTACTGTGATATTGGAAAAGGTCCTGCAGCTTCTCTCGATCGCCTGTGCCCACCGCAAGCTCTCCAAGCCGTTCACAGCTGAATTGGATAGTGGCTACAAAACCGCCGACTGGATGCCCGTTGGCCACGGCGGCCCCAGCCATTATGTCGTGTGCCTGGACTGTGGCAAGAAGTTCAGCTACGACTGGAGCACTATGCGGGTAGTGCGGTAGGACCGCTGTCGGCCGTCGGCTTGAGTCAGCTATTCCAGCCTCATTCCGCACGCCGCGAGGAAATCCTTCGCCCACGGGCATTTCCAAACGACCACCGACTTAGGGTTCTTGTAGTTCCCGCGCGTAGCCATCGGCCGCCGGTTCCGGCGCGACTTCCGGCTGCTTTCTCCGCCGCAGCGCTTCTGGCAATTCTGAGCGTGTTACACGCAATCCCACTGCCACCGCCGCCGCCCAGGTGAGCGACACCAGCGCCAGCGAGATCACGTCCGCCTTGCGGCTCCCATGCACCGGCACTAACCGTGCCACCGAGTAGCTCACCGCCGCCGCAAAGGCGGCTGTCCCCAGCGCCTTGGCCAGCTCTCCCCAGCGCATGCCGGTGGCGGGTACCAGCTTGCGCCAGTGCAGCAGGAGAAACATCGCCAGGGTGTTTGCGAGGATGCCCAGGTCGGAGGCGATCGCCAGTCCCACGACCGAGTACGCGTGGAAGAGCGCGGCATAGATGGGCAGCGAGACCGCCGTGATGACGGTCCCGGCGATCATGGGCGTGAGCGTGTCGCCGGCGGCGTAGAACGCGCGCGCATAGAGTCCCTGCGCCGCCCACAAGGCGAGCGAAAGCGCGAACCAGAAGAAAAAGACAGAAGTCTCCTGCGAGTCGGAAAAGTGGAAGCGTCCGCGGCGATACACCAGGTCGACCACCGGCAACGCGGCTGCGACCATCCAGGCGGTGGCCAGGAACGACGCCGCCGACACGCGATACACGGCAGCGTTCACCGTCTGCGCGAAGTCGGCCATGCGTTTTTCCCCGAACAGGCGGGCGAAGAACGGCAGCGACGCCTGCCCGGTGGCCTGTCCCAGCACCGCGATCGGCACCGCGAACAGCCGCTTGGCGTAGTTGAGGCGGGTGATGTCCCCGGCGCCGCCGGAGGCGAAGTAGCGCAGGATCCACTCGTCAGCAGTGACCAGCGACACCCCCAGCATCAGCGGGATGGAAAGCTTCACCCACTGAAGGAATGCGGGATGGCGCAGATCAAACGACGGCCGGTAGCCCATGCCGGCGCGCGCGGCGCCGATGGCGTTTACCAGGAACGGCCCGATGACTCCGCCGGCAACCGCTCCCACCGCCAGCGACGCGATCCCCATGCGCCCCGAGAGCGCCACACCGCCCAGGATGATGAACACGTTGTAGAGCAGCGGACCCATGGCCGGGAACAGGAACATGCGGCGCGACATCAACACCGCCGAAACCACTCCCCCGACGTAGAAGAAGAGCTGCGCCGGCAGCAGGATGCGCGTCAGGTAAACGCACAGATCCATTTGCTCGGGGCGGAAGTGCGGGAACATGCATTTCTCGATGTCCCGGGTAAAGACCTCGGCCAGTCCGATGCCGATGGCCAGCACCGCGGTCATCACCGTGATCACCACCGAGAACGCCTTCTGCGCCTCGTCCTCGCGCTTTTCCGACAGATAGCGGGTGAAGATGGAGATGAAGGTGATGGAAGCCGTCCCGCCGGCGACGACGTAGTTCAACCAGTCGGGCAGCGTGAAGGCCGCGACGTAGGCGTCGGTCTGCAGGCCAGCGCCAAAGGCCCAGGCGATGTATGCCTCGCGCACGTAGCCGATCACGCGCGAGAGCATGATGGCGCTCATCAGCAGCAGCGTCGCGGAAAACGCCGAGTGCTGGTGCGAGGGACGCAACAGCCGCATAGCGCGCCGCAGCAGGCCCGGCGTCGGCTTGGGATTGGACTCCGCGGGGGAAGACATCAATAGCGCGATTTTACACGTGGCCGCCCATGCGGTTAGCAGAAGGTGCCCCTTACGATGGCGTTTTGTGCTTGATACTACTTAGCTAATTAGCTAATATATGGATTGCAATGGCCAACCCAAAGCTGCTGACTCGCGAGAAGCTGATTGCCCGCATGCGGAAACGTCAAGGGCGGCGCACCCAGAAAGCCTTCGCTGCCGAGTTGGGTGTCTCCGAACCCTTTCTGTCAGACATTTACGCCGGCAAGCGCGATCCCGGCGCGAAGGTGCTGAGCAAGTTGCAGCTGGCCAGCCTGACCGCCTACAAAGAGCAGAGCGCTGCCAACTCGAAGACGGGGCGCGAGGCGAGTGCCGCAGAGCGGCGGCATGATGGCGCGGGAGCGAAAGCGCCTGCTGCCGCCGAAAACGCGGAATCCCCTGAGATGGACTGGTTAGTCCAGAACGCGCAAGAACTTGGGCAGCACAAAGGTGAGTGGCTGCTGATCCAGGGACGGCAACTGCTGGTGCATAGCCGTGACTTTGCGGTTGTGCGCGCAGCCGTTAGAGAGCGGCAGATACAATCCCCGTTTGTTTACTATGTTCCGAGCGATGAAGAGTCCGCTTCCGTGACCATCTAGCGTGCCAACTGTCAGCTATCCCGTCTCCCTTCCCTACCGGGCAGTGCCCAACATGCGTGGAGTGCAGCCCGCCGCCGAAGTAAACCTCTACTATGCCGGACTGACGACGAATGCCGTGGGGATGTTCGATTCCGGCTCGCCTTATACCGTGTTCAGTCCTGAGCATGCGCAACTGATTGGCATCGACGACGTGACGGTGGGAAGGCCTGAACACATAAGCACGCTGGGCGGTGGGATTGAGATTTATCTTTTTGACTTAGAGATTCAACTGCCGGTCGCGGGGCCCCGCTTTGCCGGCCAAGTTGGGTTTTTCGCAGCGCGCGCACCTCGCAACATCTTGGGCCGCAGCGTGATTTTTGCTGCATTTGAAATCGGCTTCCATGAACGAGCACAGTGTCTGCATCTGCGCGCTGAGGCGTGAGGAAGTCCGATTTGTGATTTCGAGAAACTCGGCTATCGGTCCTTCTCAGGATCGACCGAGCGGTCTAGGTAGATCCAAAGCACGCGCGAGAACAGCGTGATGCCCGGTGCGAAGGGCACGAACAGAAGCACGCCCCAGAGCACAACTTTCGGGAGCGACCACCGGGTTAGCATCCACAGCACGGCCGCGAACACGCAGATCACGGCCACCCCGATACCGTAGCTGATGTACATCGCACCCAGGAAATAGCCCTCTTCGCGCTCGAACTTCAGGTCGCAGACCGGGCAGCGTTCGTTCATGCGGGGAAAGCCGCGCAGAAGCGAGCCGCGGAAGATCTCTCCCCTGCGGCAGCGCGGGCAGAGCTGGTGGAAGATATCCGTCAGGGTGGACATGGCTACAGAACGGCAGTCTCCTGGATCAGGCGACCTTCCGGGTAGCGGTCGAGCGAGAGCAAGCTTGTATCCACGAGATCGGACTTCTTATGAAGAATCAGGTCGGAAAGGATCTTGCCGGTCGCGGGGGCGTGCATCACGCCGTGTCCGCTGAAACCGTTGGCCAGGAAGAGCCCGGGGACCTCCGCCACCGGGCCGAGGATGGGATGGTGGTCGGGCGTCATCTCGTAGAGGCCCGCCCACGCGCGCTTGGGATTGACCGCCAGGTTCTCGAAGCAGGGCACGCGGCCGGCGGCGCGCGTCAACACTTTCTCGATGAATCCCGGTTCGAAGTCGGTCTTGAATCCCGGCGTTTCCTCGGGATCGTTCCACGCCAGCAGGAAGCCCAGCGACTCCGGTCGGAAATGGAAGCCGTTGGACATGTCGATGATCATGGGCGCCGAGTGCGGGAACTGGTCGAAAGGCTCGGTGGGCACCAGCATGCGCCGCAGCGGCTCGACCGGAAGCTCCACGCCGGCTAGTTTGGCGACGTGCGCCGCCCACGGCCCGGCGGCGTTGACCACCGTGCGCGTGGCCACCGGCCCGCGGGTGGTCTCGACGCCAGTGACGCCGTGGCTGTCCGCGTGGATGGCCGTCACCTCCGTGTTGCGCCACAGCCGCGCTCCCGACTCCGCGGCGCGCGCCATGAACCCCACCATCGCGCTGTAGGGATCGACAAAGCCGTCGGTCGAGCAGAAGCTGCCGCCCACAACATCGTCGGAGCGCAGTTGCGGGAACATGCTGCGGATCTCATCGGCGCTCACCATGCGCGCGGTTTTCAGGCCGAGCGCCTTCTGCTTCTCTTGGTTTGTCCGCAGATATTCGAGATGGCGCCCGCTGGTGGCGACGAACAGGTAGCCCTGCGCCTTGTAGCCTGCAGGGTGTCCCAGTCGCTCGTCGAAGCTCGCGTAGAAGGGAATGGAGTACAGCGACATCTGTATGTTCACGGGAGTCGCGAACTGCGCCCGCACTCCTCCCATGCTTTTGCCGGTCGAGCCCTTGCCCTGGTGGGTTTCGCGCTCAACCACCAGCACGTTGGTGCAGCCCGCTTCGGCCAGGTGATAGGCGATGCTGGAGCCGACAATGCCTCCGCCGACGATAACGACATCCGCTGTTTCCATTAGTGTTCAATCCTACTGCAAAGTAGCCCATCGGCCGCCGCCCGGTATTACACTTATTGCGCCATGGCTACGCAGACATCTTCCCGCCGACAGCTTTCTTATCTTTCCGAACAACTGGACCAGCTCAAGCAGAAGGGCACGCACTTTCGCCTGCGGGTGCTCGAGGACGAGCAAGCGGCCGTCTGCACCTTCGACGGCAAGAAGGTCATCAATCTGGCGTCCAACAACTACCTCGGGCTCACCACCCACCCCAAGCTGCGCCAGGCGGCGATCGAAGCGACGAAGAAATACGGCGTGGGCTCGGGCGCGGTGCGCACCATCGCCGGCACCATGAAGATCCACATGGAGCTGGAGGAAAAGATCGCGCGCTTCAAGAACGTCGAAGCGTCCGTGGTCTTTCAGTCAGGCTTCGCCGCCAACGCGGGCACGGTGTCCGCAGTTCTCGGCAAAGACGACTTCATCATCTCCGACGAGCTGAACCACGCCTCCATCATCGACGGCGCGCGGCTTTCGCGGGCGACCATCAAGGTCTTCCGACACAAAGACACGGCGCACGCCGAGGAGATGTTGAAGGAAATCGCGGACAAGCCCGGCCACAAATTGCTGATCAGCGACGGCGTCTTCTCCATGGACGGCGACATCGCGCCGCTGCCCGCGCTCTGCGACCTGGCGGAGAAATACGGCGCCATCATGATGGTGGACGACGCGCACTCCTCGGGCGTGCTGGGCCGCAACGGCCGCGGTACCATTGATCACTACAACGTACACGGGCGAGTGGACATCCAGGTCGGCACGCTGTCGAAGGCCATCGGCGCGCTCGGCGGCTACGTCTGCGGCTGCCACGATCTGATCGATTTCCTCTATCACCGGGCGCGGCCGTTCCTGTTCTCCACCTCGCATCCACCCTCGGTCGCGGCCACCTGCATCGCCGCCTTCGAGGTGCTGGAAGAAGAGCCGGAGCGCATCGAGAAACTATGGGAGAACACGCGTTTTTGGAAGAAGGAGCTGGGCGGGCTGGGTTTCAACATCGGCGGCGTAAACACGCCAGCCAGCGAGACGCCGATCACGCCCATCATCATCGGCGACGGCGCCCGCACCATGGAGTTCTCGCGCGAGCTGTTCAAGGAAGGCGTGCTGGGCACGGGCATCGTCTTCCCCACGGTGCCCCAAGGCAAGGCGCGCGTGCGCACCATCATGACCGCTACCCACACCCGCCAGGAGCTCAATCAGGCGCTGGATGTGCTGCGCAAGGTCGGCAAGCGGATGGGGATCATCTGAAGGCGGCTCTTAGCCGTTAGCTCTTGGCCCTTGGCTTATTGTCCGTCAGAGAGGCTCGCGTCCGCCACGAGCTCCGCTGAGAGTGCACGCTTAACGCCACGGTACGAAGCCAAGAGCTAACAGCCAAAAGCTGAGAGCTTTTAGGCGCCCATCTTTTCCGCCAGATCCTCCAGGCTCGTGGCCGCATAATCCCACGCGTCTTCCGGGCCGAAGTCTTTTTTCTGCCGCGGGCCGTACTCGGTGGGACGCGCGACGAATGCCGTGCGGTAGCCATGCGAGCGCGCGGCGGCCAGGTCGTAGTTGTGTGCGGCGACCAGCATCAGACTGCTGGTGGGACGCGCCAGCAGCGCGGCCGCGCCCAGATAGACCGCCGCATCGGGCTTATAGCGTTTGAACAGGTCGGCGGAGAGGACCGTGTCCCACGGCAGCCCCGCGTATTTCGCCATATCCACCAGCAGCCCCTGCCCACCGTTGGACAGCGTCCCGATCACATACTTGCGCTTGAGCCGCGTGAGTCCGGCGATGGTGTCCGGCCAGGGATCGAGCCAGCGCCAGGCGCGCGCCATCTGCCGGCGATCACTTTCCAGCACGTTCTCGACACCGTATCGCGGCAGCAGCGCGTCCAATGATTCGCGGTGAAGGACATCGAGGGTGACGTAGGGCCGCTCGCCCTGCCGCACCCGTGCCATCGAAGGGGCGTAGGCGGCGCGCCAGTCATCCACTAGACCGAGCCAGTCGGCTTCAAGACTGTGCTCCCGACCGAAGCGCTGGAACCCGCTGCCCAGGCTCGTACGCCAGTCCACAACGGTGCCGAAGATGTCGAACAACAGGACTTCGGTAGCATCTGCGTTGGTCGTCATACAGCCTAATCCGCCCGATAGGCGAACCGTCCGCCCACGACGGTCGCGACGGCTTTGCCCGTGAGCTGCCAGCCGTCGAAGGGCGTGTTGCGCGACTTCGAAAGCGACTTCGAGGCGTCGAAAGTCCAGCGCTGCGCGGGATCGAAGATGGTGACGTTGGCGGGGGCGCCGCGGGAGAGGCTGCCGCGGCCGCGCAGGTTCAGGGCGCGCGCCGGCCCGGCGGAAAACAGTTCCACGATGCGAGCCAAGGGCAGGCGTTTCTCGCGGTGCAGCCGGGTGAGGGCCAGCGCCAGGGCGGTCTCCAGGCCAGTGACGCCGAAGGCAGCGCGGTCGAACTCCACTTCCTTTTCATAACGCGCGTGCGGGGCATGATCGCTGGCGATGGCGTCGATGGTGCCGTCGGCCAGGGCCACGATGAGGGCTTCGCGGTCGGCGGCGGAGCGCAGCGGCGGGTTCATCTTGAAGCGGGTGTCGTAATCGCCGATGTTCTCATCGATGAGCGTGAAGTGGTGGGGCGTGACCTCGCAGGTAACGTTCACGTGAGTGCGTTTGCCGCGGCGGATGGGCTTGAGGGCCGCTGCGGTGGAGACGTGGGCAACGTGCAGATGAGCGTTGGCATTCTTGGCGAGGATGGTGTCGCGCTCCACCACGGCGGCTTCCGCGTCGTCGCTCATGCCGCGCAGGCCCAGGCGGAACGATGCCGGCCCCTCGTTGACCGAACAACCGGCGGTCACACGAGTATCTTCCGCGTGCTGCACCACGGGGATACCGAGCTGCGCGGCGGCGGCCAGGGCCTGGCGCATGATGTCGTCGTGCAGGATGGGACGGCCGTCATCGGTCACCGCCACGGCGCCGGCGCGCTGCAGGGCGCGGAAATCGGTGAGCCGTTCGCCTTCGCTGCCCACCGTCGCCGCCGCGATGGGAAAGACGTTGACCACGGCGCCGCGCGCCGGGTCGGTGATCCAGGCGATGATCTCGGGCGTGTCGGCGACGGGTGACGTATTGGGCATGCAGCAGACCGTTGTGAAGCCGCCGGCCGCTGCCGCCGCGGTGCCGGTGGCGATGGTCTCTTTGTAGGACTGGCCGGGCTCGCGCAGGTGCACGTGCAGGTCGATGAAGCCGGGGGCGACGATCAAGCCGCGAGCGTTGAAGGTCTGATCCGCGGAACCGCGTAATTTGTTGCGGGGCGCCACCTCGGCCACGCGGCCATCGCGCAGAAGGACGTCCATCTCGGCATCGATCTTGTTGGCCGGATCAATGACACGGCCGCCTTTGATGAGGAGCGACGAGGCTCGCGAGCTGGACTTGGGCGTCATAAGGTGGCGCTCTTGGCTCTTGGCCTTTGGCTTGAAGTAAATCCGCGTGTATCCGCGTGCATCCGCAGCGGAAAACTCTTCATCGTGCCGCTCCCAGCGCCGTAAGCAATACGGCCATGCGGACGCAGACCCCGTTGGCGACCTGCTCGGTAATCACCGAGGCGGGCGCGTCCGCCAGATCGCCCGACAGCTCGGCGCCCCGGATCATCGGCCCGGGATGCATGAGGATGGCGTCGCGCTTGGCCAGTTGCAGGCGCTCCGGCGTGACCTGGTATCCGGCAATGTATTCGTCCATGTGCAGCGGCAGTCCGGCCAGCCGCTCCTTCTGCACCCGCAGCACCATGACCACATCGGCGCCACGCAGGGCTTCGTCGATATGCCGGGTTACCCGGACGTTCGGACCCAGGCTGGCGGCGACCTCGGGCAACAATCCTGGCGGTCCGCACAGCACCACGTGGGCGCCGCACTTGCTGAGCAGGTGAATATTGGAGCGCGCCACCCGGCTGTGATAAATGTCGCCGACGATGGCGACCTTCAGCCCGCGCAGTTGTTTCTTGTGACGCAAGATGGTGTAGGCATCGAGCAAAGCCTGCGTGGGATGCTCGTGCAAGCCGTCACCGGCATTAATCACCGGGATATCGACATGGCGGGCCAGCAGGTGGGGTGCGCCGGAAGAGGGATGCCGGATCACGATGGCATCCGCGCCGGTAGCGCGCAGGGTCAGGCCGGTGTCCACCAGAGTCTCGCCCTTCTCGATGCTGGAGGCGGTGGCCTGCACCAGCGTGGTGATGGCGCCCAGCGCCTTGGCGGCAAACTCGAAGGATACGCGCGTGCGCGTGGAGGGCTCGTAGAAGAGCAGAGCAATGCGGCGGTTGCGGAGCAAAGGGCGTGGCCGAGCGCCGTGCATGCGCCGCGCCAGGCGAAGCACGCGGCTAATATCGTCGGGCTCGAGCTGTTCGATGCCGAGCAAAGACCGGCTTTTCTTCATCGCGTCGGGCCGCGCTCGCTTCTCTCTACCAACTGCACCTTCTCGAGGTTGTCCACTTCGTTCAGCTTGACTTCGACAATCTGCATGTCGGTGGTCTGCACCTTGCGTCCGATGAAAGCGGCCTCGATGGGAAGCTCGCGGTGTCCGCGGTCGATCAGCACCAGCAGTTGCACCCGCGCCGGTCGGCCGCGGTCGAACAAGGCGTCGAGGGCGGCGCGGATGGTGCGTCCGGTGTAGAGCACGTCGTCCACCAGGATGACGTGCTTCCCCGCCACCGAAATTTCCAAGTCGCTTCTCTGGACCAGCGGCTTGGGGCCGACGGTGGAAAGGTCGTCGCGATAGAGCGTGATGTCCAGGCTGCCCACCGGGATCTGTGTGTGCTCGATCTGGTTGATGACCTTGGCGATGCGCTGCGCCAAAGGAAAGCCCCGGCGGCGTATGCCGACCAGCGCCAGGCCTTCCACCCCGTTGTTCTTCTCCATCACTTCATGGGCCAGGCGCACCAGGGTGCGCTGGATCTCGGAGGCGGACATCAGCAAATCTTTGTCCGCGATCGGCGACGATTCGGGCTTTGCCTGCGAGCTCATAGGGAAACCTACCTCGGATCAGGCCAGACTTTTCAAAAGAAGCTGCATTCTACGCGCGGCACAGCGAGCAAAACAAGATCGCCGGAATCGCGCGTGATCGCCGGAATCGCCGTGATCATGGATCGGCGATCCAATTTGGCGACCGCATCTAGGAGGATTGCTTGTTCCCGCCCACCGAAACGCCGATCGCTCCCCCCAGGCTGGCAAGCACCAGAAAGACCAGGAAAAAGAGCACCACGAGGATGGTGATGAATGCGGCTAAGGCGCTGGGAGACATAAGGTTACGCATCATCTCCTGAGCTCTGGGGTCGGGGCTCTGGGCGGCCGACTGCTCGATCGCCTTTTGCATGGCTTCACGCACCGAACTACCCAGGTGGAAGAAGACCAGGCGCAGCGCCTGAGGGACACTGTAGAAGAAGAATCCGAGCAAGCCGCTGACCACACCTAAGCGCATGCCCATGCCGGGAGTGAGAGCAGTCTCTGGATGCCGCCGGCGGTAAAACCGGACGGCCAGCGCTCCGGCAACCAGTATGCAACACCAACTCGCCAGCAACACCAGCAGCCCAATCGCACCCTGCCCCAGGTGGAGAAGCAGCCCGATGCCGGCCACGACCGCCGGCACGAAGAAGATGGCTAGCGCGAGCAGCAGTCCGGCCAGCGCCGAAGCGCGCGTCCCTTGCGACCAATCTATTGCGCCTGGCGACACCGGCGCCAGGCCAGCGGGTTGCGCCGCAGGTTGCAGCTCGTCCGGCGTGCCAGGGGAGAACGCCGGCATAGCCGCCGGCTCGACGGCCGCTGTAGAAACACGGATCTGAGGTGCGCCACAGTGCGGGCAGAAGGCCACGCCGTCTTCCACGCTCGCACGGCAGCGATGACAGGGATGATCCACTTCAATTCAGGTTACAGGAGGGGCCGGGAAGCACGCAACGGCACGCAGACGCCAATTAGATTGTCATTCTTCCGCCGACCAAAGGGAGGCGGGAGAATCTGCGATGGGGTCAACACTACCTGCTCAGGTGGTGGAGGCATTCTCGTTAGATCCTCCGCTCGTCGTCGGCTCGCGAAGGATGACAACCTCAGTCAAACCTGTCATTCTTCCGCCGACCAGAGGGAGGCGGGAGAATCTGAGAATCATGCTCAATCGCGGACCAGCAGGAGTTCGCTGCCCGGCCCGACGGGCTGCGAAAGGGACGAAAGGGGTGTTAGGCCGATCCGGATAAGAGGCCAAGATAACAAGTACGACAAGACGTGAATCATAGAGTCTGAGGGGATTGTCGCAGTAGTATGCGCCGATTCAGCGGCGTGTTATGAGGGTCAGAAAGCAGTGTTCAGGATTTATGCGGGTCAATCTAATCATTAGTTATGCGGCTAAACCGAATGCCCAATTCGTTCGATGACATTGTTCGGACGCCTGAGTCCCAGTCATTCGAGTGGAAGCGATCGTTGTCGCTTCAACGCGAAGGCCTTGAAAGCCTGTGTGGAATGATCAACGCGGACACAGCGCAGGGCTCAGTTATTTTCGGCAAAGCTCCCGACGGCCAAATCGTCGGCGTTGAGCCGGGAAACTTGGACAAGGCGCAACGGTCAATTTCCCAGACTACCCGACTCAAGTTTGAACCGTCCCTCCAATGTACTTATGAAGTGCTTGAACGCAACGGAATGTCTGTGTTGGTTATCGCTGCCGTTCGCAATCGTGCTGTTCCTTATCACGAATTCGATGGCCGCGCCTTCATCAGGGAGGGTACGGTTACGCGACAGCTCAACCTCTCTGAGAAGCAAGCACTCCAGCGACAGAGGAATCGCGATCTTCACACAGGTCCTTGGAAGTGTGACGGGTGCGGTTCATGGGTTGGGACGTTGTCGCAGATTGTCATCACAGACCAAGGCCCGCGAAAGACTTATTCTTGCGAGTGCGGCGGCGAATTTTGGCCCGCCGCATAACAAATCGTTGGACCGGAGCGCGGGGGAGCGTGCTCTTTAACGTGCTCGTTGGAATCGAGGTTGTTTTCTAATCGCCGCGCCCGGTCGACTCGGACGTTAGACGGCGCAGATCCGTTCTGATCCGTGAAAATCCGTGGCGCTTTTCTCCTACTGCGTTCCCTTTTCCCCGCGCGTCTGCACGTAAACCAGAGCAAAGTTTGAACCTTTGCCCTCCGGTTTCACGGAAACGATGTGGTGGCGCTCCTCAACACCGGCCACGAGATTAGTCTCGCCGCGCAAGCCGCTCTCGCGGCAATGCATGTTGCCGCGGTCGAAGCTGATGCTGCCGTGGCACTCCGACACCTCGCCGTAGGATTTCAGTTGCTTGCGATAGAAGTCGAGCAGCTTGTCGGGGGGATCGTCGGAGCGGTACTTGATGGCCACCACCTTGACCCCGAAAACCGAACTATCGATCGAGAGATTGGCGGCGTGCTTCCTATCCTCACCGTCCTCCGCGCGGGTCGCCCCGGGATAGACCTCGAGCCCCGTGTCTTTGGGATCGACCTGGGCGTTCACGTGCAGGCTGCCCACCGGGGTCTCGATGTCCACCTTCTTGTTTGCGCCTTCGCCCTGCTTATGGACCTTGCAGCCGCAGAGCCCGGCGAGCAGCGCGCTCGCCAGCGCCACGGCCACAAACGCGTGCAGGGATGAGAACCGTTTCATGGATGACCTCCTTGCGCCAGCGCCGCGCGATCAATCCCTGCGCCGCGCGCGGCGATTCCCGGAATGGTGACCGGCAAGCGTCCGCGGATGGGGATCTCGCCGAACAGTGCTTTCACCGCGCTGATCTCCGAAACCGGTGCATTGGAAAAAGTGCACAGATAATTCTGGACTTCCGGGAACTGCGCCGCCAGATACGGGTTCCCCAGTGCGATGAGCATCGTCTTGCCGGCGGCACGATCGAGCAGACCATGCAAGAGAGCGGCGCTGGCGTCGTCCAGCGAGACCGAGCCGGTGAGCACACCATTGACGCGCAGCATCTTGCCAGCGGAGGGCGCGGCGATGGCGGCCGCGACCACGGTTTGCGCCCGGTTCGCCGCCTCCAGCACCTGCTGCGACATTCCGCTCGCAATGCGGGGATCGATATAGAACATGTTTACGCCGGGAATGCGCGCGCGCACCTCCCGCTCCAGCACGCGCCCGGCGTCGGTGCGCACGTCGTCCGAAAAAATCACCACGAGCACACGACTCCCCGGCGGGCCTGGTGTCTGATACGCAGGCAGGGGCTCCGGAGTTCCGCTGCCCTGAACCGGAATCACATGGCCGTTATCGCGGACCATGGTGACAGCTTCATCGGACACCTGCTCTGCCAGCGCCAGGTCGGCGGGACGGGCAATGTGCTCGGCCAGCGCCTGGATGTCAACCAGCCGGGCTTTATGCAGGCCGACCGCCGTCTTGGCATGCAGGATCTTTAGCACGGACGCATCAATCTGCGCCTCGGGGATCTCGCCGCTGCGCACGGCGCTGAGCAGTGCGTTGTAGGCGGCGTTGAGGTCGGCGGGGATGAGCACCACGTCGTTACCCGCCTTCACCGCCTCCACCGCGGCGCGTCCGCCCGGGAACAGCCGGGTGACGGCGTTCATGTCCATGGCATCGGTGATGACCAGTCCCTGGAAGCCGAGTTGCTGCTTGAGCACTCCGTCGATCACAGCGCGGGAAACCGATGCGACGCGGTTGGGATCGGGATCGAGCGCCGGCACGGTGACGTGCGCCACCATCACCGAATCGACCCCAGCCCCGATGGCGGCGCGGAACGGCGGCAGCTCAACGCTATCGAGATGGGCGCGGTCAGCGGAGACGCGCGCGATCCCAAGGT
>JBKQPN010000135.1:0-45462 GCA_052145015.1 Terriglobales bacterium
GAGTGCGCCGAATCTGGTGACGCTACGGCGTGACCGTGAACAACGCCACCATGCCGCCTTTCAAGTGATCGTTGACGTGGCAGTGCAACAGCCAGGTTCCCACCTTGTCGGGCACCATGTCGGCTACCGCCATGCTCATCGGCGTGAGGGGAACGGCGTCGGTGCGCATGTGCATGACCACCGCCGTCTGGCCGTGCCAGTGCACGGTGTGGACATCGTCCTCGTTGGCGCTGGCGAACAGATACCAGCGCACCCGCTCTCCTTTTTTCATGGTCAAGCCCGGCAGGTTGCCTTCCAGCAGGCCGTTGATGGAATAGGCGGTGTTGAGCTCGCGGAAGACCGGGTCTCGCAGCCGCATGGACACCTCGCTGCGCGGCCATTTCGGGTCGGGGTGGAAATACCAACTGTCGGTCTCATCGAAGACGGCGAAGGCAGTGACGAACTCGCGGTCCACGTCCTTGGGCGTGCCATCGGGTTTGGTGGAACCGCGGGCGCTGATGATGATGGGTCCTATCAGTCCCGTGTTCACATCCTTGGGTTCGTTGAAGTGGGAGTGGTACATCCACAGGATCGAACTGGGATCGCCGGGGCCGGGACCGGCGCGCTCGGGAACCGTCCAGGTATAGGTGTAGCTGCCGCCCGGGGGAACGGCGTCGTCGGCTTTATCGTCGCCGCTGGTGCCGTCGTTGTAGGACGCGCCTTCGGAATTCTTATCGTAGGCCAGACCGTGCGGGTGCATGGTGCAGAAGCGCTTGGTGTTGTTCTTGAAGAAGACCTTGATGGTGTCGCCGACTTCGGCGCGGATGAGCGGGCCCAGAATGCCCAGGTGCTGCCATTCCGGCGGACGCGGCTTCTCGGTCTTGAAAGCGCCGTCGGTGTACTCGTGGTAGACCGCTTTGGGATAGACGCGGTGCTGTTTGCCGACGCCCTCATCGCTGCTCTCGAAGTGCGGCAGACCGGCCAGGGTCCGCCCACCCGGCGTGTAATCCCAGGTGACGTCGTCGGCCGCGATGTAATAGGTGCGAAGCTTTCCGCCCTGAAGTCTCTGGGCCAGGCAACCGGTGCTCAGCAGAAGCAGGGCAATCAGAAGGCAGTTTCTTCCCAAAATGGACTCCTTGAACTCGTCCTCAATATACAGCCGCCGCTCTGCTTTCGAAGCTGTGGATAGGCCTCATCGGCAAACTTTGCCGGGTTGGACTGGGCAGCCTTTGCCCAGTGGCTTGGCCTTTTCCACAGCCAGCGCCGGCCCCTTGAGCTAACTATCGCTAAATGCGCGGCCTTGAGGCTGCGGGTCGTCGTGGGTTGCTGGCATGGGACTTGCCCTAGGCAGTAACGGCGACTACTAAAGTTTAGCCACCAGAGTGCCGATAGGCTCTGGTGGCATGATTCCGCTCAGGAGGAAATCAGCATGTCGGTAGCAGGCATTTTCAGCAGTAGTCTTTCCGCATACAACCCGCAGAGCATACAGGGCAGGATGCAGCAGTTTCAGCAGGAGTTCCAGCAACTCGGCCAGGATCTGCAGTCCGGCAATCTTTCCGCGGCGCAATCGGATTTTGCCACGTTGCAGCAGTCCGGGCCGCAGGCTAATTCGACTACATCCGCGCAGAGCACGGATCCCATCGTCCAGGCCTTCAACCAGTTGTCCACCGATCTGAAATCCGGCAATACCGCGGCGGCGCAGCAGGACTACGCCACCATTCAGCAGGACTTCCAGAACCAGGGGACGCAGAGCCAGGGGGTGCATCACCACCATCATCATCACGGGGGCGGCGGAAGCCAGCAGAATGCGATCAGCCAGATGTTCCAGCAGTTGGGCCAGGATCTGCAGTCCGGCCAACTGTCGGCGGCGCAGCAGGCCTACGGCTCGTTGCAGCAGGAGTTCCAGCAGTTTGCCGCCACCAACGGAGTGGCCGCGGCGCAGGGCGGGGCCGGCGCGAGCGGGGTTTCGGTCAGCGCCTAGGCTGCGCCCCTGCGCCCGCTGCTTCCGCAGCAACGAAGTACCAACGTGAAACTGGCGCCGCTCCCAGGGAGCGGCGCCAGCCGAGCGCGATCAGGCTGCGCCTGAGGGCTTGTCAGCTCTCAGTGAATGTAGCTTTGATTGGCGGTGGTGAACAAATTCGCATGCCAGGTATTACCGGTGGCGCTGGCGTTGCCATCAAAAAGATCATCCACGGTGTCGCCAGAGAAATCATTGTCCACCAGGTTGTTCTGCAGGCCGCCCGTCTCCACCACCAGGCCGTAATTTTGTGTGGTGTCGGTGAAGGATAAGAGTTCGAAAACAGAATTGCCGCTGCTGGTGTTTCCGGATGTGCACGCCGGTCCGCTGGGTCCGGTGGCCGAGCAGCCGATGTATACCCCGGCAATTCCATTGTCCCAGGTCGCGCCGTAATCGATCTGATTGGCGGAGCCACCCCGGATCCACACTCCGTACACGGAGTTGTCCCAGGCGGCCACGCAACCGAAATTGTTATTCTGTGCTCCCCTCAGCCAGAGGCCGGTGGTGTTGCCCTCGAAGTAAAAGCCCTCTGCGGTCACGGTGTGCGCCTGGCTCTCCAGCCCGTATTGCCAGCCGCTGACGGTGGAATACGTTTCCTGGGGCCCCGCGGCGGAGAGGAAAACATTGGTCGCACTCGATTCCAGATAGATACCGATACCGGTTCCGGTTCCCGCCCCGGTGATGTTGTAGCCATTGGTTAAGAGCTTGACGTTGTCGGCGGTTACGTTAAGGCAACTGCCCTGAGTGGTCAGGCCCTGAGCCGCGCTAAGATTGGCGGTTATGGTGTAGGTTCCCGAGGAGTGGACGGTGCATCCACAGGCGGTGATCGAAGTGCTGCAATTCTGTGCGTTGGCCACCACAGCTACCGAGAGCAGTAACAGAGCCGAAACGGCAGATCGACATACTCTGAACTTCATGTTGCGCCTCCCCTTCAAATGTGAGCATCGGCTCCCAGCAGCGGTACGAGCGGCACTGCCTCCCAAGCCTTCGTGCCCCTAAAGCATTGTTGCACTACTTTTTGTACAATCGGCGACTTATCGCCCGCAATTTACGGTGGACACGTTTATGCAATGGTCCTTTCGTACCCTGGAAGCCGCTCCGGGGCTCACCGCGGGTCGCAACAGGGTAGGTAAGAATTCTCCGAACCTACAGACGGGACGTGACTTAGGGGCGGTCGTTGCCTGCCCGGCTTAGCCGTTGGGTGAGGTCATGCCAGAACCCAAGCCGCGCGGGAGCGCCGATTCGGGGAGGGTTACTAATATTATGCCGTTCCTGACCTGGAACCGGCTCAAAAGGAAACCTTGCCCCGGGCCGCAGCTCGTCGGGCAGCAGCGCGTGGTAGATGAATTCGTGGACCGGGGTGGAAAATCGAAAGTAATCGCTTGCGGTAACATTTGCGGTATGGCCTTTCGTGCGTATTATCTCGGGTACGCTGTGATCTAAATCACAGTGTACTGTGCGGCCGACACACCTAGAATGGTCTGTGCAGTTGCAGGTCGGCCAACTAACTCATGCTGGTACGTGTTCCCGTTCCTGGCCATCCCACAAACTGAATAGCGCAGGAGAGCAGTCACTTTACGGGCCTCCTGTTCTCAGACACAGGAGCGCTACATGAATCATCAGGACTGGCAAGCGCGGACCAGACAGCTCAACGGCCAGGTCGCGGCCATCTCGGGCCGGGACCTTAAGCTTTGGTTGTTCACATTTATCGTCGTTCTCGTATTGGGGGCGGGAGTTCTCCTGCTCGGGTTCTCCAATCTCCTATGGACCCAGGCCTCGCACTCCGCGCTGGAGCTGGTCGCCGGCCTGGTGCTGCTGATGGTGATCTTCGCCGGCTACGTCCTCCACAAAAGGTATGGCTACACCAAGGCGCGCGAGGAGTTGATACGCGAGCTCATCTACAGCGAGAAGTTGCAGAGCCTGTCACTTATCGACCCTCTGACTCAAACTTTTAACCTTCGCTACCTGGATCAGGTCCTGCCGCGGGAAATCAATCGTGCCAATCGCCACGGGGACACGATCACCTTCATGCTGTTTGAACTTGCGAGCTGGGCGGAGATCATCAGGAAAAAGGGCGAGTTGGTGGGCGACCAGATGCTAATGGCAGCGGCACAGTTGCTGAAAGACACGTTCCGGGGATCGGACATCGTGCTGCGGTACGACGTCAGCCGTTTTCTGTTGATCATGCCCGAGACCAACGAGCAGCAGGCGCGCTTTGCGCGGAAGCGCATGCTGGACCGTCTTGATTCCTGGCACTTGGAATCCAATGCCCCTTTCGAGCTGGATTTCCGGATTGGCCTGGCGGCTTATTCGCGGGGTGCGGATGCCAACGGTGTCCTGCAATTGGCGGAAGAACGCCTGCAGTCCGGCCGACCGCTTGCAACGCCCGATCAGCCCTCCCCCGATCTGGCAAGCTGTGGACCCAGGAGTGAGGTGTGAGCAACCAGTGGGCGGGACCAAAGGAGAGGGGCGCTGATACCACTCCGGGAGTGTGCGCACCGAACGCATCAACGCCGACACATGTGTTGAGCGCCCGCGTACGTGTGCTAGGAGCGGCAACGGCTACCGGCTGCGTCATGTTTGTTTTTGAAGCAGCCAAGCAGGCCCTCCATCCCAAAATCACAATCTGGGCTTCTCATACCGTCACGATTCTGTTTGCCACGCTGGTCGCTGCCGTTGTTAGCTTCATTGTTCTCCGCAAGGAAAAGCGCTCTCTCCAGCCTGTGAGCTTGCACGTCCTGACTAGCCGGAAACTTGGGATGAGATTAGGACTGGCCTTCGGCCTCCTAGTTGCCATTTTGATAGGGATCGGATGCCTGGGGCTTAGTCGAATGGACCAAAGCAACGCGGCCCTGCAGGATGTAGCCGGCAGGCGTTGGGCCAAACTGCGGTTGGCGCGAGAAGCCCTGATGTACTCGAATCGAAACAGTCGTATCACCATGGAGATATTTCTTCTAAACGATAAACGACTGATCGGCCCGCTGCTGGCCAGCCGGACGGAGAACACGCAGAAGATTTCAGAATTGGTAATGAAAATCGAAGGTCAGTGTGACTCACCGGAAGAAAGACGTCTGCTGGCTGCGGTTGAGGACGCGAGAACGCCTTATGTCGCGAGCTACCTGCGGGCGTTGCATGTATTTCTCAATGAAGGGAACCACGAAGAGGGTCGCGCCATCATGGTCAGGGAAACGACGCCGGCCTTATACAAGTATCACGATGCCTGGACCAAATTCATGCAGCTCCAAATGGAGCAGGTGGACAAGGCGGCCCAAGCGAGCACCGCGCATTACGCCATTGCCCGTGGTCTGGTTACGTTTCTCATTGTGCTTGCGGTGATTGTCGCCGTAGCCATCGCCTTCTTCGTAACCCTCAAGATGACCGAGGAAATGAAAACGCGGGTTGAGGCCGAGCGCGAACTACACGAACTCAACGCGGAACTCGAGCGAAGGGTGGGGCGGCGCACGCAGGCGCTCGCCGACTCGAATCAACGGCTGACCGCCGAGATCGCGGAACGAAAGTCGGTGGAGGAGCAGCTCCACATGAAGGCGGCAGCGCTCGAAGCCGCGGCCAATTCCATCGTCATCACCGACGTCACCGGCACAATAGTCTGGGTGAACTCGGCCTTTACGCGCCTGACCGGTTACGCTGCAGAAGAGGCGCGTGGACAGAACCCACGAATCCTCAGCTCCGGCAAGCATGACAACGCATTCTATGGGAATCTCTGGAAGACGGTTGCCTCCGGGCAGGTTTGGCACGGCGAGGTCACCAACCGGCGGAAAGACGGAAGCCTTTATGAAGAGGAGATGACCATCACGCCGGTGCGCGCCGAGAGCGGTGAGATCACCCACTTTGTGGCGATCAAGCAGGACATCACTACGCGCAAGGCAATTGCAGAAGCGCTGTTGCACGCCCAGCAAGAGTACCGCGCCATCGTCGAGGACGCTGTCGTCGGAATCTTCCAAGCGACGCCGGATGGGCGCATCATCAGCGCCAACCCGGCCATGGCTGCGATGCACGGTTACGATTCACCCGCACAGCTCATGTCGGAAGTTTCCACCGCCGGACGCCAGCTTTTTGTCAATCCGGGGCAGTTGAAAAGCCTGGCGCTCGTGCTGGAAAAGAATGGCGTCGCGCACAATGTGGAGGTGGAAGTCTACCGGCGTGACGGCAGCAAGAAGTGGTTTCTGTCGAACCTGCGCGCCGTGCGCGGGCCGGAGGGCAAGGTGGTGCGCCATGAAGGCACGGTGCAGGACATCACCGAACGCAGGCGAGCCCAGGAGGCGATGGTAGAAAGCGAAAGCCGTTATCGCTCGCTGTTTGAAAACATGTTGGAGGGGTTCGCCTACTGCAAAATGCTGCTGGATGACCATGGCCGCCCCATCGATTTTATCTATCTCGCCGTCAACAACGCATTTGCAAAGTTGACCGGCTTGGAAAACGTGGTGGGCAAGCGAGTTACCGAGGTTATCCCGGGGATCGAGGAGTCGCAGCCAGAGTTGTTCGAGATCTATGGCCGAGTGGCGCTGACCGGCGAGCCAGAGAGATTCGAGATCGAACTTAAAGCCCTGGGGATATGGTTTTCCATCTCTGCCTACGGTACGGGAAACGGATGCTTTGTAGCTACTTTTGATAACGTCACTGTGCGCAAGCGAGCGGAGCTTGCGTTGCGGGAAGCGGAGGAACAATACCGCACCATCTTTAAAGAGAACAGTATAGGAATGTGCTACTACAGCACGGCAGATGGACGCTACCTGAATGTGAATCCGGCCTTCGCACGCATATTCGGCTATGACTCCCCAGAGGAGATGCTTGCCGGTGTCACCAACCCCAG
This sequence comes from Terriglobales bacterium, assembly GCA_052145015.1. Classification (GTDB taxonomy): domain Bacteria; phylum Acidobacteriota; class Terriglobia; order Terriglobales; family Acidobacteriaceae; genus JAHFUA01. Next base: position 6,828 of record JBKQPN010000135.1, read on the forward strand.
CCAGCTTTATGTGGACCCCAGTCGCCGCCTTGAATTCGGCCGCCAGTTGCGCGAGCACGGCAAGACTGAGAAACGTGAATTTCAAGCCTATCGCAAGGATGGCAGCAAGGTCTGGCTCCGGGGGAGCGCGGGTGCGTTGCACAGTGCCGATGGCAAGGTGCTGCACTACGTTGGGGCGGTTGAGGACATCACGGACCAGAAGCTGTTGGAAGAGCAGGTGCGCTACCTGGCCTACTACGATGCCCTCACGGGTTTGGCCAATCGGACTCTGCTCCAGGATCGGCTGGCCAAAGCGCTGGCCGGCGCCCGCCGGCATGGAGAAAAAGTCGCCTTATTGTTTCTGGATCTGGATCGCTTCAAAACCATTAACGACTCGCTGGGGCACTCGGTGGGCGACCTGCTGTTGAAAGAGGTCGCCGAGCGCCTCAAGAAATGGGCGCGTGAACAGGACACCGTGGCCCGGTTAGGCGGCGATGAGTTCGTGGTGGTGCTGACTGCCGTCAAGGATGTAGCCGGCGCGGCGGTCGCCGCCGATCGCCTCATGAAGACGATGAGTACGGAGTTCATGGCTCAAGGCCATTTGCTCAGCCCTACTTGCAGCCTCGGCATCAGCGTATATCCCGACCACGGCCGCGACGGCGAAGCCCTCATCAAGAACGCGGATGCCGCCATGTATTGCGCCAAGGAGAATGGGCGGAACAACTTCCAGTTCTTCAGCCAGGAGATGAACAGCCGGGCGGTGGAACGGCTGACCCTGGAAAGCAGCCTGCGACTGGCATTACAGAAGGAGGAACTCTTCCTGGTATATCAGCCGCAGGTGGACCTTGCGACGGGAAAGATCATCGGGGCGGAGGCTCTGCTCCGCTGGCGTCACCCCAGGCTGGGCCTCGTCCCACCCAACACGTTCATCCCGATCGCGGAGAACAGCGGACTGATCATCCCTATCGGCGAATGGGTGCTCCGGACCGCCTGCGCTCAGGCTCGGCAATGGCAGGACGAAGGCCTTCCCGCACTCCCCGTTGCGGTGAATGTGTCAGCGGTCCAGTTTCGCCAGGAGTCCTTCCTCCAGGTTATCGAAAAGGTGCTGCACGAAACCGGCCTCCCCCCGCAATACCTCGAACTGGAGCTTACGGAAAGTTTGCTCCTCTCCAATTCGGATGTAATGCTATCGGTGCTGGGGAAATTAAACGAGAGCGGGGTGAAGCTGTCCATTGACGACTTCGGAACGGGATATTCCAGCCTCAGCTACCTGCGACAGTTTCCCGTTTACAAGTTGAAAATCGATCGTTCGTTTGTGCAAGCCATGACTGCGGATTCGGACGGCGCTGCCATCGCAGCCACCATCATCAACATGGCACAGAGCCTTAATCTAAAGGCTATTGCTGAAGGCGTGGAGACCGAACAGCAGATTGTGTTCCTGCGGGAACACAATTGCGACGAAGTTCAGGGGTACTACTTCAGTAAGCCTTTAGCCGCCGGCGATTTTGGCGAGAAACTACGCAGAACCGCACTCGTAGGGTTCGATTCGAGCGATTCCTGCCGTACCGCCGGGCCGCTGCAAACATCCGTCCGGAGTTAACGACGCATGACGAGAAGATGGACACTGCCCGGTGAAAGCCCTCCTCCCCAATCAGGAAGGCAGCTATGGCCAAGCTGATCAGTACGGCTTTACCTTTGCAATCGGCCCTGGCGCCGGAAGGCGGTCGCAGCCGCCGGAGCACGCGCGTGTTGCTGACGCTCCAGGTCATGGTCTCGGGTATGGACGAGGACGGCCGGCCATTCGAAAGCGATGGCGAGACTCTGTGCGTCAATAAACATGGCGCCAAGATTCGCATCAGCCATCCCCTGCGCTGCAAGGAAGTGCGCATCACCCTGCGCTCACGGCAGCGCTCACAGCGAGCGCGGGTCGCGTATGTCGACGAAGCCCACCCGGGTGAATTCGCCATCGAACTCGAAAGGCCAGAAAACTTCTGGGGTGTTTACTTCCCGCCCGCCGACTGGGAGGCGCTGGATACGCGGCAAGCTGAGGAAGTGAACTCAGCTCCAGTGTTACGGTGGGAGGGGCGCCGCGGTCGTGAGCCTATCGCCGCGACCCAGCATGGGCCTGACGTCTGCGAGTGGTTCATCTTCGAAGGCCTGCGTACTCCCGCCACCGAATCCCATGCAGAAATGGAACGGGCGGTTCGCCTGGGCCCATTTGCAAGCGAGAACGAATGCCGCATCCTGTTGCAAAGTATGCAGCAGTTGCCCAGATTTAGCCGTAGCGCTCTTGCGGTCCACAAAAAACCCAAGCGACGAGAGAAACGAACCCAGGCAGAGTTGCCGGTTCACATTCGCCGGCCCGCTACGAACCAGAAGCCCCACCTTGCGCATACCGTGGATATCTCAAACTCAGGGGCACGGCTTGCTGGGCTTGCTGGTCTTGAGGAACCGCTCAGCCTGGGTGAGATTATTGAAATCGATTGTGACCGGCGAAACGCCGCGTTCCAGGTAGTCTGGATTGGCTCGCCCGGTCAAGCTACGGAGGGCCAGGCCGGCGTCGCGTGCCTGACCCCGGAAGCCAATATCTGGGGATTGGACCTGTCGCGGCAAACCGCAGAAGAACCGTCGCCCCAGGAAATTGCGGTCGCGCGGGCGGTGCAGACCAGACTCCTGCCCCAGGAGTTCCCTCTATTACAGACTCTCGATTACAGCGGACGCTGCACCCAGACGCGTACGGTAGGGGGAGATTATTACGATTTTCTCGACATGGATTCGGGGATGGTTGGATTCGTGCTCGCCGATGTCGCCGGCAAGGGAATCGCGGCCGCTCTGTTGATGGCCAATTTGCAGGGGAGCCTCCGCAGCCACACCAATATCGGCGCCATGGACCTGGCCCAAGTGCTCGCTTCCGTGAATCGCCATTTTTACAAGCATACCGAGACCCACAGCTATGCAACTTTATTCTTTGGTTGCTACGACGATGCTACGCAAACGCTGCGCTACGTCAATTGCGGGCATAACCCAGCCCTGTTGTTGCACCAAGGCGGCGTGGAGCGGCTGACTGCGACCGCCACCGTAATCGGATTGTTCCGGGACTGGGAGTGCACCGTCGCGGAAGCTCATTTGGAATCAGGAGACATCCTGTGTATCTATAGCGACGGGATCACGGAAGCCACGGGCAAGGAGGGAAAGGAATTTGGGGAAACGCGTCTCCTGGAGGTACTGTGCCAGAGCCGAAATCTTGATGCCGCCTCCATCGCGCAGAGGGTGGAGCAGGCCGTGGAACAATTCAGATCAGGTGAACAAGAAGATGATTTGACGATGGTGATCGCTCGCACCAGGCGGACAGCGGCAAGAACCCGTTCGTGACCGATCACAGTGCGCCACTGATCCAGAGATGCGGCGCTCAAAAAGAAACCTTGCCCCGGGCCCGCAGCTCGCCGGGCAGCAGCGCGTGGTAGATGAATTCGTGGATGGGGGTGGAAAACTTCCTGGCGCGTCCCAGCCGGACTATCGCCCCGCTCTGCGCTTCGAGTTCCGAGGGCCGTCCGGCCACGACGTCGCGCTGCATCGAGGCAGTGCCGTCGGGCGGCAGCGAGTCGATAAACTTCAGCGTGTTGGCCACGGACTGATCAGGCACCGGGATCCCGCAGGCGTTCGCCAGGCCTACGATCTCCCGCATCGCGCGCTCCAGCAGTGATCGGGTTTCGGGCAGGCTGCGGATCACGCCGATTGGCGCCCGCGTCACTCCACCCACGCCGCCGAACGAGGCGATGAACTCAAACTTCTCCCACAACGCCACCTGAATGTTCTCCGGGACTCGAACCTCCATCCCGGTGGCCTTCAGGCACGCCACCAGCTTCTCCAGGCGCGGGGTGCGCGTGTTGTTCCACTCCCCGAGCGTGATCACCGGAGTCAATCCGCCGTGGCGGATTACTCCGGGCGCGGTGACAAAGGCGATGACGTGGCACATCCCGCCCAGCACGTGCTCCGGGCCCAGCACAGCCGCCAACTGGTCGTAAGCCTCCACGCCGTTCTGCAGCGGGACAACCGTGGTTTCGGGCCCGATCAGGCTGCGGATCTGCGGCGCGACCTGCGGCACCTGCTCGGCCTTGGTGGTGACGAAGACGGCATCAACTTGTCCCACGCTCGCGGGGTCGTCAGTGGCATGCACCTGCGGGAGCGCAAAATCGCCGAGCGGGCTCTCCACGCGCAGGCCGTTCTTGCGCAGGGCTTCCAGCGTGGCGCCGCGGGCGATGAAGATAACTTCGTTGCCGGCTTTGGCCAGGCGGCCACCGAAATAGCCTCCCAAAGCGCCGATTCCGATGAATGCGATCTTCATTAGTGTCCTCAGCCAAAGATGTGTTGGGGATGAGGTTGTGCGCAAAATTTTTGGTGGGGCGCGCGCGAGTCGAGGGATCTGCTTTCTACGGTACAGCGATCCGTTCTTCGAGGCGTTTGGCTGGGACGTTGCCAACCGGCTAAGAGCTGCTGCTACAGCAGGTTCTCTTCCATGGGATTTCTGGTTCTGTAGACTTGGAGTCGCTGAGGTTCGACCGCCAGCATCAGATCGTCGCTCAATCCAAATTCGAAGCGGTCGCCCCAGTCGCCCGCGCTTGTGACTTGGTGACCAGCTACGAGCTTCCTGAGAAAATCCACCGAACATGGCTCACCAGGAGAGTTCTTCTCGCACTTTAAGGCGACGGTTTGTCCCAGCAACTTGCCGTCATCGGCACCAAACAGGATTCTCCCACCGATCATCCGGAACGTCAGATTGTCAGAAAAGGTGATGTACACTCCAGCCGAGGTCGTCTGGATCTCCCGAACGGTCTTCCCCTCGAATGCCTTGAACAGTTCCGAGAACGACGACAACCAGCCCTTCCCGAGCAATGTATATCTGTCGCCGTGCTCCTTCGCCGACTCGTCCCTTCCTTCAAATGCCTGCGTCAGGTGATACGCAAGTTCGTAAAACTGGGGAGCCTCAAGAAGACTGTCGTGCGGGAAATGCAGTCTCCTTCCGAACGCCACCAACACTCGCTCAAACATTTGGGAACATGTCTCTATTGGGAAATGCAGTCGCTTGCCTTTTAACGGCGGTATTACCGCTAGGTTGTGGCAACTGGCCCAAGGTTCACAACCGCTCGTGAAGCCACTGGGAGAGACAATCAGACCCAGATATTTGGTGCCGGCCGAGTACTTGTTCATCGTCGTAACCACTGCCGCCCACTCCTGCACGTCAGCAGGTTCGGCCTTCGAGCTTCCGTACTCCTTACAACTGATGAGGATCTTCAGGTCGGGGCCTTTTTCGAATCCAGCTGTGATTACGTCAATTTCCTTCCTCGGTGGGCCAACAAAGGACGCGACTTCTGGCGAGGTTGCAATTTCGATTCGAAGCGTCTTGTTATGTTCAATAGACGCAGAATCACCGCAGACCCGCTGCGCAATTTCAAATGTTCGTCGCTCAAGTTCATTCTTGAATGTCACCAATAGACCTTCTCGCCTGTACGGAGGACCATGCCTGGCCTCAGATCTTTCGCTTTCACTTTGCGAAGGGCATCGCCGTCCCGAATTACAAACACGCTGTCGGCAGAAAGCGACTTCACGACTGAGCCTATTTGTCGGCGAACAGTGATACCGAATCGAACGACGGCAACCTCGTTCACTTTTTGCACCCAGTACCCATTTGCGTCCGGTGGCGGTTCGCCGGTCTCGGGGTGCCCCAGCCCGCTTATAGTATAGATGTCCAGGTCGCCTACATACACCACAAGTCCAACCTCATCATCAGCCAGGATCCGGTGGGGGTCACGGCGGCACTTTTCGATGAGCTCGTCTACGTCGAGTCGTTCGCGTTTTGAATTGATGAGTATCGGCTTGTCGCCCATGCATGCACGTTAGGACTTTTTCTCTTCCCAGTGTTTTCTAATCTCTTCCAACGCTCTTTGCCGCTCTTCAGCCGATATTTCTAGCTTCTCCTTAGAGCTGCCCTGAACAGGTATCAGCATAGGTACGCCGTCTGGAGCCCGACCCACCACGTAGCCGGGATCGCCCGACAACACCAACAGCTTGATTCGCGACTCGCAACGAGGGCAAACAATTAATTCCTCCTGCAGCGGAGGCATGATCGTTATTACACCGCCGCAGTTGCACGTTACACGGATCGGGTCACCACGCTGAACGGCGGTCTCCGCCACGAAGGTGAATAAATCGGGCTTCAGGTTCGGAGGCATTGCCGTATCATATCGCCTATGTGTGCCAAAAAGTCAGCCACGTCTGTTCAACCTTGCGCAGGGTTGCTGGAACATCGAACAGGATCGATCCCAGTTGCGCCGCCGCCACTTTGACTCGCGATGAGGAACTCATGCAGGGCCTCCCAGCTTTCGAGACCGTCATTGTAATTCCCGGCGAGCAAGAAAATGGGCACGGCCCCTGCCCCAGAACGCCAAAACCGGGCGTTCCGGGGACCCCGGGAAGCCGTGCCCTGATTGCTTTCTACCCTTCTACGGACAGGGCATTAGGTTGCAAACCACGCAGGGGCTGCTGATCGGACGATGTTCGCAAAGGGCCGGGATCGCAGCCTCGCAGTGCCCATTTCCGTTGCCGTTTACCGGCTTGGTGGGTGCGGTGGTGAACTGCTCTTCTTCGGTTGAGCCGGCCAGCGCCGTGGTGGACGCCATGCCTTGGCCGACCACCTGCGTGATCTGGTCGAAATATCCGGTGCCGACGAAGCGCTGGTGCTTGGCCGCGTCGTAACCGTGCTCGGCGTTCGCGAACTCGCGCTGCTGCAGCTCGGAGTAGGCCGCCATGCCGCGGTCGCGGTAGGCCCCGGCCAGTTCGAACATGCCCAGGTTCAGCGAGTGGAAGCCCGCCAGGGTAACAAACTGGAACTTGTATCCCATGGCCGCCAGTTCGGGTTGGAAGCGGGCGATGGTGGCCTCGTCCAGCTTGCGCTTCCAGTTGAACGAAGGCGAACAGTTGTAGCCCAGCAACATCTTGGGGAACTTGCTCAGGATGCCGTCAGCAAAGATCTCCGCTTCCTCCAGATTGGGCTCGGAGGTCTCGCACCAGAGCATGTCCACGTAGGGCGCGTAAGCCAGGCCGCGGGCGATGGCCGCCTCAATTCCGCCCCGGTAACGGAAGAAACCTTCCGAGGTGCGCTCGCCGCTGATGAACTCGTGGTCGCGCGGGTCGCCGTTGGAGGTGAGCAGGCGCGCGCCGTTAGCGTCGGTGCGGGCCATCACCATGGTGGGAACATCGAGCACATCGGTGGCGAAGCGGGCCGCGACCAGCTTCTGGATGTTCTCCGTAGTGGTCACCAGCACCTTGCCGCCGAGGTGGCCGCATTTCTTGGCCGAGGAGAGCTGGTCCTCGAAGTGGACGCAGGCCGCGCCCGCCTCGATCATCTGCTTCATCAGCTCGAAGGCGTTGAGCGGGCCGCCGAAGCCGGCTTCGGCGTCGGCGATGAGCGGAGCGAACCAGTTGATGTGGTTCTGCCCTTCAGAATGGTGAATCTGGTCGGCGCGCATCAGCGCCTGGTTCAGCCGCCGGCAAAGGTTAGGGCAGCTATCGGACGGATAAAGACTCTGGTCGGGATACATCTGGCCAGCGTCGTTGGTATCGGCGGCGACCTGCCAGCCACTGACGTAGATAGCCTTCAGCCCGGCTTTGACCATCTGGATGGCCTGGTTGCCGGTCACCGCGCCCAGGCAGGGTACGTAGGATTCCGTGTGCAAAAGTTCCCAGAGGCGCTCGGCGCCCAAGCGAGACAGGCTGTGCTCGACATGCACGGTCCCGCGCAAGCGGACGACGTCGTCCGCGGTATACGGCCGCTCCACCCCCGCCCAGCGCGGGTTGGTGGCCCAATCTTTCCGAATCATTTCAGCCGTTTTGGCTGGTGCTGACATAGTGCTCTCCGTTGGGCAGGGTAATGACACCCCTAGCCGGTCTTAAATGTGCATCCCAATGGCCAAAGCGATGCGTTACTCTTGATTAAATATCTGTTCTGGAATGAATAACTTGTGTTTGGAACCTCAACTTACGTCAGAGTGACGAAGGGCCGGGTGGCGAAAATTTCGTCACAGTGACGAACCCGGCCAGATCTCGTCACGGGTGATGCCCAGCTTGCGAATACGGGAATTCAGGGTGGTGCGCTTGAGTCCCAGTCGAGCGGCGGCGCCGGTGGCTCCGGCGATCACGCCTCGCGCCTCCTTCAATGCTTGGACGATCTGTTCGCGCTCACCCGCGTCGGCGGCGGAGCGGGGCTCGGCGGCAGAGCGCGAACCGGCGTCCGAAGCCGGCAAGCGCAGCTCAGCCAGCGGCAGGCTCAGGCTCTCGCCTTCGGAAAGGATGACGGCTCGCTCGATGAAGTTCTCCAGCTCGCGTATGTTCCCCCGCCAGGGCCAGCGGAGAAGGGCGTCGATGGCTTCGGTGGGCACGCGGTCGATGTGCTTGCCGTTCTCCGCCGCGTGCTTGTGGACGAAATAGCGCACCAGCAGCGGAATGTCGGAGGCGCGCTCGCGCAGCGGCGGCACCTGCATGGGGAAGACGTTGATCCGGTAGAAGAGGTCGCTGCGAAACTGGCGGGAGGCGACCATCTGTGACAGGTCGCGATTGGTGGCGGCGATGAGCCGCACATCCACGCGGATGGTGCGCGTGCTGCCCAGGCGCTCGAACTCTTTCTCCTGCAGCGCGCGCAGGAGCTTGGGCTGGATTTCGAGCGGGATGTCGCCGACTTCGTCAAGGAAGAGGGTGCCTTTGTTGGCCAGTTCGAGGCGGCCGATCTTCTGCGAGATGGCGCCGGTGAACGCGCCCTTCTCGTGGCCGAAGAGTTCGCTCTCGAGCAGCCCGGTAGGGATGGCGGCGCAGTTCAGCTTGACGAACGTGCGCTCGCGGCGGCCGCTCAGGTTGTGGATGGCGCGGGCGATGAGTTCCTTGCCGGTGCCGGTCTCTCCCAGGATCAGCACCGTGGAGGTGGTGGGCGCGACCGTCTCCACCTGGCGCAGAATGCGCTTCAGCACCGGGTGTTCGCCGATGATCGATTCGAAGTTGTACTCGGTGCGAATCTCGCTCTCGAGATAATGCTTCTCCTGGGCCAGCTTGCGGTTGAGCACGGCGATCTGGCGGAAGGCGAGGGCGTTGTCCACCGCGATGGCCGCCTGATTGGCTACCTGGGTCAGCAGTTCGAGGTCGCTTCGGGTGAAGGCGGACTCGCGCTTGGAGGCGACGCTCAGCACGCCCAGCACGCGGTCGCGGTTGATCAGCGGCAGCCAGCAGCCGGAGCGGATGCCCTCCTGCAGCAACTGGCGCGTGAACCCGGAAGGAAAGCGGGTCAACTGGCTGAAGAGATTGTCCACTAGCAGAGGCTGGCGGGTGGTGCAGCTTTGTCCGGCGGGCGAGTCCTCGACGGAAAAAGTTGTTCCCTGCCGGATCAGGCCCTTGCCTCCGGGAAGATCGAGGGCATAGACCTGCAGCAGGTCGCGGCCGGCTGAGTGCAGCTCCAGGGCCGCGTAATCGTGGCGGATGATCTTGCGCAGCAGGACCGAAATGGCGACGAACAGCTCGCGGAAATTACGATTGGCCACCAGCAGGTTGGTGACGTCCAGCAGCAGCCGCAGCCGGTCGCGCTCGCGCTCCAGCTCCTGCTGGTGGGAGAGAGACGGCTCCGGCAGCGGCGATGGATCCAGGGATGACAAGGGGAAGCACCGCTGCCGATTGTAAACCAGGGGTCGCGCTAGACCGCGGCGGCCAACTGCTCGACATCGACGCCGCGCAGAAACACCGTCGCCTGCTCCGGCAGGACGGTGTTGATGAACATCCCCGAACCCAGCTCGAAGCCGGCAACGCGGGTCAGGCGCGGAATGATGCTCAAATACCAATGGTAGTACTTGACCCCGGCGACTTCGGCGGGCGCGGTGCGGATGGTGTAGTTGAAGTCGGGATTGTCGAGGCCGGCGTAGAGCTTGGCCAGCACGGTGCGCAGCACGGCGGCGAGGTCGGCGATCTCGGCGTCGCTGCTGTCGCCGAAGCTGGCCATATGCCGGCGCGGGTAGATGGCGGTAGCGAAGGGCGTGGCCGAGGCGAAGGGCTCCACCACCACGAAGTGATCGCTGGTCAGCACCACGCGCTTATACTCGGTCAGCTCTTCCTCGATCATGCAGCAGAACATGCACTCCCCGAACTCGTCGAAGTGGCGCAGGGCCTCGTACAGGCGCTGGCGCACCTGGGATGAGATGACCGGGGTGCCGATCATCTGCGAGTGCGGATGCTCCAGGCTGGTGCCGGCGGACACCCCGTGGTTCTTGAAGATGGTGATGTGGGCCACCCGCGGATCGTCGCTCACCGCGTGGTAGCGCTGGAGGTAGCATTCCAGAATGGTGCGCACCTGCTCCGGCGGAAGCAGGGCGGTGGTGAGCGCGTGGTCGGGGGTCTCGACGATCACGTCGTGGATGCCGACTCCGCGTATGGTGCGCCGCGAGCGCTCGATGTGCCATTCCGGCTCGCCTTCCCGGGTGAGCGCGGCGAACTTGTTGGGGACCACCCGCACCGTCCAGTGGCCGTCGGGCCGCGAAAAGCGCACGATCTCGGGCGGTGCCAGATGCTCGTTGCCGGGGCAGAACGGACAGGTTTCCACGTAATGCGGGAGTGGCGCGCGCGCCTCGCGCTTCACGCGCATCTCCTCCGGGCGCTTGGCGCGCTCGGTGGCCATGATCACCCACTCTTTGGTGAAGCGGTTCTGGCGCAGTTCCGGCACGGTGGGGCAGCATAGCAAAATCCGGGCGCGGCTGCTTTACGAATTGATGAAAAACGGCGCGGCATGAGGTTCCCGTTTCGGCGCAGCATCGATGCCTGACCCGTTACAGGCTTTTTACCGCAGAGACGGCGAGCCTCTGATTCATTACTCGGCGGCCTCGGAGTCTCGGCGGTGACATCTTGTCTGCGCCAAGGGAACCGCACCCAATATCTTGCCGCGGGAAGACTACTGGTAGAATCGAAACCTTGATTATTCACCAGGATGGAGCAGGCCTTCAGTATGAGAATCACGTGTCAGGGCACGACTTCAGTCGTGGCGAGAGACTCAAGAATTGTCATCCCGAGCGGAGCGCGAGTCGAGGGATCTTGGGTTGTGTTTTGCTCACCAACACCAGGATTCGGGAGCGGCTAAGGGCCGCAGACCGAGTTCATGATGCGGGAGCCCTGCTCCACCCGAAATCGGTTCGACATCGTGAATAATCCAGGCAGAATCTATGGCTGAAAAAATCCCTGTAGGAATCCTCGGCGCCACCGGCCTCGTGGGACAACGGTTCATCCAGTTGCTGGAGGACCATCCCTGGTTCGAGGTGGCGTGGGTGGCGGCGTCGGAGCGCTCGGCGGGGCAGACGTACGGCGAGGCGGCACGCTGGAAGCTGCGCACGCCGATCCCCACGCGCGTGGCCAGGATGAACGTTTCGGCTGCCGAGCCTGCGGGCGCGCCCAAGGTCGTCTTCGCCTCGCTCGATGCGGGCATCGCCCAGGAAATGGAGCCGCGCTTCGCTGAGGCGGGCTGCGCCGTGATCTCCAACTCCAGCGCCTTTCGCATGCACAAAGACGTGCCGCTGGTGATCCCAGAGGTCAACCCTGAGCACCTGAAGCTGGTGGAATGCCAGCCGTGGCGGCGGAAGTCAGGCGGCTTCATCGTCACCAACTCCAACTGCTCGGTGATGGGACTGGTGCTGGCGCTGGCGCCGCTGCAGCAACAATTCGGCCTGGAGCAGGTGTTTGCCGTCACCATGCAGGCGGTCAGCGGCGCGGGGTATCCGGGCGTGGCCTCGCTCGACATTCTGGGCAACGTGATCCCCTACATCGCCAAGGAAGAAGAAAAGATGGAGGAGGAAGCACCCAAGATGCTGGGACGGCTGAACGGATCGGCGATCGAGCCTGCGCCCTTCCGCATCAGCGTGCAGTGCAACCGCGTGGCGGTGGAAGATGGGCACACGGAGTCGGTCTCGGTGAAGCTGGGGAAGGCGGCGAAGGCGGAGGCGTTGATCGAGGCGTGGCGCGGGTTCTCGGGCAAACCGCAGGAGATGAAGCTGCCCGACGCGCCCGAGCAGCCCATCATGTACGACACGGCGCCGGACCGTCCGCAGCCGCGGCTCGACGTGGAGCGTGGCGGCGGCATGTCGGTGAGCGTGGGCCGGCTGCGTCCGTGCAACCTGCTGGACTGGAAATTCACCGTGCTCTCGCACAACACCATCCGCGGGGCCGCGGGCGCGGCGCTGTTGAATGCCGAACTGCTGAAGGCGCAGGGATACCTGGGTTGACCAGCGAGCCTCTCCCATGATCGTAATGAAATTCGGCGGCACGTCGGTGGAGGACGCCTCCGCCATCGACCGCGCGGCGTGCATCGTGCGCGAGCGCGTGCCGGAAAAGCCGGTGGTGGTGGTGAGCGCGCTGGCCAAGGTCACCGACCAGCTTCTGGCGATGGCGCGCGCCGCCGGCGCCGGCGACCGCGAGAAGGCCATCCAACTTTCGCGCGCGCTGCGCGAGCGTCATTACACCGTGGCCGGAGAGCTGCTGGGGACGGGCGTCTTCACCCAATTCCACTCCGAGCTGGAAGCCGAGTTCGACGGCCTGGACGAGCTGCTGCGCGGGCTTGCGGCCGTGCGCGAGCTGACCCCGCGGACCTCCGACAACGTGGCCTCGTTCGGCGAACGCATCTCGAGCAAGATCGTCACGGCGGCGTTTTCCGCGCGCGACATCCCGGCGCGGCTGGTGGATTCGCGCGAATGCATCCTCACCGACAGCAATCACACCCATGCTATCCCCATCTTCGACGAGACCAATGACCGCACGGTGGCGCGGCTGAAGCCACTGATGGACGCGAAAAGAGTGCCGGTGATGGGAGGCTTCATCGCCGCCGACGCTCAAGGCTCGACCACCACGCTCGGTCGCGGCGGTTCCGACTTCACCGCCGCCATCGTGGGCGCGGCCCTGGGCGCCGAGCGCATCGAGATTTGGACCGACGTGGACGGCATGATGACCACCGACCCCAACCTTTGCCCCGGCGCGCGCCGGATCAAAGTCATCAGCTTCGACGAGGCGGCGGAGCTGGCCTACTTCGGCGCCAAGGTGCTGCACCCAGCCACGCTGGTGCCGGCCATCGACAAGAACATCCCGGTGCAGGTGCTGAACTCGCGCAACCCGAAGAACGAGGGCACGCGCATCACCGCTCGCGCTCCGAGCTGCACTAATACATTCAAAGCCATCGCCGCCAAGAAACGCATCACTGTGGTGGACGTGGTTTCGGCGCGCATGCTGATGGCGCACGGCTTCCTGAAATCCATCTTCGACGTCTTCGACCGGCACCGCTGCCCGGTGGACGTGGTTTCGACCTCCGAGGTCAGCGTCTCGCTCACTGTGGATTCGAACGAGGCGATCCCGGCCATCGCCGCCGATCTCGATAAACTGGCCGCTGTGAAATACGAAGGCCGCAAGGCGATCATCTGCCTGGTGGGTGAGAACATCCGCGGCACTCCAGGTGTCGCCGCCAAGGTGTTCACCGCAATCTCCGACATCAACGTGCGCATGATCTCGCAGGGGGCTTCGGAGATCAACATCACCTTCGTGGTCGAAGAAGACGACGTGCCGGAAGCCGTGCGGCGGCTGCACGAGACGTTCTTCAGCGAGCTGGACCCCAACGTGTTCGCGTAAAGGCAATTTTTTCTTGGCATGATTGAGCTCAAAGATGTTCGGAAGGAATTCGGCGATGTGGTCGCGGTCAGCGATCTCACTCTCTCTATCCCAGAACGCGAGGTTTACGGACTGATCGGACCAAACGGTGCGGGCAAGACCACCACCATCCGTATTGCCTGTGGATTGCTGTCTCCAACCGCTGGAACCGCCATGATTGCAGGGGTCGACGTCGCCCTAGAACCAGAGCGGGCGCAACAGTACATTGGGTACCTGTCAGATTTCTTTTCGGTATACGAAGACCTCAAAGTCTGGGAGTACCTCGATTACTTCGCGCGAGCCTACCGCATGCCCATGAAGGACATCCCGGCGCGCATTGATGAAGTGATTGCCCAAGCGCACCTTGAGGTGAAGCGTGACGCGATAATCCGGGGCCTTTCCCGGGGGATGAAACAGCGATTGGGAATTGCTCGCGCCATCATTCATCGTCCCAGTATCCTGCTGCTCGACGAGCCGGCGTCGGGGCTCGATCCCAAAGCACGGGTTGAATTGCGAAACCTCCTGCGAGCTCTTCGTGACGACGGCGCCACTATCCTCATTTCTTCTCACATCCTCAGCGAACTGGAGGGATTTTGCACTTCGATTGGCATCATGGAAAAGGGGCTCCTGATTCGCAGCGGCAAGCTTGAAGAGGTTGCGGCGGCGGGAAGTCCGGCTCGACTTGTTCGAATCAGCTGGACCGAAAACTCGCTCCAGTCTGTTGACCGTGCGCTGCGCAGTGACCGCCGAGTGACTGAGATTAGTTTGGATGTGAGTTCCGGTTCGTTCCATTTTTCTGGCGAGGAAACGGATCTCGCAGAATTTCTGGCGAGTCTTGTAAATGCCGGCATTCGTGTGACTTCATTTTCGGAGACAAAGCAGACGGTCGAGGATCTCTACATGAGGCTTTCCAGACACGAGGTCATGTGAACCCGAGCCCCTGGCGCAATCCGGAATTTGTTCGCCATTTCCGAGCGGAACTGCGTTGGCACCGCGCTGTGGCGGTCGCGGTGGTGGTTGTCGTTGTTTGTTGTTTGTTGTGGCTGATTTGCTGGAGCCAACAACAGGAAACCCTTGCGGCTGCGCGGAGGGGTGCTGAGCAGTTCGGCGGTCACTTCGTTGAGCAGCTAGCGAAATTGGAGAGAGATAACGTCAGTTTGACCCTTCGGATCTTTTACCAGTGGCTGCTGACATTTCAAACAATCGTACTCACTTTCTGGTGTTTGTTATCGTGTGCACAGGCGGTCTCTGGTGAACGAGAAAGAAAGACGTGGGACTTCCAACGGACGACGCGCCTTTCACCCGCTGAGATGCTGGTCGGCAAGTTGTTGGGCGAGCCAATTCTCGCCTACTTTGCGGTTGGTTGTTCGTTGCCTCTTGCGGTCATCGCTGGGATTGCGGGAGGATTCGCGACCCAGAGAATTGCGGTGGCGTATATCTTTCTCCTGGCCGATGCGCTCTTCTTTGGCCTTATGGGGTTGTGCCTATCCACGCTTGTGGAGACCCGCAGCCGCGGAGCGGGCCCAATCGGAGCGTTGGGTTTGTACATCTTCATTTTGTTCTCCTATTCGCTGAATCGAAGCCCGCTGCCAGGACTGTCAGCTCTGAGTCCGCTCACCGTGATACGCGCTGTAGCTGACGATGCGTACATATTCGGTATTACGCTCGACCGGCCGATTCTCTTTGGAAAAGCAGTTCCTTGGCTCCTTTTGAGTCTTCTGCTGCAGTTTTCTTTAGCGGTTTGGTTTGTGCTCATGCTCCTTCGAAATCTGAAGCGAGAATATGAACAGATTCAGCCACTCTCGCGGCTCCAGGCAGTGGCGTGCGTAGCCTTTCTTAATGCTGTGGTTTATGCACTGGTGCGACCACGCAGCCCTGGTGGCCCCCTCTACATTCACAGCCCCGCCCTCTTTTCCGGCTCAGAGGATCTGGCATCTTTCATGGTTGTGATCAACGGCCTGCTCCTCTTCTTGATCGGGATCGCGATCCTGACTCCGGCTGAACGTTTGCGAATTTGGTGGCGAACACGAAAAGGCTCGGGCTCGTCCGTCTTTTCGGAGAGCGGGCTGGCTTGGCCGTGGTTGGTCTTGTCTGGAGCGGTGGTCTACGCGGTGATGATCGCTGGGCTTCTACTCTGGAGTCATGTCTTCCCATTAGGGCCAGAGACGGTCCGCACAGCAGGTTTGCGGTTGCTGGTAGTCCTCGTCTTCATCATGCGGGACGTCTCGTTTATTCAATGGTGCAACCTGACGCGTCTGCGCCAACCGTTTGTCAAAGGGTTTCTTTATCTCTGCTTGTACTATGTGTCAGCGCTGGTGATTATGCACGTGGGGTCCTACATTTCCCCATCGTTTCCCGCCCGAGTCGCAACCACGCTTACACCCTTCGGAGTCTTCGATTCCTGGGATAAGTCGTCAGCGACCAGCATTTACGCAGGATTTGGTTTCCAACTCACCGGCGTCGTGCTCCAACTCGCTGCCGTTGCAGTGCTGGTAAAGGCGATCTATCACAGGTTGAGCCGAACGCCTGTTATTGGCGGCTAGGCCCAGCCGGTCAACATCACCTTCGTGGTCGAGGAAGACGACGTGCCGGAAGCGGTGCGCCGGCTGCACCAGACGTTCTTCAGCGAGCTGGACCCCAACGTGTTCGCGTAGAACGGCGCCGGAACGCCGCCACGACAGCCGGCAAGATGCCGGCGCTACTGGTTATAGCGCTTCTTGTAGAACTCCAACTGCTGCTGGATTTGCTCGGGCGTCAGGCCTTTGGTCCATTTGTGGTAGTCGGAGTTCATCACCTCGGCGGTCACCCCGGGCATCAAGCGCTCGGCTTCGGGAACGAACTCCGTGTAGAAGCTCTTGGCCACCTCGTAGAAGCCGTGCCACTGGGTGTAGTCCGGCCCCATCATGGCGGTGCCCATGCGGGCGCGGCGGCCCTGATGGTGCCACAGCTCGTAGTAGGTCCACTCGAGCTTCTCGTCAAAGGGAGTCTGCGTGAGCTTGCCCGCGGCGTAGAGCTTGTCCATGATCGCCTTGGCCGGCTTGGCGAACTTCTCGTTGTAGAGATCGACGGTGCCGTCGTACTGCTTGTAGAAGTTCTCCACCCAGCCGCTGGCGTGGCAGTTGGAGCACACGTCCTGCATGGCCGAGCGCCGCACCTCCCAATGCTCCAGCTTGAAGCTGATGACGGGACGCAGCGTCCAACTGATGCGGTCGCCGACATCGTGGGTCACCGGCTGATGGCTGGTGGCGCTCATGTGGCAGGTGGCGCAGGTGGGCGCGGCCGAATAGTCCTTGCCCACGATCCACGATTTTGAGTCCAGATTCATCTTGGCGATGTTGGCGCGGAACTGGATGCCGTGCTTGGACTCGGTGTAGATCTCGATCTGGGGGTGGTCGGGGCCCATGTGGCACTTGCCGCAGTTTTCTGGCTGCCGCGCCTGGGCGGAGCTGAAACCGTGCCGGCCGTGGCAGGCGGCGCAACTGCCCTTGCTGCCATCGGGATTAACGCGCCCGATACCGCTGTTGGGCCAGGTGGTGAAATCGAACTTGCCGTCGCCCAGATATTTGACCTCGCTGCCGTGGCACTGGCGGCAGCCGTTCGCGGCGGCGGGACCGCCCTCCACGATCTCGCCCAGCCGGTTGTCGAGGGATCCGATGAACTGTGCCGCCCCGGCGTGGCGGCTCTTTTCGAACTGGTCCACCTCGGCCTTGTGGCAACGCGCACAATAGAGCGGCGTGACGATCACGGCAATCTTCTGCCCATAATGATCGAAGGCGGCGGGATCGCCGGCGTTCGCGCGGTGGCAGCCATAGCAGTCCACCTTCTGGCGGGCATGCGCGCTGTCGCGCCATTGTTCGACGATTCCCGGCGTGCTGTCAGAGTGGCACGCGAGACACTGCTGGCCTTCTTTGGAGACCTCCACGCGGGAGACGGCTTTGGTCTTCTGCGCCAGCGCTACGCCTGAAGTGAGGATAATGACGAGTACCCAAAGACGTGGCATGCAACACCTCCAGCAAAAGCTCGTGACAAGATACACCTGACGAGCCGGAAATTCCAACGAGTGGCAGAGGGCCCCGCCATGGTGGTTCCATGACTTATGGCGGTCCCTGAGTTACATTATTGCGCCATGAACCTGCTTCTTCTCGGCAAGGGCAAGACCGGGTCGCTGGTGGCGCAGGTCGCCCGCGAGCGCGGACACCAGGTGCGCGCTCTGGGGAGCATCGACAACCCGGGAGGCGCTGCGCTGGGCCGGGAAAATCTCCAGGGCGTGGACGTGGTGATCGATTTCACCACGCCCAAGGCAGTGCCGGAGAACATCGCTGCCTGCGCGCGCGCTGGGGCCGCCATGGTCGTCGGCGCCACCGGCTGGTACGGCGAGCTGCCCCGCATCCGCGAACTGGTGGAGAAGAGCGGGATCGGCTTTCTCTACGCCTCCAATTTTTCCGTGGGCGTCAACGTGTTCTTCGACGTAGCGCAGGCGGCGGCGGCAGCGCTCGGGCAGGGATACTCGGGCGCGATCGAGGAGCGCCATCATGCCCAGAAAAAAGACAAGCCCTCGGGCACGGCCGCGGTGCTGCAAAAAATTCTGAAAGAGAAAAGCGGCGTGGAGCTGGAGATCACTTCGGTGCGCGAGGGCGACATCGTGGGCACGCATATCATAACCCTGCGCTCCGCGGGCGACACCATCACCCTGGCGCACGAAGCCCACTCCCGCCGCGGCTTTGCCGAGGGCGCGGTGCGCGCCGCCGAATGGCTGGCAGGCAAAAAGGGCTTCTTCGACTTCAAAGACGTGTGGCGCGGGATGTAGTGGGGCGAGCAGAAAATGTTTCGTGAGGAGTTACGCGTCAGGGCACGACTTCAGTCGTGCCGATGGCAGAGAAAAGAAGCGGGCTTTAGCCCCTGTGGCCTGGCATCATGGGCAGCGCGGACCTTGAGAAAATTGAAAACCCGCAGGGGCTAAAGCCGCAACAAACGGGGCGAATGACGGCACCCTTCGACTTCGCTCAGGGCAGGCTTGAAGTCGTGCCCTGACACGTGATCCCTCACGAGCATATTCATGTTTGCAGCCCGATCAAAGAAACATTCCCTGCGAACTTGAAGCCGTGCCGCTGCGAGACTCCTATGAGATAGTGTGCCCCAACGGACATCGAATGCCTCTCTCCCACAAGATCACCGCGGTTGACCTGCACGCCTGCGGCGAAACCGGGCGGGTGATAACCGGCGGCGTGCCCGATGTCCCCGGCCGCACCATGTTCGAGAAGAAAACCTGGTTCGAACAAAACGCCGACGGCATACGCAAGCTGATGCTGCGCGAGCCCCGCGGGTATCCCGCCGCCAACTGCAACCTGCTGCTGCCGCCCACCGATCCCCGCGCCCACGCCGGGTTCATCATCATGGAGCAGGTGGAATACCCACCCATGTCGGGTACCAACACCATCTGCGTCACGACGGCTCTCATCGAGACCGGCATCGTTCCCGCCAGCGAGCCCAAGACAGTCCTGGTGCTGGAAACTCCCGCGGGGCTAGTCGAGGTGGAGGCGGAAGTGCGCGGCGGCAAGGTCACGCGCGTGACCTTCGAAAACGTCCCGGCATTCGCCACTCATCTGGACGCGAAGATCGAAGTGCCGCAGCTCGGGAGCGTGACCGTGGACGTGGCTTACGGCGGGATGTTCTACGTCATCGCCGAAGCCGCGCCGCTGGGGCTGCGCCTCGCCCCGGACGAAGGCCGCGACATCGTGCGGGTGGGAGAAATGATCAAGGCCGCCGCGCGCGAGCAGTTGCCGGTCGAGCACCCGGAGAATCCCGGCATTCGCGGCATCACCATCGCCGAGTTGACGGCGCCGCCCACCAATCCCGCCGCCGTGGCCAAGAACGCGGTGGTGGTCTCGACCGGCCAGCTTGATTGGAGCAAACCTTCCACCTGGACCGGCGCCCTCGATCGCTCCCCCTGCGGCACCGGCACCTGCGCCCGCATGGCTGTGCTGCATGCCAAAGGCAAGCTCGGCCTGCGTGAACCGTTCGCGCACGAAGGCATCCTGGGCACCATCTTCACCGGATGCCTGGTGCGTGAGACCTCGGTCGGAGGGCATCGCGCGGTGGTTCCGACCTTGAGCGGCGCCGCCTGGATCACCGGCTTCGCCGAGTACGTCCTCGATCCCCAAGATCCCTTCCCCGAAGGCTTCACGGTGGGCGACATCTGGGGTGCTGGCGCCGACCAACCCCTGAAGTAAAGGTTCCCTGTCCGGCACGTCCCAACACCTCAGTAACTTGTGGAAACCGCAGCCAGGGAAATAATCAAGGCTGACCCGATGAAGATCGCACGGGACAAGCTCGTGGTGTGGAGTGCGGTGGTGCTGGCGCTGCTGCAGACGGCGGTGGCGCTGGCGGCGCGGCGAAGCTATGGCCTCACCGTATTCGGCGATCTGGTGCAGACCTCGCTGCTGGTGATCGCGATGGTGGCGATGTACCGCAACGCCATCCGGGCCCGCGGGCGGACGCGTTTCTTCTGGGGGCTGATGGCGGCCGGCTTCGCCCTGTGGACCGCCTCGCAACTGGGGTGGACATACTACGAGGTGCTGGCTCGGCAGGAGGTGCCCAACCCCTTCCTGGGCGACGTGGTGGTGTTCATCCACCTGGTGCCCATGATGGGGGCGCTGACCCTGCAGATGCAGTCGGCGCAGGACCAGCAGTCGCTGGAGCTGGGCTCGCTCGACGTGGTGCTGCTGCTGTTCTGGTGGCTGTACCTCTACGTGTTCACGGTGATCCCCTGGGAGTATGTATCCTTCAACGTCACCCGCTATGGCGACAGCTTCAACACCCTCTACCTGACCGAGCACCTGCTGTTCCTGGCGGGGGTGGGAATTCTGTGGTTGAAGACGCGCGACCGCTGGCGCACCTTGTACGGCAGCTTCATGGGCGCGGCGCTGCTCTACGGGTTCGCCTTCTATGCCGCCGACGTGGCCATCGACCTGCACCACTACTACACCGGCAGCGTGTACGACATCCCGCTGGTCGCCGCCATGGCGGCGTTCGTGTGCGTGGGTGTGGCGGGCGGGCAAATCAAGGCCTCGGAGGAGTCGCCCTTGAAAACCGCGCCCAACCCGTGGTCGGCGCGCTTGGCCATGGTGGCCATGCTCTCCATGCCGGTGCTGGCGTTGTGGCAGGAGTTCAAGGGCGATGCTCCACCCAGCGTGCGCCACTTCCGCCTGGTGGTGACCCTGGTGGCGTTGCTGCTGCTGGGCGCGCTGGTGTTCCTGAAGCAACACCTGCTCACCCGGCAACTGGCGACCCTGCTGGCGCGCTCGGAAGACTCGCTGGAAAAGTACAAGCGCCTGCAGAAGCAACTGGTGCAGTCGGAAAAGCTGATCTCGCTGGGACAACTGGTGGCGGGAGCGGCGCACGAGATCAACAATCCGCTCACCGCCATCCTGGGATTCTCCGAGATGCTGGCCCTGGAAAAGAACATGGCGCCCTCCCAGCAGGACTTTGTGGAGAAGATCCGGCGGCAGGCGCAGCGCACCAAGGACCTGGTCTCCAACCTGCTGGACTTCGCGCGGCAAACCCCCGGGCAGAAAACCGCGGTGGATGTGAACGCCTTGCTGCACACCGTCATCAAGCTCAGCGAAACCCGTATGCAGCGGCGGCAGATTCGTGTGGAACTCGACCTGGGGCTGCGCCTGCCCACCGTCTCGGCGGACAAGAACCAGCTCCTGCAGGTCTTCCTGCACCTCTCGCGCAACGCCGTGGATGCCATGGAGGCGCAGGCCGGCGGGGTGCTGCGGGTGGTGACCCGTACCGAGGAGAACGAAGTAGTCATCGAATTCTCCGATACCGGCGTGGGATTGAAGGAGCCGGAGCGCGTCTTCGATCCCTTCTACACCACCAAGGGCGTCGGGGGCACAGGATTGGGACTCAGCGCCGCCTACGGCATCGTCCAGGAGCACCACGGCAAGATCGCCGGCCACAACCGCGAGCAGGGCGGAGCCACCTTCGAGGTCCGTCTCCCCATCATGCTCAGCCAAAAGGCAGTCGCGGCGCTGCCTCCTGCGGTCGCCAGCGCGAAGTCGGGCGTCTAGCGGAGCGGGCGGCCCACCCGAACGCGCCGAGTGAAACCGAGTCCTTAGTTCCAGCAGGAACCCCGAGGGTGCCCCATCCTAACGTCGTGCTTTTCGACGTTAGGGTGGGGTAGTTGCCTTTGGTTTTGTACAACGGTGGCAGGCAACACCGAGATCCTTCGTCGCGCTCCGTCGGCCGCGCCTCCGTCGCGCTTCCTCAGGATGACAGTTTTATTATTTTGTTGCTGCTACGGCGCGGGCCCTAAGCCACGCGCCTCCGAAGGAACTCTGGCGTAGCCGTCGGCCCCCGCCCGCATTTTTTCGCGGGCTCAGGCGCCCAGTGCAGTATGATTTAGGGTTATGAAACTGCGCGGATGCGGCACTGCTCTGGTTACTCCGTTCCGTAAGGACGGCGCCATCGATGAACCGGCGCTGCGGTCGCTGGTTGCCTGGCAGGTAGAGTCGGGCATCGACTTTCTGGTGCCCTGCGGCACCACCGGCGAGACCCCCACGCTCTCGCGTGAGGAATGGCTGCGGGTGATCGACATCACCATCGAAGTCGCGGGCGGACGTGTGCCCATCGTGGCCGGCGCCACCTCGAACTCCACGCGCGATGCGGTGGAGAAGGCGCAGACGGTGGCCGCGCGCCGCGGCGTGGACGCCATCCTCACCGCCAGCCCCTACTACAACAAGCCGACGCAGGAAGGGCAGTACCTGCACTTCAAAGCCATCGCCAAAGCGGTGGAGAAGCCGCTCATTCTCTACAACGTGCCCGGGCGCACGGGCGCGAACCTCGAGCCCGCCACGCTGGCGCGGCTGGCGCAGATCCCGAACATCATCGCGGTGAAGGAAGCCAGCGGCAACATTGGGCAGATCGCCGACACCTGTAATGCTGTCCCGGAAAGTTTCCTGGTCTTCTCCGGCGACGATGCGGTGACGCTGCCCATCATCGCGCTGGGCGGCGTAGGAATCATTTCCGTTGCCGGTAACGAGATCCCGCACGAGATGGCGGAACTGACCCGCGCCGCGCTGGCCAACCAGTGGGACGCCGCCCGCCGCATCCATCGCAAGTACCTGGCGCTGATGCAGGCCAACTTCATCGAATCCAATCCCATTCCGGTGAAGGCGGTGCTGGCCATGATGGGGCGGATCGAGGAAGCCTATCGCCTGCCGCTCTGCCCCATGAAAAAAGAGAACCGTGCCAGGCTGGAGAAGATCGCCAGCGCAGCCGGGCTGATGGTGCGGACGCTGGTAGCGGGCTAGTGCAAGGCTGGTACGGCAGCGGCGCGCGGTTTCGAGCCCTCCACCGCATGAGCGCGGGACCCGACCACCTGGGCCTCCACCCGGTTGATCAGAGCCACCACTCCCTCGGCCTCATCGCACACCCGGATGAACTCCTGCTCGGCTTCTCCGGCTTTCCCGGCGTGCTTCAGCTCCACCACGTGCTTGACCAGGGCGTGCATGTCCTTGTGCATGGTCTCCAGTTCCTGCATCTCCGGGAGATGGCTGTAGGCGGCCATGCCACCGGCGTAGATCCACTTCCCCAATTCACAGTCGCGATGCGAGGCCAGCTTGGTGCGATCGATGTTCTCGCGGCCGTCCAGAAACGAGCGCAGCTTGAGCCGCCAACTGCGGTGCGCCATCTTGACGCGGGCGAAGTCCACGCCACTGCTGACGGCGCGATCAACCTGGGAGGCGCGGGTGTGTCCGGTCTCGCCGTCTGCGTCCAAGGAAAGTCGAAATTGGCCGACCAGCCGCCGCAACTGCAGCGCCAGCGCCGAAAGATCCTGCAGCGCTCCAGCGGTCTGCTGCACGCCAGCCTCGGTTGAAGAGGCAATCCTGGCAATCTCCTCAATGTTGTTGTTGATGTGCTCGGTGGTGGCAGATTGCTGGGTGGCGGCGGTGGCGATCTGGGTCACCATGTCACCGACGTGCTCGGACATCTTGATGATCTCCTGCAGCGAGTTGCCGGCGCGGCGGGTGGATTCCACGCCCGCTTCCACCTCCTGCGAGCCGGCCCGCATGGCGGCAACCGCAGTCTTGGTTTCCGCCTGAATGTTGCGGATCATCCCGGCGATCTCCTTGGTGGCATTGCCGGTGCGTTCCGCCAGCTTGCGGACTTCGTCAGCGACCACGGCAAAGCCGCGACCTTGCTCGCCGGCGCGCGCGGCTTCGATGGCGGCGTTCAACGCCAGCAGGTTGGTCTGGTCGGCGATGTCGTCGATAACGCCGCTGATGCGGCCGATCTCGTCCGACCGCTTGCCTAACTCCTGGACTTTGCGCGCGGTGTCGCTGACCGAAGCGGAAATGGTGCGCATGCGGGAGAGCGTTTCTTCGACCACCTTGCCGCCCTCGCGCGCCATCTCGGCGGCCTGTTGCGAAGCCGCTGCGGCTTTATTCGAGTTCTCCGAGACCTCGGCCACCGTGGCCGCCATCTCTTGCATGGCCACGGCTACCTGATTCGTCTGGTCTTTCTGCGATTGCGCTCCCTGCGCCTGGTCGCGGGAAGACGCGGAGATGTCCTCACTGGCGGTTGCCAGGCTCTGGGTGTTGCTGGACACCTGGCAGAGAATCTCCTGCAGTTTGTCCATGAAGGTGTTGAACCATTTGGCCAGCTCCGCGATCTCGTCATTGGAGGTGATTTCCACCCGCTTGGTGAGATCACCCTCACCCTGAGCCACGTCCTTGATGAGATCGATCATCTCCCGAAAGCGGTCAAAGATGGAGCGCGAGACTTTCCTGGAGACAATCAGAAGAACGGCCAGACAGCTCAGCCCGAAGATCCCCGCGATCTTGCCGCTCCTGCGCCAGGCCGCATCAACATCTTCGACGTAGACTCCGGTCCCGATGACCCATCCCCAGGGTTCAAACCCTTTAACAAAGGACATCTTCTGCACGGGCTTGTCGCTGCCCGGCTTGGGCCACTGGTAAGTGACAAAACTTCCGTTGGGTGTGCGCGACGCGTTGGCCATTTCCACGAAGATGGCTTTTCCGGTCGGATCCTTGAAGCCAGTGAGGTCCTGACCATCCAGTTCCGGGCGGGTGGGATGCATCACCATGGTGGGATGCATATCATTGATCCAGAAATAATTGGTGCCGTCGTAGCGCAAGGCGCGAATGGCTTCCATGGCACGCCTTTGAGCCTCTTGACGGCTGATCTTCCCCTCCAACTCCAGCCTGTGCTGTTCGACCAAGATGGAATAGGGGACCTCGACAAGATTCTTTGTCTTCTCCACCCGCTCGCTCAGTAGACCCGAGCGTTGGCTATTGAGCCAGAAGCCCGTCAGCCCGAGGAGTCCGGCGGCAGCAACGGCGATCATCACCTTGAACTTTCCCATTAGAGTCATACTGAACGCCACGCGGCACCTCCCGGGGATTACTTATCGGCGAATCTCTGGCCAAAGATGAATCGGCAGCGAGGATGTGCAGTGTTCGGCACATCAATGGTCATGTGGGGATGGGCCATCAGACCGGTTATACTGCCCGGCCATGCAGACCGGCCCACTAAAGCGGCTGGAGCAACTGGCAACCTGGGCCCTTAACGGCCCGGTTCCCATTGCAGGAAATAAGAGCGATATCTTGGTTGAGTGCCTGGAGCAGCGATGCGCGAAGAGATCGAGCGGTTGTACGAGCTGAAGGGTGACGCCAAGTCGGACCCGGCGCGAATTCTGTTTGCCGAATTCCGTGACGCGCTAACGGCGGGGCGCATCCGCGCCGCGGAAAAAGTCGCGGGCGAATGGCGGGTGAATGCCTGGGTGAAGAAGGGCATCCTGCTGGGCTTCCGCCTGGGAGAGCTGGAGGAAACGGGCGAAGCGCTCTCCTTCGTAGATAAAGACACCTATCCGGTGCGGCGCTTCACGGCGGCCGACAAGGTGCGCGTCGTGCCCGGTGGGTCGTCGGTGCGCTCCGGCGCCTACGTAGCGCCGTCGGTAGTGTGCATGCCGCCCATGTACATCAATGCCGGGGCATACGTGGATGAAGGCGCCATGGTGGACTCGCACGCGCTGGTGGGATCGTGCGCGCAGGTCGGCAAACGCGTTCACCTGAGCGCGGCGGCGCAGATCGGCGGCGTGCTGGAGCCGGTGAATGCCTCGCCTGTGATCATCGAAGATGATGTGCTGGTCGGCGGCAACTGCGGGGTGTACGAGGGAACCCAGGTGCGGGCGCGCGCGGTGCTGGGCGCCGGGACCATCCTCACCCGCTCCACGCCGCTCTACGACCTGGTGCGCGGAGAAATTTATCGCGCCGAGGGAGAGCGTCCGTTGATCGTGCCGGAAAATGCGGTGGTGGTGCCGGGGACGCGCGCCCTCGACCGCGGCAAAGCTCGCGAGTGGGGACTCTCCATCTACGCTCCGGTGATTATCAAGTACCGCGATGAGAAGACGGACCGGGGCAGCGCGCTGGAAGATGCGCTGCGCTAATTGCGCTTTCACAGTGGCCGTACCCCGAATTCGTTGATTGCAACCTACAGGTGGAAGCGCCGGGCTTCAGGGGTCCCCAGCGAACCCGATTTTGGTTTGCTGGGGCGGAGCCCGGCGATTAGGGCGTCGTGATGAAAGGGCTTTAGGCCCCGGCACCGGGCCTAAAGGCCATCTTCCATTGTCGCCATTTCGCAGGCCTGAAGGCCTGCGCTTCCACCGGATGCGCCTTCTTTGGAGGCGGTCTAATTGCGCGGCGCGGCGCGGTACGAGGCTTGGAAGCTTCCGCCGGAGCCGGCAGCAAAGGCCACGTACTCGATGCCCTTGACCACCAGCGTGGTGTAAGGGACGGAGCTGTCATTCCGGGAAATCCCCGCCAGCCGTCCGGAAGGTCCGTCGGCCGGCAGCAGGATGGCCAGCCCGTTCGCCCCCGGCGCGGCGTAGACCTTGAAGGCGAGAGTGTCGTCTTTCCAGCTCACGGCGGAGAAGAACGATCCATTGCGGCCATCCAGCCATTGCAGGATTTGCAGCGCGGAGACAACAGGCACGCCGCGGTTGAGCGCCGCCGCCACGATGCTGCGCGCCGTCGTGGAATCGGCGCTGTCGGTGTGCATGTTGGCGGTGAACACGCCGTAATATCCTAGCGGTCCCAGAGCGTTATCCAGCAAGGTGTTGATGGTGAGCGGATAGCTCTGACCGGACTCATCCGTCATCTGGGTGACGGCCTGGTACACGTCGAGGACGGCGCCGGTGCGGGTGGCAAAGCGCTGCGGCATTCCGGAGCCGGTGAACAGACCGGGCCGGTTGTTGACCCAGGGCTTGGGGTAATAGTAGTAGTTCGCATCCAGCCGGATGCCGTGCTTGAGTTCGACCTGCGGCTGGGTATCGTAGTCGCTCCACGAAACGCAGTGGATGCGGCCGGTCTGCACCGCGGGAACGCCGGCATAGCGCGAAGCAAACGAGCTCAACTGCCCGGTGTAGAAGGCGTCCAGCGAGGCGGGGGTCCAGTCGGAGCAATCCGGAATGCTGTCCACGTGGACGGCGATCTCGAAGCCCCGGGAAACCGCATCCACGGCCTGGTCCGGGAGCAGGGGATTGGCGGCCACCGCGGGCGGAAACAGGTAAGCGGAAGCGCGCACGCATTCCCAGTTCTCCACCTTGCAGCCCGGCGGGCTTGCCAGCAGATACTCGCTGAAGCGACTCGCCGTGGCGCCGTTGCCGGAAGCGTACATGGCGCCGTGATCGTCGCCGGTCATCACCACCACCGCCTTGAAGCCGCGCGGCAGGTACCAGAAGCGCGGCAGGGGTTTCTTGACGGCGGTCATTTGCAGAATCAGGTTGGCCAGCAGGCGCTGCTGCTCGTCGGCCTGGGGAATGGCGATGTTGGCGAAGTCCAGCCAGTCGGGCTGGGGATCGGTGCGCGACTGCCCGAAGAACAGCTCGTAGGAGCGGATGGGAGTGCTGCGATCGCGCGCCTGGCCGCTCCAGGCAGGATTGCCCTGGCGCGTGTACACCACCGACCGGCCCAGGTCATAGGCGAAGGCTGCCGCCTGTCCGCGGCCGACGGTGTTGAGCGTGACCGCTGGGTGGGTAGTCGCGGTGCTCGCCGACGAATACAGGGTTGCGAAACTGGTGGCGCCCTTCAGCAGGTAGCGATCGGCCCTGCCGTGATACTGGATGGGGTCGGCGACCAGGCCTACGCCCGGGCCCGTGCTGGTGTTGATCTGGAGGTAGGCCTCGGAGAGCGTGCCGCCGGCGTCGGCCACGCCTAGCAATCCCGCCAACTGTTTGTCGGGACGCATGGCGATGAGGTTGCCGCCGCCCTTGACCCACTCGCTGATCATCGCCACCTGGGACGACGTCAAAGCCATGTTCCCGAGCAGGACCAAGTCATAGCTGGACAAAACCGTGCTGGTAACCTGCGCCATGTCGAGCACGTCGAACTCGTTCAGACCTTCGGCACGCAGGATCTCCGGCAGGTACGCCGTGAACGGGTTCGTTCCGCTGGTCACCACCAGCAAGGGTACGGGAGCTTCGCTGGGCCCCGCCCGCACCGCCAGCGTGGCGCTCCCGACGGTGGACCTCAGGCGCGCGGTGATGGTGGTTTCTCCTCCGGAGACTCCCATCGCCTGCCCAAAGCTGCTGACGGTAGCGATGCCCGGGTTATTGGACTCCCACACCGCCAGCCCGCTGAGGTCCTGGGTGCTGCCGTCGCTGTATTTGCCGGTGGCGGTGAAGCTGCCGCTGGCGCCCGCCACAATGCTGGCGCTTGCCGGCTTCACGGTGATGGCCACCATCGCCAGATCCCTGGGAGTGAAGATCACGTCCACCCAATAATTGGCGCTGTTGTTGCTGCCGCCGGGAAACACGCTGGTGGAACCGTAGGCGTAGACGCCGTTTCCGCCGGCGTCCTTGCTGGCGGGCGCGTGCAGCGGCGGCCGATCGACTCCGGACTGGGCGAAGTATTGCGGGCTGAAGCTGTAGTGGCCGGCGCTGGCGTGATAACTGGCCACGTACACTTCGCCAGCGTTGATGATGACCGGGGCGGAGAACTCCACCTGCTGCCATCCGAACGAGGTCTCGTTGCTGGAAGTGGCGGAGGCCAGCAAGGTCCCTGAGATGGTCCACAGCCGGGCCACGTGGGGGCCGGCATTGGCGCTGGCCTTGTAGAAACGGATGGCGCTGATGGCGCCGTTGATGTCGGACTTGAACTTCACCCCCACTTCCACCCCGGCATCCGGGCCGGTATCGACCACCGTGGGCACGTTGCTGGGGTCAAACAGGGTATTGGGCTTGGAAGCGGCGGCGGCCGCTGTCGCCAGCAGCAGCACGGCCAGGAGAAGGCTGCGGCAGGAGCGGGTTGCCATACTCACTACAGTATCTTACGCAGCAACCGAAGCGCTAGGAATCGAGATGGCCGGCGGCGCTTTCCAGCATCTTGGCGAAGAGTGCGATCTCGCCCTTCTGGGTCGCGTCAGTATCCACGAACTGGATGCCGTAGTAGTACCCGTTGCCGGGCCGGTTGCGAACCACCCCCTGCAACCTCAGGGAAAGACAGTAGAAAGGCACCGTCAGCTCCACTTCCACCTGGTCGCCAACATCCAACTCGATGCCGGCGTACAGTCCCAGGCCGCCCTCGTTCAACTCGGTCCCGCGGCCTTCAGCGATGCGGGTGTAGTTGCCGTTCTCGAACACCAGGCGGATGGGAACGTCGAAATGGAAACGCTGCCAGCGGCGGTCGGCAGCGGAGGGCACATCGTCAACAGTTGGAATGGATGACATGCTGCTGGCATGGTAGCTGGCTGTGGGCAGGCGGCCAAATTACCGAAGTACAGGGCTGGGAGACGCTGCCTGGTTGGGAAACCGGGTGGCGCGCGGTTTCACAGTTGCTCAACCTCTCGGAATGCTGGTTCGACCTGCGGAACCGCGCGCCACCTAAGAAGTTGCGGGCTGGCTCCTGTGCGATAATTCGCGTGTTTCGACCAGGAATTTATGGCGAGTCCATCCTTCGCAGGCCGGCTACAGATCGCCCACGTGCTGTTCGTGGATGTGGTCTCGTACTCGGTCATGCCCATGGACAAGCAGGAGCAGACCCTGCGCGCGCTGCAGGAGGCTGTGCGCAATACCGATGAGTTCGTCCGTGCTCATGATTCGGACCAGCTCATCTCTCTTCCCACCGGGGATGGCATGGCCCTGGTGTTCTTCAACGACGCCGAAGCCCCGGCGCACTGCGCCGTGCAGTTGAGCCGGGCGCTGCAAGAGCAGGCCGATATCAAGGTTCGCATGGGCATCCACTCCGGCCCGGTGTACCGCGTGGCCGACATCAATGCCAACCGAAATGTAGCCGGCGGCGGCATCAACATGGCCCAGCGCGTGATGGATTGCGGCGATGCCGGCCACATCCTGGTCTCGAAAAGCGTTGCCGACGTTCTCGGCCAGGTCGGCTTCTGGAGAAACATGCTGCACGACCTGGGTGAGGCGGAGGTCAAGCATGGGGTCATGCTCCACATCTATAACTTGTACAGCGATGAGATCGGCCACCGGGAGGCGCCGCATAAGCTACAGACGGCGCCAAAGACGGCGATATCAGCGACGGTCCGCGGGCGTCGGAGGATGTTGGTTGCGGTGGGAGTGCTGGTGGCGGTGCTGGCAGTGGCGGCTGTCTTCTGGCTGAGGCGAGCGGGGAGAGGTTCAACAGGCGGCACGCCTTCGATCGCGGTGCTGCCCTTTGTGGACATGAGTTCGGAGAAGAACCAGGAGTACTTTTCCGACGGCCTGGCCGAGGAATTGCTCAACGACCTGGCCAAGATTCCGGGGCTGCGGGTGGCGGCCCGGACTTCTTCTTTCCAGTTCAAGGGGAAGAACGAAGACCTGCGCACGGTGGGCGAGAAGCTGAACGTGGGCGCCATCCTGGAAGGCAGCGTGCGCAAGCAGGGCAGCCGGGTGCGGATCACGGCGCAGCTCATCAAAGTCGGGGACGGGTTCCACCTGTGGTCGGAGACCTACGACCGGGAAATGAACGATATTTTTGCGGTGCAGGACGAGATTGCGCGCTCGGTGGCGGGATCGCTGAAGATAGCTCTGATGGGAAAGACAGCAATGCCTTCCGCCCGGGGCACGAATGCCGACGCCTACAACGCCTACCTGCAGGGCGAGTACTTCCTTAAGCGGCATGGCAAGGACAACCTGGAGAAGTCTCTCGCGTACTACGAGCAGGCGATCAAGCTGGATCCCGGCTACGCCCCGGCATGGGCGGGGCTGGCCGCGGCCCGCATCGATCAGGCGGATCGAGGCTACCTGCCTGTCGAGGAAGGCAACCGCAAGGCGCGGGAGGCGGCGGAACAGGCGCTGGCGCTGGATGCGAACCTGGCAGAGGCCCACGCGGCCATGGGTGGAATCAAGATGAGCTACGACTGGGACTGGGCAGGCGCGGATGCCTCCTACCAGCGGGCACTGGCCCTGGAGCCGGGGAACGCCAAGTTTGTCCGGAACGCTGCCGTGCTGGCCAAGACCCTGGGCCGCTTTGACGAAGCCCTGGCGCAGGATCGCCGGGCGGTAGAACTCGACCCCCTCAGCGCGGCGACCCACAACAATCTCGGGAATCATGCCTACTACGCCGGTCGGCCGGAGGAAGCAGCAGCGGCCTTGAAGAAGGCCCTGGAACTCAACCCGGAGTTCCCGGGTTCACACAACTCCCTCGGCCAGGTCTATCTGGCGCAAAGGCACCCGCAGGAAGCCCTAGCCGAAATGGAGCGGGAACCGGGGCCTGAACTCCGCCTGCAAGGGCAGGCGCTCGCATATCATGCCCTGGGCCGGAAGAAGGAATCGGACGCGGCCCTGGCGGAGCTGATCAAGAAGTACCAGGCGGATGCGGCCTTCCAGATTGCCGAGGTGTATGCCTTCCGCGGGGAGGCCGACCGGGCGTTCGAGTGGCTGGAGCGGGCCTACGCCCAGCGCGACAGCGGCATTGCCGAGATGAAAGGCGACCCGCTGCTGAAGAGCCTGGAGCGCGACCCGCGCTACACCGCCTTCCTGAAGAAGATGCGCCTATCTGCCTGAGTACGCGGCAGGTTGCAGCCCCGTTTGTTATAGCCTTCAAGCCTCTCACAATCGCAATCCGGTCGGTTTGGGATATTGTGCTTCGATCACCCACGTTCCCTTTTCCCGGTCGCCGCACGGAGGAGTATGGTCTGTCCGACCGCCAGTCGACCGATGCGAGTGACCGTGCCGTAGATTCCCGCGGTGTTCTGGTGCACACGAACCACCGCCTTCATCATTTCTGGCGCGAGACTTGCCGAGTCGGGATCAATGTTCAGCATCGAGCAGCGGACGTCGCGCATCGTGACGCTGATCGCAGGGGCGTCGTCTCCCTCGCCGAATGAGAGCACACCGCCAACCCACTCATCCTCATGGAAGGGAACCGATTGCAGGGAACGAACCACGACGTTCGGGCGAAATCGTCGCACGTCCGGGCTCACCCCTGCGAGCCGCGAGATCTCGCGCACCGTGTCCAAGGCGATCACGGAGATGCTCGCCTCGTCGAAGATGCCATGATTCAACTGCATCATCTGCAGGGGAGCCCCGTACCGGCGTCCGACCTCCCTCGCCAAGTCCTCCCCGAAGACAGGCATCTCTTCGCCATCCGGCGTGCAAATGTGCGTAGGAAGGTCTCCCTGAGCACCGTCTTCACGGCGGTGTGGAGCAAACAGGAGCAGGTCGGGAAGCTTGCTTGCGGTTAGCCACGGGAACCCGCTGCGGTCATCAATCCGCCGGAACGCCAGGCGCCTATCACCATCGAGGCCGTGCCAGCCCAGCGTGGCGACCTCGAGTCGTTCGCCGCCCATGGACTTGACGGGATACCGGAAGATCGCCTCCACATGTCCGATTTCTATGAGCATGCTCGACGGCGGACTGCGCCTACAGCGTGATCTTCTCGCTGAGCGAAGCCTCGCAGGACACGGGTCACTGCACGTCGGAAACTTTCCCTTTCAAGAACGTGACCTTAAGGTCCTTGTACACATAAATCTGTTTGGCGCCGAGGTTCACGATCTTGTCCGGCTGGCCGATAGCGGCTACTACTTCGTCGATGGTTTGTCCCAACTGAATGGTCTGGGGTGGCGGGGGCGGTTGGTTCTGAGGCGGTCCACCCTGCCCACCCTGTCCACCTTGGTTCCCCTGTGCGGCGCCGCCCTGATCTTGCTGGCCGCCGCTGTCATCCACGGTGAAAACCTGGGCGATGATGTCCATCACCTGCGGCGGGTTGGCGGTGGCCAGGTATCCCTTGGCAAACTGGAAGACCAGATCCGCCTTGAAGAAGGTTGGAGGATTGGTGTTATTACAAGAATCACAGGCGACGAGGCTCAGGGTGATCTTGTCCTTGGCCTGGTTGACGTCGATCTTGGAGGGATAGACCTTCTCGCCCACCTGGAACAGGTGGGTGGTCTGCTGCTTGCTGCTGCCGAAATGCGACAAGGTCTTTCCAATTCCCGTCATCACCGCGCTGTTGGGAGATTGGATTCTTCCGTCCTGATACTTGGTGGGAACGATGCTCACGTCACTATAGGGCACGCCGAGAATCCCGCCCTTCTGGATGACCAGCACGGTCCCCGCCTCCACCACGGCCGGTCCGCTGGAATCGGCGCCCATCTTCACCATGGTGTATTGCGCGCTGAGCTGGTCCGCCAGCGAAACCGTGGCCTGCGCGGCCGCCAAGCCTGGCATGATCCCGGCAAGAATCAAGGCGGCGACTTGCATTGAGATCTGGATTCTCTGTCCCATTGCGAAACCCTCCT
Source organism: Terriglobales bacterium (assembly GCA_052145015.1). GTDB lineage: Bacteria > Acidobacteriota > Terriglobia > Terriglobales > Acidobacteriaceae > JAHFUA01. Next base: position 40,275 of record JBKQPN010000135.1, read on the forward strand.
GCAAACATCAGAAATGACCTAATGATCCTAAAGATGCGGGAGCGCCAGGTGTCGCCACCATCACGCTCCCCCATCGGCTGCTTATGCCCGGCCCGTCATCCCCGCCGCGCATGATGGAGATGCCGGGGTCACTGGCCGCCTGAACCCTGTTTGACCTCCGCTTCCATCTGGTCCGCGTCCTTCTGTTGTTGTTGCAAGTCGCTGTCTACGTTGGTATCGGGAGTAGGCGCCGGAACTTCGCCCGCGGTGGTGCCGGTATCGGGAGCGGCGGGCACTCCGTTCTTGCCGGAATTCTCCGCCAGTGATTTCAGCCCGGCGTCCAGCGTTTCCCGGAAATGATTGTACATTTCCTGCAGGTCGTTGGCGTCCACTGGGCCCTTGGTCCCGACCGCGCAGTCAGCCTTCTTGCTGCTCTTGACGATTACCTCGACGTTGTTGTTCTCGTCGAGTTGGTCGCTGGTGCGTTGGATCACATCGCCTTGCGTGAGTGGGCACTCCTTGCCGTCCGCCGGGGTGAGGTCGACCTCGCTGGCCACCACAAAGTAGCGGAACTTGGGGTCCAGGGCCGGCGGCGTTTCCTCTTTGTCGGCTGCCGCGGGAGGTGCGAACATGAGCGGGAGCAGGATGACCGCCGGCGTTGCCAGGGCGTGGCCGCTGGAGCCGGAAGCCGTCTTGGGACTCTCGGCCGCGGACTTGTCGGCGGCGATCTGCGCCTTCACTTGGTCGGCGAGAGCATCTTTCACATCCTTGCTAACCTGTGTTTGCGAGCTGCCTTTCACGGCACTCGCATAAAGCGCGCCGCCATAAGCAGCTTCGAGGTTGGCGGCGACTAGAGGATCTGAAGACTCCAGCGCAGCGAAAAGATTCGTATCGGGCGCGAGCGACGCCGTACCGGCTGCACCTTCGGCCAGCCCGGCTTCATAGGCGGCCTGCAGGTTCGCGGAAATCATGTAATCCGTCAGCCAGAAGGGAGCGGCGGCATACGCTGGATACGGCTCATAATAATAGCCGTAGGCGCCATACCAGGGATTCCCCGCCCAGCCCCAATTGTAGTAAACCGGCGCCGGCCACGGATTGTAGGCCCATCCGTAATACGCGGGATGGTAGTAGTAGGCGGGCGCATAGCCGTAATAACGCGCACCGTGATAGTAGTATCCGCGGTAGGCGTAGGCGTAGCGGCGTCCACCCATGTAATAGGTCCGCTGGTAGTACGACCGGCCGCCATGGTTATAGTAGGCGCGTTCGCTGTACCCCCGGCCGTGTCCCATGCCGACGACGCGGCGTCCGTTGCGCTCGGTGACCACATGGCGGCCGCCATGCACGCCGTGGTCAATCCTCATGTTGTGGGCCTGGATGGAACGGACATTGCCACCGCGGGAGTTCACCGTTACTTTTGCTCCCGAGTGAGTGGTGACTTGCTTGGTGGTCGTTCCCCGGGCTGCGGGTGACGCCTTCGCCCCTGCGCCGGCATTCGTCTTGCCTGCGTTGCTGGCTCCGCCTTTGGCATTAGCTCCGCCCGCAGCGCCGGTTCCACGTGTATTGGCGGCTCCGCCTTTGGCATTAGCTCCGCCCGCGGCGCCGGTTCCACGTGTATTGGTGGTTCCGCGGCTGGCATTAGCTCCGCCCGCGGCGCCGGTTCCACGTGTATTGGTGGTTCCGCGGCTGGCATTAGCTCCACCCGCGGTGCTGGTTCCACGCGTGTTGGTGGTTCCGCGGGTATTGGCTCCACCGGCGGTGTTGGCGCCACGAGTTGCGCCGGCGCCGGTATTCGGGCGGCCCGCCGTTGATGGGCCTCGCTGGGCGCTGCTCGGCGCGCCTTGCCTCGGAGCACTTTGCGGCGCGCGTGCCGCAGGCGCCGGCGCGTGGGCTGCCGGTGCGCTGTGTTGCGCGGGCGCGGCAGCAGCCCCTTTCTTTTGGGCCAAAGCCATGGCCGGAATCATTAGAAAGAGCAGCAGGACAGGTAATTTCCCACCAACGTTTCTATCCCTCATCCTCAAGTGCATGGCACCTCCTCGCTAAGCAGCGATTCGCCTCTCATCCAAAGATTTTGCCGGGGGAGTGGAAAGTGGGATGCATTGTACACCCGTCCGGGCGGCTTGTGACGACGCCGTTTCCTACCCGTGCCGGCTACTGAAACTTGTCCAGCTTGTCGCGCAGCCCGGAGGCGACGTTGATGAGGTCATCGCTGACCATGCGCGTGGCCAGGATAGCTTCGGACAGCGGTACGGCGACGATCTCGATGCCGCGCAGGGCCACCATGGTCCCGAACTCGCCCTTGTGGACCAGGTCGATGGCGCCGATGCCGTAGCGGGTGGCCAGCACCCGGTCGAAGGCGCTGGGGGTGCCTCCGCGCTGGATGTGGCCCAGCACCACGGTGCGGGTCTCGAAGCCGGTGCGCTTCTCGATCTCGCGCGCCAGTACGTTGCCGATGCCGCCCAGGCGCACGTGGCCAAACTCGTCGCGGGCCATCTCGGTGACCACCGGCGCACCATGTAGCGGATCGACATCGGTGGCCAGCTTGGCGCCCTCGGCCACCACCACCACGCTGAAGTAGCGTCCGCGCGAGTGCCGCCGCTTGATGATCTCCGACACCTCGTCGATGTCGAAGGGCCGCTCGGGGATGAGGATCACGTCGGCGCCGCCGGCGATCCCGCTGTAAACGGCGATCCAGCCCGAATCCCGCCCCATCACCTCGACCACCATCACCCGGTTGTGGGCCTCGGCGGTGGTATGCACGCGGTCGATGGCGCTGGTGGCCACGTTCACCGCGGTGTCGAAGCCAAAGCAGAAGTCGGTGCCGCTCAGGTCGTTGTCGATGGTCTTGGGCACGCCCACGATCTTGACCCCCTGCTCGTGCAGCTTGGTGGCGATGCGCTGGGTGTCGTCGCCGCCGATGGCCACCATGGCCTCAACCCCATGCTTGGAGAGGTTCTCGATGCAGCGCTTCAGTCCGTCGGAGTGCTTGCCGGGGTTGGTGCGCGAGGTACGCAGGATGGTGCCCCCGCGCGGCAGGATGCCGGCCACGCTGGCCAGGTCCACCTTCATGGTCATGTCCTCGAGCACGCCGCGCCAGCCTTCCAGGAAGCCCACGAACTCGTCGCCGTAGTGGAAAGTCCCTTTGCGCACCACCGCCCGGATCACGGCATTCAGCCCCGGACAGTCTCCGCCGCCGGTCAGGATTCCGATCTTCATACCTACACCTCGAGTGACAGGAGAGCGCTCCAGTATAGAAGCCTGCCACGGCACGTGGGGAATGGAAATTTCGGTGGATCAGGATAGGAAAAACCAACGCCCGGAAGCAAAAAAGAAAACGTGCAGAAACGGGCGCGGGGTCTGCAGTTTTCGACCGGGAAAAACCTGTAGAGACGCAGCCGGCTGCGCCTCTACAAAGATAGAAGCCTCCGCGCGATCCGCAGCCCAGCTACTTCGCCGGCGCGGGGATGGCGACCGGTTTGCCCTTTTCGATAACGTAAACGACTAACGTCTTGAATGGTACGGTCGTGCTGTTGTTCCTGGCGTTGTGGATCACACCGGGATCGATGTGGTTGGCCGTCCCGGCCTTCAGGATAACCGGCGGCTTGCCGTCGATCTCCAGGGTCGCCTCGCCGGAGAGCGGATAGCCGTACTCGTGTCCCAGGTGGTAGTGCCTGCCGGACTGGCCTCCCGGCGCGATCTCAACCTCGACCACATATCCATCCATCGGCCCCATGTCCGCCATATCGGCTTTGACCATCACATTGCGCTTGATGGCCGACGGCGCCGGCGCTTGCGCCTGGATCGCCACCACTCCCAGCACCAGCGCCGAGAGCAATCCCAGCATCAGTCTCTTTCGCATCGTTCACCTCCAGTGAAGCGGACCGTTAGGCTTCGGCTTATTTGGGTTGCTTGAAGATATCGACTGGGATCAGCACCGCCGGCACGGTCCCTTTATTCTCCAGCCAGTGTGTAGTCTCTTTGTCCTCGTGCCAAGTGTCTCCCGCACCATACTCTTTCACCACATCGCCTCGGTGCTCGGTAATCCTTCCTTGCAGCACATAGACCGTGCCGGGTCTGTCTTTATGGTTGTGAATCCCCAGGACGCCACCGGGTTCGACGGTCACCATACGCATCCGAAGTTGCCGTCCTGCCATGCCCTCAATTTCAGGGCCAAGATCAACCGCGACAAGTGGCTTCACGGTAACGCCTTTGTTCTCGGTCGGTGGCGACTGCTGGCCGTTTGCGCTCCAAACTCCTGCGGTAAGCGCGAATCCGAGAAACCAACCCGCAAGCTTTAACGTGCGTTTCCTGTTCATTGATACCTCCATTGCCGCGACAACACTCTTTTGATTTTGAAAAGGGAGCGCATTCTACCACCGTTTCGCCCTCCCGGGTTGAGAGGGACTGCCGGGGTCGTTGGGGACATCGTGTCTCCCGTCATCGACCTTGACGATATCGAGGCGATGCGCGATTGAAGGGCATCGCCACCCTGGCCAACCGCTGACCTGCCCTCTTACCGCAGGGTGTCCTCCACCTCGCTCAGCCATTCCGGCTTCTTCAGCACCTCGCGCGGCTTGGGACCGTCGGGGTTGCCCACGATGCCGTCTTTCTGCATCAGGTCGATCAGATGCGCGGCGCGGCCGTAGCCGATGCGCAGCCGCCGCTGCAGGAGCGACGTGGAAGCCTTGCCGAACTCGATCACCAGCCGCACTGCATCCTCGTAGAGCTCGTCGTGCTCGCCCTCACCGCCGTCTTCGCCCAATTCGCCGGCATCGTTCTTTTCTTCCTTGGGCGGCTGCAGGAATTTCTCCTCGTACTGGGCGATCGCCTGTCCCCGCCAGAACTCAACCACCGCCGCGATTTCTTTCTCGGTGACGAAGGGCGCGTGCAGCCGGTGGACGCGCGCCGAACCGGAAGGCAGGTAGAGCATGTCGCCGCGGCCCAAGAGCGATTCCGCTCCGTTCGCGTCCAGGATGGTGCGCGAATCCACCTTAGTGGCCACGCGGAAGGAAATCCGCGCCGGGAAATTGGCCTTGATCAGCCCGGTGATCACGTCCACCGAGGGCCGCTGCGTGGCCAGGATCAGGTGGATGCCCACGGCCCGCGCCATCTGCGCCAGCCGCGTAATGGATTCTTCCACGTTGCCCTGGTCGAGCATCATCAGGTCAGCCAGTTCGTCGATGATGATGATGATGTAAGGCAAGCGGCGTGG
>JBKQPN010000136.1:0-16539 GCA_052145015.1 Terriglobales bacterium
ATAGGGGTGCTTCGACTCGTGCGGGCAAAAAGCGGCCCGCACTCGCTCAGCATGACAGCACAATGGATACACCGTGAATCCACGCTAATCATCCGCGCTACCGCCAGCCGGATTCCCGGCCACGGCCGCATCGAGAGCATGCCTCTTCGGTCCCTTGCCCTTGAACCACAGCGCGCCGCCATGCTCGCGGAAACGCGTAGGAGCGGTTGGATCGACGCCTTCGGTCAGGTCGAGCTTCTTGGCGACGCCGTCGCGCGCGCGGATGGCGGCCAGCACACGCTCGGGCGTAAAGGGCACTTCGCGCAGGCGAATGCCCACGGCGTCATAGATCGCATTGGAGATCGCCGGGATGGTGGCCGCGAGCGAGCCCTCGCTGCACTCCTTGGCGCCGAACGGGCCTTCGGGATCGATGCTCTCGACGATGATGGGTTCGATCTCCGGCGACTCGATGGCCGACGGTGAGCGGTATTCGAGCAAGCCGGGATTCATCAGCAGGCCGTCTTTCCAGACCATCTCTTCTTCAAGCGCCTGGCCGAGGCCCATCCACACCGAGCCGATGATCTGGCCTTCGACCGAGACGGGGTTGAGCGCGCGGCCGCAGTCGTGCGCCGCCCATATCTTGTGTACGGTGACTTCGCCGGTCTCCTCGTCCACGCTCACGTCGGCCACCTGCGCGGAATATGAGTAAGAGGGCGACGGGCCCACGCCGCCGCCCTTGTGGCCGCCGCCGCGGGCTTCCGCCGGAGGCGCATAGGAGCCGGTGCCGGTGAGCGCGCCGTGGAAGTCGATGGCCGCGACCACGGCTTCCTCGAAGCTCATCCAGTCCTTCGGCGCTTCTTCCTTGCGCTTCTGCTGCAGCGAGCCGCGCAGGATCTGGCCTTCGACGTGACCGGCGACGGCGGAAGGATCGTCCGCGGCCAGCGCCGACGGCACGGCACCGCGCTTGAATACTCGGTCATCGCGAAAAACGATTTCTCCAGCCGCGCAGTTCATCTTGCGCGCGGCGGCGGAGACGATCTGCTTCTTCACCTCTTCGGCAGCGCGCAGAGTTGCATTGCCGGCCATGAAGGTGACGCGGCTGGAGTAGGAGCCGATGTCGATGGGCGTCAGGTCGGTGTCGGCGGCAACGATCTTCACCCGCTGCAGGGTGCAGCCCAGGACTTCGGCGGCGATCTGGGCCGTCATGGTGTCGGAGCCCTGGCCGATCTCGGATACGCCCGTGTAGACCACTACGCCGCCGTCGCGATCGATCTTGATGTTCACCGTCGAGTGCGGCATGTCGGAGCGGATGATGGAATTGGCCGCGCCGGAAACGTAGTGCGAGCAGCCGATGCCGAGGCCGCGTCCGCGCGGCAGTTTGCCGCGACGTTCACGCCATCCCGAGCGCTCGACCACCTTCTCGATGCACTCCGGCAGGCCGTAGCTGGTAACGCGCAGGTTGTTGACGGTGATGCACGGCGGCTGCAGCAGGTTGATGCGGCGGATCTCGGCGGGATCGAGCGCGAGCGCGTCCGCAACTTCGTCCAGCGCCGACTCGAAGGCGAAGCGCACATTGACGGTGCCGTGGCCGCGCATGGCGCCGCAGGCGGGCTTGTTGGTCAGCACGCGGTAGCCGTCCCAGCGCACATTGGGGATGTCGTAGATCGCGCCCAGCAGCGCCCCAGAATAAAGGATGCTGACCACGCCGTAGGAACAGTAGGCGCCGCCGTCCTGCACCACACGTGCGGCGACGGCGGTAAGGCGACCGTCCTTCTTCGCGCCGATCGTCATGTCGATGATGGTGCGCGGGCGGCCGCGGTGCGCCCAGAAGACCTCCTCGCGCGTGTAGGTGATCTTCACCGGCGCCTGAGCAACGCGGGCGGCAACCGCGGCGATGATCTCCAGCGGAATGACCTCGCTCTTGCCGCCGAAGCCGCCGCCCACCAGCGGCTTGATCACGCGAATCTGCGACATCGGCATCTCGAGAACCAGCGAAAGTTTGTGCTGCAGGTAGTACGGCACCTGCGTCGAAGACCAGACGGTCAGCCGGCCGAGCGCGCCGGTGTGCGGATCGAGTTCGAACGAAGCCAGCGTGGAGTGCGGCTCCATGGCGGCGTGCGTCACTTCGTTGGCGATGTAGCGCGCTTCGCGTATGCAGTCGGCCTCGGCAAAGCCCTTCTCGGGGTCGCCGAAGACGTGGTGATAATCCTTCTCCAGGTTGTGCGGACGGTTCTCGTGGATGAGATCTCGCTCCGCCTTCATTGACTCCTCGGGATCGAAGTACGCGAGCAAGGGCTCGTACTCGACCTCGATCAGCTCCAGCGCCTTCTCGGCGGTGGGCTCGTCCACGGCGGCGACGCACGCGACGTTGTCGCCCACGTAGCGGACCTTGTCCACGGCCAGCGCGGTTTCGTCGTGGCCGACAGGCAGGATTCCGTATTTGTTGGGCGCGTCTTTGCCGGTGACCGCGGCTACTACGCCTTCAAGGGCGAGCGCGCGGCTCGCGTCAATGCGCTTGATGCGCGCATGCGGATAGGGTGAGTGCAGAATCTTTCCGATGAGCATGCCGGGGAGCGTGAGGTCGTCGGTGTATTTCCCGGCGCCGGTGGTTTTGCCGGCGGCATCGACCATCGCGATGCGTTTGCCGATAATCGAAAAATCGGTCATAGCTGCTGGATTCTGGCTTCTAGCTTCTAGCTCTTGGCTTTTAGCTTGGATCCCTACTCCCTACTTCCTGCTTCCTGCTTCCTGCCCTTCTGCTCTGCCTCGATCGCCGCCTTCACCGCCTGGTACATCTGGCTATATCCCGTGCAGCGACAGAGATTGCCGCTCAGGGCGTGGCGGACCTCGTCTTCGGTCGGATCGGGATTGGCGGCGAGCAAAGTCTTCACGGTCATCATGAAGCCGGGGGTGCAGTAGCCGCATTGAGCGCCGCCCCAGTCGCCATAAGCCTTCTGGATGGCCGCCAGCGCGCCGTGCTCGGCGACACCTTCGACGGTAGTGATCTCCTGCCCTTCGCAACTGGCCGCAAGCAGCGTGCAGGACATCATCGGTACGCCCTCCACCAGCACGGTGCAAGCGCCGCAGGAGGAATCGTCGCAGCCGCGCTTCGAGCCGGTCAGGCCGAGGTCCTGGCGCAGCACGTCGAGCAGCAGCTTGCTGGGCTCGATGGCCAGCTCGTGCCGGCGGCCGTTCACCCGGAGTTCGATGAGTTCCTTTTTCATTCACAAGCCTTCAGCATTCAGCAGTCAGCACTCAGTTACGGCGGCTGAATGCTGAGTGCTGACTGCTGAGTGCTCAATATCCAAAATCTGCCGGCGCGGCATAAGCGTGCGTCTTCACCGTCAGCTCCTCCTGACGGCAAGCGCCGAGCAGGTTCAAATACTCACGGCGGTCGTTGACGCCGGCCACCCAGCGCGCCTGCCACGCGGCGAAGTCCGCCGGCGTCTTGGTCTGCTCGTGGTACTGGCGAAAGTATGCGTTATCGCGGCTGTAGTAACCCTGCACCGGCGAAGGATGCGCGCCCCATGGGCTCTCGACCACCGCCTCCACCAGAAACCCGGGGATGACGGTGCGATTGGGATCGCTCGAGATGACCTCGGGCTCGACAATCTCTTCGGCGACAACGATAACCTTCTTTGCCGCGCGCACGCCCTCAAGCATTACGCCGAAACCGCCCCAGCAGTGCGCGTTGCCGTCGCGGTCGGCGCGCTGCACGTGGACAATGGTCACATCGGGTACCAGCGCTCTGACCGCATGCAGCTTCTCGCCGGTGAACGGCGATTGAAATTGTGTGAAGAACTCGTTGTCTTTCGCCAGATCGCTGCCGAGCGCGCTGCGCGTGGGCAGGAAAGGCACGCCCATGGCGCCGGCCTGAAGCGCGAGCGCGACGGCGAAGTTGGTGAGGTTCGTGACCGTGAGCTGGCCGGATTCGGCGCCGCGCCGGAAGTTGTAGGCCGAGCCCATCATCACGTTGCCTACCCACGCGGCGATCACGCGCTCGGCGCATCCCGCGCCGATGAGCTGGTCGAAGAGAATGTCCGAGATCGGCCCGATCAGCGTGAGCCCGCGCCGCTTCTGGCGGATGATCTCGTGCCCGGCGGCGAACGGGATCATCTGCTCCATCTGCAGGCCGAGCGCGACGGAGGCGCCGTCAGGAACCAGTTCGGCGATGGCGGAGCGCATTGTTTGCAGTTTGCTCATCTATTTATTTGTCACCCCGAGCAGCGCTTGAGCGCGAGTCGGCGACAAAACTTTAGGCGATGATGGCCTCATTTCCCCTTCCACACCGGCTGCCGCTTTTCGATGAACGCCCGGATGCCTTCTTGCGCGTCGTCGGTGGCCATCAGTTCGTCGAGGTAGATCTTCTCAGCGCGGGCCAGGCCTTTGTCCAGATGGATAGCGTCCCAAGCGTGGAAGGCTTTCTTGGCCATGGCTAGGGCGGCGGGGCTGAGCTTCGCGGCACGTGCGACCGCCTTATGAACTTCGGCTTCGACCTCGCCGTCGGCGACGGCGGCATTGGCCAGGCCCATGGCTGCGGCCTCGTCGCCCTTGAAGATGCGGCCGGTGAGCACCAAGTCGGCAGCGCGCTTCTGTCCGACGACGGCCGAGAGCGCAACCGCGGCCACCGGCGGGAAGCAGGCCAGCGTGATCTCCGGGAAACCCCAAGTGGCGGCGGTCGAGGTGTAGACCAGATCGCAGACCAGCGCCAGCTCCGCGCCCCCGCCGAGAGAGTTGCCGCGGACGGCGGCGATGGTCACCTTCCGGGTCGCTAGCAGCGAGCGGATCACGGAGTGGAACTTGCCGAGCATCTCCGGGACCTGGTCGGGCGTGTGCGCCTTGACGTCCACGCCGACAGAAAAGGCGCGCTCCGAGCCGGCCAGCACGATGATAGAGATGTCCGGGCGTTGCTCTATCTGTTCGAGCGCGGCGACCAGTTCGTCCATCATGGGGAGGTCGATGACGTTGACCGGCGGGTTAGCCAGCGTGAGGCGCGCAACCGGCGGAGCCAGGTCGAGCGTGATCTTGGCGAAGGCGGTTTGTGTTTGTGTGGCCATCACTTTGTCCAGAACCCTTCCTTGTCATATTCACGGATCGCCTGCAGCTCGGCAGCGCTGGGAGGCGTGGTCGCGCGCACGTCGGACGCGGCGCGCAGCTTCCAGCCGGTGTTGGCGAGCACATCATCCTGCGTGACGCCGGGATGGATCGTATCCAGATATGCCTCGCCGTCATCGCCGAAGCGCAGCACCGCCTTGGTGGTGATGACCGCTGCCGGGCCGCCGCGCGTCAGGCCGACGCGCTGGCGCCACCCGTGGCCGTCGCCGTTGCCCGGGCTGGTGATGAAAGACACACGCTCGGGCAGGCGGTGGCGCGAGTGCTCGAGCAGCACCACGAAGCGGTGCGCCAGCGAAGCGATGTCGCAAGCGCCGCCGGAGCCGGGGAGACGAATCACACGGTCGTTGGTCGTTGGTCGTTGGTCGTCGGCGCGCACCTGGGTGGTATTTAGGTTCCCAAACTTATCAACCTCAGCAGCTCCAAGAAACCCCAGGTTGGCGCGACCGGATTGCAGCAGCGACATGACCGTGAGCATGTCCCCAGTCTGGGTCGCGCCCAGCAGGTTGGGCGGATCGGCCATGGTGTAGATCAGCTCGGTCGAGGGCGTCGAGCGGATGACGCCGTTCTCGAACAAGCCGATGGCGCCCGGTGCATGCGTCTTCTTGGCCACCACGAAGGCGATCATGGGCAACCGCATGCCGACGAAGACCACTTCACCGTCGCGAATCTCGCGGGCGGCGGCGGTGACCATGAGTTCGCTGAGAGTGTAGGTCCGTGCTGCCTCTGACGTTGTCGCGAGTTTTGAGGGATAAGGCATGGTTGCAGGCTCTTGGCTCTTGGCTTTTAGCTCTTGGCTTGTTAATTCGGGCAGGCGTTGCAGCGTGCCCCATCGCCAGTCAAGCCAATAGCCAAAAGCCAGGAGCTAGACGTTTATCGCCATTTTGCGCGGCTCGGCGATAGTTTCGAACGGATCGCGGGCTCCGGTGCGCGGCGTGATCCACTTCTTCTCGTTGGCCAGGGTCTCCTTGAGCAGCTTCTTGTCGGCCGCGGTCGGGAGCCACTCGCTCACCTGCTGCTCGTAGGCCTTGTCTTCGAGCGGCTCGCCGGTCTGCGGATGGTGCTTCTTCCCTGACCACTTTCCGATGGTGCGGTTGAAGCGCACATCCGGCGCGTAGAGCCGCGGCGCGCCCGGCTTCAATCCGTTGTTGAAGTGCGCCACCAGGCCGGCGACCTCGTCGTGATACAGGTGGCGGTTGTAGTCGTTCATGTCGTCGAGATCGGCCTGCTGGTGGTTCTTAGGCTCGTCGTAGCGTCCCTTGATGCCCCACACATACGCCCAGTGCGCCGACGACGAGTGGTCGGTGCCGAACAGGTCGTAAGACTCCGAGATCCACTTGTTGAGGTACTTCTGGATGAGCCATCCCGGCACGACGCCGGCTTCGACCACGCGGCGCAGCCCGCTGTCGCCGGTGCCCATGTGGAAAGCTTCTTCGCGCAGCATGTAGGACACGGAGCGGCCGAGCGGCGCGAAGCCCGAGTACTTCAGCATCTGGAGCTGGAACTTGCCGTCGCGATCGACGAAGTCGGTGTAGGCGAACAGGTCCATCCAGTTGTCCACCTCTTCGTTGAAGGCGTTGAGCAGGCGCCGGTTCTCGAAGGCGCGGCGCTCCAGCATCTTCTGCGCTTCCACCTTGCCGGTCGCGCCGAAGTGGTCGATCAGCAGGGCGCACATCTGCCAGCCGTGGCGCATCTCCTCGATCATGATGCGGGTGAGAGCGCGGCGGTCCCAGTCGGTGGGCGCGGTCTCGAACAGGAAGCGCTGCTGCTCGACCGAGGCGAACTCGGTGTCGCCCTGGTAGACGATCATGTTGAGCAGCGCGTCGCGCATGTTCTGCGTGGGGATCTGGCGGACCGTCTCCCACTTGGGACGCCCCTTGTAGTGGCCGAACTGGATTTCCTTCTCTTCGATCGCGCCGTAGAGCGTCTCGAACTTGAATTCCTGCATCTCGCGCGGATTGACGCCGATCTCCACGCGCCACTCCTCGAAGAGTCCGACCCAGTCGCTAAAAGTGCCGATTTTATGAACTTTTCCAGGCATAGAACCTCAGTTGTCAGTTATCTCCACAGCACCGATTTTTCGGGATCGTCGTGTCTGTAGTGGACAATGACTTTGCGTCCCTTCCACGATTCTCCGAACTCGGATGCATCTCGCTCCTTAAGGAATGACTCCCGCCAGTAGCCGGAATAGTACTCGCCGTTTACGGTGTACCAATACGTCACATGCACGACGGAGTACTCTGAAACGTCGACTCTGACGTCTGTCACCTCTCCGTGGCCGGATGGCCACGGCTCCGCCAATCGCCGCTTCGCCTCGTTCCACAACCACTCGCACAGAACTATCAGAAAAGCGATTACAAAGTCAGCCACACGCTTTTCAGCTCCGTGTAGGCTTCCAACGCCTGCGTGCCCAGATCGCGGCCGAAGCCGGATTGCTTGTAGCCGCCGAAAGGCAGCGCCGCGTCCATCAGGCCGTAGGTGTTGATCCAGACCGTGCCCGCTTTCAAGCGGCGGGAGAGCGCGTGTGCCCGCTTGATGTCTTTGGTCCAGATCGCGGCCGCGAGGCCGTAAGGATTCTGGTTCGCGAGTTCCGCGACCTGGTCCACGTCATCGAACGTCAGCGTCGCCAGCACCGGACCGAAGATCTCTTCGCGGGCGATGGTCATGTCGTTCTTGACGCCGCCGAAGATGGTGGGCTCGATGAAGAAGCCGTTGCCGTTGCCCACGCTCGCCCGCTTGCCGCCGGCGATGAGCTGCGCGCCCTCACTCTTGCCCTTATCGATGTAGCCGAGCACCTGCTGCATCTGCTGCTGGCTGACGATGGCGCCGAGGCGCGTCTTGGGGTCGAGCGGGTCGCCGGGCACGAGCTTCTTGGTGCGTTCCACCAGCTTGCCCAGGAACTCGTCCTGCACCTTGGTCTCTAGAAACAGGCGCGAGCCCGCGTTGCACACCTCGCCCTTGCCATAGAAGATGCCGTTGATCGCGCCCTTCACGGCAGAGTCGATATCGGAATCGGCGAAGACGATGTTGGGAGACTTGCCGCCGAGCTCGAGCGTCACGCGCTTCAGCGTGTCGGCGGCGGAGCGCATGATCTCCTTGCCGACAACGGTCGAGCCGGTGAAGGCAACTTTGTCCACGCCGGGATGCGCCACCAGCGCCTTGCCGGTTTCAGGTCCGCCGGTAACAATGTTCAGCACGCCCGCGGGAAAGCCGGTTTCGGCGGCCAGCTCGCCCAGGCGCAGCGCCGTCAGCGGCGTCTGCTCGGCGGGCTTGAGTACGACGGTGTTGCCGCAGGCCAGTGCCGGTCCGAGCTTCCAGGAGGCAAGCAGCAGCGGAAAATTCCACGCGACGATTGCGCCCACCACGCCCACCGGCTCGCGCAGCGTGTAGGTGAAGGCGTTGTCGAGGGTGTTGACGGTCTCGCCGTGTATCTTCGTCGCCCATCCCGCGTAGTAGCGGAGGACGTCGATGACCATCGGCATATCGACGTAGCGTGACTCGAAGATGGGCTTGCCATTGTCCAGGGTCTCAAGTTCGGCTAGCTCTTCAAGGTTCTTCTCGACCAGGTCGGCGACCTTCCACAGCAGGCGTCCGCGCTCGCTGGCGGAGATCGAGCGCCACGCGCCTTTGCCGGTCTTCTCGAAAGCGGCGCGGGCGGCGGCGACCGCACGATCCACATCGGCAGCGCTCGCCTCAGCAACCTGGGTCAGCACCTCGCCGGTAGCGGGATTGATGGTGTCGAAGGTCTTCCCTGCTTCGACCCACTCGCCGTTGATGAGAAGCTTGCCGGGCTTAATGTGCGTTTTGGTTGGCGCGATCAGAGTTGTCGCCATGATCAAAATCCTTTGCAGCGCTTAATGCAGATCCCTCGCTGCGCTCGGGATGACGGCGCCGTCATTTCCCCGTAAACGTGGCCGGACGCTTTTCCACATACGCGTTCAAGCCTTCCTTGGCGTCGTCGGACTGGAACAGGAGCTGCTGATTCTCGCGCTCCAGCGCCAGCGCGGCTTCGAGCGGAATCTCCCATCCCGTCTGGATGGCGCGCTTGATGCGCCCCACGGCCTTGGACGCCTTGTTGGGCGGACAGAACTGGCGCGCGTATTCCATCACGTTCTGCATGAAGTTATCGCGCTCGAACACGTCGTTGACGATGCCCAGCTCCTTCGCTTCCTCGAATGTAAAAGTGTTGCCGGTGACGATCAGCTCGATGGCGCGCGATTTGCCGATCATCCGCGAGAGCCGCTGCGTGCCGCCAGTGCCGGGAAGCACGCCCAGGTTGACCTCGGGCAGGCCGATCTTGCCCGAGTCCTGGCGGGCGATGCGGATGTCGGCCGCCATGGCGATCTCGAGGCCCCCGCCCACGGTGTGGCCATTGAGCGCCGCAATCACCAGCTTGGGCGTGTGCTCCAGGCGCAGCAGGGTCTCGTTGGCGTGCAGGCAGAAATAGTACTTGAAGGTCGGGTCGACGCTGCAGAGCATCTTGATGTTGGCGCCGGCGCAGAAGAACTTCTCGCCCGCGCCGGTCAGGATGATGACGTACACGTCGTTCGCCATGCGCGCGCGCAGGATGGCCTCGTCGAGCTGGCGGTTCATCTCATAGGTGTAGGTGTTCGCGGGGGGATCGTTCAACTCGATGACGGCGATGCCGGCGTCGGTGCGGTAGTTAATGAGCGGGCGGGTCTCGGTGGTGGTGGGCTGCGTTATGGTGGCCATCAGGCTTAGCTCCTCATATTGGTTGCGTCATTTCAAAATCGGGTGATCGGGTGATCGGGCCATCGGGTGATTGAAAAACTTCTCACCTTCACTTCGAGTGCGTGCGGGCCTTCTTCGGCGAACCGCATAACACGCCGTTAAGAAAAATGTCGGACATCTGGCGGGCCAGGGCGCCGGCGTCGGCGTCCACCCGCGGATTGTGCCAGGTGTAGATCCAGTTCATCATGCCGAAGAGGCTGAGCACGGCGATGCGCCCGGAGAATTCTACTCCGCGCGCGCGCACCAGGTCTTCCACCAGCCCCAGGCAGATGCGGTAGTACTCGCGCTTGATGGCGCGCACCTCCGAGCCGTAGCTGTTCTTCAGCGCCTCGTCCTCGTGGGAGAGCACCTTCATCGCTTTCTGGTTGGCGAGGAAATATTCGAGGTGGTTCTGGATGAAAACGCGCACCCGCTGCTCGGGGTCGGAGACGCCTTCCAGTCCCTTCCGCAACCCGGCGAGGATGGTCTCGAAGGCGTGCTTCTGGATCAGGTAGAGCAGCTTCTCCTTGGATTCGAAGTAGTAATAAAGGCCGGCCAGGGACATACCGGTGGCGCGGGAGAGGTCGCGCATGGAGGCGGCATCGTATCCCTTGTCGCAGAAGACGGCGGTGGCGTGGCCGAGGATCTCGCCCAGGCGGCGGTCGAAGCGCTTCTGCGCGCCCAGGGGGTTGCGGCCGAGCGCGCGCGGACGGCGACTTGCAAGCGCAGTGCGAGGAGAAGCAGACATCCGGTCGAGGCCCCACTCCTTACCGAACGTTCGTTCGAGTGTCGATATCATAGGATGCCTCGCGAGCGGAGTCAAGGGGGACAGCAGTCAGCACCGGGCACTCGGTACTGGGTACTTGGCACTTGGTACTTCAGTTGCGGATGTCGGCCATCTGGCGCTCGACCTCCGCCTTCTGCTCCGCCGACAGCGGCAGGAACGGCAATCGCGACGGCCCACCGTAGTAGCCGTTCAGATCCATGGCGTACTTGATGCCGGGGACGCCGAGTTCTCCGCCGACTTTCAGCGACGCCTGGACGATGCGCTGCTGCTTCTCCTGCGCCAGCGCCATATCGCCTTCTTTCCAGGCGGCGTAGATCTCGTAGCAGGCGGTGGGCGCAGCGCAGGCAAAGGCCAGGATCGCGCCCACAGCGCCCACGTCGAGCGATTCCTTCAGCAGGTGCGCCGAGCCTACCAGCACCTGGTATCCGACTTCCTTGCTGCGGGTCTTCAGCCTGGGCGGCGTGGCCACGGCGGCCCCGCCGAGCGACGATGTGGGAACGACGTCCGGGACATTGCCCGAGCCCGCGGCGGCCAGCATGCGCGGGGTCACGGCGTTGAAAACCTCGGTGACGGTCGCGTTGCGCTGGACGTGCCGCGTGCCATCGACCATCTTCTTGACCTTCTCGATCACGCCGGCGGATTCCTTGATCCCGATGAGGTTGGGATGCTGGGCGAGCTCAATGACTACCTCCGCCGGGATGTCGTAGCCGGTGGCCTGGGGAAAGTTGTAGATGATGACGGGCAGCGGCGAGTGGTCGGCAACCGTGCGGTAGAAAGCCAGCAGGTTCGCCGGCTGCATCTGGCGCTTGTAGTAGTGGGGCGTGCGCACCATGGCGACGTCGTAGCCCAGCGAAGCGGCGTACTCCGTCAGGCGGAGGGTTTCGATGGCGGACTCGATGCCGGTGCCGGCGACCAGCACCTTGTGCGGCGCAGCATGATCGTGAGCGCACTTGAAGACGTCGCGGCGCTCCTGGTCGCTGAGCAGGATGGACTCGCCGGTCGAGCCCAGCACGACGATGCCGGCCACGGGCGTCTTGGAGTAGCGCTCGACATTGTGCTCGAGTCTCTTGAAATAAACGCTGCCATCGGGGTAGAAGGGCGTGGTGATGGGCGGAAGAATACCGTGAAGAAGCATGATGGCTCCTGGCTGCTAGCCTATAGCTACTAACCGCAGAATTATCAAACTCTTAAGTATAGCGCCGAAAACAGAGCTCAAGAATCACGGTTTCGGCGCGGCCCGCGTGAGCTTGAGATCGGCGAACTGGGTCCATTTGCCGTCCTTGTCCTTTTGCTCCAGCAGCCATTGCCAGGCGCCGGTCTCGGGCGACCAGCGGTAGGTGGTGTGGAAGGGGCCGTCGGGATACTCGAAGACGAAGCGGATGGCATTGCCGTCGCGGGCGCCGTAGCCGAGGGTCTCGGAGTAGCGCCCGCCAAAGACGTCGAGCAGGTGCAGCACGTAGCGCTCGCTGACGGCGTCGTAGCCGAGGAACCAGATTGCCTGGTAGAGCCGCTCGGAGACGGGCGCGCCGGCGGCGGTCTTCTCGTGAATGCGCAGGAACTGGTGATTCAGCACCCACTCGGCCTGGACGTCATGGTGCGCGTCGCGGCTCATGATTGGGCCAGTGACAGTCCAGGCCCCGGCCATGTGGTCAACCAGATCGTCCTTCCACTCTGCCGGCGCCTGCGCATGAGCAGGGTTCACCGAGAAAGCAAAGATCATCAGAAGGGCGCAGGCAGCGGGGAATCGCATGGCAAGACCTCCCGGCAAGGGTTCCCGTCTCGGGACTTCACGAACGCAACGGGTAAGGTATTCTAACCAGTCGAGCCGAGACTCTGGATACTGGATAAAAGTCAGCCAGTGGAGTAGAAACTAGGGGCTAATAAAACCATGGGACGACGCCGCCACCAGCGCTTCAAGAAAGAGCTGACGGTGAAGATCCACGGGGCGGACAGCCTGGGACAACCGTTTGTGCAGTCCGCTTCGGTGATCGACGTGAGCGAGTCCGGAGTGCGTCTGCAAGGGGTGCAGGTGCTGTATCGCGCCGGCCAGACGGCCGTGCTGGAGCACAACGGTAACAAGGCTAAGTACCGCGTGGTGTGGGTGGGAGGCGGCGCGCTGGCCGGGCAAGCCGGACTGGTGAACCTGGAGCCGCAGAAATCCATCTTCAACCTGCGCTTCCCCGCTTCCGGTCCCGACAAGTATGTGGTGCCGCCGCCGGAAGTAGAGGAGTTCCAGGGTGGCTTCCGCCAGTTCGATGACGGCCTCCGCCGGCTGGTCGAACAACGGCGGCGGGCGGAAAAGCGGAAGGACGAGCGCCGCCGCTTCCCACGCTATGCCGTCCGCGGCGACGCGGAAATCTACGTTGAGGATTCGGCGTTCCCGGTGCGCGGCAAGCTCACCGACCTCGGCCGCGGCGGCTGTTTCGTCGAACTGCTGCCGGGGATCACGCTGGATACCAAGGTCATCCTGATCTTGCTGCTCTCGCAGCGCAAGATCCGCGTCGAAGGGGTGGTGAGATCGGTGCTGACGAGCTTCGGTTTGGGGATCGAGTTCCTGCACATCGAACCCGAGGATCAGCAACGCCTGGACGAACTGCTGGCCGCGCTCGAGCACGGCATAGCCCTGCCGCCCGCCGCTCCGTCCTCAGCGCCGCCGCCCGCGGCATCGCCAGCCGCCACCACGCCCATCGACCCGCAACGCGCCCTGGAGGCGGTAAAGAGTTGGTTCGGCGACCACGATTTCCTGACCCGGCAGGAATTCCTCGCGCTGCTCAAGAAGACCAGAGAGCAGTGAGCGGCCTGCGTCCGGTTGCGACCCCGATTCACAGCAGGTCAGTCTGCAGCCCGGCAATAAACTTGATTCACGAACAGCATCGTGTCCCAGTAAATCCGGCTCATTTGCTCTTGCGCCCGGTTTCCGCCACCGGGCGAACTGCAGCCGCGAACGCCGCCCGTTCCGCCCTGATGAATGCCTCGCCTCCGCCGAGCGATCGGAAAACCTCCCGCGCAATGCCACGGGTTTTCACGAACGCGTCGTATTCGGGTGGCAATGGTGGAGGCTCGGCTTCCCCGACCCGCTCGATTTCAGCCAGCTTGCGGATGGCCAGGCGGACAATCTCCGACGGCTTCACCCCTAGCTTCCTTCGCAGGGCTTGAATAATCCTCCTGTCCTCGGGGGTGAAGCGGATACCTGTGGGAGTGGAGCTACGAGTCTTCATGTTCCTAATTGTGCTACAACGAGCAACAAAAGGCAGCACAATCAGAAGGCTAAGCAACTTCTACGTCAGCGCGGTGCGCTCGGCGTGGAGGTGCTGCAGGGCGCGCACGCTGACCTCCTCGCGCTGAATGGCGGCTATGCCTTCGGCGGCGGCGCGCGCGGCGGAGAGCGTGGTCATGCAAGGGACGTGGTGGGTTACGGTCGCGCGCCGGATGGCCTTCTCGTCAAAATACGGATCGGGCCCGCGCGGGGTGTTGATGACGAGCTGGATCTTGTCGCCCTTGATCAGGTCCACAGCGTTGGGTCGGCCTTCCTTCACCTTGTAAACCCGCTCGGTGATGATGCCTTTGGTGGCCAGCACGTCGGCGGTGCCGTGGGTACACACCAGGCGGAAGCCGAGGTCGAGGAATCGCTGTGCGACTTCGGCCACGTGCGGCTTGTCCTGGTCGGTAACGCTGATGAACACGGTGCCGCCGCGCGGCAGCTTCTGGCCGGCGGAGAGTTGCGCCTTGGCGAAGGCTTCCCCGAAATTATCGGCCACGCCCATCACTTCTCCCGTGGACTTCATCTCCGGGCCGAGCACCGTATCCACGCCGGGAAACTTCGACCAGGGGAAGACCGGCGACTTGACCCAATAGCAGCTTCCCGTCGCCAGATCGGCTTCGCGCTTCACGTACTCCGGCAGGAACTCGCGCAGCTTGCGCCCGGTCATCAGGCGGGCGGCGATCTTGGCCAGAGGCACGCCGGTAGCTTTCGACACGTAGGGCACGGTACGGGAGGCGCGCGGGTTCACTTCCAGCACGTACACCTTGTCGCGGTGGATGGCGTATTGGGTGTTCATCAGCCCGATGACCTTGAGCGCGCGGGCGAGGCGGAAGGTGTAATCGCGCATGGTGGCCATGTGGCGCTCGGGGATATCCACCGCGGGCAGCACGCAGGAAGAATCGCCGGAGTGGATGCCGGCTTCCTCGATGTGCTGCATGATGCCGCCGATGACCACATCTTCGCCGTCGGAGAGCGCGTCCACGTCCACCTCGGTGGCGGCCTCGAGGAAGTGGTCGATGAGCACGGGGCGCTCCTGCGAGTACTCGACCGCTTCCTTCATGTAGCGGATAACGGTCTCGTCGTCGTAGGCGATCTGCATGGCGCGTCCGCCGAGCACGTAGGACGGACGCACCAGCACGGGATAGCCCACGCGGTTCGCGCCCGCCACCGCTTCCTCGATGCTGGTGGCCATGGCGCCCGGAGGCTGCGGGATCGCGAGTTCGTCGAGCAGCTTGCCGAAACGCTTGCGGTCCTCGGCCAGGTCGATGGATTCGGGCGAGGTGCCGATGATGGGCACCCCCGCGGCCTTCAGTGGCAGCGCCAGGTTGAGCGGAGTCTGCCCGCCGAACTGCACGATCACGCCGATGGGCGCGCCGCCGGCGGCCTCGTGCTCATAAACCGCCAGCACGTCCTCGAAAGTCAGCGGCTCGAAGAACAGGCGATCGCTGGTGTCGTAGTCGGTGGAGACCGTCTCCGGGTTGCAGTTGACCATGACGGTCTCGTAGCCGTCGTCGCGCAGGGCGAAGGCGGCGTGGCAGCAGCAGTAGTCGAACTCGATTCCCTGCCCCACGCGGTTGGGGCCGCTGCCCAGAATGATGACTTTCTTCCTCGCGGTGGGCTCGGCTTCGTCCTCGGACTCGTAGGTGGAGTAGAGATAGGGGGTGTAGCTCTCGAACTCGGCGGCGCAGGTGTCCACGCGCTTGTATACCGGCGTGATGCCGTGGGTCTTGCGGAAGTGGCGGACCTTCTCCGTCGCGCCTTTACCGTTCCCGATGCGCCACATGTCGGCCAGGCGTGCGTCGGAGAACCCCATGCGCTTGGCCTCGCGCACCAGCTCCGGCGGCACAGATGCGAAAGGATGCTTTTCCAGCTCCGCCTGGAAATCCGTCGCCTCCTTCAACTGGTGGAGGAACCAGGGATCGATGGAGGTCATGCGCGCCAGTTCCTTCACCGTGTGTCCCTGACGAAGGGCGTAGCGCAGATAGGTGAGGCGCTCGGGATGCGGCGTCACCAGGCGCTGCGTAAGGATGCGCGGCTCAATCGACTCCGAGCCCACGCGCTTGCCGGTCTCGAGCGACCGTATGCCCTTGAACAGGGCTTCCTTGAAGGTGCGGCCGATGGCCATCACTTCGCCCAACGACTTCATTTGCGGGCCCAGGGTTTCGTCGGCGCCGGGAAATTTCTCGAACTGCCACTTGGGGATCTTTACCACCACGTAGTCGAGCGTGGGCTCGAAGCAGGAGGGCGTCTTACGCGTGATGTCGTTGGGAATCTCGTCGAGAGTGTAGCCCACGGCCAGGCGGGCGGCAATCTTAGCGATCGGGAAACCCGTGGCCTTCGAAGCCAGGGCCGAGGAGCGCGAAACGCGCGGATTCATCTCGATCACCACCATGCGCCCGGTGGTGGGGTGTATCCCAAACTGGATGTTGCTGCCGCCAGTCTCGACGCCGATCTCGCGGATGATAAGAATGGCGGCGTCGCGCATGGCCTGGTACTCGCGGTCGGTGAGCGTCTGCGCCGGGGCCACGGTGATGGAGTCGCCGGTGTGCACCCCCATGGGATCGAAGTTCTCGATGGAGCAGATGATGATGACGTTGTCGGCGAGATCGCGCATCACCTCCAGCTCGAATTCCTTCCAGCCCAGCACCGATTCCTCGATCAGCACTTC
>JBKQPN010000137.1:0-21242 GCA_052145015.1 Terriglobales bacterium
TCAACGTCCATTACCACCGTTCCCGACGCAGGCACGAGACTCGCGGGCGCGGCTGCCGCGGGCGCTGCCCTAGGAGCCGAAGCGGCTGCCGGTTTCTCCGCCGGCATGTCGGCCACGGCCATCTCCAGACCACCGGCCAGCCGGTCGGGCGAACCCTCATCCAGATCGGACTCTTTGAGCTTCACTGCGAGCGCGCGCGGCGCTTTGACGTCGGTGTCATGCCGCACGTTCAGGTATTCGAGCGCCTGCTGCATGACGCGCTGGAAGACCGGCGCGCACACCTGGCCACCCTGGTGCAGGCCCACGGCGGAATCGAGGATTACCACCACGGTCAGCGCCGGGTTGTTGATGGGCGCGAACCCGGCGAAAGAACCGATGTACTTGGTCCGCGAATAGGCGCCGGTCGAAGGATCCACCTTCTGCGCCGTGCCGGTCTTGCCGGCGGCGCTGAAGCCATCCAGTTGCGCCTTGCGGCCGGTGCCGCGCAGCACGACCTGCTGCAGCATCATCTTCATCTGCGCCGCGGTGAGGTTGGAGATCACCCGCCGCTGTTCCGCCGGCGCAGTGCTGCCGGGATGATCGGCAACTTCTCGCAATCCGCCCTGTGGCGCGGCCACGATGTGCGGCGCCTGCCAGACGCCGTCGTTAGCAATGGTCGAGACCATTCCGGCCAGTTGGATTGCCGATATGCCGATCTCCTGCCCCATGGAGATAGCGCCGATCGAGACCTTCGACCAGCGGCTCACCGGCTTGGCCAGTCCGCGGGTTTCGCCCGGCAGTTCGATGCCGGTCTGCGCTCCCACGCCGAAGGCGCGGATGTAGTGGTCGAAGCGCTCCTCGCCCAGGCGCAAACCGAGCTTGATGGCGCCCACGTCGCTGGAGTGGGCGATGATGTCGGTGACCGGGATGAGGCCGAACTTCTCGTGGTCGCGGATGCGCATGCCGGCGATCACGATGGCGCCCATCTGGCAGTCGATGAGCTCATCCGGCCGCGTGAGCTTCTCTTCCAGCGCGGCGGCAACGGTCACCATCTTAAAGGTCGATCCCGGCTCGTAGACATCGCTCACCGCGTGGTTCTTCAGGAATGCCGTCGGAACTTTGTTGAAGGTGTTGGGATTGAACGTAGGGCGATTGGCCAGCGCCAGCACCTCGCCGGTGTGCGGATTGGTGACGATGATGGTGCCCGCGACCGCCTTGGTCTGCTCCATGGCAGTTTGCAGCTCGCGCTCGGCGATGTACTGGATGTTCTGATCCAGGGTGAGCACTACGTTCTGGCCGGGATCGGGCTGGCGCTCCACGCGCCCGAACCAGCGCCGGCGCGCGTCCATGCTGATGAGCATCTTGCCGGGCATCCCGCGCAGATGCTCGTCGTATTCGCGCTCGATGCCGCCCAGACCCTCGTCGTCCATGCCCACATAGCCCAGCGCCTGCGCCGCCAGTTCGCGCTTGGGATAAAAGCGCTTGGGCTCCTTCTGGGAGTAGATGCCCTTCAGATTCAGCGCCCGAACGCGCGCTGCCATGTCGGCATCCACTTTGCGTGCTACCCAGCAGAAGGCATGCGAGGCTTTCATGCGCGCCAGGATTTCGCGGGAATCCACGCTCAGGATGCGCCCCAGCAGAGCCGCCGTGCCAGCCTGGTCGGGGATCTCCGCCGGTACCGCGAAGATGGAGTCCACCATCACCGACATGGCCAGCTCGCGGCCGTTGCGGTCGTAGATGATGCCCCGCCGCGGCGAAACCTCGATGGTGCGCTGCTGCTGGCGCTGCGCCCGTTGCGTGAAGTCGCCGTAGCGGAGCACCTGCAGGTCGACCAGGCGCAGCCCGATCGCGCCCGTCCACAAAACAAGGATCAAGCTCAGAGCATAAAGACGCCGGGTGCTGTCCCAAGATGAAGACGAAGTCTTGCCAAAAAGCGTGGAGGATCTTGCAAGGAATGCGCGCAGGCGAGTGAAAGCAGACATTTGGGGGCTACTCGATGAGACAACCCCCACCCTTGGCGAAACCGGCCAAGGGTAGGGCACCCTCAGAGATTATTGCGGCGAAACCACGGCCAGATTGCGCACGGCGTCGGAGACGCGCGCCATCACCGGAGCTCCGGGATCAATACTGTCGCTGCCGCCATCGAGGCGCACCAACTGTCCTGCCTGAGGAGCGGCCAGTCCCATCTGGCGGGCCAGCAGGTCGATGCGTTGCGGGTCGCGCAACGACGCCTCTTCCAGGTGCAGCGCCCGGTTCATCTCCACCAGCCCGTCGCGCTGCGCCCGTAACTGCTCCACCCGGTAGCCGCACTCGATGGCGCTGAAGTGCTGCCAGGCGTACACCATTACCAGCAGGAACAGCAGCACGGTAGTGCCCAGGAACATGGCCATCTCACGGGTGTGCTTGGGATCGCTTACCTTCACCAGGCGCGAGTTGTCGATGCGCTTGGCGAAGTAGATCTCCGGCGTCGAGCCGCGAGACTGCCGGCGTACTGCTGCAGGTGCCGCCAGGGTGCCCATGGAATGCTCCTATGCCACTTCCATCAGTTGTTCGCTGTAAGACGGCTCGAGCAGATAAGCCACCGGCAGGTTGAAGTCCTCTTCCTGCAGGCTCTCCGCCGGCTCGGCCGCAGCCCAGGATTCCGCGCTCTCGACCGTCGCGATCAGTTCCTCGATCATCGTTCCCGTGTACATCGTCCACCTCCGTGTTTGCCTACCCAGCCCCTGAAAAATCTTTCGGGACAGCGCCGCTCCTATGGAAGGATCGTTCTGTGGAACCGCGTTTTGCCCGTTTGTGTGGAGGCAACCGCCGTCCCGAAACTTGTTGCCGACATTCGCCGGCTAAACTCTTTCCGCCGCGCGCAACTTCGCGCTGCGGGATCTTGCATTGCGACCGACCTCGGCTGCGCTTGCGGTCACCGGTTTCTTGGTCAACACACGGTAGAGGCCGCTGCGCTCGCCTTCCCGGAAAGCGTCCTTCACTCTCCGGTCTTCCAGGGAGTGGAAGCTGATGATCACCAGCCTTCCCCCCGGCTTCAGCACCTGGGGCGCGCTTGCAAGCAGCGCCTCCAGGTCTTCCAGTTCGCGGTTTACGAAGATTCGGATTGCCTGGAAAGTGCGGGTCGCCGGATGGATGCGCTCAGAGCCGTGTTTCATTGACCGGCTCGCGGCCGATATAACATCGGAAAGATGCTTGGTCGTTCGTATCGGCCGCGACCGGACAATGGCTCTGGCGATTCTCCGCGACCTCCTTTCCTCACCGAATTCGTAAATCACATCGGCGAGTGTTCGCTCGTCGAGGCGATTTACCACTTGATCGGCGGTACGCTCGCTGCGCGGGTCCATGCGCATATCGAGCGGTCCTTCCGCCTGGAAACTGAATCCTCGCGCGGCATCTTCGAGCTGCATTGAGCTGAGTCCCAGGTCCGCCAGCAGGCCGTCGGCCGATTGCGGCGCGACCAGCTTGCTGACTTCTCGAAAGCTCTCGTTCACCAGCTCGATCTGCGGCCAGTCGCCCGCGAGTTCCGCGGGCGGCCGGTCCAGATGCTGGCGCGCGATCTCCAGCGCTGCAGGATCCTTATCGAGGCCAATCAAACGACCCGGTGCGCCGAGGCGTCTTGCGATTTCGTAACTGTGCCCGGCCCAACCGAGGGTCGCGTCGATACAGGTTCCACCGCGCCGGATGGCTAAAAAGTCGATCGCTTCTTGTAAAAGAACTGCGACGTGGCCAACTTCCGTCTTGCCACCACGCCCGCCCCGCTTGGGGGCGTCTGACTCCCCAAACTCGTCCTCCACCGCTATATGCCCAACCCGTCGAGAGTCGCCTCATCCTCACCAGTGAATGCGTTCTCTTCGATCTCCTTGCGGTAGGCCTCCAGGTTGCGGACTTCCAGGTAGGTCAGCATTCCCACCACGGCCACTTCGCCCTTCAGTTGCGCCGCGTCCCGCAGCAGCGAGGGCACCAGCAGCCGGCCCTGGTTGTCGATCTCCACCACCTGGCCGTAATAATTGGTGCGGTCCAAAAACTTTTTCTTGGTCGGGTTGAAGGTCGAGAGGCGCGCCAGCTTCTCCTCGATGCGCTGCCATTCCTCGAACGGATAAATCTGCGCCCGCTTCCCATCCAGGCTGGTGATGTAGTACTGACCGCCCGAGTACTTCTCGTCCACCACGCGCTTGAATTCCGCCGGGACCTTGAGCCGTCCCTTTTCGTCCACGCGGGCTGGATGGTTGCCGCGAAACATACTTCCCAATCTCTCCCCGGCTCCCTAAACTTCTATGGGCTGCCAAGGAGGCGAAAACGGTCAAAAGCGGGCTGATTGCGGGTTGGTTGGCGTCGTTTCTTGGGGGTCGGTTAGTCATCCCACTCCCAGTCACCGCGCTCCACTGTCGCTCCCATCGCAACCACTTTAAACCACTTTGTTCCACATCCTACACCTAAGTTATGCCGTGTCAATAGGAATTTTTTAGGTCCCGATCTGGAAGGCTGGCAGGCTGCAGCCGGAGGTGAGGGACCCGATCCCTAGGCGCTGAAATCGCCTCCGCTACAAGGGCTGGGGTTTACCAGGATGGTTCCGGGGGAAGGACTCGACGCGTTCCTTTGGCGTTGGCGAACTCTGATGTACGATTGGCCAAATGTCGGCGAACCAGAACGTTTTGGACTCATGTCCCGTGGACCGCGACCGGGTCCCTCAGTCGATCCTCAACATCGACCGGAAGGAAAGATCAAACCTTCTCCCGTGGAGCGGCCAATTCTCGCCCCAGTTGGTCGAAGCACTGTTGAAAACCTACGGCACAAGGAACGGAACCGTTCTGGATCCGTTTGGCGGAAGCGGCACTGTGGTGTGCGAATGCGCTCGCGAGGGGAACGCCGCCTGTATGGCAGAGATCAACCCGGCAGCACATTGTTTGGCTTCGCTATACCACTTTATGAACACCGCCGTATCGCGGCGAGAAGTTTTCATCTCGAGGTTTGAGCATTGTTTTCTGGCCCAGTTGCCATGTGATAAGCCGCTGTTCGCAGCGGACGAGGGTAGCAGCGGAAGCGGTATTGAATCATGGTATGCACGACTGAGAGACGAATTCCGCGGTACTCCTCTCGAAATCCTGCTCAATGCGCTGGTGGTTCTTTCGGACATTGGCGTAAACGGGCAGGGTCGCCCGAACCTGATCTCGACGTGGAACAAGATAAAAAGCGTAGTCAGAGCTCTACCGCATTCCGATAGTCTGGTGCAGGTTTGGAACTGTGACGCCCGTGCGCTTCCTCTGGATGCCGCGACTGTGGACCTAGTGATCACCTCGCCCCCGTATGTGAACGTTTTTAACTACCACCAGCAATACCGCACGTCTACAGAGTTGCTTGGGTGGGACCTGTTGAACGTTGCAAGATGCGAAATCGGTTCAAACAGAAAAAACCGTGGGAATCGGTTCCTCACGGTCGTCCAGTACTGTCTGGACATGGGGCAGGTGTTCTCTGAGCTACTTCGTGTTTCGAAGGAGATCGCGAGGATCATTTTTGTGGTTGGACGGGAATCTCGCGTTCGTGGCGTGCCGTTCTGGAACGCGGAGATTGTTGCCCGCGTTGCAACCCAGTGTGGGGGGCTTACTCTTGCGGCGCGACAAGAGCGCGTATTCAAGAACAAGTTTGGGGCCTACATCTTCGAAGACATTTTGCACTTTGTTCGCAGCCCTCGTGCCGACGCCACCACGGCCGTGCCCCAAGATATCGCCATGAGCGCTCTCGAGGAGGCATGTGCGGAGCCGCCAGCAACTAATGCGATGGCGGATATACGCGACGCAATCGACAGAATCCCTGACGTGAAGCCCTCCCCAGTATTCCAGCGCGATGCGGCAAGGATTGCAGTCAACTTCTCAGAGTCATAGACTCCGATGCCCTATCCAACACCCCATCTAGACAAACTTAGCGCGCTTCTAGAAAACGAGAAACTCCCGGAAGCGGACAAGGCGCGCGTGATCCGTTCGGTCGAGAACTACAAGAAATGGATTGCATCGCTCGACGCGGTTACAGGCTCTCCTGCCGAGCGGATTGCCCAGCTCGTAAAGCTGCTGAACGACTATCGGTTCAGCATTGATGTCGAATTGATTTTTGACAGCGAAGCCGATTTCTTGTATCGCCAGAAGGGCCAGCTAAAGCTGGACAACAGCGTGATTGAGGAGTTCCTTCCACGTCTCATTGACCAGCAGATTCTCCCAGCGCTCAAGGATTTGACCGTGCTTGTAGGGCCCAGGGCGTCGTTTTCCTCGCTTTTCTTCGTGTCTAGTCTCGCGATGCCCCAACCCGGCGGTGGCGTGAGTGTCCGGGAAAAGAACCAAGACTTCGCAATCAGCAGGCCGCTCTATATCCGAACCTCCCATTCACCGAAATTCGAAAGTTCTGAAGTCGCTTCAACAAACATCACATACGTGGCGGCTGAATGCAAAACGAATCTCGACAAGACGATGTTTCAAGAAGCTTGTGCGACCGCGCGCGACACAAAACTAGCAGTGTCTGGGGCCAAGTACTACTTGCTCTGCGAATGGCTGGACATGCCCCCGGTGAGCACGGCCGCGACCGACATTGACGAGATCATCTTGCTTCGCAAAGCCAAGAGGCTTAACTCGAACATAAGAAACAACTTTGCGACCTTCGCGGGACGGAAGAAGTTTCGCGACCGGTACATCGAACACCTGCGGCAGAACCCGTTCCGTCTTGAGATGTTTGAAAGGTTTATCAGCCACGTCGAAAGCCTGCTCACGGATCAGGCCCCAGAGGAGCGGGATGTGCTTGAGCACGGGTTCTTCTAGACAGGTGTTTGGCATATGCGTGAATCCCGGGACTCCCGTGCCGAGCTAGATTCTGGCGGCCCTGTGGGCCTCAAGGGAGTAGCCCATGAACGACAAGCAGAGACGGAAGCGGCTGGCGTCGCTTCCGTTTTCCGAAAAGCTGAAGATTCTGGAAAAGCTGCGGAACCGCAGCCGAGCGATTGCTGCCGCTGGGCTGAGAAAAACGGCTCGTCAGCAGCCAGAGCAGCCGCCACGCGACGCGGTATCGAAGCCGTGACGCGTTGAGCTCTTTGCCGCATGGTCTCGATGTGGCTATGAGCGCCGCGGCGCACATCCAGAAATCTTCCGCGCCCCTCCTAACAAAACCGCCGCTGCCACGTCTGATTAAGCGAGTGGGGAACACAATGAGATCGGGCAAAACATGGCGGACCGGATTGCTGCTGGTGCTGGTGGCGGGATTGCTGACGGCCTCAGAACTGAAGGGCGCACCGCGAGTCACAATCCAAAACCCCACCGTGCTCTACCTGCTGGCGGAGTACAAGGCGGCGATGGGTGACGCCGGTTCCGGCCTGGAGTTGCTCGATCGCGCCCTGGACGGCCGCGAATCATTGCCTTCGCGCCCGAATACTCTCAACGCGTGCAACATCTCTCCCGCCGTGGCCACTCCTTAGCCGCTCGGATTTTTTTCACAGAAAACTCGCGCGCGTACCCAACTTCACATCTGCAATCTCGGAACAAGACGCTATAGTGATTTTTTGGCGATCACTCCCGACAAAACGGCCTGATGTCGCGCGCAAACGTCACGCGAGAGGATGAGACGCTGTTCCGGCCACGCACCGCTGTGGCGCGCGATCCTGTCGCCGAAGATGATTCTCCCCGCGTCCTCGACCTCGATCCCGAAGAGGAATCTCCGTTCTTACGCGCCCAGAAGCGGGTGCCGGTGCGGCGCGGCCCGCTGGCCAAGAAAACTGCGAATCGTCTGAAAGTGGTTCTGGTGGCGCTTGCCGCCGCCGCCGCGCTGGCGGTGTGCGCCTCGGCGATCTACAGCTACGGCGAGCACTCCTGGCGCTTCCGCCTCCGCTCCAGCAGCAGCGTTGAGATCGCCGGGACGCAGACCGTCTCCCGGCGGCAGGTGATGGAAGTGTTTGGCGCCGATCTCGGCCGCAACATTTTCCTTGTCCCACTGGACCAGCGCCGCCGGCAACTGGAGGCCATCCCCTGGGTGGAATCGGCGACGGTGATTCGTCTTCTGCCCGACCGCTTGCGGGTGGACCTGACCGAGCGCACGCCCGTGGCCTTCGTTCGCATGGGCTCGCGTATCTCGCTCATCGACCGCAACGGCGTGGTGATGGAGCTGCCGCGCTCGCGAAAATATTCTTTCCCGGTGATCAAGGGGATGAGCGAGTCTGAGCCGCTCTCCACGCGCGCCGCCCGCATGCAGATCTACAGCGCGCTCATGCGCGAACTCGACTCCGAAGGCGCCCACTATTCGCAAGACCTCAGCGAGGTAGATCTTTCCGATCCCGAGGATGCGAGGGTGATGGCGGCCGACCCCGGAGGCGCGGTCCTGATCCATCTGGGGAACTCCGATTTCCTGCGCCGCTACAAGACTTATCTCGCGCATCTCCAGGAGTGGCGGCAGCAATTCCAGAAGGTGGATTCGGTGGATCTGCGCTACGAGCGCCAGATCATCGTCAATCCGGATTCCAGTCTGCACGCTGCCAGCCCGCATCCGGCGCTGGCGGCTCCGCACCCCGCCGTGGCGGCGAAGCCGATGGCGGTGGCGAAGCCAGTAGCGACAGCACAGGTCAAGAAACCAGCTCCCGCCCGCAAGCCTTCACCGCGGACGGCGAAAACCAGTTCGGGGACGCAATAGGCCCATGGCGAGATTCGAGCAGAACTTTCTCACGGCGATCGATATCGGCAGCGCGAAAACCTGCGCCCTGGTGGCGGAGCTGACCGAGACCGGCCTGCGCTACTGCGGACACGGGATCAGCGACGCGCGCGGCTCGCGCAAAGGCGTGATCGTTGACCTGGACAAGGCGGCCGCCAGCGTGCAGCGCGCGGTCGAGCAGGCCGAGCAAATGGTCGGAGCGCCGGTGGAGCGGGCGCTGGTGGGCGTGGCCGGCCCGCACGTGCGCGGGATCAACAGCCGCGCCGGCATCAACCTGGGCTCACGCCCGCGCGAAATCGGCCGCGACGAGATCCGCGCGGCGGTGGAGCGGGCCCGCGCTTTCAATTTGCCGGAAGATCGCCAGACCCTTCACCTGCTGCCGCAGCAGTTCATCCTCGACGAGCAGGACGGCATCCGCGATCCGGAAGGCATGGTGGGCACGCGCCTGGAAGCGCAGGTACACGTGGTGACCACGTCGGCGACCGCGGCCCAGACCGTGGTGACGGCGCTGAACCGCGCCGGCATCCACGTCGACGACACCATCTACGAGCCGCTGGCCGCGGCCGAAGCCATCCTGCGCCCGGACGAGCGCGAGCTGGGCATCTGCCTTGCCGACATCGGCGCCGGTTCCACCGACCTGGTTGTCTACTACGAGGGTGCGGTGGCGCACACCGGCGTGGTGCCCATCGGCGGAGACCACTTCACCAACGATGTTGCGGTGGGCCTGCGCACGCCCATCGCCGACGCGGAGAAGATCAAGAAATCTTTCGGCTGTGCGGTGGTCACCAAGATCCCCGAGACCAACGAAGTCGAAGTGCCGTCGGTCGGCGACAATCCCTCGCGGCTGATGCCGCAGCGCTTTCTGTGCGAGGTGCTGCAGGCGCGCACCCAGGAACTGTTCGAGCACGTGCGCGATAACCTGCGCCACGCCGGCGTGCTGGAACTGTGCGGCGCCGGCATCGCGCTCACCGGCGGCGGCGCGCGTCTGAACGGCATCGCCGAGACCGCCGAGCAGATCCTGCGACGGCCGGTGCGGCTGCCTCTGCCCGCCCCGGTGGACAAAATGCCCGCCGAGCTGGCCGCGCCGGAATTTGCGGCCGTGATCGGCATGATCTTCTACGGCAATCGCATGCGCATGGCCCGCAGCGCGCAAGAGCAGGGCTTCACCGCCCGGCTGCGCGCGTTGTTCGCCAGAAAAACCGGATGGCCGGGAACCAATCCCGCTACTAGTGACCGAGGGTAAAGCAAGGCAATGTTCAAAGTAATCACACAAGTGAAAGGGCACGACTTCACAGGCTGCTGCAAAACTTTTTCGTGAACCGGCACGTGTCAGGGCACGACTTCAGTCGTGCCGTTGAGGCCGCTTAAGAAATGGGCTTTAGCCCCTGGGGTCAATGATGAGCGAGAAAAACGACAAGACCGACAAGAAAGACATCCGCATTCAGTTCCACGACGACACACGCAACCAGGCCAAGATCAAGGTATTCGGCGTGGGCGGCGGCGGCAGCAACGCCGTCAATCGCATGATCGACGCCAAGGTCGAGGGCGTGCAGTTCGTGGTCGCCAACACCGACCTGCAGGCGCTGCAGATGGCGCGCGCCCCGGTGAAGATCCAGCTCGGCGTCAAGCTGACCAACGGCCTGGGCGCGGGCGCCAATCCCGAAGTCGGGCGCAAGGGCGCGCTCGAAGATGCCGACAAAGTCATCGAGGCGCTCGAAGGCGCGGACATGGTGTTCGTCACCGCCGGACTCGGCGGCGGCACCGGCACCGGCGCGGCGCCGATCATCGCTTCGCTGGCCAGCGAGATGGGCGCGCTCACGGTGGCCGTAGTCACCAAGCCGTTCGCCTTCGAAGGCAAGCGGCGCATGCAGCAGGCGGAGCGCGGGCTCTCCGAGCTGATCGATTCCGTGGATACCACCATCGTCATCCCCAACGAGAAGCTGCTGGCGGTGGCGCAGAATGCGGGGTTCTTCGAATCGTTCCGCGTGGCCGACGACATCCTGCGCCAGGCGGTGCAGGGCATCTCCGACATCATCATCATCCCCGGCATCATCAACCGCGATTTCGCCGACGTGAAGGCGATCATGGCCGGGATGGGCTACGCCGTCATGGGCACGGCCACCGCCAAGGGCGAACGCCGCGCCATGGAAGCGGCGCAGAAGGCCATCGCCTCGCCCCTGCTCGAAGCCGGGGCCATCGACGGCGCGCGCGGCATCCTCATCAACATCACCGGCTCCAGTTCCCTGAAGCTGGCCGAAGTGAACGAGGCTTCCACCATTATCCAGAGCGCCGCCCACGAGGACGCCAACATCATCTTCGGCGCGGTGATGGACGAGACCATGAAGGACGAGGTCAAGATCACGGTGATCGCCACCGGCTTCAAGACCGACAATCCGCAGCGCCGCGACCGCACCAAGGATGCGGCAGCCATCTCCAGCACCCGCGGCTTCGTGCCGTCGGCGCCGACGCCTGCGCCTGGCGTGACCGTCTCGACCGTCGCCCAGGACCGGGCGGCAGCCGTGGCCGCGGCCGAGCGCGACGCCCTGAGCATGCTGCCGGAGATGCCACCGCCGCTCGAGGATGAGGACCTCGACGTGCCGGCCTTCATCCGCAAGCGGGGAGAGATTCAGTGATGCCGATTCAACTCAATGGAGTCTACGTCGCTTACACGATGGAAAATTTGTCCTGAAGCTCTCTAGTAAGAATTGTGGTGAGTTCTTTCTTGATTTCGGTCTTAGCTGGCTTGTTACTGAGCTTACTGAAAACCTCAGATGACCAGTCTAGCGGCGTCTCTCTCCCAAGCAGGGCAATTTTCGCCCCTACGACTGGCCTTAGTTGCCTCTTGAAGGTCTCGACGGTCAGCTGCCCTCCCTCATGCGCGTGACAGAGCATTACGACATCTCTGAAGACGGACATGATAATTTCGAGCCCCATCGCCTTGGTCAGCACATGCTTCTTGCTTCCCCACGCCTCCGGAAACAGCTGCTTGAGGGCATTCAAGTATGCCTTGAACACAATGGCCTGTTGTGCACTTGTCTTCTGAGAAAGAATGCCGCCCTTGCCGATGTATGGCTGAAGAATCATTTTTAGAAAGGTGTTCTTGATCCAGAAGCCCTTTTGCCCGGGCATGGTCTTCACCCGGCCCTTTATAGGCGAATCCTCGTCAGTACTCAGGAGGCCCACAATATCCATCACGGCAGCGTCATCTTGCGGTAACGCTTTTAGCTGGTAGTACAAATCAAGCAAGTGAACGTCCGAAACCTTCTCTTGCTTACTGTTAATGTCCGCGAAGACCTTGCCAGCGATTTGGTCCGGCACATTGTGAAGAGCACAGATAGGAAGATCGAACTCCACTCCTTGTGAGTGCTCAAAACCGCCGACTCTATGCTGTCCATCCAGCAGGTAAGCGTATCTGCCATCTTCGGTTGGGAATACGACAGTCGCTCTTTCTGGCTGAGCGGTCGGCTCAATACGCACCTCATTCGACAGGTTGACCACTATTGAATTTGGCAGAACGGAATCCGGCTTGCGGACGTACTCGCCGATCTCTTTGCACCGTGAGGTGTTCTTGATCCTCTGTATCTCCTCCGGGTTATCGGTCGTGCGTGGCAGGGCGTAGCTAATTTTCTTGAGGGCACGGGAATTGAGAACGAACGAATAAAGCGTGTAGTCGTTCTGCTTGAGGACGTGGGCCTCTACCCTAATTTCAGCCACGGCTTTGTTGCCTCCAATTTGGCGGATTTTTCCCTGTTATGTTTCATGCAAAGGAATTTTAGGTTCGGGGTTGCGCTTGTCCCACCCTTCGAGGCGGGGAAAATATGGTCAATTTCCAACTTCACATCGGGCGGAGCCTTACCGCAGTCCGGGGCAGCGCACCGCAAGGGTGTGGTGAAAAGAAGTCGAAGCCAGTCTTCATAGCGAATCGGCTGCCGTGGGTGATTTTGCTCGAACCGGCTAAAGAGGCGCTCCCTCATGCTCTGTGCGTCGTCAAGAGACCACTTTCTGCCTGTTTTTTCCTTTAGGTATTCAGCGAACTTGGCAAGAAAGTCCCGGTCGTCCTTCATCGCCATGAGCCGGTCCCGGTCTTCAGCCAAGAACGTGACCATGTGCTCGCATAATGACCACGCGATCGCCTCTTGGAAACTGATTTTGGATATCCCCAAGCAGGACAAAAGCGTATCTACAAGAGGTTCATAGCTTGTGGCCTCTGAATCAGCGCCTCTCGCACCGTCGTTAGCGAAGCCTGTCAGACTGCCCCCTCGGCGGAACGCCGCGAATCTTAGCGCGCGCGTCCCAGACCTTACGCCCATCTTAGCAAAGCGGGAACCGCCCCAAACGGCTTTTCGTCAGTCCCTATTACTCTTTCGTGCCATTCCCGTTGGACTCGGTTGGAACGATTTCGGCCAGCAGCGGGATGGCCTTTGCGGCCATTAGGAAGTATTGCTCATTCACTTCGAGCCCTATGCTCTGCAATCCGCAGGCGGCGGCAGCGGCGACGGTGGAACCCGAGCCCATGAAAGGGTCGAGGAGCACTCCTTCTTGGAACGGCAGAGCCGCACGAACGATCTGCCGAAGAAAGCCCTGCGGTTTCAACGACGGGTGTGGCGCCAAATCGCGCTCCAGCCCGCGTGCAGGAGAGGAATAGATCAAGTCTTTGAACGGTTCCTCGGCGGAGATTCGGCGCAAGCCCCCGGTCTTCCACTTCCTCAAGTTGTCCTGCACTCGGCCTTCGAACGGCTTGCGGAACAAGCCCCAGGGCTCCCAGCACGACTTGGGCATCACGCTGATTTCAGGAAATTCGTTGTGCGCGTTCTTGGGGCGATCACCACCCCGCAACGTGTATACGACCCGAATGATCTCGCCCCGCTTCTCGAAACCAGCGGCAATGAAGGGCTCGTAGACGAGGTGCGATACGAGCGGATTCGTTGCAATGAAAACATGGGCGCCCGGGACCAGTACGGGCAGGAGCAGTTCGGCGAAGCGCCGAAAAAAACTGCGCAGTGCCACGTGATCCCGCTGTTTGAGCACGGTAAACCTGGGAAGAGGTTTGCGTTTGCAGCCATCGAAGGCTGGAGGTATCCGCCACACGCCGCCGCGTCCGATCCGCAGTTTTTCCAGCTCGCGGGGCGTATATTCGACCAGCCCATACGGAGGATCGGTTACGACCGCGTGGATGCTGTGATGCCGGGCTTTTTCCAGCCAATCGAAGGCGTCGGTGTGGAAAACCTGATACCGCCCCGCAGCTTGAAACAAGGGGCCGGTGATGGACAGGGCATGGCTCCCGGAGCGAGTCGGCGTGTTCCGCTGAAGCATTGGCATCTTAAGGATGAACCTGGCTGGGAGCTTAGCCGCATCTTAGCAAAGTTACATCCACCGCCAAACAGCTTTCCCCAGGTTGCCAGATTGTAGTCCCAAATAACTCCGCGAGGGAGTAAGCGAAAGACCCATCCTCGACCTGAGTCCAGCTTCCCCTTCCCACGCCCGTCCTGCGCTGCTTTTCATTGACTTGGCTTGAGCTGACGCCCTACCATGAGCGCTCTCGTTTCCGCGCTGCCTTCATGATCGGCCAAACCATCTCGCACTACCGCATCACCGAGAAGCTCGGCGGCGGGGGGATGGGTGTGGTCTATAAGGCCGAGGACACTGAACTCGGCCGTTTCGTCGCCCTCAAATTCCTTCCTCCGGACGTAACCCAGGACGCGCAAACGCTGGAGCGCTTCCGCCGCGAGGCGCGGGCGGCATCTGCACTAAATCATCCGAACATCTGCACCATCTATGAGATCGGCCAATCCCAGGGACAGCCATTCATTGCCATGGAGTTCCTGGATGGCACTACGCTGAAGCACCGCATCACCGGCCGTCCGCTGGACAGCGAGACCTTGCTCGATGTCGCGATTCAGGTCGCTGATGCGCTGGATGCGGCCCACAGCCAGGGGATTATCCACCGCGACATCAAGCCGGCGAACATCTTCATCACCAAACGTGAGCAGGTGAAGGTGTTGGACTTTGGCTTGGCCAAAGTAGTCGGAGCCAAAGCGCAAGCCATGGCTGCCGATGCCGCGGCGACGGCGGTGAGCGCCGAGCACCTGACCAGTCCTGGCAGCACCCTCGGCACCGTCGCTTACATGTCCCCCGAGCAAGCGCTCGGTAAAGAGTTGGATGCCCGTAGCGATCTCTTCTCCTTCGGGGTGGTCTTGTACGAGATGGCGACCGGCATTCTGCCGTTTCGAGGCGACACCTCGGCGGCGATCTTCGACGCTATTTTGCGCCGCGCGCCGGTGCTGCCCGTCCGCCTGAACCCCGACTTGCCGCAGGAACTTGAACGCATCATCAACCGCACCTTGGAAAAAGACCGTGATTTGCGCTACCAGCACGCCTCGGAATTGCGGGCTGAACTCAAACGGGTGAAGCGCGACACCGACTCCTCGCGAAGTGTCATGGCTGCGGTCGAGGAAGCACCAGAACCGGCGCGTGCGGCAACCACCAGCGGCTCGGCGGTGAAAGCTTCGAGCGGCCGAATCGCAGCGGCCCCGTCCTCGGCACAAGTCGCCCCCGCGCCGGTTGCGCGGTCATGGAGAATTCCTGTCGCGGCGGTGGCGCTGCTGGCGGTGTTAATCGCCGGTGGGCTGTTCTGGCGGTCACGCCGTGCGCCTGCCCTCACCGAGAAAGATTCGATCCTTATCGCCGACTTCGCCAACACCACAGGCGACCCGGTCTTCGACGGCAGCCTGAAAACCGCTCTGGCCGTCGATCTGCAGCAATCGCCGTTTCTGAACGTCGTCTCCGATCAAAAGATCAAACAGGTTCTCCGGCTGATGGGCCGTCCGCCCGAAGAGCGCATCACGAGCGATGTAGCGCGGGAGATTGCGCAACGCGCCGGCATCAAGGCCATGCTCACCGGCTCCATCGCCGGCTTCGGCAGCCAGTACCTGATCACGGTGAGCGCGGTCAACGCCTCGAATGGCGAGACCCTGAGCCAGATCCAGCAGCGCGCCGCCAGCAAGGAAACGGTGCTGGACGCCCTGGGCAAGGCGGCGTCTGACCTGCGGGAAAAGCTGGGCGAGTCGCTGGCTTCCATTCAGAAGTTCGACAAGCCCCTGGAGCAGGTGACCACCGGCTCGCTCGAAGCGCTCAAAGCGTTCACGCTCGGCGAGCAGCAGCACACCAACGAGGAAGACCTGGCGTCCATCCCTTATTACGAGCGCGCCATCGAGCTCGACCCCAATTTCGCCATTGCCTACGCCAAGTTGGGCGTCGTCTACGGCAATACTGCTCAAATCGGACGCAGCGAAGAACTGCTGAAGAAAGCCTTCGACCTGCGCGACCGCGCCAGCGAGCGCGAAAGGCTATATATCTCTTCGCAGTATTACCTTGTCACCGGGCAAGTCGAGAAGTCCATCGAGACTTACGAGCTGTTCAAGCAGAGTTTTCCGCGCGAGACCAGTGCCTACATCAATCTGGGCGTGGCTTATAACAACATTGGGCAGAATGAGAAAGACCTCGAAAATCTCAAGGAGGCGGCCCGCCTTAATCCTGATATGGCCATCGTCTACAGCAACCAGGCATGGAACTACATGACGCTCGGCCGCTTCGATGAAGCCAAAGCCATTCTGGACCAGGAGGCGCAACGCAAGTTAGGCGGCGCCAGCCTGCATGGCCTGCTCTCGCAATTGGCCTACCTCGAAGGCGATTCCGCCTCCCTTGCCCGCGAGGAAGCCCTGGCGGGAGACAATCCGAACTGGCAACTGTTCTTCTTGCGGCGGCACGCATTTCATTCCTTTGGGCAGGGCAAACTGCGCGAGGGAGATGAATTCCTCGCCAAGGCGCGCGACCTGGCGGGACAACACAAGTACCAGGAACGGGTGGCCACTTATTGGATGGATGAAGCCGGCGTCACCTGCCAATTTGGGCTTGCGGGGCAGTCTGTGCCGCTTGCCGAGAAGGGCCTCGCGGCTTCCCGCACCTGGGACCAGGCGCTCGCCGCCGCGAGCGTTTTCGCTCTCTGCGGCGACGAGAAAAGGGCAGCCGCGCTGGTGGCCGAGGTGGCCAAGGATCGCCCGCTCGACACACTGGTCCAGGCGGAATGGATTCCCTTCATCAAAGCGTTTGCCGAAATCCGCCACGGAAACGGCGCCGCTGCTGTCGAAACCCTGAAAAGCGCTGCGCCCTATGATCGCTTTCAGGAGGACATTCAACTGGCGCGCGGACAGGCCTATCTTGCCGCCAAGCGTCCGGCTGATGCCGTGCAGGAATTCCAAAAGGTCCTGGCGCGCCGCGATTTACGCCAGGGTGACGCGTTTCCCCGCGCCCAGCTTGGCGTCGCCCGCGCCTACGCTCAGCAGGGCGATACCGCCAAGGCCAAGCTTGCCTACCAGGACGTTCTGGCTTCCTGGAAGAATGCCGACTCCGACCTGCCTGTCCTGCAGCAGGCCAAGGCGGAGTACGCGAAGCTGCAGTGAGTTCATCCTCGTATTGCTGACAGTTCTCGGGTTGTCCCCTCAGCCGGAACCTTCGCCCTGCGAACCATCCCCGCCAATTGGCGGCGGCGGAGTTCGCGCCTAAGCTCAGGGGGGATGAGTATGCAAGCCTTACTGGTCAGCCGCGACGCGGATGCGGTGTCGGTCCTGCAGAGAGTGATGCATGACCTGGACGTCGAGAGCGAGGTGTGCGCCGAACTGCAGCCCGCCGTGGAGCGGCTGGCGCAGGGCGCGACCTCGGCCGTGGTGGTGGACTACGACGTCGAACACGCCAGCGAACTGCTCAAGCTGATGCGGCAGAACTACGCCGGCAGTTGCGTGGCGCTGGCCATGGTCAAGGGTTTGGCCAGCATCCAGGCGGCGTATGACATGGGCGCCAATTTCGTCCTGATCAAGCCGGTCAGCGCCGCCGCCGCCTCCCGCAGCCTGGGCGAAGCTACCGCGCTGGTGGAGCGCATGACCCACCGTCCCGCGCGCCTGGTGGTGCCCACCCTGGCCTACGTCAACTTCGAGGGCGGGCTCGATCCGGCCATCATTCTCGACATCAGCGAGGGCGGCATGGCCATCCAGGCCTTGTCGCCACTGCAAGCCGAAGGGCCGCTGCGCCTCAACTTCGACCTTCCCGGTTCGTCCGACACCATGAGCCTCACCGCCGAGATCATGTGGGCCGATTCCTCCGGGCGCGCGGGGCTGCGCTTCCTCGATCTATCAGAGGACGAACAGCAGCGTTTGTGGGACTGGGTGCGGATGAATGGTTCCAGCCTGCAACCTGCGGCCAGGCCCGAGGAGCCGGCTCCGGTTCCATTTCGGACGTTTGTGATCGAACCCACCCCGCCGGTCCCGCTGCCCCCGGCGTTCACCGCCACGGTGGCGCAGCGTCTGTTTTCGGCCCTGGTCGATACCACGATAGTGCTGCTGGCCACTTCGATGTTCTTCGGCACCTTCCTGGTCTTCGCGCGCCATCTGCCGGTTTCGCGCTGGGCCTTGCCGATCGCCCTGGCGGTGCCGTTCGTGTTCTGGGTCGCCTACCTGTGCGTATTCCTCGCACATCCCCGGGGAACGCCGGGCACCCAGATGGCGGAAAATGGGGTTGCGGCCGCCGATCGTCCTGACATGTTCGCTGTGGTGCCGCCCTCGCCGCTGGTCTCGGCCAGTTCGCGAGTCTTGAACTGGCTGGAAGCCTGCTGCGGCGGCGACCCGAGCATTCACCCCGACGCCCTGGCCACCCATGCTCGTTCCATCACCTCCGGCGCTGCCGAGCCGGCGCACCCCGGCAGCCGCCTGCGCCATTCCTGAATCGGTCAGCGCGCCGGTCACCATTACCAAAGGCTTGGACCTGCCGCACCTCACCGGAAAATGCCGGTATCCTTTATGCTGAGGATGAGTGACTCTAGTTGGTAACCGGAGTAACTCTTTGGTTAACCGCGCGGGTGGCCGCGGAGTCCGGGGACGGCAGTTTTTGCATTGCAATCGGGGCAGCAACTCTCTTACTATGCGGATCAGTTCCCCCCGAGAGTGACGCGGATCCCAGCTCCGGCCTGGCCCGAAGGTCCGCCGGCGTGTTGGTAACCGACATCTTGGAATTCAGGTATTAGGCACAATGTTGAAACCAGGCTTCGTCGCTCATCTCGTCCTGATGGTTGCTATCGCGGTTCTGCTGCCGGCAAGCGCCGCAACGCGCTCGACCCGCTCCAACAAGAGTTCTTCGGCGCGCATCACTGAGACGCCGCGCACGCAGAAGCACCTCGCCCGCCTCCGGCATACCCGCGCCACCCGCACCACCGCCCGCCGGCACCGCCGCTCCTACGAGCGTTTCTACACCAGCTCGTACGCCGACGACATCACCGAGGGCGACGTGATCGCGGGCGAGGACGCGGTGGTCCGCGCCGCCGCCATCGAGGCCCTGGGCAATATGAACGGCACGGTGGTGGCCGTCGATCCCGACAGCGGCCGGGTGCTGAGCATGGTCAATCAGAAGCTGGCGCTCTCCAGCGGGGCGCAGCCGTGTTCGACCATCAAGCTGACCGTAGCGCTGGCGGCTCTGAACGAACGCATCGTCGACAAGCACACCGAGGTCACGCTCGGCGCCCGCTCACGCATGAACCTCACCGATGCCCTGGCGCACTCCAACAACGCGTATTTCGAAGCGCTGGGACGCCGGCTCGGGTTCGAGAAGGTCAGCTACTACGCGCACGAGTTCGGGCTGGGCGAACTGGCCGGTTACAACATCGGCGGCGAGCACCTGGGCGTGTTCCCCAGCCAGGAACTGGCGTCCAAGGCCGGCGGCGTGGCCAAGATGTGCTCGTTCGGGGAAAGCATCTCCGTGACGCCGCTGCAATTGGGAGCGCTGGTGGCGGCCATAGCCAACGGCGGCACGCTCTTCTACCTGCAGCATCCGACGCGGCCGGAAGAAGTCGCGGGATTTCAGCCAAAAGTTAAGCGCCAGCTTGATATCGCGCCGCTGGTCCCCTCGATGGCGGATGGAATGGCAGGCGCGGTCGAATACGGCACCGCGCGCAGCCTGCGCTACAACTTCAGCGAAGAACAGGTTTTGGGCAAAACCGGCACCTGCTCGCACGACGGCACCCGCTTCGGCTGGTTCGGCTCCTACGCCAAGACCAACTCCGGACGGATCGTGGTGGTGGTCTTCCTGCAAGGCGGGCGTCCCACCTTCGGGCCCAAGGCGGCGGAAATCGCCGGCCGCATGTACCGCAATCTTTACGACCACAACTTCTTCTCGCCCGCGACCAGCACCCACGCCAGCAGCACGCCGGGTGCGCAAACCGGCGGCGCAGCGCAGTAAGAGCGATTTTCAGATTTCTTTCAGTAGGCCTCCGGAGCGGAGGCCTTTCTTGTGTTTGGTAGAAAGGCCGCGGACTGGGTCTCTCTGTCTCAAAAGCTCCCTTGAAATCCGCAGACTCGTCTGATGCAATTGCGAGGTTATGCGAAAGCGTCACGCGATACTCCTCATCCTTGCGGTCTTATCCGTCCTCGTCTCGCTTGGGGCGGCGCGATGGCAATTGTCCCCGGCGTGGGTCGAATCTCTCTGTTCCAACTTGGGGGCTGGATTTCTCGGAGCCTTCCTGACCGTTCTCTTGATTGATCGAGCGATCGCGAGGGAGCGCGAGACTGAGGCCCGGCGAATCCGAGCGTTATGCCTGGGGCAGACGCGTTCGGTCATTCTCCGGTATCTAGAGTTACTGTGCTCGTGGTATAAGGCCGCGGTAAAAGAGAAGCCATCACACACTCCCTCGAGCCTACGAGATATATTCTCAGAAGGGTACTATGAAGAGCTCCTCCGGTTAGATTTCTCGAAAGGCGCTCCTACTTCCCCGCCGATCAATTGGTTTCGATGGTCGGCCACGACCGCGCAGGAATTACGAGCGCACCTGAATGCCGTGCTCGATAAGTACGCCTTTTTCTTGGACGCCGACACTCTCGAAATAATTGAAGGGCTCGCGAGCTCCCCATTTCTCGGGCTATTACAAGCAGCGGCGAATTGGCCTAGCGGCGCACCGCCGACGAGTCGTGCGAGAACCTACAATTTGCTCGCAGGTACCGGCATCATCGGCCATCTACGCCAAGATGTGGAGCTACTTCTTAGACTAGTCGCGAGATTCAATGAGAGCGTTCCGAGGCAAATCGTGATAGGTGACCTACCGTTGTGGCGCGAGGATATCGGCGGAACGTTCGGGGCGGCGCGAATGAGCGACGAAGATATGCTCGCGAGTAACCCGATGATCATGATGGGGAGAGGGCTACCGGGGGCAGGTGGACCCCCGGCCGCTTCGTCCAAAGTAGGTGGCTAAAACTCCCTCGTTAGTATCTGAGCGATTAGGAGAGGGTGTAACGTGCTATGTCACGTGAGGCTTTCGGGCTATCGAACGTCGGAACTGACTGTCGGGGTGTTCTGCGTCCTCCCGGCCTCATCCCGCTCCCGCGTCAGTTCCTTGACCGTGTCTTCCAGCTTCTGAACCTGGTCGGCTAGCGCCGCCAGGGCATCCGACAGCGGATCTCTGATTTCCTTCGGATCGGTGATGACCACCCGCTTTCCGTCGCGAAAAATGATGTGCCCAGGGACACCCACGATCGTGGAATTGTCCGGGACATCGT
>JBKQPN010000138.1:0-6060 GCA_052145015.1 Terriglobales bacterium
AGGGTGCGGGAGGCGGCGTGCAACTTCATGCCGACCACAACGACATTAGGCAGCCCATTGGAGAACGTAGACCAGCTTGTGCCACCGTTGCTGGTCATGTACACCCCGGTATCTGTCGCCAGGTAAAGCGTGTTGGCGACAGCGGGATCGATGACGATGTCGTTAGCCGGCGTGTTGGGGAGATTCGAGCTGATGTCCGTACAAGTGGTTGTTACGCACTTGAAGACGTGCCCCAGGCTGTCGCCAAACCCGGTGAAACCAGAAAAGGTGACGTAGAACGTCGTGCTGCTGTGCGGGTCACCCTGCACCATGGTCGGGTAGCGCGGCGGCAACCCGCTGGTTATCTGCGTCCAGGTGCCGCCGGTATTGGTCGTGTACCAAACCAGATTGTTGCTGGTTCCCGCAAACAGGTTCGTGGAGCTAACCGGCGACACCGCGATGGCCGTAAGATCACCGCCACCGTTGGTGAGGTCGGGCGAGATCGACGCCCACGCGGTGCCGCCGTTGGTGGTCTGGTACACGTGGTTGGTGCCGAAGTACAGGGTGCTGGGATTCTTCAGATCCATTACCAGCGGCGGAATAAAGGCGACCGGATCTCCGGTGTTAATGCCGCTGCTGAAACTATTCCACGTGGTCCCGCCGTTGGTGGACTTCAACACGTAAGCATTCTGGGGCACACAGCCGCTCCACATGGTGTTGGAGTTCGTAGGGTCGATGGCGGTCCAGGCGCCATCGCCGCAGGCCACGGTCTGCCACGATGAGCCCGAGTACAACTGGGTACCGTTGTCCTGAGTGCCATCCAGGGCCAGGTTGGCGTTGCTGAGGCTGATGGACAAGCCGGGATAGAACTGCGTGATCGCCAGCGTGGCGTTCAGGTTAGTCCACGCCAGACTTGTGGCCCCGACCTGGGTGGTGCTCCACATGCCACCGTCGTCGCCGACGTAAAGCTTTCCTGCACCGGCCGCAAAGGCGATGGTATGAAAATCCGGGTGGATGCCTTCGCTGGTCATGGTGCCGGGGTTGACCGAACTCCAACTGGTGCCACCGTTCGTGCTCATGTAAATGCCGCCATTGCCGGCGGTATAGTTGTAGGAACCG
Organism: Terriglobales bacterium; assembly: GCA_052145015.1. GTDB lineage: Bacteria > Acidobacteriota > Terriglobia > Terriglobales > Acidobacteriaceae > JAHFUA01. The sequence goes on from JBKQPN010000138.1 coordinate 1,099, forward strand.
CCGGCATACAGGAGGCTTGCGTTGGTCGGGCTCACAGCCACAGGCATGTCGTACCAGCACTGGCTCCCACAGAAATCGTTCTGGCTGCCGCCGCCTCCGGTGCCCAGCGGCGTCGTTATTGGATTCCAAGTGGTGCCGCCATCTGTGGTCTTAAACATCCCGGCCAGACCGGAGCTCACATTCACATTACTGGCAATCGCGGCATAGAGCGTGGTGACGCTCGAAGGCGCGGCAACCAGCGTGATACGGCCGACGTTCGTACCGGTGGGGAGCACGGTGGTGCTGGAACCGTTCGCCGCCGTCCACGTCTGGCCGGCGTTGATGGACATGTAAACACCACTGTTGCTGTCGCCAAAAATTCCGCCAATGGCGGCGTAGGCAGTGGTGTTGCTGACGAAGAACACCGAGGTGCCGTAGGAACCCTCGTCGGCCGTGGTAGGTAGCACACGGGCCCAAGTGGTGCCACCATCGGTGGACCGCCAGATTCCCGAGTTAGCGCCCTGGCTGCCACTGGAAATTTCGCTGGCCACGAGCAGGACAGGGGTGCTGGCGCCGGCCCCCGGCTGGATGGCAATGGCCCCAATGTAGGAACCGCCGAAGAACTCTTGGCTACTCTCGGGGCCGCCAAAGTAGGCGGTGCCAATCTGCGTCCAGCTTGTGCCTCCGTTGGTGGACTTCAACAGTCCGCCGCCGTAGTACTGGTCGAGGTTGAAATTTTCTTCCCCCAGGCCGACATACACGTTGAGGTGGTTGTTGGGGTCAATGGCGATGGAGCCGATGGCGAGCGAGGACTGGCTGTCGGTTAGCGGCGTCCAGTTCGTGCCTCCGTTGGTGGTTTTCCATACCCCGCCTTCGGCCCCGCCGATGTACACCGTGTTACCGGTGGCATCGGAGGTGTCCACGGCAATGGCGGTGACTCGCCCGGAAGTCGTGCTGCTGAAGAAATAGGGGTACGTGGTCGGCTGCGGCCCGATCAGCGTCCACGAGGTGTTGTTAATGGGCACGCCCGCCAGTTGGGCGGCGGCCACCTCCCGCTGCCGCATTGCCAGCCTCTGGTTCAGGGCGCGCAAACGCGCGCCGGCTGGCGTCTGCTTAAGAGGGTACGCTCGCTGATGATAGAACCACTCCTGGCGCGCCCGCGGATCACCCTCCTGCTCCTCCCGCTCCTGAGCGAATGCCGCCGGGAACAACGGACACAAGGCCAAGGCGGCCAGAATGGCAGTCCCCAGGACGCGGAAGACAACGCTACGGGCTAGTAGTCCAGTCGACATCATCGAGGTATCCTCCATACATGTTTCCGGCAGAATTCGCCGAGGGCCTACCAGGGGAGGGGATTAGCGAGAGTATATGACTGGTCCTGGCTCCAGTCAGCAAAAACAAACGCCTTGGTGAACCAAGTGAAGAAACTCGCCCCGGCTTTGGTCTGCAGCTTGCCCTGGGCAACTGAGCGAAGCGAAGTTGTCGCCGGGCGGCCAACCCCTTAACTTGACCGCCGGTCGGGCCCGCGGCTAACATCCCGCTCGACTCTGCGCGAAGGATGAAGGCCATGAGATTTCGTTCGTCCCCTCTTCTCCCCTTGTTCCTGTTGCTGGCTTCGACGGCGACCTTTGCCGCTTCCGGCTACCACCTGCTCAAGAAGATTCCCCTGGGCGGCGAGGGCGGCTGGGACTACCTGACCTTCGACCCGGGCTCGGGGCGCCTCTACATCTCGCGCGCGACCCACGTCATCGTGCTTGATTCGGCCACCGGCAAGGTGGTGGGCGACATTCCCGACACTGCCGGCGTGCACGGCATCGCGCTTGCGCCCGAACTGGGCCGCGGCTTCACCAGCAACGGCCGCGCCAACACGGTGACCATCTTCGACTCCAAGACCCTGGCGGTCAGCGGCCAGGTCAAGACCGGCCAGAATCCCGACGCCATCGTCTACGATCCCGCCAGCAAGCGCGTGTTCGCCATGGACGGCCGCTCGAGCGAGGCCACCGCCATCGACGCCGCCACGGGAACAGTCGCCGGCACGGTGCCGCTGGAAGGCAAGCCGGAGTTCGCCGTCGCCGACGGTCGCGGGCGGGTCTACGTCAACCTTGAGGACAAAAGCCAGTTGCTGGCGCTCGATTCCCGCAAGCTGGAGGTGGTGGCGCGCTGGCCGCTCGGGCCCTGCGAACAGCCAAGCGGGCTGGCCATCGATCGCGAACACCGCCGCCTGTTCTCCGGCTGCGCCAACAAGCTCATGGCGGTGGTGGATGCCGACAGCGGAAAAGTGATCGCTTCCCTGCCCATCGGAAGCGGCGTCGATGCCACCGCCTTCGATCCCGGCTTGCAGTACGCCTACGCTTCCAACGGCGACGGCACCCTGACCGTGATCCACGAGGAGACGCCCGACAAGTTTGCGGTGGTGGAGAACGTATCTACGCAGCGCGGGGCGCGGACCATGGCCCTCGATCCCGCCACCCACCAGGTGTACGTGGTGACTGCGGATTTCGGTCCGCCACCACCACCCGTTCTCGGCCAGCCGCGTCCGCGTCCGGCGATCCTGCCGGACACGTTCGTAGTGCTCATCCTGGGCAGGTAAGCAGGAAAGTTTTCCACTGCATGAAAGAGGCGAATTCACCGCTCCGCAGGAATTAGGAACGTCCCCGGTATTCTGCTATCTAGAGTTGCCAGAATCGCAGCGTTCGCCTTGGCGAGTTGCGCCAGATGGCCATCGGTAATCTGCTTCGGAGTTTTGACCCAGCCGGGGAGCAGCGAAATATCATGGCCGTCGGGGATGAATGTGAACTGCAGCGTTTTTGCCGTCTTGAGGCGGAGTAATAGGTCGCGCGCTTGCGAAATGGTGAGCCCGTACGGCGGCGCTTGTGCGAGAACCCGGACGAAACCAAGTTCTGTAATCGAGCAAGTTGCAAGCTGCGGAACTGCCTTGGACGCCAAAGCGTGCACCCAGCCAGCGACCCGCTCGTGAAATTCGTGCTGGAGAAAACCCAAAGCCACCAGCGCATTCACGTCCAGAAGATTCTTCATGGGAAATTCGAGAGTATCTCTTCCACCTGCTTGCTGCTCAACAGCGGGGCTTCCGGACCAACGCTCAGCACCGGCAGGCCGGTGAGCGGATCAGCGAGAATGCTCACCTTTTGTGGGCGCGTTCTGCCAGGTGTCAACACGATGCGTCCGCGATGCACCTTGGCGTCGAGCGGGTCGCCCGCCCGCAGGCCAAGTTGGCGGCGAATCGGAACCGGCAGGACAACCTGGCCCTTGGTGGAAACTCGGGTTTTCATGGTAAGACGATCTTACCACAGAATTGGGTGAAAATGTTAGAGTTCGGAGCGATTGACACCGATGCTTCGCAGGGTACAATCTGCGCCGTTCGGCCCGGAGGCCCTGGATGTATTGCAGCAAGTGTGGAAGCCAGATCGGCAACGCCAGGTTCTGCTCGCAATGCGGAACTCCGCTAGCCGGGATGGTGGTACAAGCACCCGGCGCGGCTGGGGCCGGTCTTCCGCCGCAGGTTGTGGTCATGCGCGCGCCTAAGAATCCAGGCGTGGCCGTGCTTCTCTCATTCCTCCTGGCTGGGCTGGGGCAGATCTATAACGGCCAGATCGGGAAGGGCGTGGCGTTCATGATCTCGTATTTCTGTTCGCTGGCCCTGATGTGGGTGCTCATCGGATTCGTCATCGCCCCGATTCTCTGGATCTGGAGCATGGTCGACGCCTACAAGACGGCGGAGCGGATCAATCAATTCGGTGTGTAGCGGCGCGCGCGGCGCTCCTGTTTCCTGTGCAGGGTGGGTACAGCCCACGCCACGTGCTAAGCTGAGGGCAGCGGGGCCGTAGCTCAGATGGATAGAGCAAGAGTTTCCTAAACTCTAGGTCGGCGGTTCGAATCCGCCCGGCCCCTCCAGTCCGCTACTACCGAGTCGTAATCACGTCTTTGCCGTCCAGTTCTTCTAGATATTGCAGAATCGCCCAAACGGCCTTTTTTGTCGCGCCGAGGATTTCTTCCTGCGTGGGCGGCGCGCTACGCCCCGGCTGCTCAAGTGCTGCGCGTGCTTCCCGTAGTTTGTCGTTCATCGGGCGGCATCCTCACTTCCCTGAACCCTTCGTAACTACCCAACCGTCCTCGTCCGGCCCCAGCATAATAGCGCCAATATCAAGCACCCGCTTCCGGTGAGTGACTTTGAAAAACCGGATAGCGGCGCGCGCCTCTTGCTCAGTGGCAAACGTGGCCGTCAATACCTCGTCCGGGTCGCCGGTATGCACTTCCACAACGTACTCGGTTTTTTCTTCCACTGGATTCCTGTAAACGTACTCAGGGTTTTCTTCCGCCATTGCTTTTTCCTCCAGCGCCTTTCTCCGATCAACGTACCGCCGCCGAAAAACGGGAGGGGCGGCACGGTTTTCAGGGCGTGCGACTGCTCCATGGTACGATGGGGTCGGCAAACTTTCGCGAATGTCTGAAGAGTCTCACAATTCGCCGCCAGATTCTACGGCGAAAACCGAAAGCCTTGAGGCACGCCGGGATGGGCTGTTGCGCCTGCAACAGGTAATGGCTGCGAAACTGAAGGCCAGGCCAAACGATTTCGGCGTCAGGGCGTGGTGGGGCTTCATAATCATCGGCCTGCTCATCGGCCGGATACGCTCATCCGCTGCTGATTCAATTTTGTTGTATGGGTTCGTATTTTGGGTCGCTGGAATGCTTTTCAGCGTTTTCGCACTAGATAGTGCCGAGGTTCAAAGCAAGATTGCAATTTTCCTTCACAGGCTAGGTGAACGCCGCATCTCCAAGTGGCTGTACCATCGCGCATTGGAGTAGCGAGGGTTATTCATCCTCCTGTTTGTTCCATTGTATGTACACGGCAGGAACACATTTTGAGCCGCCCTCGTAGACCCACCAGTTCCAAGTTTTCCCGTCATCATAAGATACAATGGATTTCCCTAACTTGGTGTCCGTTCCACATGTAGTGGTTTGAAC
>JBKQPN010000139.1:0-30558 GCA_052145015.1 Terriglobales bacterium
CGCGCCTGGGCGACTATCGCTACTGGGCGACGTTTTACATTTGTCGCGTGGGGGCCGGTCCCAAGCTCTGGTCAACAACCGAAGAGCGTCTACGCGAGGTCGCCGCAAGGGTGAGCGCAACCGGCGAGACGCGTTGGGGCGTCAGCACGCTTGTTGCCGACGGACTGGTGGTCCGCTGTCTCGCCCGGGAAGGCCGATGGGTGCTGGCGGGACTGCGAGAAATTTGGGCGGCGGCGAAGTCGCTGCTTTATGGACGGGAGGCGATCCCACCGCGCAAGGTGAACTAGCGCTGCGCGCAACCCTGATCTGGAGGACATCTTGCACCTGACTCCGCGTGAACAGGAAAAGCTGCTGATCGTGGTGGCGGCGGACGTGGCACGCCGGCGCGCCGCCCGCGGATTGAAGCTCAATTATCCGGAAGCCGTCGCCGTGCTCACCGCCGAGGTGATGGAAGCGGCACGTGACGGCAAGAGCGTCGCCGACATCATGAGCTTCGGTGCGACCATCCTCACGCGGGAGCAGGTGATGGAAGGCGTGCCGGAGATGATCCATGAGGTCCAGGTCGAGGCCACTTTTCCCGATGGCACCAAGCTGGTCACCATTCACGACCCGATTAGATAGGAGGCGCGCGCATGAAGCCCGGTGAATATTTTCTGGAGAGCGCGGCGATCACCGCCAACGCCGGCCGCCGCGTCGCGCGCGTGCTGGTGAAGAACACCGGCGACCGCCCGGCCCAGGTGGGCAGCCACTACCACTTCTTCGAGGTCAATCGGGCGTTCGATTTCGACCGTGCGTCCGCCTACGGCATGCGCCTCAACATCGCCGCCGGCACTGCGGTCCGCTTCGAGCCGGGTGAGGAAAAGGAAGTAGAACTGACCGAGTTCGGCGGCGCGCGCGTGATCCATGGATTCCTAGGTGCGGTGGGAGGTCCGCTCGATGCTGCCGGAGCTCGCGAGCGTGCGCTCAAGCTCGTGCGCCAGGAGAAGCGCCGATGAGCCTGAACATTCCCCGGCGCGTATACGCCGACCTGTACGGTCCAACGACGGGCGACCGCATCCGCCTCGCCGACACCGAACTGATCATCGAGATCGAGAAAGACTTCACCCACCACGGCGATGAGATCACTTTCGGCGGCGGCAAGGTGATCCGCGACGGCATGGGCCAGAGCAGCAGCGCAGTGCGCGAGACCAACAACGGCGCCCTCGACCTGGTCATCACCAACGCGGTCGTCGTCGATCACTGGGGCATCGTGAAGGGCGACATCGGCGTGAAGGATGGCCGCATCGTGAAGGTTGGCAAGGCCGGCAATCCCGACACCATGGAGGGCGTCGATCCCGAGCTGGTGGTGGGCGCGGCCACGGAGGTGGTTGCGGGCGAGAATTTGATCGTCACCGCCGGCGGCGTGGACAGCCACATCCACTTCATCTCGCCGCAACAGGTTTACGAGGCGATCTCGAACGGCATCACCACTATGATCGGCGGCGGCACCGGCCCGGCCACTGGCACCGCGGCGACCACCTGCACGCCGGGCGCGTGGAATCTGGCGCGCATGCTGCAGGCGGCCGAGGCCTGGCCGATGAACTTCGGCTTTCTCGGCAAGGGAAACGCCGCCACCCGCGCGCCGCTCGCCGAACAGATCGAAGCCGGCGCCTGCGGGCTCAAGCTCCACGAGGATTGGGGAACGACGCCGGCGGCCATCGACGCGTGCCTCAAGGTCGCCGACGAATACGACGTCCAGGTCGCCATCCACACCGACACCATCAACGAATCCGGCTTCCTCGAAACCACGGTGGAAGCCATCGCCGGCCGCGCCATCCACACCTATCACACCGAAGGCGCGGGCGGAGGGCACGCACCCGACATCATCCGCATCGCTTCGTTCCCGCACGTGATGCCGTCGTCCACAAATCCCACGCGTCCGTACACCGTCAACACCATCGCCGAACATCTCGACATGCTGATGGTCTGCCATCACCTCAATCCACAGGTGCCCGAGGACGTGGCCTTCGCCGAAAGCCGTATCCGGCCGGAGACCATCGCGGCCGAGGACATCCTGCACGACATGGGCGTGATCAGCATGCTGTCGAGCGATTCGCAGGCGATGGGCCGCATCGGCGAAGTCGTCACGCGCACCTGGCAGACCGCGCACAAGATGAAGACGCAGCGCGGGCCGCTGCCCGAGGATTCCGCGCGCAACGACAATCATCGCGCCCAGCGCTACGTCGCCAAGTACACCATCAATCCGGCGATCGTGCACGGCATGGCCGGCGAGATCGGCTCCATCGAGCCGGGCAAGCTCGCTGACCTGGTGCTGTGGAAGCCCGCGTTCTTCGGCGCCAAGCCGGAGATGGTGATCAAGGGAGGATTCATCGCCTGGAGCGCGATGGGCGATCCCAATGCTTCCATCCCCACGCCGCAGCCGGTGCTATACCGGCCGATGTTCGGCAGCTTCGGCGGCGCGATCGCGGCCACCAGCATCACGTTCCTCTCGCAGGCGGCGTTCGCAGCCGGCGTGGAGCAGAAACTTGGCCTGAAGCGGATGGTGGCGCCGGTCCGCAATTGCCGCCGCATCGGCAAAAAAGACATGATCCACAACAACGCCACGCCCGACATCAAAGTGGACCCTGAGACCTACGAGGTGCGCGTGGACGGCAAGCTGATCACCTGCGAACCAGCGCGCGTGCTGCCTCTGGCGCAGAGGTACTTCTTGTTCTGAGGACTCAGGAGAGTCCCGAAAAAACAAAACAATGTCATCTCGAGTGAAGCGCGAGGGAGCTTGCGACCGAGCGCGAGCGAGGGATCTCGGTTTTTCGTCAGAAAACCAAGATCCCTCGCGGCTCAAGCCGCTCGGGATGACAGGAGTTTAGGTGTGTGGTACGGCGCGGCTAAAAGCCGCGCCCTTTCAAAACGTGGCGCCGATTGACTCATCCCATCGCGGAAATGTATGTTGGCTGCCCATGATCTTTGTCCCCGTCAAGCACCTGGAAACCTCGAAGCAGCGCCTGTCTCCGCTGCTCAGCCCTGCCGAGCGCTTCGCGCTGGCGGAGGCCATGCTGCAAGACGTGCTGGCGGCGCTGGACGCAAACCGCCATCGTGGCTATGTCGCGCTGGTTTCCGGGGACGCGCGCGCGCACCAACTGGCAAACCAGTACGGTTTTGAAGTCATCGACGATCCGGACGATCCCGGCGAAAGCGGCGCCATCGAGATGGCGACGCGCTCCGCGATCGAGCGCAGAGCCGAATTCACGCTGGTTTTGCCGGCAGACATCCCGTTGATCACCGCGGCTGAGGTGGAACAGATTTTCGCCGCCGCGCCGAACGAAGGGACCGTGCTGGCGCCTTCGGCCAGTGGCCGCGGCACCAACGCCGTCTTGCAACGGCCGCCCGGCTTGTTCCCGTTGCGCTTCGGCAACGACAGCTTCCTGCCGCACCTGGCGGCGGCGAGAGCCACGGGCAACCCGGTTGAAGTGCTGCGACTGGCCAGGATCGGAATCGATATCGACGAGCCTTCGGATTTGGCCGACCTTATCGCAGCCCCCGGTGACACCCGAGCGCAGCGCCTGCTCGAGGAGTGGCACATCTCCGAGCGTCTGGCCGCGATTCGATTGGCCGAGGAGCGCGCGTCGTGAACGGCCCGGTCGCGGTGGTCGGCGGCACCGGGCCGGAAGGACGCGGCTTGGCGCTGCGATGGGCGCGTGCCGGCGTAAACATCATCATCGGCTCGCGCGACGAGCAGCGAGCCCGCCAGGCAGCGGTGGAGATCCAGACGCAATGCGGCGGAAAGGCGCGCGTCGAAGGCGCGGAGAATTCCGCCGCCGTCGCGCAGGCGGACGTGGTGATGCTCACCGTCCCGTTCGCGGGCCAGGCCGAGCTGCTCAAGAAGCTGAAGCCTGCGTTCCGGCCGAATGCCATCCTGATCGACGCCACGGTTCCGCTAGCGGCCGAGGTCGGCGGTCGCGCGACGCGCACCCTCGGCGTGTGGCAGGGCTCGGCGGCGCAGCAGACGGCGGAACTCGTCCCACCGGGAGTGGCTGTGGTGGCCGCGTTCCACAATGTGTCGCACACGCTGCTTGAAGGAGATGGACCAGTGGACTGCGATGTGATCGTCTGCACCGATCACGAGCCGGCGCGCGCCGTGGCCTTCGAGCTGGCGCGGAAGATACCGGGCGTGCGGCCGGTGGACGGCGGCAAGCTGGAGAACGCGCGCATCGTCGAGCAGATCACGGCCCTGCTGATCGCCATCAATATTCGCGCGAAGAGGCAGTCGGCGGGGATCAGGATCACGGGGCTCTAATGCAAATCTCACCGCCGAGTCGCCGAGAACGCCGAGTTGGGGGTAAGCAACAAACAGGACTCGGCGCTCTCGGCGTCTCGGCGGTAAAACGCGCGGTCCTAACTTAATACGAGAACGGATACAGCCGCCAATACGTCTTGATCTTTCGCCAGCGCTCGGCCATGCCGTCGGGCTCGAAGACCAGGAACAGCACAATCGCCAGCCCGAACACTCCCAGCTTCAGCGAAGCGAACAGTCCGACCAGCGAGGGAAACGTGCCGCTCAGCGAAGACGCGCCCAGCCGCAGCAACTCCGGCAGACAGGTAATGAAGACGGCGCCAAGAATGGAGCCGAGGATGCTCCCCAACCCGCCGATGATGATCATCCCGAGATAGTCAATCGCGAGCGTGATGGGAAAATTCTCCGGGCTGATGTACTTGGCCTGGTAGGCGAGCAGCGAGCCGGCTACGCCTACGTAGAACGAGCTGATGCCGAACGACATCAGTTTGTACTTGAAGATGTTTACGCCCATCACTTCCGCCGAGATGTCCTGATCGCGGATGGCGACAAAGGCCTTGCCCACCTTGGTGCGGAACAGGTTCTTGGCGAAAAAGACCATGAAGAACATCAGGCCGAAGATCAGGTAGAAGAGCTGGCGGTCGGTATCGAGGGAGTACTTGAAGAAGGACGCGGGCGCCACGCTCACACCGGCGACGCCGCCGGTCACACTATCCCAGTGAGCGGCGACGAACTCGATGATGAAATGTGCCGCCAGCGTCGCCATCGCCAGGTAGAGTCCTTTCAGACGCAGCGAGGGAACGCCGAAGATCATGCCCACCACAGCCGCGACGAGTCCGGAGAGCAAGATCACCGCGATGAACGGCATTTGCGGCAAGTGCCCACCAAGATAGGCCGTGGTGTACGCGCCCACGGCCATGAAGGCGGCGTTGCCCAGGGAGATCTGTCCGGTGAATCCGGTGAGGATGTTAAGCCCGACGGCGCCGATGATGGCGATGCCCACGCGGGCGGTCACGTCCATCCAGTAGCTGGAGGCGAAGAGCGGCACGGTCAAGAGCGCCAGCAGAAAAAGGGCGAGGCACCAGCGCGCGAAGGCGGAGTCGAAGATCGCCATGTCCTTCGCGTAGGAGGTCTTGAAATCGCCGCAGCTGATCGTCGCCATCGCTCCTCACACCCTCTCGATGTGCACCTTGCCGAACAGCCCGTAGGGCTTGATCATCAGGATCGCCACCAGGATCACAAAGGGCGCGACTTCTTTCACCCCGCCGCCGAACATGGTGTCCAGGTAGCCGCCGGCGAGATTCTCCAGGATGCCGATCAACAAGCCGCCGATGATGGCGCCGGGAATGCTGTCGAGCCCGCCCAGAATCGCCACCGGAATGGTCTTCAAGCCGATGAGCGCGAGCGATTGATCAACGCCGGTCCGCACCGCGCCCAGCAGGATGCCGCCCACGGCCGAGACCACGGCGGCGATCGCCCAGGCGAGCGCGAACATCAAGCGCACCGAAATCCCCATGGAAAGCGCAACCTGCTGGGAGAAGGCGGTGGCGCGCATGGCGATCCCGTAGCGCGAGTACCTGAAGAACAGCGTGAACAATATCAGCAGCACGACCACGCATCCCAGGCTCCACAAGTAGGCGCGCGAGATCGGCACGGGGCCGAGCATCACCGGCTGCGAGGGAAAGATTTCGGGATAGGGCTGGGTGTCCGTGCCCCAGATGCCCTGGACAATCGCGCGCAGGATGCTGGAAAGCCCGAGCGTCACCATGATGACCGAGATCACCGGCTCGCCGATCATCGGACGCAAGATCAGCCGCTCGATCAGCAGGCCGAGCACGACGGCGAACAGCAACGTGATCAGGATGGTGGCGTAGAACGGGATCTTGTAGCGCACCAGCAGCACCAGGCTGATGTAGGCGCCGACCAGGAGGAACTCTCCCTGAGCAAAGTTCAGCACGCTGGTGGATTTGTAGATGATGACAAAGCCCATGGCCACCAGGGCATAAACGCTGCCCACCACTACGCCGTTGACCACCAGTTGCAGGAAGAAATCCATGCTGTTCCTCGCCTAGGCTCGATTCACATTTCCGACGTCCTGGGTGGAGCAGGGCTTCAGCCCTGCGTAGTCGCGGCCTCAACGGTGCTCGGCTTTAGCCGCTGAGGGACGCACTTTCTTTCCAATTCCCGCGATTGATACCTCACGGGCTGAAGCCCACAACTCAAAACACCGCATAAATGCAGGCCTGAAGGCCTGCTCCACCCTGGCGAATGATCTCGCTACGCCACGCTCAACTCCCGCACCAGGAGCGTGGTCTGGATGCGGGTGGTCTTGCCGTCCTGGAACCTGATCACGGTGTCGATGGGCACTTGCTGCGATTCGCCGTACAAGGCGGTGATCACTTCCCGGTAGCGCTCCTCCACGAAAACGCGGCGCACCTTGCGGGTGCGGGTGAGCTCCTCGTCGTCGGCGTCCAATTCCTTGTACAACAGCACGAACTTTCTGATCTTGGCCGCGGAAGGCAGGGTCTGGTTGACCTGGTCCAGCTCTTTATGAACCAGGTCGTAGACCTCCGGCTTGGCGGAGAGGTCGGTGTAGGTGGTGTAGGGAATCTTGTGTCCCTCCGCCCACTTGCCGACCACTCCCATGTCGATGCACAGCATGGCGGTGAGATAAGGACGGCTATTGCCGATAACCACCGCCTCCTTGACATACGGCGAAAACTTCAAGCGATTCTCGATGAACTGGGGCGAGTACTGGGTGCCGTCGGCCAGTTGCATCACGTCCTTGATGCGGTCGATGACGATGAGGTGGCCGTTTTCCGTGAGGTAGCCGGCGTCGCCCGAATGCAGCCAGCCCTCGGAGAGCGTGTCCTGGGTGGCGGCTTCGTTCTTGTAGTAGCCAACGAATACGGACGAGCTGCGAGAGAGAATCTCGCCGCTCTTTGAGATCTTAAGCTCGGTGCCGGGGATGGGCTGGCCCACGGTGTGAAACTGTATGTCGTCGTCGGTATGGATGCAGGAGATGCCGCTGATCTCCGTCTGCCCGTAGATTTGCTTGAGCGGCACGCCCAGCGCGTGGAAGAAGCGGAAGACGTCCGGCCCCAGGGCCGCGCCGCCGGTCGAGCAGGTGCGGATGTGGGTGAAGCCCAGCCGGTCTTTCAGCGCGCGGAAGGTGATCCAGTAGGCCAGCGCGTAAGCGATCTTCCACGGCAAGGTGATCGGCTGCTTCTTGAAGCGGAGGTCGGCGATCATCCGCCCCACCGGCATGCACAGGTTGTAGAGCAGCCGCTTAAGGGGCGTGGTGTCCATGATCCGGACCTGTACCGTGGAGGTGATGTTCTCCCACACGCGCGGGGGAGCGAACATGATGTGCGGGCCGATCTCGCGGATGTCCTCCATCACCGTGGACGGCTCCTCGGGGAAGTTGATGGTGAAGCCGATGGTCAGCCCGCTGGACATGCACATCATCTGCTCGCCGATCCACGCCAGCGGCAGGAAGGAGACGAACTCGTCGCCCGGCAGCTTGGCGTCCACCTGGTTGAGGTTCCCGGCCATGGTGAGCAAGTTGCGGAAGCTGAGCATCGCGCCCTTGGGAAAGCCGGTGGTGCCGGAGGTGTAGCAGATGATGGCCACGTCGGCGGCGTGCCCGGCATTGACGTTCTCCATCCACAAGTCCGGCCGCTGGCGCGCGAGTTCGCGTCCCTTCTCCTCGACCGCGGAGAAGCTGATCAGCGCCGGATGCTTGTAGCTGCGCATGCCGCGCGGGTCGGTGTAGATGATGTTCTTCACCTTGGGCAGCTTCTCGATCATGTCGAGAATCTTGTCCACCTGCTCCTGGTCTTCGGCGACCACGAAGACGGCCTCGGAGTGGTCGATGACATAAACGACCTCGTTGAGGGTGGAATCCTGGTAGATACCGACCGAGACGCCGCCCGCGCCCTGGACAGCAAGCTCGCCATAAACCCACTCCGGGCGGTTGTTGCCGATGATGGCTACTTTGTCGCCGCGCTCCAGACCCAGGCTGATGAGTCCCAGCGAGAAATCGCGCACGTGGTCGTGATACTGCTGCCAGCTCGTCGCCTGCCAGATGCCGAATTCCTTTTCGCGCAGTGCGGTCTTGGGGCCGAGTTCGGCAGCCTTCCGCACCAGCAGCTTGGGGAAAGTGTCGAGGTCCTGGTCGAGATGCTCAAGATGATTTGTGCTCGCCAATCTATGCCTCCGCCACGGCGATCTCGGCATCTTCCTGGCCGAGGTAGGCTTTCTGCACGTGGGGATTGCGCTGTACTTCGAGCGGCGTGCCGTCGGCGATCTTGACCCCGAAGTTGAGCACCACGACGCGGCTGGAGATGTCCATGACTACGCCCATGTCGTGCTCGATCATCAGCACCGTGGTGCCGCGGTCCTGATTGGTGTCGATGATGAAGCGCGCCATGTCTTCTTTCTCTTCGGCGTTCATGCCGGCCATGGGCTCATCTAGCAATAGCAGCTTGGGCTCGAGAGCCAGCGCCCGCGCCAGCTCCACGCGCTTCTGCAGCCCGTAGGCGAGCGTGCCCACGATCTTCTTGCGGATGTGCTGGATCTCCAGGAAGTCGATGATGTCCTCCACCACCACGCGCTGCGCCACCTCTTCCCGTTCGCCCGGACCGTAGTAGAAGCCGCCCTTGAGAATGCCGCAATGCTGGTGGGTGTGGCGGCCGATCAGCAGGTTGTCGAGCACGGTCATGCCCTTGAACAGAGCGATGTTCTGGAAGGTGCGCGCCAAGCCGCGGCTGGTGCGCTGGTAGGGCCGCAGGCGCGTGATGTCCTGGCCGTCGAAGATAATCTTCCCCTGCTGCGGGCGGTACACGCCGCTGATGGCATTGAGCATGCTGGTCTTGCCGGCGCCGTTGGGGCCGATGATGGCGTGGATGGAGCCCGGCTCGACGGCGAAGCTCACATCCTTGATGGCGGTGACGCCGCCGAAGCGTAGCGTCACGCCGCGGACTTCCAGTTGCTCAGCGCTCATGGGCTACTTCCACACACGCTTGTCATCGATCTTCTTCGCTCCCGCGGGAATGGTCCCGGGCGCCACCAACTCCACCTCACCGCGCACGTGCAGCAGCTCGCGCAGGGCGTCGGCGATGCGGTCCTTCAGGCCGTCCGCCTTCGCGCCGGAGTTGACCTCCACGATATAACGCAGGCGGTCCTGGTGGGCCTCGCGCGTGACCACCGCCTGGAACTTGCCAACCTCAGGGAAACGTTTAAGAACTTCCTCCATCTGGCTGCCGCGCACAAACATGCCTTTGACCTTGACTGCATCGCCCACGCGCCCGAGGATCCCGGCCAGCTTGGGGGCGGTGCGGCTGCAGGTGCAGGATTGATCTTCCATGAAGGCGCTCAGATCGCCGGTAGCAAAGCGGATGAGCGGATAGGTCTCATCCAAAATGGTCGCCACCACGAGGCCGGGATGGCCGGGCGCGGCAGGCTCCTGCGTCTCCAAATCCAGCACTTCAAGTATGACTTCAGGATGCAGGTGCATTCCCTTCTTTTCAAGGCATTCGTAGGCCAGCATGCCGAGGTCGGCAGTGCCGTAGCCTTGCAGCACGCGGATGCCGTAATCGGTCTCCAGTTCGTGGCGCAGCGAGTCGGGCAGCATCTCTGCCGTCACCCAGGCAACTTCCAGTTGCAGCGGCGAGCGCATCTCGGCCGCCTTCTTCAGGATGGTGTAAAGAAAGCTCGGCGTGCCGACGTAGCCGGTGGCGCCCAGGTCGGAGGCGATGCGAACCTGAGTCTCAGTGTTGCCGGGTCCGGAGGGAACAACCACACAGCCCTGGGCGCGCAGCGCGCCGTCGAGCATGAAGCCGGCCGGGGTCAGGTGATAGGCGAAGGTGTTGAGCACGATATCGCCGGAGCGGAAGCCGGCCGCGGCCAGCGCCGGCCGAAAGCGCCAGAAGTCCGCGCCCTGTCCCTGGAGATCGTAGATGTTGCCCGGCGACATGAAAATGCGCTTCAAGCTGCGCATGGGAACCGCCGCCAGTCCGCCGAAGGGCAGGTCCTCGGCCTGGATCGCCGGCAGGTCGTCTTTGCGGGTGATGGGAATCCTGGAGAGGTCGGCGAGGCGATGAATGTCGCGCGGGCCCACGCCGGCGGCGTCCATGGCCGCGCGGAAACGCGGCGCATTCATGTAAGCGTGGGCGATGGTCTGACGCAGGCGATTCTCCAGATAGGCGACGCGGTCGGCCGGCGGGCGCGATTCCACCTCCGCGTTGAGGATGCTGCTGGCTCGCAAAGGCGACATCGGTGGCTCACCTCCTCCAAGCTGTCGAACGTGCTGGGCACACAGGTGAAGGGGCACAGCTTCCAGCCGTGCCGTCACAGTCCGCACATGAGCGGGCCTTTAGGCCCTGAGGGTTCCCTCAGAGGCTAAAGCCAACTTCTTATCTGCCCTGTACGGCACGCCTGAAAGGCGTGCCCCCTCACCTTCCTCGCGCCTTGACACATAATCTTCTTCACCTTCCTCGCGCCCTGACACATAATCTTCCACGAAAAATCTACGACAGCCAGCGCTTGCGCCGCTTGTAGAACTTCAGATCGCGATAGCTTTTCCGCTCGCCGTCGGCGCCGCCGCCCAGGTAGAAGCGCTTGACGTCCTCGTTGGCCTTGAGCTTGTCGGACTCGCCGTCCAGCACGATGCGGCCGTTCTCCATGATGTAGCCGAAGTCGGCGATCGACAGCGCCATATTCGCGTTCTGCTCCACCAGCAGGATGGTGGTCTTCTCCTCCTGGTTGATCTTGCGGATGATGGCGAAGATCTCCTTCACCAGCATGGGGGCAAGGCCGAGCGAGGGCTCGTCGAGCAGCATGATCTTGGGCCGGGCCATCAAGCCGCGGCTGATGGCCAGCATCTGCTGCTCGCCGCCGGAGAGATACCCTGCCAACTGGCTGCGCCGCTCCTTGAGGCGGGGGAAGTAATCGAACACCAGGCCGTGATCGCGCTTGACGCCGGCCGCGTCCTTGCGGGTGTAGGCGCCCATGAGGATGTTCTCGTCCACGGTGAGGTCCTCAAAGACGCGGCGGCCCTCCATCACCTGGAAGATGCCGCGCCGCACGATCTCCTCCGGCTCCAGCCGGTCGATGCGCGTGCCCAGGAGCCGTATGTCGCCGTCGGTGACTTCCCCCTCTTCCGATTTCAGCAGGCCCGAGATGGCTTTCAGCGTGGTGCTCTTGCCGGCGCCATTCGGGCCCAGCAGGGCGACGATCTGCCCTTCCCGCACTCGCAGCGACATGCCCTTGAGCACCAGAATGGCGTCGTTATAGATGACCTCGATGTTGTGGACTTGCAGCACACCGCCTCGCTCTGGCGCAACCTGGTGGAAGCGCAGGGCTTCAGCCCTGCGATCCAACCGCCAACACGATGGGCTTTAGCCCTGGTGGAGGCGGATCCAACACGTATGTCCCGCGCGCGGAACAATACGGGTACGCCGATCCCAAGCCCTTCCGTACAGGGTTCTCCCAAATGTAGTTTCGATGCGCCTCGTAATCGGCTGCACCCCTAATGCGATGATTGGTGAAGCTCGGCTGCCACACCTCTCCCGCGAATGCCAGTTCCCTTTTCGCCCGAAAAGAAAACCCGCCCTTGATGAATTGGACGGCGCGTTCCAACGGAATTTCAAAGGCGGGCGTCAGGAGGACATGGAGGTGATCAGGCATGATGACAAATTCATGGAGCGAGAAGCGGCCGTGCTTGCGGTTGTCCTGAAGCACGTCAATCATGAGGCAAGCCATGCGCTCGGTTTGGAACAGGCTGCGGCGACCCCAAGTGTTTGTGGTCACGAAGAAGGTGCGCACGGATTGTGGTGCCAGACCGGGCATGTCTCACCAGCGCTAAAGCGCGCCCCCTTTGCTCACCTGTTTCGCAGGGCTAAAGCCCTGCGCTTCCACCCCGTACGGCTGAGCACAACAAAGGCGGCGGAGTCGCGCTTGAACCGGCGGGCCCGCCGCCATTACTCGCTGACTACATGCCGAGCCATTCGCTCTTGCGGCCCACGTCGTAGTCCTTGATCTTGACCATTTTGCCGCTCTCGATCTCGTAGATCGGCGTGGTGGTGCAAGCCCGATGGTCGCCGGCGGTGTAGGTCACGTTGCATGCGAGCCCGCCCATATCAAAGTTGCTCAGCGTCTCGAATGCCTTCTTGATGCCCTCGCCGTTGAGCTGCCCGGCCTTGTCGGCGCGCTTGAGGCCTTCGGTGATCATCAGGGTCGAAGCCCATCCGCGGACATACACGGCGTCGCGCGGCGGTGAGGAGATGTCCTTGCCTTTGTTGAAGTCGAGGATCTTCTTCATGCCCGGGACGTTGGTGCCGTAGGGCGGGTTCGGCATCACGCCGGTGACGCCGTCGGCGTTGTTCTTGGCCACCAGAGCCAGGGCTTCGCTGAAGCCATAAGGATTGGAGCCGAACTTGGTCTTCAGGCCAAGCTTTTGCGCGTCCTTAAGGATGATGGAAACCGAGGTGGTGCTCACGTTGATGTAGGCATAGTCGGCGCCGGCCTTCTGCATGGTGAGCAGTTGACTGGTGGCATCCTGGAAGGCGCCGGGCAGCACGCCTTCATAGACCCAGTCGATGCCGATCTCCTTGGCGAACGCCTTGCCCGCATTCATGGGCGCGCGGCCATAGGCATTGTCGCCGAACAGGGCGGCTACCTTGGGGTTGCGTGACTTGTCCTTCCAGTCGTCTTTCACCCACCTCAGCCATGCACGCAGCTCGTCCGAATAGGTGGGCGCGACGAAGAAGTTGTAAGGGTTCTTGGTGGGGTCGGAGACGGGGGCGGCGAACGAGGCGGAGACGTAGGGAATCTTATCCGCAGCGGCTTGCCCGCGCAGGGCTTCGGTGTCGCCCGTGCCCCAGCCGGCAATCATCACCACTTTGTCGTCGTTGACCATGCGCTTGTAGGCCGCGATCGCCTCCGGGATCTTGTAGCCGTAGTCCACATCCACCAGCTTGATGCGCTTGCCGTTGACGCCACCGTGGGCATTCACCCACTCCACCGCATCGCGCACGCCCTGGGCGTAGGACTTGCCCACGTCGGAGGTGATGCCCGTCAGGTCAAAGATGCCGCCGACCTTCACCTCGGGGCCGGTGGCCTGTTGAGCGTTCAAGGAAATAGCGGCCAGGAGCAGCAGGCCACCCATGAGAACAATCCATTTGCGGAGGGAAATGCCGTACGCCATACACTTTTCTCCCTGGTAGTTATCTTGAAGTTAATGAGGCCGTATCATCGGAGGCGGAGTGTACCAATTGACCCACCGGGGCGCAAGGACATGCGTCATGCCCTAATCCCCTTTGTTTGCGGTCCCTGCATCGCGATCCGACAACATCTTCATGAGGTCCTGATACGACTTGGGCATGGTCACCGTATCGCGCATGGCGACGGTGATCGGGTAACGGGTACCGCCTTTGTGGGTGCCTTCCAGGCCCTCGATGATCTCGTGCGCATACCCCCAGGGGAAGGCAAAAGCCATCTCGTTGTCTTGCGCCATACCGAAGACGCGATCGCCCGTGCAGGGGAGAATGACCTTGGGCTCGTTGGTGGTGAGGGTCTGGATGACGATCTCGGCGCAATCCAGACGCCCGCCGGCGGTCGAGACCACGCGCCCGCCGCGCTTGTAGAGCGAAGCGTGGACCAGCCGCAGAACCTGTGCGCTGTTGGCATACACGGCAATGACGTGCGGCTCGAAGGTGGCCCGGTTCAGCGGCGCAACGCAGACGTAATCGTAGGTGCCGGGCTCGAATTTCCAGCCGCTTGCTTCCAGGTTGGTGGCCGCTGCCTCGTCCTTGCAGTACATGCCGACGGAAGCAAAGCCCTTCAGGTATTCGTCGTTGGGAGCGTGGAAGCCGAAGGCGATGGCGGCCAGCGGGCAAATCACGTCATCTCTGCCCACGGCTATGCCCCATCCGTAGCGCCGGGCGACCCCGATCGACTGGCACACGATCCATTGCTCGCCCAGGGCCTTGCTGGGCACCTTCACCCCTTCGGGAACCGCTTCCCCCGGCTTGAGCATGCGGATGGCCAGCGGGAAGGTGTCCGGGCGCACGTAGCGCGTCAGCGCCTCGTCGAGTACCCGCAAGGTTGCAGCGAAGTCTTCCGGCATAGGACAGCCTCCCGGCGATATTGAAGTAACAGCAAAGCCTAGCAGAATGGGCGGCCTGCCGCACGATAGTCCTCGCCGCCTTTGGCAGTGTCCTGGAAGTCTGGAAGGAAATGTTAAAATGTGTTCATGGCAAACACGCGCAGCGCCACCTTCAGCATCCGGCTGAAACCGGAAACCAAGAAACGGCTGGCCAGGCTGGCCAAGGCGTCTGGACGGAGTTCGAATTTTCTCATCTCCGATGCGGTGGAATGCTACGTTGCCGACCAGGAAAGAATCGTCGCCGACATCCGCCAAGCCGATCGCCAGGTGAAATCCGGCCACTACGTCAAGCACGAGGATATGAAGGCTTGGCTTCTCTCCTGGGGCACCGAGCGCGAGTTGCCGCCGCCGAAATGCATCTGCGGCAAGACGCATGATGACGAGGCGCGGTGCCGCTAGATCCACCGCGGCGCCCCGGGATGCCGGTTGAGATCGTCTGGTCGCCGCTGGCGCGGGTGAGGCTGCAGGAAATCCGCACATATGTGACGCGGGATAAGCCCGAAGCAGCCGAGCGGCTGGCCATCCGGATCGTCGCCTTGGTTGAAACGCTAAGAAATCATCCACACCTGGGCCGGGCCGGAGCCCAGCCTGGAATCCGCGAGTTGGTCATCGGGGGCAGCCCCTACATTGTCGTCTACCGGGTGCGCGGCAGGCGAGTGACCATCAATACCATTTGGCACGGAGCGCAGCAAAAAGAACAGACCCGCTAGAGCCCGATCACCCCGTAGCGAATCACCAGGAAGGACGTAACCGCGACCACGATCCACAGCAGCACTCCCTGCAGCAGCGGACGCGGGCCCACCGTTTTCAGCGTGCTGCGTGAGACGCCGCTGCCGATCAGGAAGAGGGTCGCCGTCAGGCCCACGATCCCCGCGCGGTAGAGGCCATGAAAAATCGCCGCCCTGGCGGGCAGTGAGGAGTTGGCCACCGCCGCCAGCAGGAATAGTGCGATGAACCACGGCCAATGGATGCGCGCTCGGCTGCGCTTCACCGCTGCCGTGGCCACGCACATGGGGACGATCCACAGGGCGCGCGCCAGCTTCACCGTGGTGCCCACGGCGAGAGCCTCCACTCCGTACTTGGCAGCCGCGCCCACCACCGAGCTGGTGTCGTGGATGGCCAGCGCCGCCCATAGCCCGAACTGGGTCTGGGAGAGATGCAACGCGGCGCCGATCGAGGGGAAGGTCAGCAAAGCCACCGAATTGAGGATGAACACCGTACCCAGCGCCACCGACATCTCTTCTTCATTGGCGCCGGCCACCGGCCCGACCGCGGCGATGGCGCTGCCGCCGCAGATGGCGGTGCCGGTCGAGATCAGGAATCCCGCCGTCGGTTTCACTTTGAGGGCGCGGGCCAGCAGCGTTCCTACGCTAAGCGCGAAGGTGATCCCAAGGGCGGTGTAAACAAATCCGCTGCGCCCGGCCTTGAGCACCTGATGCAGATTCATCCCGAATCCCAGGCCGACGACCGAGGCTTGCAGCAACGCGGTGGTGATGCGCTTAGTGGCGTAGCTGAATGGATTGGTGAAGGTGAGCCCGAGCGCGAGTCCGAGCGCCAGCGCCAGCGGCGGCGACGCCCACGGACTCAGCGAAAAAAGCAGCCCAGCCAAAAACAGGATTTTCGGAAGGGTCGGGCTTTCGACGGAGAGAACTGGGGAGGGCATTTTCTGAGCGATTGGAAGTATACAGGTGGAGACGCAGCATGCTGCGTCTCCACACTCGGCGCTTCACCCGGCTGACCAATGCATTCTCAAAAAAGCTGGACAACCTGAAGGCCGCGTGCGCCCTGCACTTCGCGTATTACAATTTCTGCCGGATACATCAAACCCTGCGGGTCACGCCAGCGATGGAAGCGGGTCTGACAGATCACATCTGGAATCTTGAAGAACTGTGTGCGTCGGAACCGTAATCGCCACTTGCGCCCATGGTCCTGCCCGATTTAGTTTGACGCAGCAGCTCTGGACAACCATAATTCTCCCGCGACAGGGTTTTTCCCCACCGTCAGGCTTGGAGAGTTTCGTCATGGCAACTGTCCCGCAACCGCCAGAGGCTGAATCCTTTGAAATCGAATTTGAACAAGAGACCGATGGTCGGTGGCTGGCCGAGATTTCTTCACTTCCGGGAGTAATGGCATACGGGAACACGAAAGCCGATGCCGAAGTGAACGTAACAGCACTGGCCCTGCGCGTCATCGCTGACAGAACTGAAGAAGTAAGAAAACCGCCGAAATCAATCCGTTTCCTGTGAGCAACTGGCCGAGCAGCAAAGCAAGCCGCGTTTATCGAGCACTTCTCAGCATCGGCTGGGAATTGAAGGCGGAGAAACCCGGTTCTCACAAGAAGCTGCATCGTGCCGGTTATCCGCCGTATACATGGGCGTGGCACGATTCTGATGAACTGGGTCCGCGCGCGCTTAGGAGAATTGCCAAGAAAACCGGACTCACGCCAAACGATTTGTAACCCCGTTTTGCTTCAACGCAAGTTTAGGACACTACCCACAATCGCTATTTACCGCGTCTCTGCCGGAGCGGTGTCGCTCCCGATCATGTCGCCGGAGACGATGAGTTCCACGCGCCGATTCTGCTGGCGCCCGGCGGAGGTGGAGTTATCGGCCGCCGGTTGCAGCTTGCCTAACCCTCGTGCCGCGATCGAACTCGCCGGGATGCCCTGCTGCACCAGATACTCCTGGACGGCGGCCGCGCGCTTCTCCGAGAGCTGCTGATTGTAGACATCGCTGCCGATGGCGTCGGTGTGGCCCTCGATCTCCAGGTGCAGGTCGGGATAGGCGAGCAGGATGCCGGCGATCTTGGCCAGGCGTTCCCGCGCCGCTGGGCGCAGGCCGTACTTCGCCGACTCGAACAGCACGTCGGACATGTTGACCACCAGCCCGCGCGCGGTGTCGCGCGTCTCCAGGATGGCGTTCAACTGGCGCAGCAGACGGGCGCGCATCGCCGCCCTTTCGGCCTCGGCCTTCTGCCGCATCTGCTCCGCCTGCTCCGCCGCCAGGTGAGCCTTCTCCGCTTCCGCCTGCGCCAGTTGCTGCTGTTCCTGCGCGGCGGCGCGAGCTTGTTCGGCTTCCTGCTTGGCGCGCTCGGCCTCGGCGCGGGCGCGGTCCGCTTCCGCCCTGGCCTGCTCGGCGCGGCTGCGCTCGGCTTCCGCCTGGGCCCGGCGATTGGCTTCCGCCTCGGCTTGGGCCTTGGCTTGGGCCTCGCGGTCCGCGGCTTCTTGCCGTTCCTGCGCGATGCGCAGCTCCTCCTGGCGTTTGAGAGAGATCACGCGCGCGTCTTCGGCGGTCTGAGCGGCGTTGCGCGCCAGGGTGCCGATGGGCGTCTTGCCCTGCTTACGGAGGTAAGCATCCTCGGCTTGCTGCAACAACTCCTGCGCCTTCTGGAAGCTGGGCGCGGCATACTGGTCGGCATGCGCCGCGCGGGCGATGCGTAGCGCGTTGCGGGCTTCGAAGAGTTCGATGGGGGTCTTGGAATCGATGCCATAGATGGCGCCCTGGATCGGCTCGACCGAAGAGGCGTACGTACCCTTGGCCAGCAGCTCGTAGCGGGCGTTGATGGCTTCTTCCATGCCCCTCGTGTCGGGACGGATAATGTTCTCGGCCACCACCACGTCACTGGGCTGGGTGACGGCAAAATACGGTTCCGCGGTGACGATCATCCCGAAGGCCTGCAACTCCGTGGTTACCTTCAGGCTGCCGTTGCCGTTCTTCAGCAGGACCTCGCCCAGATTGCTGGCCCGGCCCTCCGGCGTAATCGCCCACAGCACATAGGTGAGGTATTCGAGGCCGAACTTGTTGGCGGGCAGCAGGTTTTCGAGCTTGGCGTCGATATCGAGACGCCCGGACTTGCTGTCCACCTTGGCGCGGCCGGTGATCTCGGGCATCTGGTCCGTGCCGCGGAAGTCCACCGTGGTCGAGCCCCCGCGGTGCCGGTAGTTGACCGCCTTGGTGGTGCGCGATACCACGGTGACGCGCATGGTGGGCGCCTGGTCCAGGTCAGCCTGATCGGGCGGCTGGGCCTGCGTCTGTGCCAGCACCGACAACGTCAAGGACAGCAGCGCTGCCATCGCAATCATCAGGAAACAAATTCTTCTCGGCATCGATCCACCTCGGCAATAGGCAAGAGAATACCGCAATGCAAGCTGCTCCGGAGACGGCAACGCACTTCCGTAACCGTTTACAAACGGGGAACGCCGCTGCTCTTCGGCCGGCAGCGTTGGGAGAACTCAACGATCAGGTCGGCGAGGGCGGAGGCGCCGCGCTTGCCCAGCACGAGGGTGTAATGGGTCGTGCCTTGTATGGTGTGCACCTCCAGGCCGGGAAAGCAGCGCCGCATCTCGGCCATCACGGGCTCAGGATAGAGCGGCGGCTGTCCGGGAAGAAAGCCGGCCTCGGCGCGCAGCATGACCACGGGTACACGGATGGCTTCGAGCCGGTCGGTGATCTCTTTGGTTTTCAGCCCTTCGGCGAGGTCGACGCGCACACCCTGGTCCGACGCTTTAGGCTGCAGGCGGGGAGGCTCGCCGCCGAGCTCGTAGTCGAGAAAAGCCTCGATCCACGGGCTCCAATCTTCCGGCGGGAACTGCGGCTGGCTGCGCCAGAAGTCGCGGTAGACCTGGCGTGAAGGATACGTTTGTCGAAGCTGCGCGATACGCTTCGCGAGCCCGAACTCGAAGGCCTGTCGGGCAGCCTCGTTCATGGGAAGAGCGAAACCGCCGTCGACCAGGATCAACCCGGCAACCAGCTCCGGTTCGCTTGCCGCCAGCGCCGCCGCGATGAACGCTCCCATCGAATGGCCCACGATCACGCTCGGTCCCAGACCGAGAGCGCGCATGGCGCGAGCCACGTCGCGAGCGTGCTGCGCCATGCCGTAAGGACCGTCCGGCTTGCCGGAATCGCCGCGGCCCCGCAGGTCGGGAGCAAACAGCGGCCGCCGTCCGGCCAGACGCTCAGCCACGCCGGTGAACGTGACGTACGTGGCGGTCAGCCCGTGCAGCGCCACCACCGGCGCGCCCTGGCCCGGCCAATATCCGAAGGCGAGCTCGACGCCGTCTCCCGGAACGCGCCCGCGCGCTTCCCGCGTGATGGTCAGAGCCGCCTGCTGCCGCGTCACGGTAGCCATTGCGTGGGCCTCCCAGCAAGCCAGTTTCTATCACCTGTTACGCCGACACAAGCGTCTTCCGTCAGGGGGCTTGAGCGCCGGATGCGGCGCGACTATCATGCGCACGCTGCGAATCACCACTGCATGTGATTCCAGTCACCGAACCTGTTGTCAAGCGGATGTGAAATGTGGGGCACGGTCTCTGGTTCGCAGCCTCCTGCTGGCACTCCCGGGTAGTCGCTCCTGTGCCGGACCAGATTCGCCCCTCGGAGGCCGACATGAGTCACGAAAACGAAAAGGGATCCGCCATCGGGCGCGCCAGCTTGAACATCGGCAGCCTGCTGCCGCGGCACGCGCGCTATCGCGGTGATCACCCGGCGCTGGTGGCGAGCGGGCGCACGCTGACCTATCGCGAGCTCAACTCCTACGTCAACCGGCTGGCCAACGCGCTGCTGGCGGCGGGACTCAAGAAAGGCGACAAGTTCGCCACCGTCCTGCCCAACTGCCTGGAGCTAATGGCTTGTTATTGGGCCGCGGCCAAGACCGGGCTGGTGATCGTCCCCTTGAGCACGCTGCTGCAGCCGAACGGCTTGAAGACGCTGTTGCAGGATTCCGACACCCGGCTGGTGCTGGGCGACCCCAGCTTTGCCGACGCCCTCAGCCGCATCCGCCACGAGCTGCCGCAGATCGAGACGGCGGTGCTGGTGGGCGACGCGCCCTCGTTCGGCATGGTGCCCTTCGAGCGCTTCGTGGCCGACGCCTCCGCCGCCGAGCCGCCCGATCCGCAACTCACCTGCGACGACGTCTTCAACATCATGTATTCCTCGGGCACCACCGGGTTGCCCAAGGGCATCGTGCACACCCACTTCGTGCGCGCCATGTACTGCACGCTGTTCGCCCAGGCCTGGCGCATGACGCCGGAGAGCGTGGCGCTGCACGCCGGCGCCATCGTTTTCAACGGCGCCATGCTGGACCTGATGCCTTGGATGTTCGTGGGCGGCACCTACATCCTGCACGAGAGCTTCAAGGCGGAGCGGGTGATCGAAGACATCGCGCGCTACAAGGTCACGCACGTGGTGATGGTGCCGGCGCAGATCATCGCCATCCTGCACAGCCCCGCCTATGACCCGCAGAAGCTGATGAGCCTGGAGATGATCCACAACGTGGGCGCGCCGCTGCACGTGGAGCACAAGAAGATCCTCAACGACATGCTCCCCAATCGCTTCTACGAACTCTACGGCCTGACCGAGGGCTTCGTCACCATCCTGGACAAGCACGATTCGGTGCGCAAGTTGGGCTCGGTTGGCTGCCCGTCGCCGTTTTTCGAGATCAAGATTCTCCGCGCCGACGGCAGCGAGTGCGCTACCGGCGAGGTGGGCGAGATCTGCGGGTGCGGGCCCATCCTGATGCCCGGCTATTACAAGCAGCCGGAGTTGACCGAGAAGGCCATCGTCGATGGACTACTGCACACCGGCGACGCCGGCTACCTCGACGAGGACGGCTATCTGTTCCTCGTCGATCGCATCAAGGACATGATCATTTCCGGCGGGGTGAACGTCTATCCCCGCGACATCGAGGAGGTCATCATCCAGCACCCGGCGGTGCAGGAAACATCGGTGTTCGGCGCCCCGGACGAGAAGTGGGGCGAAGTGCCGATCGCGGCGGTGGTGCTGAAAGCGGGCGCCGCCCTCGATCGCCAGGAACTCATCGCCTGGACCAACGCCCGCGTGGATGCCAAGTTCCAGCGCATCCAGGACGTGGTGATCTACGAAGAGTTTCCGCGCAACGTCGCCGGCAAGACGCTGAAGCGCGAGATGCGGGCCGCGTTCGCGGCCAGCCACCGCGCCGCGGGCTGAACGGGCTGTGTGTCAGGTCATCGGATTGCCTTGGGTGGAGCAGGGCTTCAGCCCTACGTAAGGAACTGCGTGGCTGGCTGCCAGAACGGCGGTGCGAGTTCGAAGATGAACTCGCACCGCCGTTTGTTGTTTCCTGAGACCTACTCGGAGCGCGGGCCCAGCCAGCCGTTGATGTGCGGCCAGGTCACCTTGGCGGCCCCGCTTCCCGCCATGATCCCGATGTGCCCACCGGGGATGCTGAATAATTCCTTGTCCTTGCTGCTCACTCGGCCCATGATCGCCCGCGACTGGCAGGGCGGGGTGATGTGGTCACCTTCAGCAATCACCGTAAGCAGGTTCGCCCGGATCTTGCCCACATCCACCCGCTCGCCGCGCAGCACCCACTCGCCCTTCATCAAGCGGTCGTTGCGATACAGATCGACCACCAGTTGGCGGAACGTCGCCCCCGCCATGGGAATGTTGTCGGTCACCCAGGTGTTCATAGCGTGCCAGGCCTCGACCACCTTGGGATCGTCCAGGTTGTCCCACAAGCGGAGGAAATTGCCTACGTAATTCTCCACCGGCTTCAGGGCCTTGGCCCCGTACTCGATAAACTCCGCCGGCATGTTGCCGAAGGTCTGCAGCACTTTGTCCACGTCGAAATTAGGTTCGGCGGTCCAGCGAGCGAAGGTGATGGTTTCCTTGTCGGAGAAGTCCAACGGCGCGGTCAGCAGGATCAGGTTGCGCAAGCCGTCATCCGGCCGCAGGGCGGCGTAACTGGTGGCGATGAGCGCCCCGATGCACCAGCCCAGCATGCTGAATTCTTCCACCTTGGAAACGGCTTTGAGCTTGCGGATCGCACGCGGCAGGTACTCCAGCGTGTAATCGCCGAAATTCATGTTCTTGTCTTCCGGCCCGGGACATCCCCAATCCAACAGATAGACGTCATAGCCCTGCTTGAGCATGTACTCCACATAGCTGTGCCCCGGCCGCAGGTCGATGATATAAGGCCGGTTCATCACCGCGAACACCAACAGCAGCGGGACGGGATGGCGCTGCTCCGGCGGCACCATGGGCACGTAGCGATAGAGCTTGGCCTTGTTCAACGCCCACACCATTTGCTTGGGGGTTTGGGCGATGGGCGCCTTCGAGGTCAAAACCTTGTTGAGGGTGGTGAGTTTTTGCATGTTGGCGATGGGATCAATCACCGAAGCGTCTGCCATGGCTACTTCGTCCTTTTCCGGCGGCTGGGCCGGGGTCCCCGGCGCACCCGGTCTGGGTTCGCCGCGGTGGGTGCAGCCGCGGGGCGGCGGGCCGCCGTCGCCGGTTTAGAGAACTGTCCTTCGATCCGGTCCAGCTTGGCATCCATGTCGTCCAGACGCATTTCCACGTTGGTGAGCCGTTCGGCCAGTCCGATGAAGTCCACCCGGCTGGGCATGCTGAGCTGCTGCAGCGCCTGCAGCATGGCCTTCTCCACCGCGTCGCGGAAGGGCGAGGAGACCGCCAGGTACGCATCCATCATGCTGCCGGTCGCCTTGGCGTAGGCTTCGGTATTGACGGTCTCCACCATGGCCTTGGCCCACACGTCGAGATAACCATCCCGCATCTGCCGCAAGGAGCCCATGGGATCGAACTGCGCGCCATTGCCGGTTGCATCTTTGGCCATTGCAAATCCTTTCCTCGTCGGAAACTGCTGTCCCAGACAGCCGAAGACGCCCGGTGGGTTAACCGGGGCCTCCAGGCCATCTACAAACCCGCAGTATACAACCGCTTTACGCGACTGTCTTCAGCGGCTTGGCAGCGATGTCCAGCACCTTCTTCTGGGTCTCCATCAGAGCATCCAGGCTGCGCTGGAAGGTCTCCACCGGGTTGCCGGAAAAGCCGAACTGCCGGGTCACGTTGTCGTAGGCGGACTTATTCTGCTCTGCAGCAAGCTCGAGCGCCTTTTTCTGCATTGCGACAGAATATTCCACCGACTTCTGGAACAGCGCGGTCAGGCCGTTGGTCAGGTTGGCCACCGACTCGACGCCCTCTTTGGTGAAGCCGGCCACGGTCTGGTTCTGCTCCAGCATCAGGTCAATAGC
The DNA here is from genome assembly GCA_052145015.1 of Terriglobales bacterium. Lineage (GTDB taxonomy): Bacteria > Acidobacteriota > Terriglobia > Terriglobales > Acidobacteriaceae > JAHFUA01. The sequence goes on from JBKQPN010000139.1 coordinate 23,485, forward strand.
GTCCTTCTGGCCTTCCAGGATGGTGTCAAACGCCTGCGCCGCCAGGTCGAACACCGGGTTCACCTGGGCCGCCGGAATGAAGCGGACTACGGCTTTCTTGCCCGCCGCCACCCACTCCGTGTTCTGCTGCGCGGCAATCTCCAGCGACTTCTTCTGCAGTTCCGCGATCACCTCGATGCCCTTCATGTACAGGGGCACAAAATTCTCCAGCACCTGGGCCGTCTCGGCCACCGGGGCTGCCTTCTCTTTGGTCTTCATGGTATTTTTCTCCTTCTCATTATGTTGCACTTTGTGCTGCATTGCAGCATAATCATACCGCACTGCGGGAGGATGTCAAGCGTAAAATGAAGGCCGCCATGGAACGCCAACCGGTCGTCATCAAGAAGTACGAGAACCGCCGCCTCTACGACAGCACCAACAGCCGCTACATCAACCTGGAGGAGGTGGCCCAGATGGTGCAGGAGGGGCGCGAGGTGCAGGTGGTGGACGCCGCCAGCGGCGAAGACCTCACCCGCCTGGTGCTCACCCAGATCATCGTGGAGCAGGCCAAGACCCCGGGCTCGGCCTTCCCCCTCGACATCTTGCGGCAGATGGTCTCCGCCACCAACCGCGCCAGCCAGGAAACCGCCCTGAACTATGCCAAGGCGATGTACGACCTGTACCAGAACGCCTATCGCTCCATGCCGTCGCCGCTCAGCCCTTTCGGGTTCATGCCGGCGCCCGGCGCGCAGCGGCCGGCCAATGCGGATGCGGCTCCGCCGCCTGCCGGCGCTCCGGTGGAAGGCAACGAAAGCCGCGAGCTGAAACGGCGGGTGGAGGAGTTGGAATCGCTGGTGGCCCGGCTCAGCCCCCGCGCGCCGGGTGGCAAGGCGCGCAAGGGAAAAGCCAAGCCGCGGCGCAAAGCCTGATCCAGCGCCCCACGGCTGTGCTGCTGCCTCCGGCGGCACCTCACACAAACCGGTGACGGGGCTCACAAACAACCCGGTTTCCGGGGGATTACTCTTTCTGCGAGTGCTCCCGACGCGGGGGCAATCAGGATGGAAAGGGGAATCGGTATGGTCAGCGAGCTCGCACCCCAAGCAGCAACCCCAAGCAGCGGCCGGCCGCGCCTGACTTCCTACGACTCCGGGTACGAGCACAGCCTGGAACACTGGTTCGCGGTGCAGCAACTGGTGGAAGCCGAACCCCAACCCGAGAACCCGGTTCGCTGGTCGCTGGCCCAGGCGTCCTAGCGCAGCGTGCGCTTAGACGAGCGTTTTCACAGTTCCGAATTTCGTTGATTGCGACCTACAGGTGGAAGCGCCGGGCTTGAGCCCGGCGATTAGGGCGTCGCGATGAAAGGGCTTTAGCCCCGGCGCCGGGCCTAAAGGCCATCTCCATTGTCTTGATTTTGCAGGCCTGAAGGCCTGCGCTTCCACCAGGTACGCCTTCTTTAAGAAGCGCTTAGAAGTGGAAACCGCCGCCGCAGATCAGCACTTCACCAGTCACGTAATCCGAGAGTGGCGAGCAGAAGAATAGGACCGCGCCTGCGGCTTCCTCCGGGCTGCCCAGCCTTCCCAGCGGACAGGACTTTTTGGCCGCGTCCAGCATCGCCTGTTGCACCCCGATGCGGATCTGGTGCCCATGCATCTCGATGTTGGAATTGTCGCCGTTGAGCGGCTGCACCAGGCGGGTTTCGATGAGGCCGAAGCCCACCGCATTGACGTTCACGTTGTAACGTCCCCACTCCTTGGCCAGCATCTTGGTCAGCCCGATCACTCCCGCCTTGCCCGAGGAATAGCCCGCCTGGCCGGCGTTTCCCTGGGTGCCGGCGATGGAGGTGATGTTGACCACCTTGCGCATCACCCGCTTGCCGGCCGCGACCTCGCTCTTGGCGGCTTCCCGGATGTAGCCTGAGGCCGCTCGCAGCACGCGGAAAGGGACCACCAGGTGGATGTCGATCATGGCCTGGAACTGCTCATCCGTGGTCTTCTGAATGACGTTGTCCCAGGTGTAGCCGGCGTTGTTGACGATGATGTCGACCGCGCCGAAGGTATCCAGCGTGGCCTTCACCATCTCCTCGGGGAATGCCGGGTTGGTGAGGTCTCCGCACACGTGCGCGGCCTGCAGTCCGGCGGTGCGCAGTCCGCACTCGGCCTCGGTCACCGCGGCTTCATCCAGATCGTTGATCATGACCGCGGCCCCCGCCTCGGCCAGCCGGGTGGCGATGGCGCGGCCGATGCCGCGGGCGGCGCCGGTGACCAGCGCGGTCTTGCCCTCTAGAGTGAATGGCATGGGGTGTCGGTGGCCTCCGCCAAGGAAGGATGTTTCTGGCGAAAACTGGCTTTTGTGCATTGCAGCACGTTCCTACTGCACTGCATTAAATCACAAATCTCGGTCGCGGAACAATCCCGAAATTGAGCCATCCGGCCATCCTTTCCCGCCCGGTCACGGCCTGCTGTGCGTCGGATCACAGCCGGAACCGCCCGGCCAGGAGCAGATTGACATGGAGCCGGGCGCGGAGCAAGATTCGGCGCCGATCCGAGCGAATACTCCCCCTGGGTCTCCCCGCCCGGCATGGAATTATTTCCGAAATGAAACTCGACCTTGCGTTGCCGCCTATCATAAGCAGCATGGACCGCATCGAGAACCGCACCTTCGATGAGCTCCAGGTGGGCGACAGCGCCAGCCTCGCCCGCACCCTCACCTACAAGGACATCGAGCTGTTCGCCATCATGTCCGGCGACGTGAATCCCGCCCACGTGGACGAGGCCTTCGCGCAAAGCGACATGTTCCACAAGATCATCGCCCACGGCATGTGGGGCGGCGCCCTGATCTCCACCGTACTCGGCACCCAGCTCCCCGGCCCGGGCGCCGTTTACCTTGGCCAGTCGCTGCGGTTCCGCAAGCCGGTGGGGCTGGGCGACACCATCACGGTCACGGTCAAGGTCACGGAGAAGGACCCGGAGAAACACCGGGTGACGCTGGAGTGCCAGGCCACCAATCAGCGCGGCGAGGTGGTGATCAGCGGCGTGGCCGAGGTGATCGCACCGACGGAGAAGATCTCGCGCCAGCGCGTGACCATGCCCGAAGTCAAGCTGCTGGAAAAAGGCCGGCATTTCCGCAAGCTGATCGAGGCGGCGCGTGGACTTGAGCCACTGCGCACCGCGGTGGTGCACCCGGTGGACGCGCACGCGCTGCTGGCGGCGATCGAGGCGGCCAAGGCGAACCTGATCCGTCCGGTGCTGGTTGGTCCCGAAGCCAGGATCCGCGCTGCCGCGGAACAGGCACAGGTTGACCTGACCCCCTACGACATCGTCAGCACCGAGCACAGTCATGAGGCGGCCGCCACCGCGGTGGCTTTGGCGCGGGAGCGCAAGGTGCAGGCGCTGATGCGGGGCAGCCTGCGCACCGACGAACTCATGCACTTCGCCGACTCCCAGCAGGGGTTGCGCACCGAGCGGCGCATGAGCCACGTCTTCGCGCTCGACGTACCCAGCTTTCCGCGCCCGTTGTTCCTCACCGATGCCGTGCTGAACAGCTCTCCCACGCTGGAAGAGAAGCGCGACATCATCCAGAACGCCATCGACCTGGCGCGCTCGCTCGGAATATCTGCCCCCAAGGTCGCCATCCTCTCGGCGCAGGACATGGTTTCGCCGAAGCTCAAGTCCACGCTGGACGCGGCGGTGCTGTGCAAGATGGCGGAGCGCGGACAGATCACCGGCGGCGTGCTCGATGGGCCGCTGGCTTTCGACGTGGCCGTGTCGGAAGAGGCGGCGAAGATGAAGGGAATAGTCTCTTCCGTCGCCGGCCGCGCCGACATCTTTGTCGCCCCCGACCTGGAGGCCGGCAACATCCTGGTGAAGCAACTCGAATACTTCGCCGAAGCCCAGGTTGCGGGACTGGTGCTGGGGGCGCGCGTGCCCGTCATTCTGGTCAGCCGTACCGACAACACCCTGGCCCACCTGGGCTCCTGCGCCCTGGCCCTTTTGCTGACCCATTACCAAAACACGAAATTGTCATCCTGAGTGCCGCCCGAACGAGCGCAGCGAGCGAGGGCCAGCGAAGGACCTGCTTTTCGCTTGTTCTGGATTTTCAGCTCCCTCGCTACGCTCGGGATTTCGCCTGCGGGCTCAGACGCCCGCAAGACGGCTCAACTTCGGTCGCGCCTTCCTCGCGCTAACGCGCTCGGACGCGCCTCCTCAGGATGACAATTCTTGATTGGCTGTTGTGGCGCGGCTTAGCCCACCGCTTGCCGCAGCCGTGGTATGGCTTTGGTGCACTGCCTGATGTGCACAACTGGGCTCTTTACTTTTGCCCCAGGAACGCGACACTATCAGGAACTCTGCGGCGGAGGTGTGTGCGTGGTGCACGGAAAGACTGGCTGGGGTTTGTTCTCTGTCGCCGTCGCGATCCTGTTCGCGTCGGCTCTCGGGGCGCAAGCCCAGGCAGGGAGGCCGGCCCGTCGGCTGATCACCGAGCCGGTAGATGAAAGCCGGCTCATTACCTTGGCCGGCAACTGGCGTCCTGAAGCCAACGCGGAGAACGACCTGGGCCCGGCCGCCGACAGCCTGCCGATGGAGCACATGTTGCTCCAGTTGCGACGCACCCCGGAGCAGGAACAGGCGCTGGCAGAGCTGATCGAGCAGCTCCACAACCCCGACTCACCCAACTTCCACCAGTGGCTGACGGCGCAGGAGTTCGGCGAGCGTTTCGGTCCGGCGCCGGAGGATTTGCAGACCATCACCGCCTGGATCGAGTCCCGCGGCTTCACCGTCCACGTGGTCTATCCCAGCGGAATGCTGATCGACTTCTCCGGCACCGCCGGGCAGGTCCGCCAGGCCTTCCACGCTCCCATCCACCATCTGGAAGTGAACGGCGTCAAGCACATCGCCAACATGGGTGATCCCCAGATCCCGGCGGCGCTGGCCGGCGCCGTGGCGGGCATTGTTTCGCTGCACGACTTCCGCCCGCACGCCACGTACAAGCCGCGCGCCGATTACACCTTCACTTCCGGCGGATCGACCCTTCAGGCGGTGGTGCCCGCCGATCTGGCGACTATCTATAACCTGAACCCGCTATTCAACGCCGGCATCTCGGGTCAGAACCAGACGGTGGTGGTGATCGAGGACACCGACGTCTTCACCACTGCGGACTGGAACACCTTCCGTTCGACCCTCGGCCTGTCCAGCTTCTCCGGCTCGTTCACGCAAGTGCACCCGGCGCCGCCCAGCGGCGGCAGCAATTGCAACGATCCCGGGGTGAACGGCGATGATATCGAGGCGATTTTGGATGCGGAGTGGGCCAGCGCCGCCGCCCCCAGCGCCAACATCGAACTGGCATCCTGCGCGAACACCAGCACCTTCGGCGCGCTGATCGCTATCCAGAACCTGATCAACGGCAGCTCGCCGCCCGCCATCATCAGCTTCAGCTACGGCGAGTGCGAAGCCTTGAACGGCGCGGGCGCCAATGCCGCCTACAATTCGGCCTATCAGCAGGGGGTGACGGAAGGGGTCTCGGTGTTCGTCTCTTCGGGCGATGAAGGCGCCGCCAGTTGCGACGCTGACCAGTCGAAAGCGACTCACGGCATCGGGGTCAACGCCTTCGCTTCTACTCCCTACAACGTGGCGGTAGGCGGCACCGACTACGGCGACACTTTCGCCGGCACCAACAGCACGTATTGGAACTCCGGCAACACTGCCACCTTCGGTTCCGCCCAGTCCTACATACCGGAGATCCCGTGGAACGATTCCTGCGCCAGCGTGCTGCTGGCCACCTTTGCGAGCGGGTCGGGCATAACTTACGGTACCAATGGCTTTTGCAACAGCACCACCGGCGAGCAATTCCTGACCACCGGCTCCGGCAGCGGCGGCCCCAGCGGCTGCGCCACCGGGACGCCCTCCCCCGGTGGCGTGGTTGGCGGAACGTGCGCGGGGTACGCCAAGCCCTCGTGGCAGTCGCTGTTCGGCAATCCTGGCGACGGCGTCCGCGATCTCCCAGACGTCTCCCTGTTTGCCTCCAACGGCCTCTGGGGACACTTCTTCGTCTTTTGCGATTCCGATACCGCCAACGGCGGGACCGCATGCACCGGCGCTCCCAGCGGCTGGTCAGGAGCGGGCGGGACCTCGTTTTCCACCCCCATCCTGGCCGGCATCCAGGCGCTGGTGAATCAGAAGGTGGGAGCGCGCCAGGGCAATCCCAACTCCGTTTACTACAGTTTGGCTGCCACCGAGTACGGCGCCAGCGGCAGCAGTTCCTGCAATTCAACTCTGGGCAATGGCGTGGCCAGCTCGTGCATTTTTTATGACGTAACCCAGGGTGACATGGACGTGAATTGCACCGGCAGCCACAACTGCTATCGGCCCTCGGGAACCAACGGAGTGCTTTCCACGTCCAACGGCGCGTACAGCCCAGCCTACGGCACCACCCCGGGCTGGGACTTCGCCACCGGCATCGGCACCATCAACGCCACCAACCTGGTGAACAACTGGCCGAACTCGGCGCCGAGCTTCAGCCTGTCGGCCAACCCTGGGAGCGTAACCCTGACGCAGGGCGGTCCCGGCGGACCCAGCACTATTACGGTGAATCCGCAAAATGGCTTCAGCGGCAGCGTGGGCTTGTCCGCTTCGGGCTTGCCGACGGGGGTAACGGCATCCTTCAATCCCACCAGCACGACCACCACAAGCACGCTGACGCTTTCGGCAAACGGCACTGCTACCACGGGAACCGTGAACGTGACCATCGCCGGAACCTCCGGCAGCTTGAACCATTCAACCCAGATCAGCCTGACCGTTCTGGCACAAACCTGGAGCATCTCGGGCTCCATCAGCGGGGCCGGTGGCAGCGGCGCTACCGTAACGCTGAGCGGAACCGCCAGCGCCAGCACCATCGCCAATGGCTCGGGTAACTACAGCTTCAGCGGGCTGGCGGCCGGGCCTTACAGCGTGACTCCGAGCAAGGCGGGCTACACCTTCAGTCCTGCCAGCCAGCCAGCAACCATCAGCAACGCCAACTTTACGGCGCTGAACTTCAGTACGCTCTACAGCATCTCGGGCACTATCAGCGGGGCCGGTGGCAGCGGCGCTACCGTGACGC
>JBKQPN010000140.1:0-51615 GCA_052145015.1 Terriglobales bacterium
CGACCGACGCCCTGATGTCCTTCTACCTCGCCACCGCCGTGATCTCATACCTGCTGGGGTCGATTCCCTTCGGGTACATCCTGGTGCGTGCCTTCCATGGGCGGGATGTGCGCGATTCCGGCAGCGGCAACATCGGAGCGACCAACGTCGCACGTTCATCGCCGGCCCTAGGCGCACTCACCTTGTTTTTCGACGCAGCCAAGGGCCTTCTTGCCGTTGTAGCGGGAACGTACTTAGCGGCCATTGCGATACACACACTGCGACGTCCTCCCGTTTACACGTTTGTCGCAATCGCCGCGATCGCCGCCGTTATCGGTCATATGTTTCCCATCTGGCTCAAGTTCCGCGGGGGTAAAGGAGTGGCCACCAGCGTCGGCGTGTTCCTGGCACTTGCGCCCAAGACGCTGCTGGTTGCGGTTGCGCTCTTCATAGCGCTGGTGGCGGTGTTCCGCTACGTGTCGCTGGGATCGATCATCGCCGCCGCCGCATTTCCGCTGATCGCTTATGCGCTCCACAATTACCATTCATCTCCCGCCATCCTGGCCGTCATGTCCGCCATCGCCGTGCTCATCATCATCAAGCACCGGGAGAACATTCGCCGGTTGCTGGCGGGCACGGAGAATCGTTTGGCGCTGAAGAAGACGCGAGTATGAGCGAGATCGCCATTATCGGCGGAGGCGCGTGGGGGACGGGGCTGGGGATCGCGATCGGCCGCAAGGGCACGCACCGCGTCCGCATGTGGGTGTACGAGAAGGAAGTCTGCGAGTCCATCAATCAGCGACACGAGAACGAACTCTTCTTGCGCGGGCAGCGTGTCCCGGAAGCGGTGCGCGCCACCAACAGCCTGCAGGAAACGCTGCGCGGCGCGGAGATCGTGGTAAGCGTGATGCCCTCGCACCACGTGCGCCGTGTCTTTCGCGAAATGCAGCCGCACCTCGGCGCGGAAATGCTTTTCGTCAGCGCCAGCAAGGGCCTTGAAAACGAGACCTTGCTGCGCGTGACCGAGGTGATCAAAGAAGTCCTTGGAGTGCGCGCGCACGGCGGCTTCGATCCCCGCATCGGCGCGCTGAGCGGGCCTTCCTTCGCGCAGGAGGTGGCGCGCGGCGATCCCACCGCCATCACCATCGCCTCCCGCGACGCCGGTCTGGCGCAGCGGGTGCAGGCCGACTTCAGCGATCCCAGCTTCCGCGTTTACACCAACGACGACGTGACCGGCGTGGAGATGGGCGGAGCGCTGAAGAACATCATCGCCATCGCCGCCGGGGTCTGCGACGGACTCGGGCTGGGCCACAACAGCGTGGCCGCGCTCATCACCCGCGGACTGGCCGAAATTACGCGCCTCGCGGTGGCGAGCGGCGCGCGCCGCGACACCATGGCCGGGCTTTCCGGCATGGGCGACCTGGTGCTCACCTGCACCGGCGGTCTCTCCCGCAACCGCACCGTGGGAGTCGATCTGGGCCGCGGCCGCAAGCTGGCGGAGATCATCGCCGGCATGCACGGCATGGTCGCCGAGGGCGTGCTCACCACCAACGCCGCCGTGGACCTGGCGTGCAAGAGCAAGATCGAGATGCCCATCACCCAGCAGATGCACGCCATCCTGCACCAAGGCAAGCCCCCGCGCGACGCCATCCACGAGCTGATGACCCGGCCGGGTAAGGGAGAGAATCTGTGATTGGTAGTTTGTTTTGTAAAGTTCAGGGTTTGAGGATTGAGCCATTGATTCATTGATTCATTGATCCATTGGTTCTTCTGGTTTTTCAATGGCTCAATGACCCAATGAATCAATGAATCAATTCTCAGCACTGCAAATTAGCAATCATAAATCCCCCCGCCCGTTCCCCTCACTTTCGTAACTTATTCCGACGGTTTCGAGGGGAAAAGACCCGGAAGGAACACGGTACAATCCGGCAGGAACGTGAAATTCTCGGTCAAAGCGCTAATTCCTTCGCGGATTCCCATCCTCTACCTGATGCTGGCGGTGCTCACGGTCATCAGCGTGGTGCCGCTGTATTTCTACAGCAGTGTGGTGGTGGGAGCGAACCGCGACCGGCTGAAGACCAACGAGATGCTGCTGGAAAACACCATCACCCGCACCCTGGCCGACGATATCGCGCAGCGGCAGAGCAACTTGCGGGCGATCCTGGCCAACCTGGCATCGGCCATCCAGGTGGCCAGCGGGGGCAATCTTTCCACCGACCACGTGGCCGCTCCCGAGCTGCGGGCGCTGCTGGAGCAGTTCGTCTACTCCTCCGATAGTCTGGCCTATGCCACCCTGCTGAACTCCGACGCCAAAGGCATCTCCGCCGGCCGCATGGCGCCCGACGTCTTCCTGCAACGCGAACTGGAACGGGCCTTCGCCGCCGCGCGTGAAGGGCGCGTGTATAACGGCCAGGCGTTGAGCGGGGGTGGCGGGCGGAGAGCGGACCCGGTGATGCTGGTGAGCGCTCCCCTGACCACGGATGGGCGCTTCATCGGGATGATCGCGGCGGTGGTGGACCTGGGATACCTGACCCGGCGCCTGCTGGACGCCAGCCAGGGCGGACTGGTGGCCTACGTGGTGGACCGTGAGGGACGGCTGGTGGCGGGCGCCGGCTCCGATTACGCCGTCGGCCAGGACATGACCAACCTGGAGATCGTCAAGAACTGGGTCGACCAGGGCGCGCGCACCAAGCTGGTCGCCACCAAGGAGTTCGATTTCCAGGACGGCAAGAACCACGTGGCCATGCTGGGGACGTACAGCCCGGTGGCCACGCTGGACTGGGCGGCGGTGGCGCAGAAGAAGCAGCAGGACGCCTACCAGGGCGTGTACGAGATGCAGCACAACGCCAACCTGCTGGCGGTGCTGGCGGTGTTCGTCAGCCTGGGGGTGTCGCTGTTCGCCGCCAAGAGCATCACCACGCCGCTGGCCACGCTCACCGATTCCAGCCGCGCCATCGCGCGGGGCGATTTCTCCCGCCGCGTCAATCTAACCAGCCGCACTGAGATCGGCGAACTGGCCGACACCTTCAATCACATGACCTCCGACCTGGAGCGCCTGGTGGTCGATCTCAAGCGCGCCGCGGTGGAGAACCGCAGCCTGTTCCTGGGCTCCATCCAGATGCTGGCCGGCGCGGTCGACGAAAAGGACCCCTACACCCGCGGCCACTCCGACCGGGTCACGCGCTACTCGGTGCTCATCGCGCGCGAGCTGGGGCTTTCCAACGCAGTGGTGGAGATGATCCGCATCTCCGCCCAACTGCACGACGTGGGCAAGATCGGCATCGAAGACCGCATCCTGAAGAAGCCGGGCGCGCTGACCCCGGAGGAATTCGAGATCATGAAGACCCACACCACCAAGGGCGCCAACATCCTGCGCCCGGTGGAACAGTTGCGCGAGATGCTGCCCGGCATCGAACTGCACCACGAATCGCTGGACGGGCGCGGCTATCCCCACGGGCTCAAGGGCGACCAGATCCCGCCGGTGGCGCGCATCATCACCGTGGCCGATGTCTTCGACGCCATGACCACCAACCGCCCCTATCAGGCGGCCATGGAACCCGATTACGTCATCCGCATCATCACTTCGCTGGTGCACACCAAGTTCGATCCTCAGGCGGTCGCGGCCCTCACCTCGGTCCACCACAGAGGCGAGCTGATGGTGCGCAAGGTGGCGACGGTCACGCCACCCGAGGCTGCGCTGCCCGCGGCGGCGCCCGCTCCGGAAGCACTTCCCGTCACCTTGGCGTGATAATGTCATCTCGAGGAAGCGCGAGCCGACAAGTGAGCGCGACGAGAGATCCTGGTTCTTCTGTTCCTCAAAGTCGCGCACTTGGGGATCCTGGCTCCTTTCAGAACCAGGATTCCTCGCACGCGCTCAGTCGCTGCGCTTCTTCGCGCGGCTCGGAATGACAGGGGCAACTGGCTCGTACGGCACGACTGAAGTCGCGCCCTGACACGTGATCCCACATGAGTGGATTGGCTGATTCCCTCTCGGCCAGCCAGGACTGCTGCCTCCGGCGTCACGCAGTGCTGATGACGCTACCCCATGCGCACGACGTTGGTGTCCATCCGCGATAGGCGGATAAAGGAGTTGTAGCCTTCGATGGTGGCGGCCACGCCGACTCGGCTGGTGCTCTCTTCATCGACCACGCGGACCACGTGTCCCTTGCACTTGACGCGCATAGGGTCGGTGAGCGTGACCTCGGGCGGCAGGGTGACGGTGAACTCGATGCGGGAACCTTCGCGCGGCCGCGAACTCATGAGGAAGAAGATGCCCTTGGCGCTCACATCGTGGGAGAGTGCGGTCTCCAGCGGAAAGGAATCTTCCGGAGATTCGACGGATACGGGAACGCTCATCGCAAAACGCTGTGCCGACCGCCGTTCCGGCTGGGCCCCTGAGGTGCCTTCGCTGGCCATGATCTCCGCTCCCTCGGTGTAACCTGCTGCCTTCAAAGTATCGCAATCCGGGCGGAAATGGAACAGTGACCTGCCAGGGAAATTGGCCAGGTGGCAGGCGTTACCGTGGTCGCATCAGCGCTTGTCTATAATGGCCATTGGGGCGGGAGTTGCCCCGGCAGCCATGATCCAGACGCTTTTCGGCAGCACGGAACAGAAGCCCGGCTTCTTCGAGCGCATGAAGCAGGCGGTCACGCGCACCCGCGAAAGCCTCAGCGAGCGCATCGAGGAGATCGCCAGCATCAACAAGGAGATCGACCGCAACACCCTCGACGAGCTGGAGGCCACGCTCATCGCCGCCGACCTGGGCACGGTCACCACGCAGGAAGTCCTGGCCAATCTGCGCGAGAAGGTGGACCGCAAGCAGATCGGGGACGTCAACGAGTTAAAGCGTTTGTTGAAGGAAGAACTGCTGGCCATCCTCGACCGCGCCGGGCTCCAGCCGGTGAAGGCGGTGGACGGCGAGCCCGAAGTAATCCTGGTGGTCGGAGTAAACGGCACCGGCAAGACCACCACCATCGGCAAGCTGGCGCAGATCTATCGCAGCGAAGGCAAGACGGTGCTGCTGGCCGCCGCCGACACCTTTCGCGCCGCCGCCATCGAGCAACTGGAAATCTGGGGGCAGCGTACCGGGACCGAGGTCATCAAGACCAAGCCGGGCGGCGATCCGGCGGCTGTGCTCTATGACGCCATGCAGGCGGCCAAGGCGCGGCACACCGATTACGTCATCGTGGACACCGCTGGGCGCCTGCACACCAAGTCGAGCCTGATGGACGAACTCTCCAAGATGCGGCGCACGGCGCAGCGGCTCATCCCGCACGCTCCGCACGAGACCCTGCTGATCATGGACGCGACCACCGGCCAGAACGGGCTGCAGCAGGCGCGCCTGTTCACCGAGTCGGCGGGCGTGACCGGCATCGTGCTCACCAAACTGGACGGCACCGCCAAGGGTGGCGTGGCTGTGGCCATTAGCCGCGAACTGGGCCTGCCGGTGCGCTACGTGGGCGTGGGCGAAAAGGCCGGCGACTTGCTGCCCTTCAATCCCAGAGAGTTCGTGGACTCGCTGTTCGAGTAGAACCCTAACCGCCGAGGACGCGGAGGACGCCGAGGTCAGTGACCACCACCTCCACCGATGAGCAGTTCATGCGCCGCGCTCTTGAGCTGGCGCGCAAGGGCACAGCTTTGGCTTCGCCCAATCCGTGCGTCGGCGCGGTGGTCCTGGACGCCGCCGGCAACGTCATCGGCGAAGGCTTCCACACCTACGACGGCGTAAAGCATGCCGAAATACTGGCACTAGAGGTCGCGGGCGAGAAGGCGCGCGGCGGAACTCTTTACCTTAACCTCGAGCCCTGCTGTCATCAGGGTCGCACCGGCCCGTGCGTGGACGCGGTGCTGAAGGCAGGCATCAAGCGCGCGGTGGTGGCTATGCGCGATCCCAATCTGCTGGTGTGCGGCAAGGGCCTGGAGAAGCTGCGCGCTGCAGGGGTCGAAATAGTTGAAGGTGTACTTGAGCACGAAGCGCGCAAACTCAACGAATCATTTGCCAAATATATCCGAACTAAACTCCCGCTGGTGACCCTAAAAGCGGGCATGACGCTCGATGGCAAGATCGCGCCGCCGCCGGGCGAAAGCGCGAACCCCGCGGCGTTGGGCGTGGGCGGAGCGAGCGGCGGCTGGATCACCAGCGTGGAGGCGCGGGCGCACGTGCAAGAACTGCGGCACGCGAGCGACGCGATTCTGGTTGGGGTCGGCACCATCGTCGCCGATGATCCCCTGCTCACCGACCGCACTGGCCTCGAGCGCCGCCGGCCGCTGGTGCGCGTGATCCTGGATTCGCGCCTGCGCCTGCCGCTGGAATCGCGTCTGGTAAAGACGGCGCGCCAGGATGTGATCGTCTTCTGCTCGTTCGCCGAGGAAAAGAAAAAGCAACAACTCGAGGAGCGTGGGATCCGCGTGGTCCAGGTGCCGCTGGGAGCGACTGGCGATGGCCGTCCCGATCTCAGCAAAGTCCTCGAGCACCTGGGCGCGATGGAAATAACCAGCTTGATCATCGAAGGCGGCGCGCTGGTGAACTGGGCGGCGTTGGTTGCCGGGGTGGTCGATAAAGTATTTCTGTACTACGCGCCCAAGATCCTGGCGGGCACGGGCTCGGTGCCGTTCGCCGGCGGCAAAGGCTTCCGCCGGATGAGCGACGCGGCGCAGGTGAAGAACATCACGCTGCACCGGTTCGGAGAGGATTTTGCGGTGGAGGGATACATTAAGGACCCGTATTTGTGATTTGCGAATCGCGGCCTGCAATCACAAATCGCAAATCAGAAATCGCAAATCACAGGAAAACGTATGTTCACTGGACTGGTTGAAGAAGTCGGCAAGGTTGTCTCACTGAGCGGCGACCAAGGCACGAAGCGCCTCACGGTCGCGGCGTCGAAGCTGCCGCGGGAGATGAAAAAAGGCGACAGCATTGCCGTCAGCGGCGTCTGCCTGACGGCGGTCGAGATCAGGAAAAACTCTCTCGGCTTCGACCTGGCGGTCGAGACCCTGGCTCGCACATCCCTGTCGCGGCTCGCGAAAGGGGCGCTGGTCAACCTGGAGCTGCCCATGAAGGCTGGCGGCCGCATGGGCGGGCACATCGTGCAGGGGCACGTGGACGGCGTGGCCCGCTTCCGTGGCCTGGAGAAGATCGAAGAGAAAGACGATTACTGGTTGCGGCTCGAGATTCCGGCCGAGCTCGCGAAATACGTGGTCTTCAAGGGCTCGATCTCCGTCGAAGGCATCAGCCTGACGGTGGCGAAGGTCGAAGGCACGGAGGTGACTATAGCCATCATCCCGCACACCCTCGAGATGACCAACCTGAAGCGGTTCCAGCCCGGCGACCCCATGAACATCGAGGTGGACATCATCGCCAAGTATGCCGAGAAGATGCTGCTGGGGCAGGCAGCGCCAGGAAACTTAACCGTTGAGAAGCTGGTCAGCGAGGGATTCTGACCGCCCCAATCACCCGATGACCCGATCTCCCGATGACCCGATCCAAGTCACGCCTCGGCAGGGTATCCCTTTTCCCGCGGTTCCTGGCCGGGCAGGATCAGCTCATCGAGCGTCAGAAATTGCTGCACGATCGGCTCCTGGCAGAGCTCCATGGCGGAGTAAGGTCCAAAGAAGATGGCCCGGCCCTCGTGCAGGAACATCACCCGGTCGGCGAGCTTCTTGGCCAGGCGCATGTCGTGGGTGACTACGATGCTGGTGAGCTTCAACTGATACTTGAGCTTTTTGATCAAATCCCCCAGCAGCTGTGCCATTAGCGGATCGACCTGGGTCGTGGGTTCGTCGTACAAAATGCATTCCGGCTGGGCCGCCAGGGCACGCGCGATGGCCACCGAGCGCTTCATCCCGACCGAGAGCTCGGAGGGAAACAGCTCGCGCATGGGGCGCACCCCCACCATGTCCAGCAGGCCATCCACCACCTGGTAAATCTGCACTTCGTCCAGGTCGCGGCGCTCGCGCAAGGGGAAGGCCACGTTCTCGCCCACGCTGAGCGAGTCGAAGAGCGCGCCGTTCTGGAAGACCATGGTGACTTTCTTGCGGACGCGTTCCAGCTCGGGCTCGGGGTAGTCGGTGATGTCCTCGTAGGCTACGATGATGCGGCCGGAGTCCGGCTTGAGGAATCCCATGATGTTGTGCAGGGAAACCGACTTGCCCACCCCGCTACGCCCCAGGATGCAGATGGTCTCTCCGGGCAGCACGTCGAAGCTCACGTGGTCGAGCACCTTGTGCTCGCCGAACGCTTTGGAGACGTCCTTGAACTCGATATATGGCTTAGGCGGCTCGGGCTCGTTAGCGCGCTGGTGCATCATCGTTTCTCCGGGATGGCCCGGCGGAGATCCTCCGGGGTATTGAGATTGTCGAACATCGCCGCGCTGAAGGCAAACCGGCTCAACTCGGGTTCTTCCAGGATGCGAGTAGTGGCAGCCGCAAACAGCGCGTCGATCTTGTTCCTGCCCGCCTCCAACGCGGCCTGGGCCAGAGGCGCAAAGGCACAGCGATAGACGGCGCACAGCGGCTGAAACCCGCCGGCGATGCGCGGAACCGTAACCACGGCATCTGCGCCGCCGGCCTGCTCGACGATGAAACGCAGCAGCGCCTCGCTGACGAAAGGGAGATCCACGGCGAGGATGAGATTCAACTCCGCAGTGGAAGCGGACAAGGCGGCATGGATGCCGGCCAGTGGTCCGCGGCCGGGATAAACGTCCTCGATCACCCGCCCGTACGGCGCAAACTTGGCGGCAGGTCCGACGATGCGCACCTCCGGCGTAAGAGCGCGCAGCAAATCCAGAGCCCGGGCCAGCAGGGTTCGGCCCTCGAACCGGAGAAAGGCTTTGTCGCTCCCCATGCGGCTGCTGCGCCCGCCAGCCAGGACGAATGCGCTGAAGTCGGGCATGCGGAGAGTGTAACAACTTGAGGCGCCTAGCGGGCGTGAGCGCCCTCCGAGTGCAGCGAGGGGAGCGGGAGCCCGCTGCCGAAATCCCGAGCGCAGGGTAGTGTCCTAACTCAAATTAGGGCAATAATTGACTTGACTCATCCAGCCTAAAGGCAGAGGATGGGGGCATCAATTAATTGCCGGAGAAAGGATTATGAATGTTCTCCGGACGATTGCCCTACGGGGAAAGACCATATGCGATGCCATCAGCGGTCGAACGGGGGAAGATGATGGCTCACTTTTACATTTACGGTGATGAAAGCGGTAAGCTCGCGCAGTCGGACTTGACCTCATTCTGTGGGTACGTCGGGCACGCTTCGGAATGCGAGCGCGTCATGATGGAGTGGAATAACTGCCGCTTTGGTTGGGGTGTCCCCCCGTTGCACATGCGCTGTGTAATGTATCCGGAGCGCGACAAGACGGGGGAATGGCCGGCCATCAAAGCGGACTGGGGACCGCTCTGGGAAAAGAAGAGGGACGCTATGCTTCGTGATTTCGGCGCAATCCTTCGCGATTCCCATCTTGCCGCCGCGGGGTGCGTAGTGGACGCGGCGCATTTTCGTCTGATGCCTGATTCCGAATGGAAACGAGAAACCCGTGACCCAGTTTTCATCGGCTTCCACACGTTGCTGATGGAAAGTCTTGACAAGATAGATCGCATCAGCACGGCCCTCTCGGTAAGCATCATTGTGGACGATGACGAGCAGTACGCAATGGAGTGCTACAAGCTGTTGAACCAGCTCCGGGCGCTGTTCCCGCGCGTGCGAGACAGAATCAGTGCAATTACATTTGGAAACGATAGGGAGTATCCAGCGCTTCAGATGGCCGACATGATCGCCTACGAATCCCGTGCGCTCATGGTCGAACAGATGGCAAGTACCGACGCTCTGCCATCAGATCTGTACACTGCACTAACGAAGCGTGGAATCCACCAACCGAAGTTCTGGACGGCGGAATTCTTAGAGAAGAGCGCCGTAATGAGCAAATGATGACCCATGACGAATTCGCAGCATTTGATCGTGTGGTGCGGAAGGTTCTCACGGTTTCCCACGATGAACTCAAACGGCGGGAGAAACGCTGGAAACAGCAACGCACAAGCAAACGACGCTCTAAGCGCGCCGTTTCCCGCGTTCCAGGCGGTAAGGGTTAGAAAGCCGAGGCGGTTCCCACCTTGCCGGTCAGGGTTGCAAAGGTGAGGCGTTTGCCAACGATCTGTGTTACGGCCAGATCGAAGCGACCAGCGTCATCAAGGTCTTTGCGATTGTTGAAACGGAACATCTGCTCATCGAGGTAGCGGAACAAATGAAACGGCTCGACCGAAACATAAGTTCCCGAGATGCCGCGCTTCAACAGCGACCAGAAGTTCTCAAGACTGTTCGTGTGCACGCGGCCATCGACGTACTTGGAGGCGTGGTCAACCACCTTGTGCGCGTAATCAGTTGCCAGTCCTTCGTAGGAGAGCAGCGCGTCGGTGTAGAGAGCCGAACCCGCTTCGACATGCTTACGAACTTCCGCCTGCAAGGAACTGCGGCGGCGATTCGGAACGACAGCAGTGCGAATCCTGCCGCCACGCTCCATGATTCCCATGACGGCGGTTTTATCTTTTCCGCCAGTTCCGGTGATGCGGCGCTGCCGCTTGCTCAGGTGTATATTGCGGGCCTTTCCACCAATGAACGTCTCATCGACTTCCACCTCTCCGCCATTTCCTCCGAGCTTGGAGCCAAAGAATTCATCCTGCATTGCCAGCCGGATTCGATGCAGCATGAACCAAGCAGATTTCTGCGTCACTCGCAGATCGCGCGCGACTTCATAGCTGCTGATTCCATTCTTACAATTGGTGACCAGCCACATTGCGGTAAGCCATTTGTCCAGACCGATTGCGGAATCCTCCATGATCGTTCCGACCTTGACGGAGAACTGCCGCTTCGCGTGATGGCTGCTGCATTGCCACCAGCGCCGCTCCGCGTTGTACTTCACATTCTTGCCGCTACAGGTCGGGCACACAACGCCATTCGGCCAGCGTCGGATAGCAAGATAGTCCACGCAGTTATCGGGATTCGAGAAGTACAGGATTGCTTCTTGGAGGCTCTTGGGTTCGCTCATGGCCTTGTTCTCCATGCACGAACTTTAGCAAATTAACGTGGATGAGTCAAGTCAATTATTGCTCAAATTAGGACACCACCGAGCGCAGCGAGGGAACTTGGAATTGGCGGAAGCGTGCTACAATCGCGCCGCTCTCCTTTCCCCTGGACGCGCAGGCCTGGCGTCAGGCCATGCCGCGACCCGCGTACGGCCGCGTGAGCGAAGACGGCAATTGCCGATGAACATCCGCCGAAGACTGCAACTGGCTGTGGTTTTGTCGCTGGCGATGCTGACGGTGAGCGTCACCGGATACCGTCTGCTGGGCGGTCCCTCGGTCAGCTTCCTGAACGCGCTCTACATGGCGGTGATCACTCTGGCCGGCGTGGGCTACGGCGAGATCGTGGACACCGCGCACAATCCCGCCTTGCGCGTCTTCAACATGCTGGTGGTGTTCTTCGGGGTCGCCATCATGGTGTATGTATTCTCGGTGGTGACCGCCTTCCTGGTGGAGGGAGAACTTACCCACATCTTTTGGAGACGCAAGATGGAGAAAAGGATCAGCCAACTCAAGGACCATTTCATCGTCTGCGGACTGGGCGACACCGGCCGCTATGTGATCGACGAACTCCAGAAGACGGCCTCGCCCTACGTGGTGGTGGAACACTCGGAAGAGGTGCTGCAGCGCTACCGCGAACAGGCTGGCAATAGCCGCGAACTGCTCTCCGTGACCGGCGATGCTACCGACGAGGAAGTGCTGCAGGCGGCCGGGCTAGACCGCGCCCAGGGCCTGATTGCCGCCTTGAGTGTCGATAAGGACAACCTGGTAATCACCGTAATGGTGCGGCAAAAGAACCCGGGCGTCCGCATCGTCGCCCGCTGCACCGATCTGCGGTTCATCGACAAGCTGCTGCGTGCCGGGGCCAACAGCACCGTCTCGCCCAACCGCATCGGCGGGCTGCGCCTGGCCAGCGAAGTGCTGCGTCCGCACGTGGTCAGCTTCCTCGACCTGATGCTGAAAGAGCAGACGCGCACTCTCCGCATCGAGGAGATCGAGATCGGACCCTCGCCCTGGGTGGGACAACAGGTCAGCGATGTGGAGCTGAAGCTGCGTTTTGGCCTGCTCCTGCTGGCGGTGAAAGACGCGGGGGGCGCCACCTACTGGGCCAACCCTCCCGAGAACCTCGCCCTGCGGCAAGGGACAGTGCTGATCGTGATGGGCGACGTGGTGCAGATCCGCAAGGCGCGCTCTGAAGCCCAGCACCAATCTCCACGGGCGATGATCACGGGGCATTAGTGGAAAGTGGAAAGTGAAAAGTGAAGTAGGAGGTACAAATTGAGAAGTCGCCGGTGCCCGTGTGCGGGGCTTGCTTCTCACTTTCCACTTCCCACTTTCACTTTTTACTTTCATCCGAGGCAGTCGGCAGCATCCACGCTGCATCTAAAATGGTGATCCAGATTGACAGGAGCGCTCTGATGCAGGCGAGACGTTGGTGGTATGCGCTGACCCTGGCGGCGTTGCTGGCGCTGGGTGCGTCATCCGGTTGTTCGCGGGCACGCAACGACGCGCAGGTCGCGAACGAGGTGCAGGGCAAGATCAACACCGACAGCAGCGTTCCCAGCAAGCAGATCACGGTGGCCGCCAGTAACGGGATCGTCACCCTGTCCGGCAACGTGGGCAGCGAGAGGGAGCGGCAGGCTGCCGCCAACGACGCCGCGCAGGTGGAAGGCGTCAAGACGGTGGTCAACAATCTGCAAGTGTCATCGGCCCAGGCCCAGGCCGCTTCGGAAGCCGAGCCGAAGCCGAAGCCTTCGAGAGCGGCGGCGCGCACGCGGCGCACCAGCCCCAAGGTCCACCGTGCGCGGTCCGCAAACAAGGCGGCGAGCAGCGCTCCGGCCAGCAATCCTGTGGTGACACCGAGCGCACCGGCCACGACGGCTATGGCGCCTGCGCCTCCGCCTCCGCCACCGCCTCCTCCTCCACCGCCCACGCCGGTGACCGTCCCGGATGGCACCGTGCTGCAGGTTCGCATGATTGACTCCGTCGATTCTGCAAGTAATCAGCCCGGGGACCGCTTCCGCGCCACGCTGGACGCGCCCATCACCATCGACGACAAAGTGATCGTGCCCCAGGGCGCGGACATCGAGGGGCACGTGGCGGAACTGAAGGGCGCCGGCAAGTTCTCGGGCAAACCCGCGATCGCGCTGGAGCTGACGGCGTTATCCGTGAACGGCCGCCGCTACTCGCTGCACACCAGCCAGTACTCGCGTGAAGGTTCCTCGCGCGGCAAGAACACGGCGGAGAAAGTGGGTGGCGGCGCGGTCCTGGGCTCGATCATCGGCGCCATCGCCGGCGGCGGCAAGGGAGCGGCGATCGGCGGCGTGGTCGGCGCCGGCGCCGGCGGCGGAGTTCAGGCTGCCAGTAAGGCTCCGCAAATCCATGTGGCGAGCGAGTCGCTGCTGAGCTTCACGCTGCAGAACCCAATCACGGTTACGCCGGCGTCTTCCATCCAGCGCGGCCGCTCCAGCCACAGCGCTGACAATAACCACACCGCCGACTACAACGACTCGGACCAGCCACCGCAGCAGCAATCCGGCGACGATCCCAATGGTCCGGTGCTGAAGAGGAGATAACTTAACGCCAGGGAGTAGGGAGCCCCCGGCCCCTACTCCCCTCCCCCTACTCGCTACTCCCTGCTCTTTGGTAATCAACCCGGCGTCCTGTTTGCCCACTTATAATCAGGCTGATTCATGTTTTTCGATCCCATTTTTGCGGTGCCGTTTTTCCTCTACGGGCTGGCGCTCGGAAGCTTCCTGAATGTGTGCATCTACCGGCTGCCGCGCGAGATGTCGGTGGTGCGGCCAGGCTCGGCTTGCCCCCTTTGCCGGGCTCACATCGCCTGGTACGACAATCTGCCGGTGGTGAGCTGGCTGGTGCTGCGCGGCCGCTGCCGCGCGTGCAAGGGACGCATCTCGCCACGCTACCTGCTGGTCGAGCTGCTCACCGGTCTGCTGTTCGTCGCTTGCTACGCCGGATTCGGCTGGACGCTCTCCACCTTCAAGTTTTGTGCCTTCGCTTTTCTGCTGCTGGGCCTGATCTTTACTGACGCCGAACACAAGCTGCTGCCCGACACGCTGACCCTGCCCGGTCTGGCCATCGGCCTGGGATTCAGCCTGCTGGTGCCGGTGCAGGACCTGGGCAGCCGGCTGCTCACCGCCTGGATCAAGCTGCCGCTCTGGTCGGATTTTTCGTGGCGGCTGCTCTCGCTGGTGGACTCCGGCCTGGGAGCGACCGTGGGGGCGTCGTTCATCTATGGCGCGGGCGCCATCTACCGGCGGGCGCGCGGCGTCGAGGGCATGGGCTTCGGCGACGTTAAGCTGATGGGCATGGTGGGCGCGTTCCTCGGAATACAGCTCACCATCTTCACACTGTTCGCGGCCTCGCTGGTAGGCTCGATCTTCGGCGTGGCAGCGGTGCTGGCGGTGTGGTGGAAACGCACCCGCCGGCGCATCGTACGCCAGCACGAACCAGCCGCCGCGGCGCGCAAACGCGCCTGGAAGTCGGCGATGATGGTCTATCGCCACTACGAGTTGCCGTTCGGGGTCTTTTTGGGGAGCATGGCCCTGGTAGCGGTATTCTTCGGCAACCGGCTCATTGGCTGGTACTGGGGGTTTTACCGATGAATACGCCCGCACTGATGAAAGAGACCATGATCGCCCTGGGTGTGGCCACCCTGGTCGTGGTGGTGGTGCTCACCGTCGCCGTCCGGCTGCTGCGGCGCAAGCTGGTGGGCTAGCCCCAGTTCGTTACCCCCTCGCTTCCCACTTTGAAAGCGGGTCCATGTCGCCGCTGAACCAAGGTAACATTGCGGCCACCGTACCTCGGAGCTATGCTGGCAAAAGGGAGAAGTGCATCTTTTGCTGCACCTCCGGGATGGGATTGCCATGAGACGAATTGAGTTCATGCTGGCGGCCGGCGCGGTGGTGCTGGCGTCCGCCCTGGGAGCGGCCGCACAATCGGAGTCGCTGGGCGACGCTGCGCGCGCCGCCCGCAAAGAACAGCGGCCACCCGCCAAGAAGGTCTACACCAACGACAACCTTCCCACAGAGGCTTCCATCAGCGTGGTTGGACCGGCCGCGGAGGAAGCCGAGCCGAAGCCCGCCGCCAACGCGCCAGACGACAAACAGAAGCCGCCCCAAAAGGACAGCAAGGCGGAGGACAAGAAGGCGTCCCAGAGCGAACAGCCCCTGCCCGACCAGCTCTCCGAGCAGAAGAAGAAGATTGCCGAGCTGGAGAAGGAGCTCGATCTGCTCCAGCGGGAATACAAACTGCAGGTCGCCGACTATTACGCCGATGCCGGCACCCAGTTGCGCGATCCCAAGAAGTGGACGGACGAGGACACCAAGTTCCGCGCCGACATCGCCGAGAAGCAGAAACAGATCGACGAAGCCAAGGCCCAGCTCCAGGATACGGAGGAGCAGGCGCGCAAGGCGGGCATTCCGAGTTCGGCGTCCGAATAGTCCGGCATCACGGTTGTGGCAAGACTGGCAGGGGCTGCGGCCCCTGCTTTGCGTTGGGCGGGATGTCTGCTGATTCGTTTCCGCTCAAAATCCGTGCCAATCCGTGGCTATTTCCCTTTCAACCGTGCGATCTGCTTCATGTGATGGCGGGTGTGGACCCAGTGGAATTTGCGCCATTCCTGGGCGGTCAGCGGGCCGAGAACGAAGTGGTTGGCGAGCTTGCCATGCGCGCCGAAACGGCGCTCGCATTCCGCCAGCACCCTGTCCATGTCCGCGACGTGGACCGGCAGGTTGCGCAAAACTTCGTCCGGCGGAAGTCCCTTGGGCACGGCATACTCAGGCGCCTTGCGGCCCGGCGGCATGTATCCGAGTCCAACAACAATGCCCGCGGCAACGCGCTGCGCCAGGGTCGGACGTCCGGCGCTGGGCTGGCCTGCGTCCAGACATTTCTGAAGAAGTGGGACCGTCGTCTTGTAGGTGCGGTCCAGGTGCTCCAGGATCTCGGCCACGGACCACTTCCCTTCCGGGTGGCGCGTCAACTGGACCGCATCCATGCCGCGGGTAGCCTCAGCGATGGCATCCTGCACGCGTTGCAGGTAGATGTTCACGGGACGCTTCCCTCCGCTTACAATCGCTGTGTTCTCTGGAGCAGCGGAATTATATGCGCACGTCGAGGAACGCCGGCATCACAAGCGTGGGCTAACCGATGAAACGATTTCTCCTGACAATCGCGATGGCCGCCGTGCTGGCTGGCTGCTCTTCCAGTCCGACGCCTGCCGAGAAACCGGCGGAAGCCAAGCCCGAGCCGCCTAGAGCAGAAGTGTTGACTGGCCGGGTGGCCTTCCAAAAGCTGTTCATCACGGCGCGGAGCTGGGCGCCGGACGCGCAGCCGTTTCGCCTGGAGTCGGAGGCAGTCAAGCAGGCGCCGGGCACGGACGGCAAGGCCGGCATCTGGCGCGGCTACTTCGCTTCCGCCAGCAAGCGCGCCCTGAAGCCCTACATTTGGTCCGGGATCTCCGGGCCGGAGGCGCCCGAGCGCGGCATCAATCCCGGCACCGAGGACACCTTCAATCCCTCCAACACCTCGACCCGGCCCTTTGACTTTGCCTTCCTGAAGAGCGATAGCGACAAGGCCTTCGAGGTCGCGCAGGCGCACGGCGGCAAGAAACTGGTGGACGCCGACCCGCAACAGCCGGTCAAGTACACGCTGGTGTGGAACCCCAGCACCAACGAGCTGCTCTGGCGGGTGATCTACGGCACGTCGGAGATGGACGCCAAGCTGCGCGTCGCCGTGGACGCTTCTACTGGGACTTTCCTGAAGGTGGAGAAGTAGGATTGCGGCGGGTCAGGACGGGGCGATCCGGATCCAGCGGCTCCGGCCTTGACTTGGCAGCCTTGCCTGGCTGCCCACACCCGTACTGCTCGGCCACATGCTTGTCCGGAAGCTTCTCCTGCGCCTGCATGCGCTCCAGCGCCTTCCTGGCCTGCGCGGCAAACGGCCCTCGGGGAAGGATCTTCAGATACGCCTGGTAGTAGGTTCGGGCGCCGGCGAGATCGCCGAACTTTTCCAGCGATTCTGCGATCCGGAAATTCGCGATGGCGTCATTCGGCTTGTACTGCAGCGCCTCGCAGTAACGGCTGAGCGCCCCTTTATAGTTCTCGCGCTTGAAGTAGAAGTCACCGATCTCGACATCCTTCATGGCTTTGTGCGGGTCCCAGGGACGGAATTCGCTCACACTGTCATCCGGCGCATCGGGAGGTGGGCCTAGGCTGGTATCGCGGCTGGAGCTGTCACCTGGCCCGCGGTTCGGCTCGGAGCGCGGCGGAGCCTGGTTGGAAGCAGGCCCGGTTGACTGGCCCTGTCCCTGATCCTTTGCCGGCGCCGATTGGCCCACAGCGCAGGGCGCCGCAGCGAACACCAGCACGAGCAGAAAGTGCCTCCACATGGCGTCTATTTTACGCCCATGGAGAATGTGCGGTCAGGATAGGCGCGTCTTTGGACTTTGGACTTTCCCCGAGGATGTCTGATGAGGCCGGATGGGGATACTCCCTTGTACCGTTTCATTAGAATCATAGACTTACATCCATACCCCACCAGATCATCTGAGCTGAGACTTCCACGTAAGATCTAATGCATAAAGAACTTAGATCGTCATAAGCCCCCGTCGGCCACTATGACCCCCTCCCCCCCTGGGGGTGCGACCCTTTGGAATCAACAACTTAATGGAGGCATGAATATACGTGACACACATGTACACTGGAATGGCCGTGACAGGGATCAGTCGCCCCAATTCACCGCGCTTAGCCTTGCTGCCACTTTGCGGATTGTATTGTTCTTGGTCTCAAGGACGACCGGGCCGCCTTTTTGGCCAATACACCGATTTGCATGCTCGAACGGGTGGAATATTAAGTCGCAACGAACTTCAAAGAGATTGCGAAAATCATCTTGGTAGGTAGCTCTAAGGGGAATGGAATACTCGTACAGCTTTGGATTGTGCAGATCACCCCAAGCGGCTGCGAAGATCGTGAAAATGGTGTGATTGGAGAGTTTGCCGTCTGGTTTGTTGATGTAGAAGGGAGTGATGCTCTCGTGATTTCCGAGCGGAGGAATCGGTGGTGGAAAATGCCGAAAGACCACGCGGTATCCACCAATATTGAAATCTTCGATGCACGCGAAGTTGGCGGATGATTGCTTGCCTCGGTTGATTAGATCGAAACAGGCTTGCTCCTTGGGGTCATCAGACATTGTAATCCCGCGAAGGTCGGCGACTCTTATTTCCAACTGCGGATCGGAATCCGTGACCCGAGTATCCGGTGTACTAAGCTGTAATTGTGGCGTGGCGGGCGCTGTTGCGACTATGGGCCGATTAGCTGGCAGTCTCTTCCCAAGGTAGAAGAGAACGGCGCACGCAAGAGCAACGAGAACCGACAATACTGGGAAAAAGCCGAACGTCGGAGTCCTTGGCTTAATCCCGAATGCCCAGACTAAAAATGAACCAGCCGCAACTAAGCCACCCACGATGCATCCCCATTCCGAGACCGCTGTTCTGTTCCATTTCACGATGCGCCCCTTTTAACGGGACGCACTCCTGTGCTAGATTGGAGCCGTCCCGGTGCTTCACCTTCGGGGAAGCTCGATTCGCAGTCGAGTCTTCCCCCTCCAAAAATGAAATCCGCACCTCAATACATCGAAGGCCCGAAGGCGCGAGAAAATTTCGAGCGCCTCGCGACAGCAGTCTTCGGGGTTCCGAAAACTACCAGCCGCAGATCATCCGCCAAACGATCAAAACGTCCTACCGCACACAAAGGAAAACCTGCCGACAGAGGCTAGAAGGGCATCTCTGCCCGCGCCCCTGTCGTTTCGTGGCGCGGCGATTCGTCTTTGCCCGTCAGTTCTGTGTACGTCAGGCGCTTGCCGCACACTTGGGCCATGACCGCAGCAACCCGCTCCGCATCGGTGATCTTACGGTCGCCATCCTTGCGGTGATTAAAGCGGAACACTTGTTCGTCCACGTAGCGGGAAAGGTGGAACGGCTCAACAGCAACGTAGGTTCCACGCAGGGTACGCTTCAGAAGCGACCAGAAATTTTCAATTCCCTGCGTGTGGACGTTGCCGCGAACGTACTGCTCGGTGTGATTCACTACGTCATGGACGAAGCGGTAATGCAGCCCCGTGTATCCAACAGCCTCATCTGTGTAGACCGTAGAGCCGTGCTTAACATTTTTCAAAATCTCGTTCTGCAAAGTCTCTCGCGTGACATTCGGAACCACCGTTGCACGCACCTTCCGCAGATCGCGGTCAAGGATTCCTTGCACGATGGTTTTGTTCATCAGCGGCCCTCGCGTCTCGATCATGTACCGCTTGCTCCCGTGCATATTCGCAACCTTGCCGCCGATGTAGGTCTCGTCCGCTTCCAGCGTACTCCCAGAGCCACCCCCGAGCTTCCCGCGCCCATACTTGCTCTCGCGCATCGCTTCGCGGAGCCGCTGGAGCATGAACCATGCCGACTTCTGTGTGATGCCAAGCGTCCGTGCCAGTTCGTGAGAACTGATGCCGTTCTTGCAGTTCGCCAGCATCCACATCGCAACCAGCCATTTGTCCAGACCAAGGGCGGAGTCCTCGAAAATCGTCTTCACCTTGACGGTAAATTGCTTTTGGCACCCGTAGCAAAACCAGATGCGGCGCGTCTTGATGAATGAGTTCTTTTCGGAACTACAGCGCGGACAGATGATCTTGCCGTCGGGCCAGCGCAGTTTCACAGCGTACTCAAAGGCCCGTTGTGGATCGGCGAAGTATGCGATTGCTTCTTGGAGGGTTTTCGGTTCGCTTGCCATGAACCGAATATTACACTAAGCACACATGTGTGTCAAGGATATTCTTACCTTAATGGATATCTCCGCCGCAGATCCATGCGTTTAAAGGACTTACAGGCATAATCTTCAGCCGCAAGGACTTAGCGCCAGGCGGCAGGATTTTCGTTTGTCAAGGAGCGGGAAATCGGACCACGCTGCCACGGCCCGACGGCAGCCGGCCAGAACGCGATGCGATGTCCGCAAAGAATCTGGCGCTGCCCTATTTTTGTTGCTATATCTTAAAGATAATGTTGTACATGAACAATAACATGGGGAACGCAATTGGGTCAAGAGAAAAATGCGAACGCGCGGGGGTTTCGCACGGCGGGTGAGGTGGGCCAAAGCCCCCCGCCCAACGCATCCACAGGGCCGCATCCGAATATCTTCGCCTTGTATTCGCTGCGGAGCCGTGCTACTCTCGCGCATTATAGCCGTTCTGGAGCGCTAGGCCACTCGGGCAACCAAACTACACCATGAGGATCCGCGCAATAGACTTCCCTGCGGCAGTCCTTGACGCTCAGCGAGCGGGCGAACTCGTCATTTTTGCTGGAGCCGGCGTGTCGATGGACCCGCCATCCAACTATCCTGATTTTCCAACTCTCGCCGGGCAAGTCGGGGGAACTGTATATCCAATACAGGAGAATGAGGCCCTAGACCGCTATTTGGGTCGGCTCCAAGGGATCGGAGTCACCGTTCACGAGCAGGTCCGCTTGATTCTCTCCTCGCCGGACTCCCACCCAAATGCGGTTCATAAAGCACTCATTGGTACATTCAGGGATCCGCAACTACTTCGCATCGTCACGACGAATTTCGATCGGCATTTCACGACGGCAGCCACAGAGCGTTTTGGGGCGAGTATTCCTGAGGTGTTTCACGCACCAGCATTGCCAGTCGGCGGCGATTTCACAGGCGTCGTTCATATTCACGGAAGCGTGGAAAAGGCTGCGAAAAGCCTTGTGCTTACCGACTCCGACTTCGGGCGAGCCTATATCACGGAGGGGTGGGCCACAAGGTTTCTCGAACGTCTGTTCTCCCGATATGTCGTCCTCTTTGTCGGGTACAGCCATCAAGACATGCTGTTGAGCTATCTCGCGAGGGGGTTAACGGCCGGCTCACCTGGACCGGGTCGATTTGCACTCACACTGCCGGACGACGACGCCCGCTGGAAGAATCTCGGCATCATCCCTGTTCATTACCCCCTGTGTAGCCCTCCTGAGCCCCGTCACGCGCAATTGTCGCTGGCGCTGACTGCTTGGGCGGAACAGTCACAGGCGGGTGCGCTTGCTGTCGAGGAGCGGATCCGGAGAATAGTTAGTGCGGGTGTCCCTCTTGACCCGGAGGACCGCGATTACCTGGAGCACGCGCTTTCAGAAATCTCAACACTGCGCTTCTTTACGCGGCATGCTGTAGGTATCGAATGGCTCAGGTGGATTGAAGGCCAAGGCGCTTTTCAGCAACTCTTCGCTCTGCGATCTGAATATTCCGATCGAGACTCTGAGCTTGCTTTCTGGCTTGCAAATCAGTTCGCTTGCAAGTACGCAGACGAGGTGCTCGACCTGTTACGCCGGAACCATTTGACCCTATCACCCCTCATCTGGGGCGTGATAGCTCTCACGCTCTTCCGGGAAAAGCCAGAGAGCGCCGTCCTTTGCAAGTGGGTTTCTGTCCTACTCAATTCTGTAACGCCGTATTCCCGAGATGACTTGCTGGAGTTTATTCTTTCAAAGTGCCGCTTCCCAGAGGACGAAACTTCGGCACTCCTTCTGCTTGGGCATCTAACAAAGCCCACGATTCGGCTGAAACAGGGCCTTAGATGGTCAGAAGGAGACGCAGAACCTGGGACCGCAACTGATGTGGAGCTTGACTGCGCCGGCTCGGAGCATTGGCTGCAGCACGCCTGGAACTCTTTCTTCATGCCCAATCTTGATCGGTTGGCCAGACGACTAGCTCCAATCGTAGTGTCTCACCTGGCGACCGCGCACGAGTTGTTGACGAGCTTTGGAAGAGTCAATGCCAACTGGGACCCTTTCAATTTCTCTCGCGGAATGATCGAATCCCGTAATCAGGATCATCTCCACAACGGCCTTTCTGTTCTTCTCGATGTGGCTGCGGCGGTAATGAGTTGGGCATGTGCAAACGATCACGGATTTGCCGACGGATTAATCGTCCAGTGCTCGGCATCCGAAAGTCTTCTTCTTAAGAGGCTGGCTATTTTTGGAATGAGTGTGGCCGCTCATATCCGTTGTGATGACAAACTCCGGTGGTTGCTCCGGAACAATCTCCTATACTCCGGCGGTACGAAGCACGAAGTGTTTTTGCTTATTCGCGCGGCCTACCCGCAAGCTGAGGCCGAGACCCGCGCAGAATTCATCGGGGAGGTTCTCAAAGGTAAAAGGCCGAACAGAGAACCCGAGGACGTAAGAGAATATGAAGTTTTCAATGTTGCCGTGTGGCTCGCTGAGAGCGCTCCCCAATGTGAACTTGCATCGCAACTTCTTGCGACCTTAAAAGAAAAGTACCCCACGTACGGTAAGCGAGAGCATCCCGACATGGACTCGTGGATAGGACCGGTAATCTCGGGTAGCTGGCACACCCCAGTGGCGTCTGCCGACCTAGCCTCGTACGACATCGACAAGCTAGAGGGAGCGATAGCAAGTACCCCAAACGAAAGCTACCCTGGGGGCGCCTCAAGGGAGGGACTGATTCAATCTATAGGAGAATGTGCACGAAACTCACATGACTGGGGAATAGAAATAGCGCGACAAGCGCAAGCACGGTCAATCTGGTCCCGGGAAATCTGGCAGGCGCTGATCGGAGCTTGGGGCGCGGCGGACCTCTCAGACGAAGAGTGGCGGGCCGTGTTGGACGTCCTCGATAGTTCGCCTGCCGTCCACGAGTGTGCACTTTACGACATCGCATCATTGTTGGAGAGGGGAATCCAGAGCAGCAAAGCGCCCGTACCGGCCTCGCTAATTCCGCAGGCGAAGTCTGTCGCCGACCAGGTTTGGCCACTCTGCGAGAAATTGGAGTCGCGAATTAGCGGACCCTCGATAGACTGGCTGGCCCGGGCGATAAATCACCCGGCGGGTAGTCTCACGGAATTTTATTTGGAGTCGCTGTCGCGTCTTAAACGAGAGGGTCTGCTCGGAGATCACGAACTTGCAGAGTACGAAAGCGTGTTTCTCTCGGCCTTCGAGGGCACCTCGCCCGCTGCAGAGCTAGCCCGCGTAGTGCTCGCATCCCAACTTCACTTTCTCTTCTACCTTGACGAGCACTGGACAGTGCAACACGCCTTCCCGGTCCTCGACCCAGATAGAGACGCCCGCCGAGCTGCCCAGTGCTGGCACGGATTTTTGCACTGGGGCCGCTGGACCGACCCGATGCTTGTCAATCTGATGCCGTCGTACGAGCGGATGTTCCCTCGTGTCGACAGCGAGCCCGAGGAGATTCGCCGCTCCTTTTGCGGCCACCTCGCCGGGATCGCGGTCTATTCGCTCCTCGACCCACTAGGGAACGGATGGCTCTATCGCTTTCTGGCGGCGGTCAAGGTCGACACCCGCACTGCCTGGGTGTGGGCGATGCATTCAGTGATTGGGGGGCTGGATGATGGCGCCAAAGTCCACTTGTGGCAGCGTTGGCTCAGGGCATACTGGCGGCAGCGGCTTCAAGGTATACCGTTACCGCTTGAGCCAGCCGAAACCGGCCTGATGCTCGAGTGGGTGCTTAATCTTGGCCCCGTGCTTCCGGAGGTGGTCGAACTCATCTGCGCGGGACCGTATCCAACCCTTCAGCACTCAATGCTGTACTACTCGGTTGCCGAGTCAGCGTTGCTGAAGCAGTACCCCGATGCATTTGCTAAGCTCCTGGCCTTCTTGACGGCTGGAGAAAACCGGCGGGAAATCTATGACTTAGATCGGCTTACAAGAGCCGCCGAGGAGCTCATTACGTTGATCCCAAGTAATCCAGTGTTGCGCACGTTGTGCAACGAGTTGGTTCGGCTGGGTGTACCCGGAGTGGCTGCGCTCGCGGCAAGGCTCACAGATTCAGTTGATTGAATCCGGCTAAAGATGTCGAGCCTGCAGACCGGAGAGGTATCGCCCCTGAAGGGGCTCTGATCTTTTTTTAATCACCTACCCAGGGCTCCCGCCCTGGGCTAAATTCGCTCCGGCCCTACGGGCCTCGGCATTCTCGGCTCTTTTGGACTTTTTCCTGCTACGGGAGGAGTCACATCCTCCAGCGGCGAGGCGCAAAAAAAATCAGGCCGTCCCGAAACGCCGGAACGGCCTGTGGTGAAAGTTCCTCGGGGGGGAGGAAAACTCTACCGTGATTGCGTCCCACTGTCAGCGGGGCTGTTGGAAGCCGTCTGGTTGTCGATCACGTTGGTCATCAGGTGGACGTCGACGCGGCGATTCTTGGCGCGGCCGGTGTTGCTGGCGTTGGTAGCCGCCGGCTTGTCTTTACCCAAGCCGATCACGTAAATCTTGTGCGCCGGCACGTCGTACTTCTCCGCCAGATACTGGATAACGGCGGCAGCGCGGCGCTGGCTGAGCTGATAGTTGTAGTCGGCAGGTCCGGTGGAATCGGTGTTGCCGTCCACCACCACGATGTAGTGCTTCGCATTCGGGATATCCCCGCCGAGCTCGTCGAGCGCTTCCTTGGCTTTGGCGGTAAGGACAGCCTTGTCGAACCCGAAGTGAACCGTGGTCTCCACCACCGGCCGGTAATTATCCAGGTTGGCGACGGTGTTGGTCAGGCTCGTGACACGGTTGGTAGCCTGGTTCGCCAGACCCTGGGCTTCGTCCGCGTTCTTGCCGGCAACCAGAGCCTTCTGGTCAGCCTCGGCGGCCTTGGCCTGCACGCCCTGAATACCCTGCTGGGCGCGGGCGTCGGTGTCGCGGATGTCGCGGGAGTTCTTCGCCGTCAGATCATCCAGCTCGTTGGTCTTGTCGACCAGGGGGGTGGTCTGGTTGCGGACGTAATTCTTGGTCGAGCAGCCCACAGAAAAAATCAGGCTTAGGCTGAGGGCGCCGGTAAGTGCGAGCAACTTGCGATTCATTGGGGAGGGCTCCTGGGATCAAGCTCGCAAGGCCAACCATCCGACCCTGCTCACAGGGTCTGATGCAAACGTCCTGCCACTTGTTGGGTCCGGCCATCGCGGCTAAACGTCTGAAAATACACGGCCTTGTATTCTCACTCCGGCGAAGGTCCGGAGAACGGCAGGCAATCGCAGGCGGGAGAGTAGAATTTTTACCGGGTGCCCACCGCTCCCCCGTTCGAAATCCACATGGACTTGCAGGAGAAAATTCGGGAACTGCCCACCGGGCCCGGCGTGTATCTCTACAAAAACGCCGAGGGCGAGGTGATCTATGTCGGCAAGGCCAAGAACCTGCGATCGCGGGTGCGTTCCTATTTCCTGGAGGGCCGGGCCGAGGATGCCAAGACCGGATCGCTGCTGCGCGAGGCGGAGGATGTCGGCTACATCGTGGTCGACAACGAGAAGGAAGCGCTGGCTCTCGAGAACAACCTCATCAAGCAGAAGAAGCCGCGCTTCAACATCCTGCTGCGCGACGACAAGACTTATCCCTACATCAAGCTGACCGCCGGCGAGCGCTACCCGCGGGTGTACGTCACCCGGCGCCTGAAGAAGGACGGCAGCCTCTACTTCGGTCCTTACTTCCCTGCCAACCTGGCGCACCGGACCGTGGACCTGATCCATCGCTCATTCAAGGTTCCCTCCTGCACCGTGGACCTGACCCGCTACCATCCGCGGCCCTGCCTGCAGTACTACATCGGGCGCTGCCTGGGCCCGTGCGTGAAGGAATTGACCACGCCGGATGCGTATCAGGAAGCCGTGCGCGATGTCCGGCTGTTCCTGGAGGGCCGGCAGACCGACCTGGCGCGTTCGCTGCACGAGCGCATGGATCAGGCCGCGGAGGAGCAGGAGTACGAGCGCGCGGCCAAGTATCGCGATCTGCTGGCGACGGTCGAGCAGCTTCACCAGAAACAGCGGATGGATGCCGTCGAGGGCGACGACGCCGACGTCTTCGGCTATCACTACGAGAACCACATGCTCGCCGTGAACCTCTTCCACATGCGCGGCGGACGGGTGCTCGATCGCCGCGAGTTCTTCTGGGAGGACTTGCCGGAGTCTACGGACGGGTTCCAGCCGGGCGAGTTCTTCTCTGCCCTGCTGAAGCAGGTCTATATCGACCAGCAGTACGTGCCGCGGACGGTCTACGCCCCGGTGGATTTTGAAGACCGCGCGACGCTGGAAGAGCTGCTGTCCGAAAAGCGGCAGCGTCGGGTAGAGATCCTGGTGCCACAGCGCGGCGAGAAGCGCTCGCTCATCGACCTGGCGGCGCGCAACGCCAAGCAGTCGTACGAGCAGCGCTTTCGAGTGATGAAGCCCGCGACCAAGGCCATCCAGGAAGCGCTCCGGGATGCGCTCACCCTGCCCGCGCTGCCGCGGCGCATCGAGTGCTTCGACATCTCACACATCCAGGGCGCGGAGACCGTGGCCTCCATGGTGGTGTGGGAAGACGGCAAGATGAAGAAGTCGGATTACCGCAAGTTCATCATCCGCTCGGTCGCCGGTGTGGACGACTTCGCCTCCATGCGCGAGGTGGTGGCGCGGCGCTACAAGCGCGTCCTCGAAGAGAAGCAGAAGCTGCCCAGCCTGGTGCTGATCGATGGCGGCATCGGCCAACTGCACGCGGCGGCGGAGGCGCTGGAGTCGCTGGAGATTGTCAACCAGCCGCTGGCGGCGATCGCCAAGCGCGAGGAGATTATCTACGTCTACGGTCAGGAGAACGAGCCTGTCGCGCTCGACCACCACTCGCCGGTGCTGCACCTGGTGCAGATGATTCGCGACGAGTCGCACCGCTTCGCCGTCACCTTCCATCGCAAGCGCCGCTCGATGCGCGACCGCAACTCGGAATTACTGGATATCCCCGGCGTCGGCGAGAGCACCCGGCGGCGTCTGCTGGAACACTTCGGCAGCGTGCGCGCGGTGAAGGAGGCCGACGCCGCGGCGCTGTCAGCGGTGGTAACGCGGTCCCAGGCGGAGGCCATCAAGAAGCATTTTGATGGGAGTGGGAACTAGAAGTTAGCGGAGCTTTCATAGAAGGGGCGATGATGAACCCGCATGAGCAGGCATTCGTTGAAGCCTTTGTCCAAAAGTCACGTCGGGAGCGAGCGCTTCTCTGCCTTGCCGACCCGAAGCGGCGTCGCAAGCTTACCGACAGGTTTGCTCATCACGGTACGGACATTCTAGCGCCGGAGTGCTTGAGGAGCATTGTTCCCAGTCAGCAGCACCCGAAAAACATCTACAGCCTGCTTCGCGGTCTTGGCGCGCCTGAAGACTGTCACGTCATTTCAGAGAATAGCGACCTAGATGGTAAAGAGATGGGTTTGCTCCCTGCACTGGAAGAAGTCGTGGGCAACGGGATGGGTACGGTCATTTCGTGCGTTCCAGGGCGATTGGCTTACTTCGAGGGTGAATTAAGGGAACGCTACATATTGCAGAAGTGACCGGCCCACGGCGGCGCTCCCAAAAGGCAGACGAGGACATCGGCGCCTGACGGCACGTCGGTCCAGGTCCCCTGCTACTAAGGTTCCTGAGCAGGAAAACTCAATTGGGCTTGCGATTGGGGGGCAGGTAGTAGTGGATGAGCCCGTAGTCGGGCAGCGACTCGATCTGCTCGATGGTCTTGGAGGGATCGGCGCCGGTCTGCGCCGCCTGGCGCAGCAGCTCGATCAACTGCTCGCCGTTCGACAGCGCGTTCAGGTAGAACCAGAGGAACTGCCGCATCTGGTCGATGACGGACTTGAACTCGTCCACCGCTTCCACCATCACCGACTGGTCGGAACTCATGCAGGAGCCGTCGAGCAGAGACTCCTGCAGCGAACGCTGCAACAGCCGCAGCTCGTCGGTGATGCCGCGCATGTGGTCCGCTGTTTCCTTCAAGGCGCCTCGCCCGCAATGATTAAAGCCAGCTTAGCTTAACGCCGGCCCTGGAGGCCGCAAAGTAACCGAGGTAATGAGACTGCCGCGCGCGCCGCACCATCAGGACAGTTACTCACGGGTGAACCTTTGGAACCAGCATTCTCGCGGCTGAAGGCTATTGGTTCTTGGGCTCTTGGCTTTTAGCTTTTGGCTTTTGGCCAGTAGCCAGGAGCCAAGAGCTAATCAGCCGCGCGAGATTCCAGCTCTTTTGTCAGATACGCCCTTACGTTTTCGCTCAGCCGCGACTGCCGCATGATTTCCCGCAAGGCCTCGGTGGGCAGGCTGCGCGCAAACACCAGCACGCGTCCCAGCGGCGTGCCGGGGTGGCGCAGAAGCGCGCGTTGCACCTCGCGGCGCAACGACCACTTGCGATGCCGGCAAATTGCTTCCGCCAGTGCCTCGGGCGCCCGGTCCTTCATCAGCGCCTTTACCACCGGCGCCTCGGTGAGGCGCGGATTCTCGAGCGCGGCTTCGACGATGCGTGGCTCGGAATCGAGCAGAAGCGCGCCGGCCAGCCGCCCAGAGCCACGCTTGGCCAGCGTCAGACGCTCGCCCAGCGAAATGGTTTCCCGCCGGTTGAAGAGGGCTTCATCGGCGGCCGCTTTCACGTCGGCCGCGACCGCCGGCGTGAGCGCCACCTGCATCAGCTCGAAGGTGTGCAGGTGTTTGAGCAATGGCAGCGAGACGAAGCGAGGCGTATGCGGATGGGTCACCAGCGCCAACAGCACCTTGCGGCTTTTCTTCAGCGCGGGATGCCTGGCAAGCTGCTCCAGCCCGCTGGCCGGCAGGTCACGGCGTTCCAGCAGCGCCAGCGCCAGATCTTCCGTCAGGCGCGGATCGCCGGCAGCGGCGCACAACCCCTCCGGCGAAGGGTCATGGATCAACTGCTCGATGGGCTGGAGAACATCAGCCATGCGGGTCCAGTTTCGGAGAGACTACGCGGACGCCGATTCCGGCGGAGCCTTGGCGCGAGCGGCTTGGCGCGCCATCAGCAGCGCTCCTTCCGCGGGCCTTCTTTTGCCTGCCGCCACGCGAGCTTCCGGGCGGCGGTCGCACAGGTCCGCCACAAAAGCATCTCGCACCTCGGGCGAGTTTTCCAGAACACCACCGTACATGGCCACCTCGACCGGCGTGGGAGCGGTCCAGAGGCTGCCGAGCACGTCGGAGGCGAGCAGCGACAGCTCGCGGCCGGCGCGGGCGAGAACACGCTGGGCGATAGGATCGCTGGAGACCGCGACTATGGGAAATAGAGCGGCAAAGTCGGGAGCGGGCGATCCGTGCAGCACTCGGGCGAGTTCCTGAAGATCCTGAAGCTTCCAGGCCTTGAGCACGGCGTGCAGCATGGCGGGGCTGTGGCCATTCTCGCTGGCCAGCAGCACCAGCTCCACAGCGGTTCGGCCGATCCATTCGCCGGAGCCGGGATCGCCGGTGGCGGGCGCCAGGCCGCCGGCCCGCACCGTCTCGCCCTGCTGGTTGCGTCCCCAGGCGATGGAGCCGGTGCCGGAGATGACGACCACACCCTCGCCGCCATCGAAGGCGGCGTGATGCGCGACCTCCGTGTCGCCCACCACCACGATCTCGCCGGCGACGATCTCGCCCAGCAAACCGCGAATGGCCGCCACCGAGCCCGCCTGCGAAACGCCGGCCACCCCGATGCAAGTGCGGCTGATCCGGGCTGCGGCCAAACCGGCGGCCGCGCATGAACGCTGGATGCCGTCGCGCAGCGCGGCGCCGGCAGCTTCCACTCCCACGCGGGCGATCTTCGAGGAACCCGATCCCGCCCAGCCCAGCACCGCGGTCTCGTTCCCCACCATGCACTCCGTCTTGGAACCGCCGCCGTCAATGCCGAGGAAGAAAGCCATTGCCGTAGTTTCTACCACAGGTGTGAGAGAATCCGTTGC
The DNA here is from genome assembly GCA_052145015.1 of Terriglobales bacterium. Taxonomy (GTDB): domain Bacteria; phylum Acidobacteriota; class Terriglobia; order Terriglobales; family Acidobacteriaceae; genus JAHFUA01. The sequence continues at coordinate 29,768 of JBKQPN010000140.1, forward strand.
AAGTTTCAAGTTTCCAGTTTCATGTTTCAAGTTCTAGTGCTATCGGTTTGACGACGATTCGCTTTTCGAAACTTGAAACTCGAAACTGGAAACTGGAAACTCCAAGCGGAGGCCCGAATCAACCGGCTGGATCCGATCGACCTGGCGATCATCGCGCTCTATCTGGCGGCGATCACGGCCTTCGGACTGCGCTTCCGCAAATCGCAACGCAGCCTGCGCGATTACTTCCTGGCGGACCGCAACATTCCCTGGTGGGCGATCGCTCTCTCCATCGTCGCCGCCGAAACCAGCACCCTGACCATCATCAGCATCCCTGGGCTCGCCTTCGACACCGATCTGGGCTTCCTGCAAGTGGTCTTCGGCTATCTGCTGGCGCGGGTGATCATCAGCGCGCTCTTCATCCCGCAGTATTTTCGCGGCGAGATGTACACCGCCTACCAGTTGATCGAACGCCGCTTCGGCGAGACGCTGCACTCGCTGACCGCCGGCCTCTTCCTGGTGACGCGCGCGGCGGCCGAAGGCGTACGCGTGTTCGCGGTGTCGATCGTGGTGGCCATCGCCATCGGCACCGGCGAAGTCGCCTCCATCGCCATCATCACCCTGCTCACCATGATCTACACCTTCGAAGGCGGCCTGGCGGCGGTCATCTGGACGGACGTGGTGCAGACCGTGATCTACGTGGGCGGAACTCTGGTGGGATTCTTCACCATCCTGCACGCGGTCCCGGGCGGCTGGACGGCGGTGCACGCGATGGCCGATGCCGCGGGCAAATTCCGCGTGTTCGATTTTTCGCCCGTGCTGCACAAGACCTACACTTTCTGGGCGGGGATCATCGGCGGAACATTTCTCACCACCGCCAGCCACGGCACCGACCAGTTGATGGTGCAGCGGCTGCTCTCGGCGCGCAGCGAGCGGCAATCGAAGGCCGCGCTGCTCTCGAGCGGCGTGGCCGTCCTCTTCCAGTTCACGCTCTTCCTCGTGGTCGGCGTGATGCTGTTCGCGTTTTACCGCGGGGTGCACCCGGCGGGATCGTCCGACCGCATCTTCCCCACCTTCATTGTGCAGCACATGCCGCATGGGATCTCGGGGCTGCTGATCGCGGCCATCCTGGCGGCGGCGATGTCGAACCTGAGCGCCGCGCTGAATTCGCTTTCTTCGACCTCGATCGTCGATTTCTACCTGCGGCGGAACCCGGACATGAGCGAAAAGCGGCGGGTGGCGGTTTCACGGCTGGCGACCATCGTATGGGCGCTGGTGCTGTTCGGGCTGGCGCTGGTGTCACGGCGCGGCGGGCGGGTGGTGGAGGTCGGGCTGTCGATCGCGTCGGTGGCCTACGGAGCCTTGCTGGGTGTGTTCCTGCTGGGCATGCTGACCCGGCGCGCCAACCAGCGCGGGGCGATCGTCGGGATGGCCTGCGGGCTCGCGGCCGAAATCTATGTGTGGACGGCGACGCGCGTGCCGTGGACGTGGTACGTGGTGATCGGCACCGCGGTCACCTTCCTGGTGGGATACGCGGCCAGCACGGCAGAAGGAAAAAACGCCACGGATTCACACGGATAAATACAGATCAAATCCGTGCAAATCCGTGGCTCGTTTCTTAGACCGATACCACCTCGCCGCTGTGGACGCTGCGCAACTGCCGCGACTTCTCGTAGATGCGCACATACTCGCGGGCGGAGTTGGTCCAGGAAAAATCCTTTCCCATGCCATTGCGCATCAGGGCTTGCCAGCCGGTCTGGTCCTTGAAGGCGGTGAGCGCCTGGCGGATGGTCCCGAGCAGCGCGTCGCCGGTGTAATCGCTGAATTTGAAGCCGGTGCCGCGGTTGGTGCGCGCGTCCCAGGGCTCGATGGTGTCGTCGAGGCCGCCGGTAGAGCGAACCACGGGTACGGTGCCGTACTTCAGGCTGTAGATCTGGTTCAGCCCGCAGGGCTCGTAACGCGAGGGCATGAGAAACATGTCGGAGCCGGCCTCGATCTTGTGCGCCAGTGCGTTGTCGAAACCGATCCTGACCAGGATCTTCTGCGGGAACTGCTGGTTCAGCCGGCGGAACAAGTCCTCGTATTCCTTGTCGCCGGTGCCGAGGGCGACGATCACCATGTCTTCCCGGGCCAGCCGGTCAATGACCTGCGCGATCAGGTCAAAGCCTTTCTGCGCCGCGAAGCGCGACACGATGCCGATGACGGGCAGCCGCAGGTTGGGCGTGGTGACGCCGAAATCCGCCAGCAGGTCCTGCTTGCAAGCCAGCTTGCCGCTGAGGTCGTCGGGCGAAAATTGCTGCTTGACGAAGGTGTCGGTCTGCGGACTCCACACGTGGTAGTCCACGCCATTGAGGATGCCGGTGACGGTGGCGGCACGGCTGCGCAGCACGCCTTCCAGGCCGAAGCCGTATTCCGCGGTCTGGATCTCCTGGCTGTACTTGCGGCTGACCGTGGTAATGAAATCGGAAAGCACCAGCGCGCCCTTCAGGAAGTTCACCTTGCCGTAGAATTCCATCTTGCCGATGGTGAACAGGTCCCACGGCAGCATCAGCAGCGGCAGAGTTTCGGGAGGAAACTGTCCCTGGTATCCCATGTTATGGATGGTGAAGACCGAGGACACGGCGCGGAACGCCGGGTCTTCGGCATAGAGCGTTTTCAGCAGAATGGGTACCAGCGCCGACTGCCAGTCGTGGCAGTGGAAGACCTCTGGGGCGCCGAAGATCTTGGAGGCCTCCAGCACCGCGCGCGAGAACAGGGCAAAGCGCTCGGCGTTGTCGGAATAGTCGCCCGCGGGCGTGCCGTAGAGCTGCTCGCGGTCGAAGAACGGAGGATAGTCGATGAAGTAGAATTTGACGCCGGCGTGAGTGCCGCCGTCGAGCACCGAGCAGAAGCGGTACTCGTCGTCAAAAGGCACGGTGACGCTGCGCAGCAGGGTGCGCGGATTGTTGAGCCGGGTTTGGCGGTACTTGGGGAGGTAAACGTCCACCTCGTGGCCGATGGCAGCCAGAGCGGGAGGCAGAGCGCCCACCACGTCGGCGAGACCGCCGGTTTTCGAGAACGGAACACACTCCGAGGCCACAAAGGCAATGCGCATCAGACATCCTCCGGAATTCCACCGAGTGGAAGTTAAGTGACTGCCGGCTGGAACTCCAGTCTAACCGGCAATTGGAAAAATGGTCAATGCATAAGGAGCCTCAGATGGCAAGAATGGCAGCCGGAGGAAACCGGCGGCCCAAGTTGGGACAGAATTTCCTCACCGACCGCGGCGCCGCCGGGCGCATCGTCGAGGCTTTGGGTAACGTCTCGGAGAGCACGGTGGTCGAGATCGGTCCCGGGCACGGCGTGCTCACCGGCCTGCTGGTAGAACGCGCCAAGCATGTGATCGCCATCGAGCTCGACCGCGTGCTGGGGGCGCAACTACGCATGAAGTACGCCCACCAGTCCGGCATCGAGATTCTCGAAGGCGACGTGCTGGATATTGACTTCGAGAGCCTGCTGCGGCGGCCGCGAGTGGCCGGCGACGCCAATCGTCCCTTCACCGGCCCGGCGCGCGTAGTCGGCAATCTTCCCTACTACATCACCTCGCCCATCCTGCAGCACCTGCTGGCGTTCCCTGATCTGTTCTCGACCATGGTGATCCTGGTGCAGCGCGAGGTTGCCGACCGCATCGCCGCCAAGCCCGGCGGGAGCGAGTACGGTCTGCTCTCGGCGATGGTGCAGCTCTACGCGCGTATCGAGAAGCTGTTCACGCTGCAACCCGGCGCTTTCTCGCCGCCTCCCAAAGTGCATTCCACGGTTTTGAGGCTTACCATAGAGCCGCAGGAACAGGCCATGGGCGTGCGCGGCAGGGAGTTTCTCGAGTTCCTGAAGCTCTGCTTCGGGCAGAAACGCAAGACGCTGGCGAACAATCTGAAGCCGCACTATCCCGGCGCGGAGATCAAGGCCGCGCTCGCCAAGGCGGGCGTCAAGTCCGATGCGCGCGCGGAGGCGCTGCCGCTGGCCAAAGCGGCGGCGGTGTTCAAGGCGATAACACCATCGGGTCATCGGGTGATCGGGTCATCGGGTGATTGAGAAATAGTGGGCGTGGGCTCTTGGCTGTTGGCTCTTAGCTGTTGGCTAAAAGCCAAGGGCCAAAAGCTCAAGAGCGGTGTGGGGAGAAGGAGTCGGCCATGAGTACCGTGCGTCACGCGGCGGTGGCCGGGCGATTTTATCCGGCGCAGCCGGAAGTCCTGATGCGCGATGTGCAATCCTACCTCGCCGCCACGGGGGAGAAAATCGAGGCCACCGGCTGCGTGGTTCCTCACGCCGGTTACATGTACTCGGGGCACGTGGCGGGGGCGGTATACGCGCGGCTGGCCCTGCCCGAGCGCTTCATCATTCTTTGCCCCAACCACACCGGCATGGGCAAGCCGCTGGCCATCATGAGCGAAGGCGCGTGGGACACGCCGCTGGGCGAGGCGGCGATCGATCATGAGCTGGCGATGGAGCTGCGCGGCGCCTTCCACTCCCTCACGGAAGACGCCGGTGCGCACCGCGCCGAGCACGCGTTGGAAGTGCAGTTGCCGTTCCTCCAGGCCTTGCGGCGGAAATTCACTTTCGTTCCCATCGCGGTGGGCGTGGGTTCCTACGAGCCGCTGGCAGCGCTGGGAGAAGCCATCGCGCAGGTGCTCGCGGCGCACGGCGAAAAGATCCTCATCATCGCTTCCAGCGACATGAACCACTACGAATCGGACGCGGTCACTCGCGTCAAGGACAGCAAGGCTATCGAGCAGATCCTGAAGCTCGATCCCCGGGGACTGTTCGACGTGGTGGTGAAGGAAGAGATCAGCATGTGCGGATACGGGCCCGCCGTCGCCATGCTGACCGCGGCCCGGCGGCTGGGCGCGGAGTCGGCCGAACTGATCAAGTATGCGACCTCAGCCGACGTCTCCGGCGACCGTGACGCGGTGGTAGGGTACGCGGGCGTGATCGTTCACTAGCAGCGCCGCCGTCCCGGCGCTACTGCTGCGGAGAGGCCTTGGAGTTGACCTCCAGCGGCACACCGGCAATCTGCAGAATATGCCGGGCGCGCTGGCGAGCGATGTTCAGCACGGCGGGATCCTGGGCGAGCTGCACCAGAATGGGCGCGATCAGTTGCAGTTCGCTGGCCCGGTGCTCGACGGCAAGGTGCTCCAGGTTCTTCAGCTCTTCATCCAGCCCCAGGCGCTCGAAGCGGCGCAGGCGCTCCAGGCGGCGTCCCGATTCGAGGGTCGTGGACATGCCCTGGAACAGCGCGGTCAATTCGTCGATGTCCGGGTTCTCCGACCAGTTGTAGCGCGTCTCGTACTGCCTATCGGGATCGGCGTAAGCCAGGGTCTTGTCGCCGGTGGCGGCAACGCGATGCTTGCGGTATTCGAAATCACCGTTGAAATACTTGAGCTGGCGCGCCAGGGTGAAGATGCGGCCGCGGGCCGTGGGCGATACCGTGAACTTCAGCAGGTAGGGATCGTCGGCGCTGGAGGGCTCCGCCGTCGAATCCGCCGTCCAGGATTGGTAGGCGGCGTTACCGCTGGTATCCACCGCGATGACGTAGCGATGCGGCTCGACGCTGGGCCAGTCGAAGGTGAAGGTCACGGTGGGAATGGCGGGACGTCGCGGCTGATCCGGCTCGTGCGGTGGCGCTTGCGCGTGCAGAGCAGCACAGGCCGCAAGCAGCGAGAGGGCAGCCGTTTGGAGAATGGTTTCGATCTGCATAGCGACCAATTTGCGATGTGTGATTTGTGATTTGTGCGGCTTAACCCTCAATATGCGTCCCGACCTAAATCACAAATCACCAACCACAAATCAGAAATTGCCCTGTCGCGCCAGCGTGGAAGCCGTGTGCAGGTGGCAGATGGCGATGGCCAGGGCATCGGCGGCGTCCGGCGACTTGGGGACCTCGGGCAGCCGCAGCAGCGCGGCCACCATCTGCTGCACCTGCGACTTCTCCGCCCGTCCGTAGCCCACCACCGCCGACTTGATGGCCAGGGGCGCGTACTCGCAAACCTCCAGTCCGGCGGCGGCGGCGGCCAGCATCGCCACCCCGCGCACCTGTCCGAGCTTCAACGCGGACTTCACGTTCACGGCGTAGAACACATCCTCGATGGCTACCAGTTCCGGTTGGTGCGCGACGATCAACGCGGAAAGCTCGCTGAAGATGCGCTCCAGGCGGCGGGGCATCGGGTCGCGCGGCGATAGCCGGATGGCGCCAGCGGTAACAGAGCGCAGCTCTCCCGACGCGGTCTGCTCCACCACGCCGTAGCCGGTATACTCCGTGCCGCAGTCGATGCCGAGCACACGCATCGGCTTGATGGTAGCGCAGAAGAGTTCCCGCGTCAGCCCGCAATCCAGGTCCCTGCTCCAACGCCGTTCGCGGTGGTCGCAGGTGAAGGGGCGCGTCCTGAGCGAAGCCGAAGGACCTCGGTCCTGCTATAAGAGCGCTAAATAAGGAAGCGGGCTTTAGCCCCGGAGCTTTGGGTGTATCCTCGTGCCTCGCATGATCCTCAGCTCAGCCTGCGCCCAGTGTAAAAAACCTCAGGGGCTGAAGCCCCCAATTTTTCAAGTCCGTTTGCGGCACGACCAAGGTCGTGCCCCTTCACCTGCGTGAGCGCCAGCCATGCCATCGCACACCGAATACCTGACGTTCAACACGAAGAGGCACCGCGAGTACGTCCACATCACGCCGCAAGTGGAAGCGGCGGTCAAGCGCAGCGGCGTGCGCGAGGGAATGGTGCTGGTCTCGGCCATGCACATCACCGCCGGCGTGTATGTGAACGACAACGAACCCGGCCTGATCGATGACATCGACGAATGGCTGGAAGGGCTGGCGCCGTTCCGCGAGGATTACCGCCATCATCAGACTGGCGAGGACAACGGTGACTCGCACCTGAAGGCCATCCTGGTGCACCATCAAGTGCTGCTGCCCATCACCGCGGGCAAGCTGGATCTCGGCACCTGGCAGCGCGTCTTCTACGCCGAGTTCGATGGCCAGCGTCCCAAGCGCGTCATCGTGAAGGTTATGGGCGAGTGAACGCCGCGGCGGAAAAAGCTCACGCGCTGGAGACAACCTGCGGGCGTCGCCGCCAGCGCGCACAAAAACCGGCTTCAGGACAAAAGGGCTTCGCGCGGGAGGCGCAAAGCCACTCCTTGTCAGCACTCGGGTTGGCGAAAAGCTCGGCTACCTTATGACGACGCCTACACCGAACGCGAAATCGTTCTGGTGACTCTGGTCGGTTGGGTTCACGGGAGAAGTGGTGGCGAACCTGGTCATGACGTAGTTGAATTCTGCTAAGCGGATGGCGAAGTGCTTAGCCACAGCCACGTCTAGGCCGCCGCCGAGCGCCAACGCAAATGCACTGTCGCTCACATTGGTTCCCTCGCCGCCCGGCTGGACGCTGGTGTGAGCAAGGCCGAACCCCACATTGGCAAAAGGTTCGAGTTTGCCGTAGCGGGCCTTGAACCGCGGTCCGAAGAGGAATTCGTAGGTGTGCGCGCTACTGCCGCCCGAAAAGCTATGGGTGTTGTAGCCAAAGTCGGCAGTCAGCCCAATGTTTTTGGTGAAGTAGTAGGTCCCATCAAAGTTGAAACCAGCGGGCCAACTGCTGTCAATGCCCGAATTGCCGACATCAACGTGCAGATACTGGTAGCCCGCGTAGAACTCGCCCTTGGAGTAGTCCTGGGCAACGGCATACATTCCACACAACAGAACAAACAGTGCAACCAACGAAAATCTGCGCATTTCTAATCCTCCTTCAAGCAAGAAAGTTTAGACCTGCAAATAGAGGGTCGAGACGTCGCCACACTACAACAGGCGACGCGGTTGCCCGTCAGTGAGGTAGGTCACGGTCAACCGTGACTCATCCTTCCAAAGGGTGCATCGAGTTTGTGTCTCGTCCCCCTTTTCGTCCGTGCGCTACGAAGGCTTCGCGGGGGAAGTCAAAGCCAATTCGATTTCTAGGTGCCCAAAAACATGCTACCGAAACCGTGATGTTGAATCCAGTGACGGTACCCAATTGTGAACTGCACTTCTGGACGATGTACTCCAGATTAGTATCTGTGATTCCAGTCGCATAGGCGGCGCGTTCCCGGATCGGGACGACACCAAGAACTTTGCGAGGGAGCATCCATCCGCTCTCCATTGGCGCGCCGGCGGCCCAGCCGTCCGAGCTTCCGTTTACCGAACTACCAGGCCCGCGGAAAAGGTGAAGTTGCTCTGTCGGCCATCGCCGTTGACGCCAAAGTTAACAACAGAATTTTGGGCGCTCCGGCAAACTTGGTCATGGAGTAGTCCGCTTCCGCCACACGGATGGGCAGCGGCGCAAGCGCGTCCTCGTGAAGCTTATGGGCGAGTGAGGAACTCGGTGGGGAGCGGTGCGATCAGCATCGGCAGACAAGCTGCGACCAGACCAGAAGCAACACGCTCCCCATGCAAAAGGAGGCTTTGCGGGGAGCGCAAAGCCATTCCTGGTTGGCGCGCGGGTTGGTGAACAGCTCGGTTACCTGATAACAACGCCCACGCTGAACGTGTAATTGCTCTGGGTATCCGAGCCGTTGAAGCTCTGAGCCGCGCTGAACCTGGTCGGGTAGTAGTTGAATTCTCCCAGGCGAAACGCGAGGTGGTGGACTAAGGCCATATCCAGGCCGCCGCCAATCTTCATCGAGAAAGCGTTCCTGGAAACGCTGGGGCCGCCTACGGTCGTAAATTGGAAGTTCGTGACACCGAAGAGGGCGTGCGCGAAGGGCTCGAACCGGCCCATGCGCGCCTTCACGCGCGGTCCTGCGTGGAAGCTAAAGGCGCGAGCCTGGTCGCCAGACGTGAAATTTGCGTCTTCGCTGAACGTCTTCTTGTTGTATTCGAAGTCGCCCGTCAGGCCGAGGACTTTCACGAAGTAGTAGGTGCCGTCAATGAAGAAGCCGCCAGGAACACCGTTCTGCGTGCCTCCCGAGCCCTCATCAATGTGCAGGTAATTCCAGCCGGCTCCCAGTTCGGCCTTGGGGTAGTCTTGAGCGACGGCGAAGCAGCCGCAAACCAAAACCAACACCGCAGTGAACAAAATTCTGCGCATTCCCTTCCTCCTTAGTGTCCCTTTACATCGGGTGCAATCTCGTCCCCCTTTCGTCCGTGCGCTACAAAGGCTCCGCAGGGGAAGCGAAGCCGACGCCATCTTAGATGCTAAGAAAGAGGCTACCGAAACCGTTATGGTGAAGTCAATGCACGGCACCCAATTCGGAACTGCGCTTCTGGACCATGTACTCCAGATAAGTATCTGTGATTTCAGTCATATAGGCCCCCGCTCCAGCCGCTGGTGTCGCAGCTCACCGTGCACCGTGACACCGGTCACGGCACAAAAACCGGTAAGGTTCCATCGTTATTACTTGTAAAACCGCGCGTGGCTTGAGTTTCCACCGGGTTCGAGGTGTATCGTGGCGGGCTCGCATGGGGTAATCGTAGTTCTGGCGGTAGCCTTGGCGGCGGCAGTGGCCGCCATGGCGGCCATCCTGCGCCAGGCCGGCCGGCTGCGTGCTGAGGCCAGCCAGTCATCCTTGGTAGCGCGCCAGAGCGAGCACGAGCGGGACATGGCGCAGCAGGTTCTCGCCCATCGCGTCGAGGAAGAGCGCGAGCTGACCCGGGAGAAGACGCAGTTCCAGTCCAAGCTCGCCGACTACGAGAAGTATGCCGCCATGGCGCAACTGGCGCTGGGCGCCGCCCACGAGATCAACAATCCTCTGCTCGGCATCTTTTCCCATCTCGAGCTGGAACTGAAGACCACCGTCGATCCGGAACAGCGCGCCGAGGTCCAGGCCTGCCTGGAAGGCGCCAAGCGCATTTCCTCGACGGTGCGTGGCCTGTTGAACTATGCGCGTCCGGGTCCGCTGCGCTTGAGCCGCATCAGCCTGGAGCGCCTGGTGGACGACACCTTCTCTTTCCTCCGCCATCAACCCATGTTCCGCGCCATCGAACTGAAGAAGGAGATTCCGCCGGAGCTGCCGGCCATCACCGCTGACGCCAACCAGATCTCGCAGGTGCTGATGAACCTGCTGCTCAATGCCGCGCAGGCTATGCCGCAGGGCGGCGCCATCACCGTAAGTGCCGACAAGGTGAAGTTCGACGACCGCGTCGAGGTCCGCGTCACCGACACCGGCTGCGGCATTCCCGCGGACGTCCTGCCGCGCGTCTTCGAGCCCTTCTTCACCACCAAGCGCGGCCAGGGAACCGGACTGGGCCTGAGCATCAGCCAGGCCTATGTGCGCAGCCACAACGGCGAGATGGAAGTGGAGAGCGTCCCCAACCGCGGGACCACCGTGCGCTTCAACCTGCCGATGCGGCATTTGGGACGTCCGGCGCCGCAGCCGGAAGAAGAAGAACTGGTGAACTGAGGAGCAACATGTCGTATTCGCTGCTGGTCGTCGATGACGAGGCCTTGACGCTGCGCACCATCAGCCGCGCCCTGCGCGAGGAAGGCTATGAAGTCTTCCTGGCCAGCTCGGGCGAAGAAGCGCTGGAAATGTACGCGCAGGAAAAGCCTGACCTGGCGCTGCTCGACGTGGTGCTGCCGGGAATCGACGGCATCGAAGTCCTGCGCCAGATCAAGAAACAGAATCCCGCCGGCATCGTGCTGATGATGAGCGCCTATCACCAGGTGGAGCGCGCCGTGGAAGCCATGAAGCTGGGCGCGTACGACTACCTGATCAAGCCCTTCCATCTGGCCGACCTGGCCAACACCATCCGCCGCGCCACGGAAACGCTCTCCTTGCGCGTGCGGCTCACCGAGAGCGTGCAGATGGCCAAGGGCCGCTACGACTTTGGACTGGTGGTCACGCGCAACGAGCAGGTGAAGCAACTGCTGGAAGTCGCGCGCAAGGCCGCCGAAGCCGACAAGACCACCATCCTCATCCAGGGCGAGAGCGGCACCGGCAAGGAAGTCGTGGCCAAGGCCATCCACTACCACAGCCCGCGCGCCCAGGGTCCGCTGCTGCAACTGAACTGTGCCGCCATTCCCGACACGCTGCTCGAAAGCGAACTGTTCGGCTACGAGGCGGGCGCGTTCACCGATGCGCGCCACCGCAAGGACGGCCTGCTGGAACGCGCCAACCACGGAACGCTGTTCCTGGATGAAATTGGCGACATGTCCGCCAGCACCCAGGCCAAACTGCTGCGCGTCCTGGAGGAGGGCTCCTTCACGCGGCTGGGTGGAACGCGCCCCATCAGCGTGGACGTACGCATCATCGCCGCCACCAACCAGGACCTCAAGGCTGCCGTGGCCGGAGGCAAGTTCCGCGAGGACCTTTACTACCGGCTGAACGTCGTCCCGCTGATGCTGCTGCCGTTGCGCGAGCGCAAGGAGGACATCGTGCCGCTGGCGCTCGACATCATGCAGCGCTTCAACCGCGAGCTGAAGAAAAACTTCACCGGATTCACGCCCGCCGCGGCCGAACTGCTCGCCATGTATCCCTGGCCGGGGAACGTGCGCGAGCTGAAGAACGTGATCGAGCGCACCATGATCCTGGCCCCGGAAGGCGACATCGACGCCGCTTGCCTGCCGGAGGAGATTCGCGATTACATCGCCGAGGTGGCCGCCAGCCCGCTTGCGCAGGACGAACTCTCACCCACCGGCCACCAGTTCCTCACCCTGCACGAACTCGAGCAGCACTACATCGACGAGGTGCTCACCGCCAGCGGCCAGAACAAGACCCAGGCCGCGCGCATCCTGGGGATTCATCCCACTTCGCTGCTGCGCCGGCTGAAGAAGCAACATCTCGACAACTGAGCGCGCTTGGTACTCGGTACTTGGTACCTGGTACTCGGTACTTGGTACTCGTCTACCCCCCTCCCCCTGGTCCGATTCGCAAGTGCTTGCGGCTCAGCAGCTTCCAAAAATAGCGCCCGTAAATACCGTCAAACAAAGGGACTTTAAGGGCAACAATATACTTGACAAATCACGCGATCGGACGGATTATCGGGGTGAGCGATGATTCTGGAAATTGCTCACGCCATCCATCCGGGTCGGCGAGGACAACGACACTTGTTCGTGTTCACTTATAAATTTGATGAGAGCTACAAGGGCGCTCAGACGATGGTTGTAGGTGGGTGGATTGGCAATGAGAAGCAATGGGTGAGGGTGCAGCGGCGATGGTGTAAAGCAATTGCCTACGAGAATCGAAGTCTTCCCGGCGGACGTAAAATTACGCGCTATCACGCCGCAGAGATGAACGCCAACGATGGTGAGTACAAGGGATGGGAGAATGAGGGGTATCGGAAACTCAGATTCACCAGGAAGCTGCTTAAGATATGCGGTCGCAGCGAGATGATACCCATCGCCTGCGGGATGGATTTGAAAGCGTTTCTAGACTCATTTCCCAATCGTAAGCCGCCGGATTACGGCATTGCTTATGGCCTCTGTGTGAAGGTGCTGATGAGCGAATTGGGTCATGCAGTTGAAAACTATCCCAACGAAATTCGCATCGCTCTCGTGCATGACCACGGCGACTGGGATGTTTTGGCGCACGATGGTTTCTACCAGTGGAAGGACAGCCCCGATTGGAAGTTGGGAGAGCGCTTCGTGAGTATCACGGCGCTCAGTTCTTACGACGACATTGGGTTACAGTGCTCCGATTTATTTGCCTATGAAGCTATGCGCTATTTGCACGATCACGGCTGGGAGGGTAAGGACATGCGGGCTCCTCTCCGAACGCTATTCGAAATCACTGACGCCGACGTGTTCGGGGTTTACTTAAATAGAAAATACCTGGAGTCGCTAAAAGAAGTCATCGAACAAGGAACGCTAAATGGCAAGCGAATTTCAGAAATTCCATCACGCAATGCGGCAACTGCTCAAGGTTCCCCACAGCAAACTGAAAGAGGAATTGGAGAAAGAGAAAGCGCAAAAGCGACAAAAGCGAAAGGCTAAACCTTCCGCTTCGGACGCCCGCGCTTTCCGCGAGCAGGGTTAGTTAATCGTTTCTCCCACCTTGCCGGTGACCTCCGCGTAAGTGAGGCGCTTACCGGCAACTTGGGACATGGCCATTGTGAAGCGGGCGAAGTCGCTCACGGGATATTCCTTGCTGCCGCGATTGTTGTAACGGAATACCTGTTCGTCAACGTAACGCTCAAGATGGAACGGCTCAACAGCAACGTAGGTTCCGCGAAGGCCGCGCTTCAGCAGCGACCAAAAGTTCTCAATGCCTTGGGTGTGAACTTGGCCGCGTACGTACTCTTCCGCATGGTTGATGATTTAATGCGCGAAGCCCTCGGCCAGCGCGTAGCGATATCCGGTCGCATCGTCAGTGTAGACGGTCGCGCCGCCAGCAACGTGATTCAGCATTTGATCTTGCAGGGTCGCGCGCTTCATGTCGGGAATCACCATCGCACGAACCTCGCGCAGATCGCGGTCGAGCATTCCCATCACGATAGTTTTCCCAATCGCGTGACGGCTCATGCCGTAAGTGTTGCTGGCAATCGCTTGCATCTTTGCACGGCGCGACTTGTGCATCTTCTGAACGTTGGCACCGACAAAGGTTTCGTCTGCCTCAACCGGGCCTCCGTTCCCGCCGAGCTTCGCAATCGAGCCGGTTTTCATCGCAGTACGAATGCGGTGCAGCATGAACCATGCCGACTTTTGGGTAACACCAATCGCCTTCGCCAGTTCGTAAGAGCTAATCCCGTTCTTGCAGTTCGACAGCATCCAGACGGCGACGAGCCACTTGTCCATCGGAATGGGCGAGTCCTCGAAGATGGTGCCAACCTTCGCGGAGAACTGCCGCTTCGGATGGACACTCTTACACTGCCACTTGTTCTGATTCTTCAGGAACACCGAGTCAGTGCGCCCGCAGTTCGGGCAGGTCACGATGCCATCCGGCCAACGAAGGCGGGTCATGTAGGCCAGAACATTCGCAGGATCAGAGAAGTGCTTGATGGCGTCCTGCAAGCCCATCTGTTTATTGCTTTTGCGTGCCATGTCCATAATGGTAGGCTAACGCAGTTGATTTGTCAAGTATATTATTGCCACTTTAAGTCCTTTAGATTAACGGTATGCGCAAATACTGTCAAATAAAGGACTTTAAGTCCTTTAGATCATCAGTATGGGCGAATACTGTCATCTAAAGGACTTACACATAAGAACTGTCGGACAAAGGACTTAGCGGCCCGGTTTGTTTGATTATCATGTAGATATATAGTAAGTATACTTAATATCACAACAACAGAGTTGTGTCAAGCGTGATTGTCTGCCTCACGCAAGGGCCGGCAGGGGCCGAAGGTATAATTCCCTGACCGCCCTTGCGCCAACGACATCCACAGACGGTTTAACCCAGCGGCGCAAGGGGAGGCGGAGGTGTGCGCCGTGCGAGTTCCAGTATCTATTGAGTTTTCGCTGGCGGCGGCTATGGCGATAATTCTCTTCTTCGTCGCGGGTAGAAACAACGTTCTGTTGAACGTTCTACTTCTTTTGGCGCTGGCCGCTTTTTGTATTCACCCGCTGCTTACCTTGCCATGGGTCTGGGCACCAGCCAGTGTAGCGATGAAGGCATGGCGTGTCTCATTGATTCTGGTCGTCGTGGTGTTGGCGGTTAGCAGGTTCGGGATATGGGTGTGGCCATCCCTAGCAACTGTCGCCGTTCCGCAAGTCTCGCTTAAGACCGATTCCGGGTTGGCCGCATCAGACTTTCCGTCTCGAACCATCTCGGCTGAGATGATGCGGGATTTGCGTCGGCACAGGCTAATTGTGGCTAACCCAAATGCCGTCGATGTGCAGGACTTCGTGCTGAGATTTCAGTTGCCAGAGCCGGTCACGGGAGACCTTGTGATTGAGGATCGACCGGCTGGAGTTGAGATTGTCTGGCACGCCTGCAGAATGACGTTTAATTTACTCGGTAAGGGTGCGTCGACTTATCCCACCCAAGGTGGTGGAACTGTGATTACGACCGCGCCTAATCCTGGCTCAATGGCGACTCTCCGTGGTACTGGGGAAGGATGCTCGGCGGCCATGGACAGCAAGGATCTGCACCCGACGGGCATCTACCAACTGAAGGTAGCGCGGCTTCCGGCGAGGACGGCCATTCGATTAGCGTTTGTAACTTCGAACGGTCCAGAGGGTGAACGCTACCTTGAGGCGGCGCGCAATAGCCCATCAGATGATTCCTTGTCTTACTTCGGCGACGGTATGTGGCACTACTTATCGGGCGACCATATTGAGACGCGGCCAATATTTGTACCCCTTCGATTCGATAGGGATAGTCGCACCATAACATCGGAGCCGAGTTCTAGCGAGAGGACGGGTGGCCCACTCAAGCCCGGTTTTGACTTGAGTGGGGATGTTCGATAGCTGGGCAGAGTGTTCCCGCCGGTCGTTCACGCTTTCGCGCCCATTCGGACTCGATCTCCAGCGTACGTCACAGCCGGTTGCTGGTTTTGGGTTGGCCTCCAACACTCCCACTCTAAATTTCGCAAAGAACGCGAAATTTAGAATGGGGCACCCGGTTGATTGAAATTACTTGCTCGATTACACTCAGAAAGTAAGCCAGCCGCCATCATGAGGCGCCGCGGCTGAAACGCGCGCCGGGAGGGTTACCCGTGAAGGTCAAGCCAAACGTGAGCCCACTTCGGCTCCTCAAACGCCGTCAAGAATTCGTGCGCGTCGACGATGTCGACCATCTTCCACGCGGGATGCGCGGTATCTACGTTCTCTACAACCACCGCCCGAGAGTGCGGCGATTCGATGTGGTTTACGTTGGCATGGCGGCGGACGGCAGCATTCGGAGTCGGCTTCGGACGCATAGGACCAAGAAGAAGGACCTCTGGACGCATTGTTCGGTGTTCGAGGTCTGGGACAACATCACGCCAGCCGAAGTGAAAGAGCTGGAAGGGATTTTTCGCCACATCTATCGAAAGGATTCGCGCGCAGCCGAGCTAAACGTACAGCGCTCTTTCGGCAGAATGAAAAAACTCCCGCGGATCATCCCACGGCGGAGAGGTAGGGCGTCTTGAGGCGCCGGGCGGATGGCTCACCCGAACGCGTCGAGCGAGCGAAGCCCTTGATACCAGCAGGAATCTCGAGGGTGCCCCATCCTAACGTCGCGCTGTTCGACGTTAGGGTGGGGCAGTTGACGTTCATCAAAGTCAAAAAATGCCCCCCCCGACATCGGCGAAGGGGCGTGTGCCACCCGAACAGGTCCTTACTCGCGCTCAGTCGCGGTGCTCCCTCGCGCTCGCTGAATTGTTTGCACCCCCTACCCGCCACTTCCGTGGCGGGCTAAATTCGGCCGCGCCCCTCGACTTCGCTCGGGGCAGGCTCTACGGCGCTTGGCTGCATCGTGGTTCCTGGTGGAATCTTCACAGCCGAGTCTACGCGCTGCTAATTTCCGCTGCCACTCTTCCGCGCTTCGTCGTCCTGGTACTCAATCTTGCGTCCGCTGCGCGCTTCCATGGCAGCGAGCGTTACGCGAACAATGTCCTTACCGAGCTCCAGCACCGCCGCCTGCTGCTGGCCGTTTTCGTCTTTGTAACCGATCGTCAAGTAATGCTTGCGCTTCTTGGTGATAACCCATCGGCTGACAACCCCGCCCCGCCTGCCAACCTTCTGCCCATACTCGAGGCTCTCGATTCGATCGTAAGGAATCTGGAGTTTGCCCGTGCCGTAGTCAAACACGAAAACCTTCTCGTCGCTGGTGGAAGAAACTCCTTCTGTTTGCTCCTTGATTGAGCTGACAGTGCCTCCGACGTACATCGTCTTTTGGCTGTCCACTGCCCACAGAACCCCAAAGCAAAAAAACACGCTTAGGACAATTGAGAGGGATCGCTTCATTATCGTGCCTCTTAGGAATTCGAAGTATTTGGGAACACATCCCATCGTATCCGCAAGTCTCGTCTTCATCATGGCATGTCTCCTCACACGGATGTGCTTCTCAGGCTTCAAAGCTGAACAAGAATCCCCGCTTCAAGACTGAAGGATAGTCCCGCGAAACATCTCGTCAGTGCGCCACGTCACCGGAGCCGGTGACCAGCGGGTGGCCGACCCGAACGCGTCGGGTGGGCAGAGTTCTTGATTCCAGCAGGAACCCGGAGGGTGCCCGATGCAGGGGGCAGGAGGCGGAAGGCGGAAGGCAGGAAAACCTGCGTCCTGCGTCCTGCTTCCTGCATCCTCTTCGCAGTGAGAATCTGATGATTGCACATCGCGAATGGTTCAACCGCCGGTTCGAATTAGGTCTTGCACCCGAAGCCATGGCTGAAATCATCGAACGCTTGCGCGGGACACCTGCACGCCTGGAGGAGCGCCTTCAGGAACCGTCGCCCCAAGTCTTGATTGAGCGCTTTGAAGGCAAGTGGTCAATGCAGGAAAACGCAGGCCACCTGCTCGATCTCGAACCTCTTTGGGAAGGCCGGCTTGAGGATTTGCTCGCCGGCGCTCCCGAACTGCGCGCGACCGATCTTCGCAACCGCAAGACCGATGAGGCGAACCATAATGCGCGAAAACTTGAAGAGATCCTCACAGCATTTCGAACGGTACGCAAGCAAATTGTTCTCCGTCTCGAAAAGCTTGACGATTCTCAACTGGCAGCAACGGCGCTGCACCCTCGGCTTCGCCAGCCGATGACGGCGGTCGATCTGTTCTTTTTCGTTGCCGAGCATGATGATCATCATCTCGCTCGAATTACCAGGATTCTTAAGTTGGCGTCGAACCGTACGGGCACGTAGCCGCCGAGACGGCGGCGCTGCTCGCGCTGCTGCAAAACGCAGCGACCCCAGCAAAATGCAGTGGTGGCGCCATATCTGGAGCGCGCAAGTCCTTTCCCCTAAGCATTTGCCTCCCGTCTGAGATTGCCACTCACGTGCACACCTGATGGGCGTAAGAGCCGAGAGGGCATCGGCGAGGGAGGCCACCATGTCAATCCTATTTGTCCTGCTCATGTTCCTGCTGATCATCAGCATCACCTATTTTGTGAAGCGCCCTGGGGAAGTGACGCAGCCGGTCATGATGGCCCAGGCTCCGCAGCCGGCGGAGATCGAGCGCGAAGTTGGATTCGACGTTCCCAAGGGCTACTGCTTCCATCCTGGACACACCTGGGTGCTGGATGAAGGGCGGCAGAACGCGCGCATCGGGTTGGACGCCTTCGCCACCAACCTGCTGGGGAAGATCGACCGCATCGAAGTGGTCGGCCTGAACCGCTGGGTGCGCCAGGGCCAGAAGCTGATGACGGTGAGCCATGGCGGCATGACCGCCGACCTGGTGTCGCCGGTGGAGGGCATCGTGACGTCGGTGAACCCGCAGATCCTCAAGAACCCTGATCTGCTGCTCGAAGACCCCTATCAGGAAGGCTGGATCTGCGTGGTGAAGTCTCCGGACCTGGGCACCAACGTAAGGAACCTGGTGCAGGGGACGATGGTCGCGCCCTGGATGCAGCACACGCTGGGGCGGCTGACCAACCTGACCTCGCAATACGTCACGGCGACGGCGGCCGACGGCGGCCTGCCCATCCTCGGATTGCTGGGACAGCTCGAGCCCGGGCTGCGGCAGCGCTTGATCCACGAATTCTTTTTGACGTAGCGGCGTGACAGCAAAGGAAACTGGAGGACGCACATGAAAACCAAAGCCATGCTGATCGACATCACCAAATGCATCGGCTGCCGCGCCTGCGAGCAAGCGTGCAAGGAAGTCCATCACTTCCCCGCCGAGCATGAGCCGGTGCTCTCGGCCACGGCGCTGACCGTGGTGGAGGAGCGCGGCGACAAGTTCGTGCGGCGGCTGTGCATGCACTGCGAAGACCCGGCCTGCGCCTCGGTGTGCCCGGTGGGCGCGCTGAAGAAGACGGCGGCGGGACCGGTGACCTACGACGCCAAGAAATGCTTTGGCTGCCGCTACTGCATGCTGGCCTGCCCGTACTCGGTGCCGCGGTATGAATGGAGCAAGCTGGCGCCGCACGTCAAGAAGTGCGACATGTGCGCGGAGCGCGTCGCCGCCGGCGGCGTGACCGCGTGCGCCGAGGCTTGCCCGGTCGGCGCCACCATCTTCGGCGATCGCGAGGACCTGCTGGCGGAAGCGCAGAAGCGTATCCGCGAGAACCCGGCCTACGTAAACAAGATCTATGGCGCGGAAGAGGTGGGCGGAGCCTCGGTGTTCTTCCTCTCCGATGTGCCGTTCGAGAAGCTCGGGTTCATCAAGGCGCCGCAGACAACGCCTTTGCCGGTGCTGAGCGCCAGCGCGCTAGGAGAAGTGCCCACGGTGGTGATGGTGGGCGGATCGCTGCTGGCCGGCCTGTACTGGTTCACGCAGCGGCGGCAACAAGTGATGGCCGCCGAGGCGACGGAAAAAGAACATAACGTCCCGCGGTTCCGGGACAAGGAGAGGAGCTAAGCCATGACCCGGATAAGACTTCCCAAGATCACGCTGTGGCGAGCGCTGACCGGCCTGATTTTCGCCGCCGGCTTCTATGCCACCTATTTGCGATTCGTGAAGGGCTTCGAGGTGGCTACCAACCTGTCGAACGCGCAGCCCTGGGGCATCTGGGTGGGCGTAGCCACGCTGTGCGGCGTGGGACTCTCGGCGGGCGGGTTCGCCATCGCCGGCGCGGTCTACCTGCTGGGCATGGAGCGCTACCGTCCCATCCTGCGGGCGGCGGTGGTGATCGCCTTCCTCGGCTACCTGTCGGTGGTCGCGGGCTACGCTTGGGAGCTGGGCCTGCCCTGGAACTTCTGGCATCCCATCGTGATGTGGAACCGCCATTCGGTACTGTTCGAGGTGGTGTGGTGCATCACGATCTACACCACGGTGCTGGCGCTCGAATTCTCGCCGGCGCTGGTGGAGAAGATCCCGTGGAAGGGGGTGCGCGAGCTGTACCTGAAGTGGCAGCATAAGATCCTCATCGCCCTGGTGCTGATCGGCGTGCTGCTCTCCTCTCTGCACCAGTCCTTCCTGGGCGGGCTGTTCATCATCTTCAAGGGCAAGATGTATCCCCTGTGGTACAGCAATTATCAGACGACGCTGTTCTACATGTCGGCCATTCCCGCCGGCATTTCCATGATCATCCTGGCGCTGTATCTCTCGGCGCGCTCGCTGAATGTAAAGATCGACATGCGCATCCTCGATGACTTCAGCCGGATCATCGCCCCCATGCTGGTGATCTTCACCCTGTTTCGCTTCGCCGACCTCGCCAAGCAGAACGCGCTCGGCTACCTGTTCCTGCCGGTGGCGGAGACAGGGTATTTCTGGCTGGAGATGGCCTTGTTCGTAGCCGCGCCGCTGGTGCTGTTCAACCTGCCGCAAGTGCGGTCGAAACCGATCGGGCTGTACTGGGCGAGCGCGACCGTGATAGCGGGGTTCATAACCCACCGCATCAATGTCTCCATCACCTCGCTGGAACGGTTCACGCATGCGGGCTACGTCCCCAAGTGGCCGGAGATGGCGGTGACCGTGATGCTGGTAACGGCGGCAGTGGTGGCCTTCCGCTTCGCGGTGCTGTACCTGAAGATCTTCCCGCAGAGCATGCAGGTCGAGCCGCCGCCATTCCAGTTGCCGCGCACTACTGGGTACGTGTTCCCAGCGCACCCCAGCGCCGCGGTGAACTGATTGTTAGACGACAAGGAGAACCGTCATGACTACCCACGATCTTCTGCCGCTGGCCGCGATCGAAGAAGAATTCGACGCGTACGTTGAATCCACCCTGGAATTGGAAGAAGCCGCGCGGGTGCTCGATCTGGAAGACTGGGTGGTGGAGCGGCTCCGCCATCCGCAGCGGGAAATCACCGCCAACCTGGTGCTGGTCCGCGACAACGGTCAAGCGCTCAATGTCACCGCCTTCCGCGTGCAGCACAGCCGCGCACGCGGGCCGGTGCTGGGCGGAGTCCGCTTCTCGCCGCACACCCAGCTCAGTGAGACGCGCGCCCTGGCCATGAACATGACCTGGCAGTGCGCGTTGCTGGATGTCCCGTTCGGCGGGGCTGCGGGCGCGGTGGTGTGCGATCCCACAAAGCTTTCCGAACGCGAGCTGCGGCGCCTGAGCAAGGACTACGTGGAAGCGCTGCGCGGCACGCTTGGGCCCGAAAGCGACGTGCTCATGGAGGACCTGGGCTCGAACCCGCAGGTGCTGGCGTGGATGCTGGACGCCCATGCCCGCTCTGCCGGCCGGTTGGAGCCGGGCGCGGTCGCGGGCAAGCCAGGCGTGCTCTTCGGATTGCCCGATCATGCCGATGCCGCCGCGCAAGGCCTGTTCGACACGCTGGCCATGGCCGTCGAGGAGAGCGGGCGCAAGCTCGCCGGGCTGCGCGTTGCGCTGCAAGGGATGGGCCGAACGGGGTCAGCACTGGCGCGTCTACTTGACGATGCCGGCGCCCGGCTGGTGGCCGCGGCCGATATCTCCGGCGGAGTGCAGTCTCCTGAAGGGCTGGCCGTGCCGGCGCTGCTGGAATGGATGGCGAACAACGGCATGCTTCTCGGATTCCCCTCCGCCGAGCCGATGCCCAACGCCGAGGTGCTGGAAATCGATTGTGATGTGCTGGTGCTGGCCGCGGCGCCACACCAGGTCACGGCGGCCAACGCCGCCCACATCCGCGCCCCGCTGGTGATCGAGGCGGTCGCGGGCGCGGTCACGCATACTGCCGAGCAGATGCTGGAGGAACACGGCGCGGTCGCCGTTCCCGCCATTCTCGCAGGAACGGGGGCCACCGCCGCCGCATATCTGGAATGGAGCCTCAACCAGGGACATGAAAACTTTTTGCTCGACGGTGTGGAAGAGCACATCCGCCAGCGGATCCAAGCGGCGTACCACGAGGCGCGGCGAGCGGCACAGCACTACAACGTCAACCTGCGCCGGGGAGCGTTGCTGGCGGCGGTGGAAAAAGTTGCGGCGGCCTTGCGCCTGCG
>JBKQPN010000141.1:0-12880 GCA_052145015.1 Terriglobales bacterium
CGATGCTGAGTTGATTCTTCGTGCCTACGCCGCCTGGGGCCAAGCCTGCCTTGATCGCTTGCTGGGAGACTTTTGCTTCGCCATCTGGGATGGGAAGCGCAAGTCTCTCTTCTGCGCGCATGACCAGGTTGGGATTAAGCCCTTTTACTATGCCGAGACCAAGCGTTGGCTGGTCTTCAGCAACACGCTGGATTGTGTTCGCATGCAAGCAGAGGCCGCGGTCGGCTTGAACGAGCTGTCGGTGGCTGATTTCCTGCTTTTTGGCTCCCTCCAGGACCCTTCGGCCACGATCTTTGACGGCATCCGCCGGCTTCCGCCAGCGCATGCTTTGACCTGGTGTGAAGGCAAACTATCCGTCAAGCGGTACTGGACTCCCCCCCTGGATGAGGAGGTCCATTACCAGCACTCCACCGATTACGAGGAGCACTTTCGCCAACTGCTGCAAACCGCAGTGAAGGACAGATTGCGCACGGATCGTGCCGCGATTTCCTTGAGTGGCGGGCTTGATTCCACATCCGTTGCGGCGTTTGCGCGGCGAGCGGGGTACAGCGGCCTGCGCGCCTTCACCAGGGTGTTGGATCAAGTCATGCCCGACGACGAACGGCATTATTCGCGCCTGGTTGCCGAGTCACTGGGTATTCCCATCGAATACCTGACGGCGGACCGTTACCTCATGGCGGTGCCGCCCGAATTTCCTGACGTTCAGTCTCCGCAACCGGACGAGAATATTCTCGCGTCGTTCGATACGGATTTTTACAAGCTGGCCAGCAACACGTCACGCATTCTGCTCACGGGACAAGGCGGTGATGTCGGGCTGTTCCCCACCAACTCACACTTTCGCCGCCTCCTGCGTTCTAGGCGTTTTGGCCGTTTCCTGCGTGACGGCGTGCAATACGCGCGCGTCCGACGCGGGCTGCCGCCCCTGGGGGTCCGAACGTTGCTGCAGCGCCGGTTCGGCGTCTGCGATCCCTGGCGAGTGGATTATCCCAAGTGGCTGAACCCGGATTTCGAAGGTCACTGGCGGCTGCAGGAGCGCTGGAAGGAGAAGAGCGCGCCCGAGACGCCACATCCGCACCGGCCGGAAGCGATCAGGGTGTTGCTCGCGCCGTACTGGCAGAATTTTCTTGAAAGCTGTGATCCGGGAGCCACGCGAGTTTGTCTTGAGCAAGTGCACCCGTACTTCGACCTGCGGCTGCTGCGGTTCCTGTTTTCGATTCCGCCGGTCCCCTGGACGCTGGACAAGTGCCTGACGCGGTCTGCCATGCGGGACATCCTGCCGGAAGCCGTTCGTCTGCGGCCGAAGGCGCCCCTGGTGCGCGACCCTTGGCTGATTTTCGTGCGCAATAATCGCAGCGCGTTTTCGCAGGCGCCGTTGAATCTGGCGGCTTATGTGGACAGCGTCAGATACCAGGCTTTTCTGAAGTCACCCGCGGCGTTTGAACAGAACAGCTACCAGTTTTCGGTGCGACCGGCAGTGCTGAGCGCATGGCTCAACCGCACCGCCGCAGTGCGGAGGAATTGAGTTTGCAACCTGCTGTTGCTTTACATCCCAAGACCAATGATGGCAGAATGTGGCCAAGCTGTTCCGGTAGGGTGTAGATTCGCCTCACTGTGAGCGCAGGACAGGAAGAACGCCATAAGGAGTGTGTTCATGCCGCAAAACGGCCAGCAGCCGACCAAGAAACCATACACAACCCCAACGTTGACCGCGTATGGTGACGTGCGGAAGATTACGGAAGGGCATGCGAGTAGCGGAATGTTCGACTCATTTCCTCTGAGGAGTGGGGGCTAAGCTCGTCGCCGAAAGTGGATTCTCCATCGCCCCCCGAGCCGGGGACTTATTTCTACTCGGTATTCGGGCTGCAAGTCCGCGCAAATCGCTCTGTGGGCGTCTTCCTGCCCACTCCTCCCGGCCGCCCGGATGTCTCGCTTCACCTGCAAGGATCCTCTCCCCACCCGTTCGGCAAGTTTGATCGCGAAGAGTGGCATCAGAGCCTGTACACGGATGACTCCGGTCAGCCGCTCCTGCGCGTGTGGAAGTTGAATGGAGGCGATTACTTGCACTTTCACTACTCCGACGGGCCCCAGTTCTTTATCGACCGGGCAGGAGAGTCGGTGTGGTCGTTCTGGCCGGAGCAGGTGGAGTTCGATGATGTGCTTACCTATCTCGCCGGTCCCGCCTTCGGTTACCTGCTATTCGTGCGCGGCGTAACGCTGCTTCACGCCAGCGCCGTCGCCGTGGGGGACAAGGCGATTGCCTTGCTCGGACCGGGGGGAGCCGGTAAGTCAACCACGGCTGCGGCCTTCGCGCTTTCAAAATTCCCGGTGCTCACCGACGACATCGCCGCCGTGAGAGAACACAATGGGGAGTTCCTGGTTCAGCCGGCTTACCTGCGGCTTTGCCTCTGGCCCGATTCCGTCGAGGCTTTGTACGGCTCTCCGGATGCGCTTCCCCGGCTCGCGGAAAGTTGGGAAAAGCGAGGTCTGGAGCTGGGGCGAGGCTGCCAGTTTGAGGAGCGAGCTCTTCCCCTGGCTGCCGTCTACGTGCTGGGTGAGCGCATTTCACCAAGCCCTTGCGGAACGATTTCGCGGCTCGCCCCGCGCGAGTTTCTGATCAAACTGGTTGGCAATACCTACGCCAACCGGCTACCTAACCACACACGAGCCCAGGAGTTCGACGCGCTGGCGCGTTTGGTGAACCGCGTGCCCGGACGGAGTGTCACTCCCCACCCGTCGCCACGTAACGTACGAGGATTGTGCAGTTCGATCCTCGAGGATCTCGAGCGCTTAGATCGTTGACGACCAGAAAGGATTGCCGGTGTACGACATCCTAACCTACGGTCGAATGATCAAGGACCCGCTTCGTTTTCCTGCCTACCTGGAGGCGTTGCGCCGTACCGTAAAGCCGGGGTCCGTGGTGCTGGATATGGGAACCGGCCCCGGGATCATGGCGCTGCTGGCCTGCCGATTCGGTGCGCGCAAGGTCTACGCTATCGAGCCCGACCCCATTATCCAGGTGGCACGGGAGATTGCAGCGGGAAACGGCCTTGCCGGGCGGATTGAATTCATCGAGGGATTCTCCACCCATGTCAGCCTGCCGGAACGTGTGGATGTCATTGTGTCCGATCTGAATGGGATTCTCCCCTGGTACCAACAGCACCTGCGCGCGGTCGCCGATGCCCGCCAACGGTTTCTTGCTCCCGGCGGAGTGATGATTCCAAAGAAGGAAACCGTGTGGCTTGGGGTGGTCGAATCCCCGCAAGTGTATTCCGAACATGCGCAAGCCTGGGAAACCGGCCATGGGTTCGAAATGCACGCTGCCCGAGACCTCGCCATCAACACCCGGCAACTGGTGCGGCTCCGCTCCGAAGATCTGCTGGCTGCCCCGCAATGTGGGGTGGTACTGGACTTCATGCAGGTGGAGAGGCCGGATTCCAAGGCCGACGCGACCTTCGTCATAACCCGCCCGGGAGTTGGCCACGGCCTGCTGGTGTGGTTCGATTGTGCGCTCACCGACGAGATTTTTTTCTCCAACGCTCCTGGCTGCTACCGAAGCGGCTACGGGCAGACCTTTTTCCCCTGGACCAGACCTGTCAACCTCCAGGCCGGAGATGTGGTCCGGTTGAAACTACGCTGCAATCTGGTAGCCGACGATTACGTCTATCGATGGATCACGGAGGTTCTGGGGAAAGGGGAGAAAGCGGAGGTGAAGGCGAGTTTCGATCAGTCGGACTTTCGTTCCTTCCCGATTTCGCCGGCATCCCTGCGGAAGGGAAGCGAGGCCTACGTCCCTCGCTGCACTGGGGACGGCTCGACCGATCGCTTTATTTTGACTTCGATGGACGGTAAGGCGTCTGTGGGCGAGATTGCTGCCTGCCTTAGCGAGCGTTTTCCCGATCGGTTCAAGGAGCGGTCGGAGGCACTGGACCGCGTGGCCAGAGTTTCGCGAGCGTATAGTGAATAGCTGGAGATGTGAGGCTGGCATGAGCAAACTATCCCTCTCCCTGCAGGTCAAGCCCAGTGAGGACGTGGTGTGGCGCAATCTCCAGGGGGAAAGCGTTCTCCTGGATTTGAAAAGTGGTGTGTACTTCGGGTTGGATGCGGTGGGAACCCGCATCTGGACCCTCCTGCAGAATCACAGTGATTTGCAGGCGGTGCTGCAAGAACTGCTGTGCGAATACGAGGTAAACGAAGAAACTTGCGCCCGCGACCTCATGGATCTGGTCAGCGCCATGGCGGAGAAGGGCCTGGTACAAACGGCAAGTCAGTGAGGCTGCACTCCGCCGCCTACAACCTTGCTCTTGATCAGCCGGGACGCTGTGTTACCGGCCAGTGACATTGCCTTTCCCAATCCCCGCAGCACACGTAGGAAGCGGTACAGGACAGAAAGCGATGGTGGAAGATCGACTATCTTCCATTCCTCTGGTGTGGCCGTGAAGGCGAACTGGGCAACATACTGCAACCTGTCCCGCCAGCGCTCACGCACCCGCAAGAGGTAGATCTGCGATTTTACGTAGGTCGGAAGCTCTCCACGGACAAGATCGCGGCCAATGCCGTCGGCGATTCGCTCCACCGTCCGGTCGCGAGCGAGCGGCTGCTCGAGGTCAGGTGGAATCGTGGTTCCGAGCAGCCTGTTAGCCAGAACAACTCCGAGCAGCAGCATCCTCAAACCGCCGGCCCGCCGGGACTGATCGAGGACGTACTCCCAATCCAAGTGCGGGTGGGACACCACCAGCTCAGCCACGTCCGCCAGCCAGATTAACTTTTCCCAGCCGTGTTTGCCGCCGTGAAAGCAGAGAAGCAGAAGCAGGTCTTCGCAGGCAAGCGAATTCATCTCCTGGCCGCATACCGTGAGCGGCTGAATCCGGCTCCAGTACTGCTCTTCGCTCAGGGAAAGAGAGAAGTACCGGGGAACGATTCGCCACTGCAGCTCCACCAGGATTCCGGACGGACTCAGGAACGGATATTCATACTGCGTGGCCACGAAGGCGTTCTGCTGAGCCGGTGTCAGTTGCTTTCCGCCCACGTATCCGGCGGAAACAAGGGTGCGGATGGCTTCCGGAACGTCACGACGGCGTATGAGGATGTCGAGATCGACGCACTCGCGCAAGGCGGCGTTGCCGTAGAGACTCTCGGCGAGTGCCGGCCCTTTGAAAGGGACAACCGGAATGCCGCGCCTGCGGAGATGCTCGACGATGTCGGCGAGATCTCGAACCAGGAGCAGGCTGCGCGCCACGTTAGCCCGAAACCGGCCGTCGAGCTGCTCTGCAATCTCGGCAGGAAAGTCGAGCCGAAGGCTCCGCTTCCAATGCCAGTACAGAAGGGGAAAAAGACGATGGGCCCGAGCCTGCTCTATCAACAGGCTCCAGTTGAGGGAATGATCCAGGAGCTCGATCGCGTGCCGGGTGTGGTCCGCGCGCATTTCCCGGCGTGCGCACGTGAGCAGTAGTTCGAGCTCGGGCGAGATACGCAGTTCGGCGATTCGAGCGAGTCCAGTCCCAGCTAAGTCTGGATGCGTTGCCAAGGCGCTCACGGTCTGTATTCCTGACTGGCGCCGATCAGAGGCGCATAGGCGGCGGTGTCACCGCCGATGACGGTCTGGCCCTCCACCTCCACCCAGGCGTGAGCGCTCAGCCAGTTCCTGGAATCCTTAGCCACGCCGATGTGGATTGCGCCGGGAAAGCCGTAGCTCGCCAGCAGATTTCGCCCGGCAATCGCCTGCACCAGGCATTTGGATCCGGGAACGTACCGCGCGGCGACGGCAATCGCCCAGCCAATGCGCCCGGCGGTTTGCGGCTGGCGCGGAGACAGAAGGGGAATGTCCTCGGAGACTTTTCTTAGAACCACGGAGGGCGGGAACAGTCGCACTGCGATCCAGGCACTCCCGACGGCCACAAAGGCCCTCAAGAGCAGCCAGCGATCACCGGGGTTCAGCCTGAAGACCTTGCCTAGGGCGCCCATTCCCGATCTATGCAACAGTACGGAGGGAATTGCCAACAGCGTAACACACTCACCGACAGCCGACCGCTTTCGCAAGCTCAATTTTTCCTGATCGACTTCACTAGAATCGGCAATTTCGCTTGCGGTGGCGCCGGCATGTGTTTTTCCCTCAGCGCCTGCGTTTCGACGCAATTTGCTTCAACGTGTCCATCGTTTCACCGAGCTTCCGAACCTTAATTTGGCCGGAAGCACAATTTTCCAAGAAAACCAAGAGATTGACACCAGTTCCGGCCAAGCTCTTGAAGAGAAGTCCTTGCATACCTGAATCCGCAAGAAATCGTCCAACATCTTGCGAATAGCTGAGATCATCGTCGAAGCTGGCGCTCCTAATCGCTGCCAGCGCCGCGTTTCGGGGTTTTCGAGCGAGGCTCACAACATGCTCCAATTCTATGTCGACCGCAAATACCACTCTAGGATATTTGTCCAAAGAGATTTGGGACGCGCCTCCGAGCCGCTTCTTCCGGGCCAACACTTCCGCCGACGCGCCTGCATCTGAGTCTGCCAAATACACGCCTTTCGTGCCCACTGGCGCGAAACGTCCCCCATACAACTCTGTCCCACGGCCGTTCAGAATTTGCAAAGGGTCCATGAAGCGGCGCTCTACCGAACGAAAGTAAGTGCCTGATATCGGCTTCCGATTCCTGATCAACTCCCTGAGCGTCGTCTGTTCGACGACTGTCAGACTCAAAGCGGTTGTCCCTCACGCAACCTCTGGAACTCCACAATCAGATCACGCAGTTTTCCCTCGACGATCAGTTCGACAGGCTTTTTATTCCTGAACGTCGGATTAGGCGTGTTCAGCCAAGTTGTCTCTTCTTTGGCGACGACATAGTCGTCCATGAGACCGAGCAATTCCCAGAGATCTTTCGTCTTCCGCTTTATCTGGCTTGTGCCAATGTTACTTTCCCAGTTCTGGAGGGTGCGGGTTGTGACATTTAAGGCTGAGGCCATCTGGTCTTGGGTCAAACCAAGCCTCGCCCTTGCATCAGCCAGCTTAGTTCCTCCCTGTGCGTATGGCGGGTCAGTCAGAACCGCATCCCACCCTTTCAACAGTTGCCTAACCTCTCGAGGATTTGAGGCGATTTCCGCACTCTCGCCCAATTCACGCCCGACTGCCACACCGATATTGAATGCCAAGTCCATTCCGTGATGTGCCACGTAAAACAGCAAGTGGCGCTTTTGTACCTGCTTGATGTCCCGGAGCGCGGCAGAAAATTGCTCTTCCGGTAGATGATCCCGTATGTAAAAAATGAAGATGGAGAAGTAGCGGGACTGTACTGATCGGTTGCGAGCCGTATTGAATGTGCGAGTTGCGTCGAAGGTCGCTATCTCGAACTTTGCGCCGATTCGTGAAAATATGTCGCGCGCTTCTGGCAGGACGTCTTTCTCCGCAATTACGAAGCTCTGAGCTGAGGTTGACACAGTGTCTCCTTTCACAAGTATATTATGAATATATTCGTGTTGCACGAAATACTTCTCTAACTGGACACTTGACATCCCCGCTTCCAGGCCATGATGAAAAGCATGTGAGCCTGGGACCAGGCCGTCTGCCTACAGTCCTCTTGCCCGCAAGAACTCTGCTACCACCTGGGTCGCGTCCCGATGCTCGCCGTCCACCGCATAGTTCATCCGCCGCATGTCTTCTTCAGTGATCTTCCCGGCGAGAGCGGCGAGCGCCGTCCTCACTTCGGGATGCTCTTGTAACACCTGCTCGCGAACGATCGGCACTGCGTCATACGGAGGGAAATAATGACGGTCGTCCTGCAGCACTACAAACCCCAGCGCGCTGATCAGGCCGTCGGTCGCCGAGCCGGCCACGATGTCCACCCCTTTCCCCTGCAGCGCGCGGTAGAGCAGACCGAGGTCCATGATGCGCGGCGGCGCGGCGAAGCGCAGGCCGTAAGTGCGGGCCAGACCTTCGTATCCGTCGGGCCGCTCCATGAACTCGTAGCCAAAGCCCGGACGCCACTGCGGCGCGTACTGCGCGGCCTGGGAAATGGTGTGTAGATTCAGCCGCCGCGCGTCCTCTCCGCGAATCACGATGGCGAAGGTGTTGTCGAACCCGAGCGGCTCGCCCACTGCCAGCCCGAAGTGCCGCGCGTATCCTTGCCGAACGCGTTCGTAGACCTCCTTGTGATCGCTTGAAGGCTTCTCTTTGAGGATCGCGGTCAGCGCCGTCCCCGTGTACTCGGCATACATGTCGATGCGGCCAGCGAGCAGTGCCTGCTGGCAGATGTACGTGCCCGCGAGGTAAAAGCGGCGTTCGACGGGCAGTCCGGTCTGGTGCTCCAGTTGCTGTGCCAGCAGTTCGCCGAGGATGAGCTGTTCCGTGAAATTCTTGGACCCGATTACGATGCGGTTTCGGCGCGAACCACACGAGGCGGTAAGCAGCGCCAGCCCGCAACAGAGAACGATGGCGAAGCGTCTCATGCGCGTTGCGGACGCAGGCGCGCCTCCAGCCACCCAAGCCCCAGGTCGGCCGCCAGGGCCAGGATCGCCGCCGGGATGGCGCCCGCCAGGATGAGCGAATCGTTGACCATCGCCAAGCCGCGGAAGATGAACTCCCCCAGCCCGCCCGCGCCGATCGCCGCCGCAATGGTCGCGATGCCGATGCAAAGTACAGTGGCTGTGCGGATGCCAGCGAGGATCACGCTCATCGACAAGGGCAGCTCCACTTGCCAGAGCATCTGCCGGCTGGTCAGACCCATGCCGCGCGCCGCCTCGCGCACGCCAGGATCGACTCCGGTAATGCCCACATAGGTGTTGCGGATGATGGGCAGCAGCGCATACAGGGCCAGCGCGGTGATCGCGATGCGGTCGGCGCGGGCGCCCAGCCAGGGCGCGGGCAGCAGGAAGCCGAACAGCGCCAGGCTGGGGATGGTCTCGATGATGTTGGCGCCGCCGATCACCGGCTCGCGCAGCCTGGGCTTGCGCGTCAGCAGGATTCCCGCCGGCACTCCGATCAGCACCGCGATCCCCATGGAGGCGGCCACCAGCCAAACGTGCTCCAGGGTGAGAGTGGCGATCTCGACGCGATGAATCCTAAGAAATTCCACCATGGCGATCTTCTCCAGGGAATTGCAGGTTCCCGCTCCAGGCCGCGCGATACGCGGCGACGGTTGCGTCGGAGCTTTCGAGAAACTCCGGCCGTGAATAAATTCCCATCAGCTTCCCGCCCTCGAGCAGCGCGATGCGGTTGGCGAGCAGCAGGGCCTCACCCACATCGTGCGTCACCAGCACGGTGGTCTTTCGCACGCGCTTCTGGATCTCCAGGAACTGTCGCTGGAGTTCCACGCGGCTTAGCGGGTCCAGCGCTCCGAACGGCTCATCCATCAGCAGAATCTTGGGATCACCGGCCAGAGCGCGCGCCACTCCCACGCGCTGCCGCTGTCCGCCCGAGAGTTGGTGCGGGTAGCGCTGCCGGAACTCCTGCGGATCCAGATCAACCAGCCGCAGCATGGCGTCCACACGCTCCCGGATGTTCGCCTCCGGCTTGCCCAGCAGTCGCGGCACCAGCCCGACGTTTTTTTCTACCGTGTAGTGGGGGAAGAGGCCGGTCTCTTGGATCACGTACCCGATGTGGCGCCGCAGCGTGATCGCGTCCCACTCCCGCGTCGGGCGTCCGTCGACCAGCACCGCGCCTTCGCTTTCCTCCAGCAGCCGGTTGATCAGCTTCAGCGCGGTGGTCTTCCCCGAGCCGCTGCGGCCAAGCAGAACCAGAATTTCCCCGCGCCGGACTTCGAGGTCCAGCGGTCCGAGCAGCACGCGACCCTGCGCGCGATAGGTCACCCCGCGGAACGCGATTGCCGGTTCGTCCATGGCTGCTTCGAAGCGGCGGAATCATACAATAGGCGGCGCAAAACGGAGGTGAGGGATGGCGAACGTGAAGGCCTTGTTGCTCAGGCGCATCGGCGCGTCCACTTTTCCGCAGGGACGCAATACCATGGTCGTGGTGCTCACCTGGGCGGCGAGCGCTGTGGATGCGATCAGCTATCTCGGACTGGGCCACGTATTCACCGCCAACATGACCGGCAATGCCGTGCTGCTGGGAGTGGCGATTGGACAAGGGCAGGGACTGGCGGCCTTGCGCTCAATAATTGCCCTGGCGGGTTTTGTGGTCGGCGTCGCGTTCGGCGCGATCATTGTGAAGAAAGGACCGCAGCAGACGGACTGGCCGGTTGCGGTCACCAGAGCTGTGTTGTTGGAAGGGATCATCCTCGGTGCGTTCACCCTCGCCTGGCACGTGGGAGCGCGCAGCGGAGCGAGCCTCTATGCGCTTATCACCCTATCCGCGCTGGCGATGGGGATCCAGAGCGCCGCCATACGACATCTGAAGGTCCCGGGCATCGCCACCACCTATATCACCGGAACCCTCACCAGCCTGGTGGCCGAGTTCGCGACCTGGCTGTATCGCTTGCGGATTTCGCCGCTGGCCGTCGACCCCACCGGCCAATCTGCCACGCTTGATGTTCCGGAGACGCGTCGCTACCACGGGGCGCGACTGCAGGCGTTGGTGCTGCTCATTTATGTTCTGGCGGCGCTGCTAAGCGCTTTTTTGCAAGCCAGGCACTCGCGGCTGGTCACGCTCTCGCCGCTGGTTGCAGTGGCGCTGGTGGTGCTGAATGCCTGCGCCCGCCATCGCCACGAGTAGTGCTCAACCATTAGTGCATCAGCAGATAGCAGACAAATCCGAACACGCCCAGGCCGACCAGCAGGCCGACAATGCACGAGATCAGCAGCAACAGGTTGCGACCAGAACCTTCTTTCGCCGGGGAGGACGGCGACGCATTGTTGGGATCGGAAGGCATGCCCGCGTGGGCCGGGGTGACTAAACCGCGGGGGCGAACCCAGGGAGACGGAAGTTCGCCCCCAAATGCGGCTACGCGCTTCCGGCGTAGATACGAACTCTATCCTCTGCGCTGGAGCGGCGGCGTAAAGAGTTGTCAAACGAGAGTAAAGATTTGTAATTGGTGGTTGGCGCGGTCGGACGCTGTAAGGTCGTTTCCACGCGGCGTGTCTCGCCGCACACATCGTCCACTCGCTGCCACATTTCCCCGCCCTGCTGTTCCATGTAACTCACGTCGGTTCAGCGACATGCGTTCCGGCCATGGCCTTGCTCCTGGTTCGGTTGCCATGGAAAACGTTCTGGTAACGACGGAAGTGATCGCGGTGACACTACTGACCTTCATCCTTGCCCTGGTGATTGAGCCGTTGCTGGTGATGGCGGTGCTCGGCCTCGCGAAAAAAGCTGCGCAACGCCACGCATCACAGCCCGCACCTGAGCCGCAAGTCGCCGAACTGCGCCTGCTGGCCGCCGGTCCCAAGAATTCGCACCAGGACTGACGCCATCCGCGCACGGCGGGGCAAGAGCCATGCGAGTGGAATGTTATAATCCGGCTTTCCCGAGAGATCTGCGCTTTCGGATGCCCTCCCGCAGCCAACGTGTGCTCTTCCTCCTTTCTCTGGCAATCCTTGTTGCATTGGTTTCAGCGACTCCCGCCGCTGCCCAGGAGTGGGACGCACCCGCGCGCGAGCTGGCCGAAAAGATAGTTGCTCGGACGCAGTCGCGGACCGTGTTGTCGTTGACGGTCAAGAACATTTCCTCGCTGCCGCAATCGCGCGTCGCGGAAGTGCAGCGCGCGCTGGAGACGGAGCTTCGCCGCCGCGGCGTGAGCCTGGCTGTCCCCGAGCAGGCGCTGGAGCAAGCTCGCTTGACGCTCTCGGAAAATACCTCTGGCTATTTGTGGGTTGCCGAGATCGGCTATGACGATTCGTGGGATGTCGTGATGGTGCAAATGCCATTGCTCGCGCCCGTCGAGCGAGCGCCGGCCGCGCTGGTTCTCCGGCGAACGCCACTGTGGACCCAGCCTGAGATGATGCTCGACGTCGTCCCCGCTGGAGATGGCGGCCTGCTGGTGCTGGGACGCGATTCGGTCTCGCTGTATCGCGTGCAGGAGAGGAAGTGGCAGCTCGCGGGCTCCGCGCCGGTGATACATTCGCATCCGTGGCCGCGCGATCTGCGAGGCCGGCTCGTCGTCCAGGCGGACGGAAGCTTTCGCGCCTATCTTCCCGGCGTGCAGTGTCCAGGAACGATGCAGCCGCAACTCAACCTTGCATGCCGGGAAAGTGACGATCCCTGGCCGCTTTCGCCGGAGGTCAACGCTTTCTTCGGCAGCCGCCGCAACTTCTTCGCCGGAGCGGTGAAGCTGGCGAGTAGCAGCGAGGCCGGCGATCTCGGGCCGTTTTATTCGGCGGCCATGTTCGCGCAAGGCGAGCGCGGATTCTGGATCGTCGCTTTCACCAACGGCGCTGCCAGGCTGATTAACGCCAAGGGCCAGGTGGTGACCGCATTCAGCGGCTGGGGCAATGACTTGGCCGGTATCGCCACCGATTGCGGCAGCGGCTGGCAGGTGCTGGCCACGCGTGCCGCCGACAGCACACAGCCGGATTCGCTCTCCGCCTACGAGATCGTGAACCGCGACGCAGTCGAGGCGGGGCTGCCGCTGGAGTTCGCCGGGCCGGTCACCGCCATGTGGAGCGCTGCCGACGGTCACAGCGCGACCGTCATCGCGCACAACCTGAGGACGGGGAGCTATGAGGCGTTCAGCGTATCTGCTGTTTGTAGCCGCTAGCCTGCTGCTCGCGTTGCGTCCGGCAGTGGCGGAAAGCCGTCCGCGTTATGGGGGAACGCTCAGGGTAGAGCTGAGCGCCGCCCCGGCTTCGCTCGACCCCGCGCAGCAATCTGCGTTCCCTACGAGCACGCAGGAACAACTCGCCGTGCTGATGTTCGATCGTCTGGTCGAACTCGATCAGCAGGGAGCGCCGCAGCCAGGCTTGGCCGCTTCCTGGCAGCATGATTCTGATTTCCGGCGCTGGTTGT